>ONPF01000005.1 GCA_900319635.1 uncultured Eubacteriales bacterium | reverse complement strand
GTCGAAAAACGCAAGCAAACGAATGTGCGCAGCGTTTTTCGGGCACCGCAAGGCGGAGGTGGCAGCGGCGTGTAACGCCCGCCGCTGACGGAAGGGGTTCCCCCGCGCCGCACAACACGCAAAAACAGCCGTCCCGCAAAAGCGGGCGGCTGTTCTTTGATGTGAAATTGTCCCTATCCCTGTCCTTACGAGCCTCGGGGCCGGCTCTTTTCACGCTTTCGGGACGTCGAGGACGCCGTCCCCTACGGCACGTACGGACATTTCCCCGTAGGGGCGACCTGCGGTCGCCCGCCGTCCCCCCCGTCCCTGTAGGGACGACCATTGGTCGTCCGTCCTTGGAGCAAGCGCCGGATCAGCGGCCGAGCAATGCTCGGCCCTACGGCCTCGGCAATCCGCATCTCCCGTCCCCGTAGGGGCGATTCACGAATCGCCCGCCGCCCCGCGCCCAGATCCGACAAACGGGACCGGCCATGGGCTGGGCGCCGTCCCCTACGGCGCGGACGGACGTCTCCCCGTCCCCCGCGCCGCGAATTTCAATCCGTCGCGCTCCGCGCGACACCATAATTATTCATTATTCATTCTTCATTCTTCATTTTTCACTTTTCCTGCTCTCGTAGTCCCGGTTGACCCCGGCGCTCCAGTCGGCGCTGAGGGGAGCGGCGCAGTTTCTGCGGGCGCTGACGGCGCAGGACACCGCCTCGTAGGCGGCCTGGGTGCCTTTCCCGTCGGCGTGGTAATTGGCGGCCCGGTCGGCGTCGATGCCGATGCTGCGGGCGCTTTCCACGGCGTCGATGTTGGCGGCCAGGAACAGAAACTCCCAGCCGTACTTCTCCTTCTCGTGCCGGATCATGCGCTTGACCTCGTCGCTGCCGAAGTGCCGGCTGGCGTTTTCATAGCCGTCGGTCATGATGACGAAGGTGGTGCGGGCGGGCACGTCCTCCGGGCGGGCGTAGCGGTGGATGTTCACGATGTGGCGGATCGTGCCGCCCAGGGCGTCCAGCAGGGCGGTGCAGCCGCCCACCTGGTAATCCCGCCCGGTCATGGGCTTCACCTGCTGTAGCTCCAGGCGGTCGTGGAGGGTCTCGCTGCGGCTGTCGAAGAGCACGGTGGTGACCAGGCACCTGCCCGGCTCCCGCTTCTGTTTTTCGATCAGGCTGTTGAAGCCGCCGATGGTGTCCCCCTCCAGGCCGCTCATGGAGCCGCTGCGATCCAGGATGAAGACCAGCTCCGTCAGCTCGTTTTTCGCCTCGGGGCTCTTGCTTCCGCCGATCCCGGCGCTGTCGTTCCTGCGATTTCTGTTGAAAAGCATCATAAAAAACCTCCTATTCTGTGACGCGTTCTGTCTCTTGCTTACGGTCACAGTATAGGAGGTTTTCGTTCTTTTCCGGTCGCCTTACAGGCGACAATTTTCATTCAGCTCAGGGGATGAGGCCCCAGGCGTCGTTCCACGGGTCATAGGGGTTGTAGTAGTTCCACATCTCCAGCGTGTAGCCCTGCCGCGCCCACCAGATGCCGTAGTCGTCGATGGTGATCTGCTCGTCATGGTTGTTGTCATCCTCGAACAGGATCCGCCAGTCGGCGAAGCTGCAGGGGTAGGGGTCGGTGGTGCTCTGCCCGCTGCCGGGGCCGATCACATTCCCGTCTCCCTCTGAGGAAGAGGCGAGAATCAAAGGCGCAAATCCAAATTTCTTTGCCATAACGCTCGTTCTCCTTTCCTTCCGCTCAATTCCCGCTGAACGTCTCGATGGTGGATTTCACAGGCGTATCTGTCCGGGTGATGGTGTTCTTGTTGGTGATCTGGGTGACAACACGGCTGGTGACGCCGGTGACCATCAGGCCGTCCGGCGTGACCCAGTACTGGAGGATCGTGCCGCCCTCCTGCAGCAGGTTCCCCTCGCCGTCCCAGTCGTAGACCTGCAGGTAATCCAGGTAGCCCTCGGTGACGCCCCGGCGCTGGAACACCGTCTCGGGCTTCAGGATCACGGTGCTGTTGTTGCCGGTCGCGGTGACCGCCAGCGTGTCGCAGATGGTGGCCTTGTTGTTTTTGTCCAGGATCACGAAGCCGGCCTGCTGATAGTTCAGGTCGTCGATGGCCGAGATGGCCCATGCGCGGGTGATCTCCCCGTCGGGCTTCTTGTAGGTGTAGTGCAGGTAGGGCTGCAGGTACTTGACCTCGGGAACCTCCTTGAGATAGTAGGTCTCGCCCACCTTGGGGGCCATCTGAAGTCCGTTCTCCGTATAGGCCCGGGGGCCCTTCCACACTGCCTTGGCTCCGCCGTAGGGCGTGCCGCCCTCGTCCTTGCTCCAGCCGGTTTCATCGTAGCTCAGCGCCTGGGAATTGTAATTATCGGAAACGCCGCTGTACCTGCTGTAGTATCCGCCGTAGAGGAAGGTATCCTTTGTCTCGTTTGCGATATCGAAGTGGAAACCGTTCTCATCGCTGGTGACCCGCTCGTCCGACATGTAGATCTTTTCCACCGTGTTGTCGCCGGAATGGTAGACGAAGAAGTACGGCTCGCTGAGTCCCACGCCGAAGGCGTAAATCTCCGGGGTGAAAACGTTCTCGACGAGGGTGCCGGACTTGTCCACCGTGAAGAAGATCTTCGCAGTCGGCTCATGCACATTCTGGTTCTTTACGTCGTTGTACCAGGAGCTGGTATTGAAGGAACCTCCCCAAGCGCTCGCCGTCTCCGACTCTACCAGCTCATAGCTGTAATGCGTCTCGTCGACCGCCCTGGTCAGGGTCAGGGTATAGTTGCCCTTCCTCAGGTAGTAGGGATAATTGCCCTCCATGATCTCAAAGGTGCCGTCGGAGTTCATCGTGACGGCCACGTTTTCCATTTTGCCGTCGTCCCGGCTCAAAACGGCCGAGAACTTCCCGCCCCCGTAGAGTTTCTCGTTCGTGCCCGCGTCTTCTACATACGCGCCGTCTTTATTCTGGTCGATGAAGAGGACTCCCTTCATCGTGGCGGAAGTGGGGGTAGCGGCGATGATGGGCGTGGTCTCCCAGTTGGCGCGGTTGTTGCCCAGGGAGTGCCGCCCATAGCCCCGCCAGAAGTCCAGCGTGTCGAACTCCGCCGTCGGGTCTACCATCAGCCTCATTTCGAGCTTGCCGGTTTTGTGCGGCTCGATATCGTCCTCGGCGTGGAATTTCAGCATGACTACGTCCGCGTAGGTTTTTCCTGCCGCCGTCAGCTCCTCCGCCGTGTACCACCGGGTCACGATCACCGGCTCCCAGCTGTCGCGCTCCGCCTCCGGCACGTCGTCGTATTTGACGGGATTGTCCACCGCGTCCACCGCGTAGTAGGTCGTCCACGGCGTATTATCCGAGCTGACCATGTTCACCGCGCCCATCAGATCCATGCTGAAAGCGAAGGTGTGGAGCTCCGTATTGTCCACCACATTGTCCGCCAGATTGGTCAGATAGTGGTAGGATGTCCCCTCCTTCGGGATGGGAAGATAGATGTCGGTATTCTTATAGGACTCCGATTCGGAGGTGGACTCGTAGCTGAACTTCACCTCGGCCGGCTGCCCCTCCTGCACCTTCACGATGGAGTTCTCCGCACCGGTGTAGTTGCGGTATGGCAGAGAGCTGTTCTGCGGCCGGATCTCCAGATTCATATTCAGGCCGATCAGGGGCTTGATGAAGTACTGGGTCACATCTTGATGTCTCTGACGAACCAACCCATAGCCGTTTTCTCCCCAGTTTTCTTCCACCTCGGTAAGCTCGCAGGTATTGTCAGTAGCAAGTACGTCCGGGCCAACATCCATCATCACTCCCGTATAACTGTCGATGGTATACTGCGGGCAGTTGGAAAGCACCTTGGCCCTATAGCGTATGACGAATCTAGTCTCTTTGGACGGCGCAACAGGCGTCTGATAGGGATACCAATGATCCCGGGCGACCAGATCCAGCGGGTCCTTTACAACGTAGGTATAGACGCGATAAGTAATGCCGTCCACCGTCCGGGTATAGGCGGTGCCCTCCTGCACCAGGGGGAACACCTCTTCGCCGTGATTGCCGGCGGGCGACCAGCCCTCCACCGAAGAGGTGTCCAGCTCGATGCCCTCGGGCACCGCGATCACGATCTTCGGGTCGATCAGGGTGTTTTGGCTATCCATTTCTGGTTCTGACCACAGGGTGCCGTATGAGCTCTCATATCTCATCTTATAGTAGATCGTATCGCCCGGATAAAACAGTGTCACTTTATCGTTAGTGAAATCATCTATTTTTTCGGTCTCTTTGCTTTGCGTGACCACCCATGAGAAATTCCCAGGCACGACCCTGACATGCTTGGGTGTCACGGTGGCGTGGCCGATAATGAGCTCTCCCTCTGTATTGACTGCAACATTCCCCGCCTGATCCAGAACGGAGATCTCCAGCCCTCCCTCCTGGCCATTCACGAACTTGCCATAGGAGCTGAATCCGTGATAGGCATGGTGCATGAAATAGGTCCCCTGCATAACGTCAGCCGTATAGGTACACTCGGCAATGTATTCGCCCTCCGCCAGGCTGAATCTGTCTCCGAGATCGTATGCGCCGGGGTAAAGCCACTCACTTTTGTTATCGGCGGAAGTGGGATTCTGCTGGTTGATTGCACCGATCTCGATCCTTCTTCCCGTCGTCGTTATCACGACCACGTCATGGACATTTTCGCCCAGCAGGTGCAGGCCGGTGAGGCCGAGCTTATTGTCCATATTGACAATACGGAAGTGCACGTTGGAGTAACTGTAACCGCAGGTCATGCTGGTGCCGGCCAGAGCAAAATCCTTCTCATAGCCGTACTTCTCCTCCAGATCCGTGCGGTTCCGGTGGGTATCCGGGATCTGGATAAGTAAGTTGTTGCCGCTGTCGATGATTGTCCGCTTCCAGATTTTGCCGGTTACAGTGGGCATAATCGAGATGTCTGTATAGCCCGCCCTTTCAGCTTGGGCCTTTGTTATTGTGAAGGGAATCGTCTCTCCCGGCGTCCAGGTCTTGGTGGCGCCGTCCTGATAGCCCGCGCCGGTCTTGGCATAAAAATACAGGGAAAACAGTGGGTTTCCAGGATTATGGCGAAGAGCCTTGTGGTGACCCGTCAGGATGACCTTGCCGCCGCCCAGCACCGGATCCTCTTCGACCGAGACCGCATCCGGCAGATAATTCGTCCCTCCCTTGCCGTCATCACAGCCGTCATAAAAGACGCCCTCCGGATACGAAATCTCTATCGTAAAATTATCCAGCAGTCTTACACCGGTTGATAATCCCGTAATGCCCGACCATCCGTAGGCGGCGCTCTGTATTGTTATGCGTTCGGACCGCCCTGCTGTGCCGCTCCCCACATTCATAGACGGACTCTTCAGGGAGAGCTTCTGAACTGCGACATTGGTGGCTACGCAAGAAAAGGACTTCGTGCATGTCTCAGTTCCGCAGGTCAGCACGGCCTTTACATCCGGCAACAATACAGGTCCAACCTCCAAAGTCGTACGCCGAACAAACAGTTCCGCCTGGGGAATGAGATTCACGTTCAGATTCACCGTTCCGGCGTTCTCAGTGAAGGTATAGGTGATCGTGCCGCCGTATGTCCTGACTTTCCCAAAATTATATTCTCCAATCCAATAGTTACGGTCATAGCCCGTCAGGAACTGGCTTGCCCAGTCCGTCCCGGTCACGGTAACGTCACCGTATTGTTGCACGGTCGCTTCGCCATCGTCATAGGCCTCGAGCTTGGAGGATGCCACATAAGGCGCATACTCATTGTCGATCGTGATCGTATCCACGCCGTTGATGGCAGGCGTTCCCTCCACGGCGGAATATTTCGTAATCCTCCAGCCGGTGGGCACTTGAATCACCAGGGTTTTTGCAGCGGCCTCGGCCGGCATGGTCACATGGATGCTCAGCTGCCCCTCTATATGGGCATCATATTGCAGGTAACCGGTATCGGGTACGGGATCCCCGTTATAGGTCATGGAAATGCTCATCCCATTTCCGTCCGCCGTGAGATCGTCCGCCGCGGGGGCCTTGCCCAGCACGGCGTAGACGGAGAAGCTCTCCGCCTCAAATGCGATCTCGTTGGTGCCCAGCGCGAAAGCCAGCTCCGCATCCGGGATCAGCTCCACAGACTCCGGCTCCGCCTCGTCCGGCAGATGCACCAGCCTCAGCTCCGTGGCGCCCTCCAGCTCCGGCGCGGCAACGCGAACCTGCACCGGCTCCTCCGGCTCGATCTCGTCGTCCCCCAGCCAGAAGGAGATGTCCATGGCCACCAGGATCTCCTGTCCGCCGTCCATCAGACCCTCTACCGCGTCCTGCACAGCCTCCGGGTCCACGGGCTGCACCCGCACCTCCGCCAGCAGCGGCAGCGACCCCATGGGCGCCTCCACCACCACGTTGATGCCGCTCTCCTCGTCAAAGGTCGAGAAATAGTCCACCGGCTCTTCCGCGTCCTCGTCAAAATCCTCGCCCGGCTCAAAGGGCCGCGGCTCCAGAGACGGGACCGGAAGCTCCGGGTCCCCGATCCTGCCGCCCGCCGATACGCGCGCCGCAGTCCTCGCCTCCGCCAGCGCGGACGCGGGGAAAAGCCCCGCCATCAGTACCAGGCAAAGCAACAGAGACAATAGTTTTTTCCATTGTGTCGCCATGTGTTTTACCTCCAAGTATGGATACCCTTATTTCTGGGTACTCTCTTTTAAAATACTACTCATTTATGGGTAATGTCAAGAGATTTTTCATTTGCTATAATGCCAAAAAAGGGAGTGATAAAATGGAGGATTATAACGGCATCGTCACCTTTTACACGAAGGAATACGGCTGTGTCCGCGTCAAGCTTCGGGAAGCGTTGGATTCCCGCGGGATCACCCGCAATCGGCTCCGCACTCTTACCGGCGTCAAGTACGATGTGATCGACCGCTATTACCGCTCCGAATGTATCCAGATGGCGGATCTGGATTTTCTGGCCAAGGTCTGCTGTGTGCTCCACTGTGACCTCACCGAGCTGCTGGAATACGAAGCTCCGAAGTGAAGAATACCGTAAGGACTGCCGCCCTTACGATGTTTTCGTTTATACAGCGCTCTCCGCCTCCCGTAGGGGCGACCATTGGTCGCCCGCCGCCCCCGTCCCCCCTGTCATTGCGAGCCAGTGACCGACGTCACTGGCGTGGCAATCCGTCCCCCGTCCCCGTAGGGGCGATTCACGAATCGCCCGCCGCCCCGCGCCCAGATCCGACAAACGGGACGTCGAGGACGCCGTCCCCTACGGCGCGGACGGACATTTCCCCGTAGGGGCGACCTGCGGTCGCCCGTAACCCGCGCCCAGATCCGACACGCGGGCGACCGCAAGGGTCGCCCCTACGGCGCGGACGGACGTCGCCCCGTCTGTCATTGCCACGCCGTAGGGAGGCATGCCCACATGCCTCCGGATCGTTTGAACGGCGGAGCGATCAGGGGATCGCTCCCTACGACTTGCAATGACATATTTGATACTAATACCTGATAGAAAGCTTTAGGAAGATTTCCGAGGCAGAATTGTGACAGGCGAGGCGCTTCCCGCAGAGCATAATGGAGATATATGGTCAAGGGAAGCAACGAAGCATGACGCAATTCTGACCGGAAAGAATCAAAGATTTCTATTAGGTATTAGTATGAGGATCGTCTGCGCACAAAATCCGCCCGCCGGTTTCCCGGCGGGCGGATTTCATATTCACATATTCGATTCAGCTTTCCATCAGCCCAGCAGAGAGGCGGGCAGCTTCAACTCCTGCACGCCGGTGCCCATGCGGCCGGTGGTCTCTCGGATCTGCTTGCAGAGGGCATAGGCGTCATCCCAGTTGTCAAAGGCGCCGGCTGCCGCGATGTAGCAGCAGGGAACCTTGATCAGATAGCCGTCGAAGCCCTGCTCCGTCAGCTCCTTGGCCCGGGCCTCCGCGGCCTTGAAGTTGGCGCCGCCGGAATAGCGCACGATGTACACCGTGGCGGTCTCTTCCTCGCTGACATTCATGTCCACGAACTTCAGGTCTGTCGTCTCCCAGCCCAGGAACTTGGCCTTGGCCACGAAGGGATCCTTCTGGTAGTGCTCCACGAAGTCCTCAATGGCAGCGTCGGGCAGGGTCACGTCGGTCACATAGGCGTTCTCCCGCTTGGTGGCCTCCTTGATCAGCTCCAGGTAGAGCTTGGCGTTGTAGCGATACTGGAACTTGCCGCACATGATGCGGTAGCCCCCGTCCACCTCATACAGGAAGCTGTCGAAGCCGGCCTTCAGCATCTGGTCGCGGGTGCGCTCGGCCCCGTCCAGATTCGGGCCCGCGGAGACCTGCACGGTGTAGACCTGGGTCTCGCCCTCCTCGGCGGTATAGCTCTGCCCCTCGGGGTATTTGGGCTCGGTGTCCTCGGCAAAGGCGACGACGCTCAGGGAGCCCAGCAGCAGCACTGCCAGCAGCAGCGCCAGCATAGAACGAATCGTTTTCATATTCTTATCCTCCCAATCTCTGGTTCTCCGGGTATTATACCCCAAATCTCCCCAAATCGCAAGTGCCCGGGGCGCTTTTTAGGCGTTTTATGAAATCTTAAGAATTCATCAGCGCGGCCAGGGTGTAGTCCTTGTAGGCCCGCTCGCCGGTGACCTCCCGGATGAGCTTCAGCTCCGGCGGCAGGCGCACCTCGCCGTTTTCCTCGTTGAGCTCGATCTTCACCACGGCCTGCTCCGCCCAGAAGGGGTACACGTCCAGCTGGAACAGCTGCCCGTCGTACTGCAGGCTGTAGCGGGTCTTGCGCAGCAGCTGCAGCGCCTCGCCGGCCTCCTCCAGCATCTCCTTGTAGCTGCGCTGGGTCAGGCGCTCCTCCACCTCGATGCGCTGGCCGTTCACATGGCGGCGGCGGGTCTTGTAGTAGATGGCCTGGCCGTTCTCCACCCACTTGCGGATGCGGAGCCGCTCGTCGTTGGTGGTGGGCAGGTAGGCCTGCTCGATCTCCACCCGGCGGAAACCGGGCAGCTTCTCCAAGGCGGTAAGCTCCGGCATCTCCACCAGGAACTTCCGCTCGATCTCCGGGGGCGCAGGCTCGCCCAGAAAGTCCCGGATGGCGGCGATCAGATTCTTCAGCTTCTCCCGCAGCTCCACGGAGTTGTCGATGATGCAGTGGTGGGGATGGCCCTGCCAGGCGGCGATCAGCCGATCGTCCAGCGCCACGGCCTGGCCCACAGACTCATAGCGGGCGGCGTTGTTGGCGAAGGTGTAGAACTCCTCCGCCCCCTTGGCGGCGGAGACCAGGTGGAACACCGCGTCGTAGCTCAAAAGCAGCTCCCGCTCGGTCTTGCCCACCTCCCGCAGCACCGCGGCAAACTCCTCGTCGTTCATGTAGGATTTATTGTCGATGGCGCCCCGGTCGCAGACGATGAGCACCTTCTCGGCCTTCATGGTGCGGGCGGCCTTCTCGAAGAGCCGCTCCTTGGTCAGCTGCAGCTCCATCTGCACCTTCTGGTAGTCCAGATTGGTGCCGCAGGTCCAGGGGGCGACGCCGCCGGTGATGAACTCCGTGGCCGTCTCCGGCACGAAGAGCACGGTATAGCCCAGCTTGGAAAAGGCGTTCTGCACCCAGCTCATGGCGGTGGTCTTGCCCGCGCTGGGGCCGCCGGTGATGACGATCTTGGTCAGCTTCATGACGATCTCCTTCTCTCCCGGCGCTGTCGGCCGGGTCTGTCTCTATCCTACCAGGAATTTCCGTTCCCTGCAAGGGTGCGGGCATTTTTTCTTCAGGACACATTCCCCAACAGCGCCTGGTCAAACTCGAACAGGGTCTCGTTGATCTTGAACACGTCGTACACATGCCGCTCGATGTAATAGCGCAGGATCAGGTCGAATTTGCTGCTGCGGGACAGGGCAAAGCCCGCCTTTTCCAGCAGCTCCTCCGTCTCCTCCAGCCCCAGCTCCAGGGCCACGGCAAAGGCCAGCACGGTGGGCTTGGAGGGCTTGTAGTGGACGTCCTTGCGGATCTTGGAGAAGAGCTTGCGGTCGATGTTGGCCCGCTTGTAGCAGGCCGCGTCCGTGATGCCCCGCTCGTCGATCTTGCGCAGCAGCATCTGCTGAAAGCTCTCGTCCAACTGCCCGAAGCGCCAGCCCGGAGCGGCAGCGCTTGCCATCGGCGCCTGGAAGCTGTTGGCCGGTCTTTCCGCCGCCTTGGGCGCAGGTCTGGGCTTTGGCGCGGGCATGGGCGCCATGGCCTGGGGGGCAGCCTCCTCGCGTTCCGCGGAAAACAGCGCGGCAGAAGCGCAGGCGTCCTCCTCCGTGGAAAACAGGGTGGCGTCGGCGCCGAAGACGTCCTCCTCCCGCCGGTTTCGGCGGTAGGGGTGCTCGCACACATACTCCCGGTCGATGTACTCCCGCACCTCGGCGAAGACCTGCCGGGAGGCGGTGAGGCTCTCCTCCCCGTAGACCACCAGGTACACGGTCATGTCCCGCTCCAGCAGGAAGCTCTCGATGGCCTCCCGGGCACTCTCCAGAGCCTTGTCCTTGGGGTAGCCGCAGGCGCCGGAGGAGATCAGGGGAAAGGCCACGCTCTCCAGCCCCTGCTCCGCCGCCAGCTCCAGACTGCTGCGGTAGCAGCTCAAAAGCTTGCGCTTTTCCCCGAAGAGGCCGCCGTGCCACCGGGGTCCCACCGTGTGGATGACATAGCGGGCGGGCAGGCGGTAGCCCTTTGTTATCTTGGCCTGGCCCACCTCGCAGCCGCCCAGGGTTTTGCATTCCTCCAGCAGCTCCGGCCCCGCGGCGGCGTGGATGGCGCCGTCCACCCCGCCGCCCCCCAGCAGGCTGGGCTTGGCGGCGTTGACAATGGCGTCCACCCGCATTTTCGTGATGTCGTTGCGAACGATGAAAAAGGGCATGGTCTCCTCCCCTCAGCGGCTTCGCAGCTCATCCTCCGCCGAGCCGATGGGGACACCGGCCTGGGTGAGGGCGGAGTTGAAGATCAGGATCGTGCGCTCGCCGTTTGCGGGCCGCAGATCCTCCTCCAGGCACTTGAGCTCCGTGCCGTCCCAGCTCAGATAGAAGCAGTCGCCGGACTCGCCGTAGCCCGCCGAGCTCTTCTCGGCGCTGGCGTAGATGCTTTTGCCGTCCCAGACCTCCAGGGTCAGGCTCACGTTGGACCAGGAGGAGAAGCGGCAGGTCTCCCAGGCGTCGGCGATGCAGACCGCCTCCCCGCCCCGGCAGGTGTAGAGGGCGAAGCTGGCGCTGCGCTCGCTCTCATGGAGCGCGTAGACCAGCAGCTCCTCCGCGCCGTCGCCGTCCATGTCCAGCAGCAGGTAGCGCTGGGCGTCCAGCTCTCCGCCGCTGCCGCCGGAGAGGCGGCGCAGCCGCAGACCCCGGCTCAAAAGGGCGGCGTAGGCGTCCCTCGCCCGCTCCCGCTCGTCCTGCCGGCCGCCGGCGCTTCGCGCCTGGGAGAGCGCCGCCTCCATGTTGAGCAGACCGACCTGGCTGTTCTCCACCGGCGTCCGGGCCGTCTCCCTCAGAAGCGCGCGCAGCTGCGCCCCGCTCATGCCGGGATCCAGCGCCCAGGCGCAGGCCGCGGCGCCGGCGGCGTGGGCCGCCGCCAGGGACGTGCCGTCCCGCCGGGCGTAGGTGTTGTCGGGCAGGGCGCAGAAGACCTGCACCCCCGGCGCCAGCAGATCCACCCGCTCGCCGCCGCTGCTGAAGGGCGCCCGGACAAGGCTGCCGTCCTGCTGAAGGCCGGCGGCGCCCACCACCAGGATCCGCTCCCGCAGCTCCGGATCACTGATGCAGGCGAAGAGCCCGCTCCAGCCGGCGTCCAGCTCCGCGCTGTTGCCGGCGGGGCAGACCAGCAGGAAGTCATATCCCCTCCCCAGCAGACGCCGCAGCGCCAGGCCGCTGAGACGGCCCGGGCGCTCATAATACCAGTGCTGCAGCTCGGTCTGGCCCGCGGCAGCCGCGGCGGCCAGCTCCTCCCGGTAGCCCAGGGTGCTGCAGATCACCTTCACATTCTCCCCGCTCAGCTCCGCCATGGCGCTGAGCAGATCCATCTGTCCGCACCAGACGCCGGAGCCGACGGCATAGAGGGCGCAGTCCGGCGCCGTGCCGCTGAGCCCCAGGGCGTTCCCCTGCACCGCGCCCAGAACGGAGGCGCACATGGTGCCGTGCTCCCGCAGCAGAAGGGCCTCGCCGCCCTCGCCGCGGCCCTCCCCGGTGTTCCGGCGCAGGGAGGCAAAGCGCAGATCCTCGTGGCGGGAGTCAAAGCCCCCGTCCAGGATGCCGATGCGCAGCGTGCCGGGGGCGCAGAGGGCCCAGCTCTCCGGCGCACGGATGGCCATCAGGCCCCAGTTGTCCGTATCGGGGACGGCGGCCTCCCAGTTGAGCTGCCCGCCCCAGGGATCCTCCGGGATAGCGAAGGCGCCGGGCGTCCAGGCCACATTGGGCATGGCGCAGTCCACCATGTCCTCCTGCTCCAGCTCCGCGGCAAGGCGTTCCAGCCCCTCCAGGGTGTGCACCTCCGGCAGGCGGAGCTGATAGGTGTCCGTCAGCTCCACATAGCCCACGACCCGGTAGTTTCTCTCGCTGCAGAAGCGCTCCATCTCCGTGTAGGAGACTCCCTCCGCCGAGACGGCCACCAGCTCGTCGCAGACGTACTGCACCTGGCCTTCGCTGCGGATCCGCCCGGGATCCGCCTGGGCATAGAAATTGATGGGCTCGGGCCTGGACTGCTGGGGCAGGGTCTCCTCCCCGGCGGGAAGCTTACGCGCCTCCTTATTCATATAGATCAGCACCAGCGCCACCACCAGCAGCGCCAGCAGCCCCAGCCCGGTGAGCACGCTGCCGATGACGCGCAGGGTATGCCGCAGCTTTTCCCTGTCCAGGGGCTGCCTGTTCTGCCTCCGGGTCTGCAGCCGCCTCCGGAGCCTCTGCCAGACCGGCTCCGGCTTTTCCGCGGGGGCGGCGGGCGCTTCCGGCGTCTCCGCAGGGGTTTCCGGGCTCTCTTCCGGGCTCTCTTCCTGCTGGGCGGCGCTTTCCGGCTCCGTCTCGGGCACCGCGCTCTCCGGCGCGGGGACAGGCTCCGCAGCCGTTTCCGGCTCCGCCTCGCTCTCCGCCGAGCTCTCCGGCGCTGTCTCGGGCGCGGTCTCCGGCGTCTCCCGGGCAGGCTCCGCCTCCGCCCCGCACCAGGGGCAGAACCGGGTCTCCTCCGGGATCTCCGAACCGCAATTCGTGCAGCGCATCATGCCTCTCTCCTTCTCTGCCTGTTATCTTGCGGCAGCCTCCGCCGCCTCCATGGCGGCCTCCATATTGATCATCCCCACGCTGCTGCCGCTGACGGGGATGTTGGCGGTGCGCACCACGATGCGCTTGACCTCCGCGCCGCTGAGCTCCGGCGCCATGGCCCAGACGCTGGCGGTGACGCCGGTGACGTGGGGCGTGGCCATGGAGGTGCCGCTCATATAGCCGCCGCCTCCGCCGGGCATGGTGCTGTAGATGTCCACCCCGGGGGCGACCACGTCCATTCTGCTGCCCCGGGCGCTGAAATAGGCCAGGGAGTAGCGTCCGTCCCCATCCACCTGGGCGGCGCCCACCACGATGATCCGATCCCGGATCTCCGGGTCGGTGATGTAGGCGTACTCGCTTGCCCACACGGCCTCCACAGGGTCGTTGCCCGCCGCGCAGACCAGCACGAAGTCATAGCCCTTGCGCAGCAGATGCTTCATAGCCGTCTGGGAAAAGGCCGCGGCATAGTGGTAATAGATGTCCCGCTCCACGCCGTTGCGCTCGATGGCCGCATCCCGGTACTCGTCGATGAGGCCCATGCTGTAGTTGATGACCCGCACGTCCTGGGCGGCCAGCTCCGCCATGGCGCTGACCTCGTCCATGGTGGTCTGGTACCTGGAGGCGGAGTAGCCGTAGAGCCGGCAGTTTTCCGCCACGCCCGCCGCCACCAGGCCGTTGTCGTGGACGGCGCCGATGGTGCCGGAGACGTGGGTGCCGTGGGCCTTGCTGTCGTTGTCCGGCGTGCGGCTATAGATCTCGTTGCCCTTGGTCATGCTAAAGTTCAGATCCCGGTGGTTCTCGTCGAACATGCTGTCCAGCACGCCGACCCGCACCTCCGCCGGCTCCCAGCGCTCCCAGCTCTCCGGCGCGTGGATGGCCACCACGCCCCAGTTGGCGCTGTAGGGCTCCGCCCGGTTCCAGTTGGCGCTGCCGTCCCAGGGGTCGGAGGGGACGGCAAAGCTGTCGCTCTCCCACACGGCGTTCACCGTGGCGGAGTCCACATGCCGATCCTTTTCCAGCTCCCGGCACATGTCGTGGAGCTGGGCCAGGGTGTAGGACTGGCTCAGCTGCACCTGGTAGGCGTCGATGAGCTCCACATAGCCGATGATCTCCATGTCCTGCTCCAGGAAGTAGTCCTCCATCTCGTCATAGGAGATGCCGAAGCCGGAGACGATGACCATCTGGTCGCCCACATAGCGGACGCCGTCCTCCTCGACGATCTCTTCCTCTTCCACGGGGCGGTAGTAGTTGATGTAGCCGCCGATGCCCGCGCCGTAGAGCTTGGCGCTGCCGAAGATGGCGTCCCAGAACACCAGCAGCACCGAGGCCGCCAGGGCCAGCACCGTCAGAGAGACGGCGATGATGCGGCCCTTGTCGGCGCTCTTTTTCTTTACCGGCCGGGGCTTTTCCTCGGGGGGCGAATCCTTGGGTCTGGCGCCGTAGCGCTGCTTGCCCATGCTGCCGGCAAGGCCGGCCTCCACCGGGGGCGCCGGCGGCGCGTCCTTGGGCCTGGTGCCGTAGCGGCGCTTGCCCATGCTGCCGGCAATGCCGCTGTCCCTGAGGGCCGCCGGCTTCTCGCCGGGCTTCTCCTCGGGCTTCTCCTCGGGCTTCCCGTCCCCGCTCTCATAGCGGCGCTTGCCCATGCTGCCCAGCAGGCCGCCTGCGGGCGCGGCGCTCTCCCGCTCTTCTGCGGGGACCGCCGCGGGCTTTTCCGCCTCCGCGGGCTTTTCCGCCTCGGTGTAGCGTTTCCCGCCCATGCTGCCCAGCAGGCCGGTCCCCGCCTTTTCCTCCTCTTCCAGCGCGCTGCCGCAGAAGGAGCAGGTCGAAAGCTCCTCCGGGTTCTCCGCGCCGCAATGCTTGCAAGTTTTCATTGGCTCTCTTCTCTCTGTTCTCAGATCGCACAGGAGACGGAACTGTGCGAGCTGTCTCCTGTCCTCCGTGTCATTGCGAACCGGCGCGCCCTGCCTCCCCTGAAAGGGGTCTTGGGTGTGTCGCCGGCGCCTGCGCCGGTGACGGAGGGCTTTGGTGTGGCAATCCGTTCTCTTTCGTCTCTCCTGCAAACGGCTTGGAAGGCGCCGAACGCCGAGAGGCGGAGAGATTCCGTTCCGTCAGCCTCAGCGGGGCGAGGGCGAGGGCGAAGCCTCCCTGCCGGGGGGTCTTCGACTCCGCTGCGCTCCGCTCAGAATGACAGGGGGAGTCTGTGCAAAAAGGGATGCCCCTGCCCACGCAGGGCGGGCAGGGGCTGACTCCCCCTTCTCAGAGGTCGCTGTCGGTGGGATAATAGTTGTTTCTGTCAGGCGCAGCTGCGGGGGCGCTCTCCACCCGATAGCCGCAGACGCCGCAGAACTTGGAGCCGGGTCTCATCTTGGCGCCGCAGCTGGGGCAGATGAGCTCCGCCGGACGGGGCGCGGGTCTCGCCGCGGGGGCGGGAGCTTCCGGCGCAAAGGGCTCGGCGGAGGGTCTGCCGGGGTTTTCGTCCTTGACCTTGCGGTTGATCTCCGCCACATGCTTGACCATGATGACGAACATCATCATCATTTCGTAGACCAGACGAACCACGAAGGGGCCGAGGATCAGCACCAGAAGGCCGATCAGCAGAACCTCGCCGGTGTAACTCAGAACCTCAAAGCCTTCGATGACCCCAAGGAAGCCCAGGAAGATCACGGCAAAGGTGCTGAAGATATAGAGGAACTTCAGGATCTTGTCGATGAGCAGAGAGTCGAAATTGAACACCCCGTGCAGCCACTGGAAGAAGCCGTTCAGATAGGGCTTTCTGCTTCTGGGGGTGATGAAGATCATGCACAAAATCGTGAGGATCAGAGCGAGAACGCCAAATACGATAATAAGTACATCATAGTCCATACGACTACCCATTTCCTTTCTTTTCTCCGGAGCGCCCACGGCGCTCCGCTTTGCACGGTCGGATTTTCAATTCTCCGCCGCCCCCGCGTCCGGCGGGAGCGGCGGAGCGGGAAAATTGCAGCTTACTCCTTCGCGGGCAGGCAAAGGCAGATCACGGCGAGCAGCGCCAGGATGGGGTTGGCCCAAGCGCCGATGCCGAACCAGGATACGTCGCCCTGTTCGGAGGCCATGTACACGAACACACCGACCGTGACGATCAGGTGCAGGATGGCGCCGAGCTTCTTGCCCTTAAGGGAAAGGGCAAAGCCGAGGATCGTGGTGACGAGCATCACAAGGCCGATAAGCTCCCCGACGGTAAATTCACCGGTCTCCATAGACAGCTTGAGCAGGTCAAAGAAGCTCATGGAAAACGGGCCCTGAGCCAGCCAGGGAAGGAAGATGGTCAGGAAGCTGAGGAGGATCAGAACTGCGGCGAGGATTCTGGTGGTGCTTTTGGTCATGCTTTCTCCTTTCTTTTCTCCGGAGCGCCCACGGCGCTCCGCTTTGCACGGTCGGATTTTCAATTTTCCGCCGCCCCCGTAGAAAACGGGAGCGGCAAGAAGAGAATGCCGCTTCTTATTTCTCGGGGATGCACATGCACACCACGGCGACCAGAGCCAGCGCGGGGCAGAGGAATGCACCGATGGCAAGGCCGGCGCCGGTCTCGCTGGAGGCATAGATGAAGTAGGCCAGGGCCAGGATCGCGGCGATCAGGTAGAGGATAGGGCCGACCTTCTTTCCGGTGATGGCGCAAATGAATCCGATGATCGCGGTGACGGCAAGCAAAATGGCAACGATCAGCAGCAGAACAGCATTGATGTCGGACAGGCCGCTGTCAAGCGCCATCTTCAGAAAGTCAATGAAGGTGATGCCGATGACATAGGCATCCAGCCAATCCAGGAACACCATGGCGACGCTGGCAAGGATCAGAATGGCTGCGAGGATCTTGGTGGTGCTTTTGGTCATGCTTTCTCCTTTCTTTTCTCCGGAAACGCCTCATGCGTTTCGGTCCGCTTGGTTGCTTTCCTGTGACTATCATTCCCCGCTCCCGCCGTTCAGACGGGAACAGCGGCAAACGAAGAGGTGCTGGGGCTCAGAGATCGTCGTCCCCGGCGCTGTGGAAGCCCTTGGGGGCGGGATCCTGGGGCTGGGGCGCGCTCGGCGCGGGGTAGCTGGGTGCGCTCGGCGCGGTGTAGGTCGGCGTTCTGGGGGCGGTGTAAGCCGCGGCCGGTCTGGCGCCGCCCACGGGGGAGCCGCAGTTGGGGCAGAAGCTGGCGCCCTTCTCCAGCGTGGCGCCGCAGGAGGCGCAGCGCTGCACCGCGGGAGCGGGGCCCGGATTCGGGGCGGGGGTCACGGCGCGGGAGTTGCCGCAGTTGGGGCAGAAGCGCTCCCGATCCGCCAGGATCGTGCCGCACTTGGGGCAGGTCCAGGTGCTGGGGGAGGCCTTGACGGGCGCGGCGCCGCCGTACGCGCCGCCGTAGGCCGGGCGGGCGCCGGCGTTGTCGGGAATGAACATGCAGATGAACGCGGCAACGGCAAAGCCCACGCAGAGCCAGCCGCCGACGCCCAGATCGCCCAGGCCGCCGCCCATCTCACTGATGGCGTACACAAAGTACCCGGCAGCCGCCAGGGCGCTGATGATGTGGGGGAACACGCCTCCCTTTGCGCCGGTGCAGGCGCAGATGACGGCGGTGATGCCCGTAACCACAAAAACCGCAGTGATGATCAGGAAAATCAGGGTCTCCGTTTCCTGCACGGCGTATTTCAGATAGTCCAGCATGGGCTCCAGCAGATCCCAGTAAGACGCATAGCTGCTGAGCCAGCTCAGGAAGATCATGCCCATGCTGGCAAGCGCAAAGACTGCCGCCAGGGCTCTTCCCACAGGATGGGTTTTTTTCACGATACGATTTCTCCTCTCTTTCTTGAACGGAGTTGAACGGACGTGGGTGGGTATTTGCCGTCAGGCCTCAGCCGGTACGGCCGCTTTTTTCGGCAGGAGCAGGCACACTGCGGCGGCAACCGCCAGCACCGCAAACAGGATCGCGCCGACTCCCATATGGAAGGGCCGGACGCCGAAATGCTGATAAAAATAGCTGTTGCCGTATTTCAAGAAATAAAAGAAGAAGACGGCCGTCAGGATCACAGCGAAAACAGCATAGGGGATCCCGCCCCAGCGAAGGCCGCAGGCTGCCAGGACGATCCCCAGGATCGCCGTGACAAGAACCAGGATCATCGCCGCGCTGAAGAGGATGTCCGCCGTGGTGGATTTGCTCAGGTCAAAGCCGTCCGCCATCATCTTCTTTGTTGTCTCCCAGTAGGAGCGGGCAATATCGAATATGGACTCATTCGGGAGATAGGCAAACTCCCGTCCGGGGACAAGCCAGGGCAGGAAGCTCATGCCGAGGCTTGCCAGGATCAGCACGATGGCCAGGATGCGAAAAATCGGGTTGGTTTTCGTCATGTACCATTGCTCCTCTCTTTTTCAGGGCGCGGCGCGGCCGGGGGCTTTCCCCCCGGTCACGGCCGCAGCAGCCTTCTTGTCTTACTTGAGAGAAAAGTCGAAGAAGTTGTTGCCCTGGCTGTAATCCTCATAGAACAGCACGCCGCAGGCGCCCAGGCCGAAGAGCAGGAACAGCCAGCCGCCCACACCGATGTGGATCTTCACCATGTTGCTCACAAGGGCGGCGTACTCGCCCATCTCGGCCTTCATCATGCCCTTCACATGCAGGACCTGGAAGAAGGCGAAGAGGAACATCAGCACGGCAAGGCAGGCCAGGGGCAGCACATAGTTGTTGCGCCCGGTCAGGATGCCGTAGACCGCCAGCAGGATCGCGAGGATCGCCACGATGGCCAGGATGACCAGCACCACCGACCAGAAGCTGCCGAGCCCTTCAGCACCGGTCTTGAAGGCGTTGAGGCTCTCGCTCTCGCTGTAGCCGAAGGCGGAGATGGACACGGTCAGCCAGGGCAGGAACAGCATGATGAGGCAGAGGGCGACGAGAACCAGCGCGATGATCTTGAACAGGGACAGGGAACGGAAATCAAACGACATGGGGATCATCCTTTCTCTTTTCTCTTAATGTTGTGTGATTTTCCGAACGGAGGGGCGGGAAGCTCACTCGGCGCGGGTGCCGCAGTTGGAGCAGAAGGCCTCGCCCGGCTTGAGGGTGGCGCCGCAGTTGGCGCAGCGGCGGGGCTCGGGCTTCTTGGTGCCGCAGCTGGTGCAGAAGTTCTGGCCGCTGCCGTTCTTGGCGCCGCAGTTGGTGCAGGTCCATCCGCCGATGGCGCCCAGGTTCACCTTGGGCATGGAAACGCCGGCGGACTTGACCGCGGAGAAGTCAAAGAAATTCTTGCCCTGGGTGCGATCCTCATAGAACAGCAGGCCGCAGGCGCCCAGCCCGAAGAGCAGGAACAGCCAGCCGCCCACGCCCACGTGAATCTTCAGCAGGCCGCCCATATAGGAGGCGTACTCACCCAGTTGGGCCTTGAGTTCGCCCTTCACGTGCAGAACCTGGAAGAAGGCGAAGAGGAACATCAGCACAGCCAGGCAGCCCAGGGGAAGGACAAGGTTGTTGCGTCCCGTCAGAATGCCGAAAACAGCCAGGAGGATGGCAAGAATGGCCAGGATGGCGAAGATGACCAGCATCACGGACCAGAAGCTGCCGACCTCGCCTTCAATGCTGGTGCCGAAAACGTTGACGGACTCACTCTGTCCAAGGGCGGACACCGTGATCCAGGGCAGGAACAGCATGATGAAGCAGAGCACGACGAGAACCAGGGCGATGATCTTGAACAGGGACAGGGAACGGAAATCAAACGACATGGGGATCATCCTTTCTTTTTTATTTCCCGAAGAGCCTCCGGGTAAGATACGGTTTCCTTACTGCAGCCGGCTGCCGCAGTCGGAGCAGAAGCCCTCGCCGGGGCGGGCGATCTTGCCGCAGTTGGGGCAGCGGGGCGGCTCCGGCTTTTTCGTGCCGCAGCGGTCGCAGAAGTTCTGGGCCGCGCCCTGTCTGGCGCCGCAGTTGGGGCAAGTCCAGCCGCCGACGCCTCTGTTCACGCGGACAGCGCCGGGCTGAATGCCGAAGTCGGCCAGGGAGAAGGCGGGCTTGCCGGCGGCCAGATTGTCCAGCAGCGCCGCCACAAAGGCCAGCACGCTGAGGAAAAGCGTCAGCCACGCGCCGATGCCCACATGCAAGCTGCTGCTACCAACGAAGGCCTTCTGGAACACCGCCAGGAAAAAGCTGATGAAGCCCACGATGGCGAAGGGCAGCACCAGACTGTTTTTGTCCTTCAGCAGGCCGTAGATGGCAAGGGCGGCCAGCAGGATGAGCAGGATCGCGTTGATGATGAGCATGACAGACCAGAAGCTGCTTCCATACTCGCCGCAGGAAAACATGATGGTGCCGCCGATCACGCCTCCCTCAGCCATGCCGAGCCAGGGCGTGAACAGGGTGAAGAAGCAGACTGCGATCAGCGCCAGGGAGATTGCCTTGAACAGAGTGATTTGCTTTTTACCGAATTCCATTGATATCCTTCCTTTCTCTTTGACGTTTCAGCAACACTGCCCTGCGCCGGGGCGCTCGGCAGCGGGTACTGCGATTCAGGTTTCGCCCCCGTCGGGTCGGGGGAAGCTCGTCGCCTCCCGCGGCAGGCGGAGATCGGCGCCGCAGGCGGTGCAGAAGGTGGCCTCCGGGGGAAGGGACTCCCCGCAGTCGGGGCAGCGCCGCAGCGCGGGCAGCCTGGGGCGCTCACTCCCGCAGATCTTGCAGAAGTTTTCATCCGGCCCGCAGCGGCGGCCGCAGCCGGAGCAGAGCCAGCCGCCCTCCCGGACGGGAGCGGGGCGGGGCTGCGCGCTCTGGACGCGCCGGGCGGGGTAGGGCGAGGCCGCCGCGCTTTTCGCCGGCGCCTTTTTGCGGATGCCGGAGAGCAGCAGCGCCAGCAGGGCCAGGAAGGGGCAGAGCAGGGCGCCGATGCCCATCTTCACGATGTCCATGCCGATGTGCAGGTAGCTGACCAGCCAGCTCAGCCCCATCCCGGTCAGGAGGGCGTCGCCATCTTCCATCAGATAGCGGTTCAGCTCGGCGCGGAGCACATAGAGCCCCGCCGTGATGCATACCGCCAGCAGCAGGTAGGGCAGGATGCCCCAGCGGTGATCCGTCAGCTGGCAGCAGAGCGCCAGGATCCAGAGCAGCGCCAGCAGCGCCAGCGCGATCCAGCAGACGAGCCGCGCCGTGTCCAGGCTCCTTCCCAGCTCCGGCCGCTGGAAATCCCGGCAGAAGGCGCCCAGGTCTCCGCAGAAGGAGGGGAAGTCCGGGAGCTTGAAGTGCCCGTCCAGCAGCCGATCCAGCAGGCGGGAGAGCGCCTCCGCGTCGAAGGGAACGCCCTCCCCCCGCAGGGCGGCGATGGCGTTATCCTTGGCCGCGGCAGCGTCCATTCCCAGGAAGGTCTGGATGAGCTCGCCGGGGTTCATCCGCTCCTGCTCCACGCCCACGTCGATGGAGATCTTCATCCAGGGCAGCAGGCAGCAGGCCAGACTCCCCAGCAGGAGCAGGCAGGCGATGATTTTGATGCCGATAGGGCTTTTGCGTTTGTTCATGGGTTTGCTCGCTTTCTCCCGCCCGGGGCTCGCCCGGGCAGGGGTCTTATAAGTCGTCGTCCGAAGGGGCCTGGAAGCCGGTCGCCGTCATCTCGGGGGCGGCGGGCTCCTCCGCGGTCACCGGCGCGGCAGGCTCCTCCGCCTTCTCCGTCTCCGCGGGGGCGGCAGGGGCGAGGGGCGCCTTGCGCCGCGCGGGGCGGAACATGATCGTGGGCTCATCCAGCTCCTCGAAGGAGGCCGGGTCAGAGCTGGCCTCGGGCTCCGGCGCGGCATGGGCGGGCTTGTAGCTCTCCTCCGGCTTGGGCTCCTCGGCAGTCAGGGGGATACCGTTCTCCACGGGCTTCGGCTCCTCGGCAGTCAGGGGGATAAAGCTCTCCGCCGGCTTCGGCTCCTCGGCGCGGGTGCCGCAGACGGGGCAAAAGGCCATCCCCTCCCGGAGCGCCGCACCGCACTGGGCGCAGACTCTGGGCTTGGGGGCGGGGGCAGGCGTCGGAACAGGCGCGGGCGCCTCGGGCTTTTTGGCGCCGCAGGTATAGCAGAATTTCTGGCTCGCGCTCAGCTTTGTGCCGCAGCCGGGGCAGACCCACTCGGCGGGCGCCGCGGGACGGGCCGCCGGCGCGGGGGCGGGGGCGGCAGCCGTCTCCGGCCGCTTGCCGCCGCAGCGAGGGCAGAACTTCTGGCTTGCATTCAGCTTCGCGCCGCAGCCGGGGCAGACCCAGCCGGCGGCAGCCGCGGGACGGGCCGCCGGCGCGGGGGCCGGGGCGGCAGCCGTCTCCGGCTGCTTGCCGCCGCAGCGGGGGCAGAACTTCTGCCCGGGCTTCAGGGCCGTGCCGCACTGGGCGCAGCGCAGCGCGCTCTGGGCCGGGGCCGCCGCTCTCGGCGCGGGGGCGGGGGCGGGCTGCTCGGGACGCTTGGTGCCGCAGTAGAGGCAGAAGCGCTGATCCGCCCGCAGCATGGTGCCGCAGCCGGGGCACTTCCAGCCGGCAGGCGCCCTGGTAGGGGCGGTCTCCGGCCGCTTGGCGCCGCACTGGAGGCAGAATTTTTCACTGGCCTTGCGCGCAGCGCCGCAGTGGGGGCACTTCCAGGCCGTGGGAGCGCCCTCGGCAAGGACAGGCTCCCGCTTCCCGATGGGCAGGAAGGGCGCCGCGAAGCCCAGGATGGCCAGAACGGCGCAGAGGATGCCGCCGAAGCCGATGCGAAGGGAGATCGCGTCTTCCAGGTATTCGCCGTCCAGCAGGCTCAGGATCTCTGTCTTATGGTTGTTGGCCACGATGATGACCACAATGAACAGCACCAGCAGAATCAGGGTGAAAACCACATAGGGCAGCACGCCAAGGCGGTGATCCGTCAGGATGCAGACCAGGGCCACCGCCGCCATGGCCAGGGTCAGGATCAAAAGGATCAGCAGAATGATCCGCGCCAGACCCAGACTGGAGGCCGCCTCTGAGAAGTTCGAGCTCTTATAGCCGCTTTCCATTTCCATCAGTTGGGTGAGCTGGGGCGTCAGGCTCTTCACATTGCCCAGGAGCCTGCTCAAGGAGAAGGGAGACCAGGCAAAGCGTACCAGCAGCAGCACCGTATCGTACAGGGTATCGGCGTCCAGGCGAACGCCGTAATACCTCTGGACATTGTCTGCTCTCTCATTGATCTCCTGCCGGAGTTTCCTTTCGAAGGCCTCCTCGTTTAAGCCATCCTCTTCGGCAGCTCTGCGCAGGATGTCGCCGCCGGAGATGGTGGTGCCGTAATAGTTGACCGCCACCTTCATCCAGGGCAGAAACAGCATGGCGGCGCTGGCCAGGATCAGCACGATGGCGACGATCTTCATCGCCATGGATGTCTTGGTTTTCGTGGACATAGCATCACTCTCTTTCCGGAAATTTGGGCGGCGCCTACAGCGCCTCCCACGCGCAGCATGATTTGCACGACTCAGCCATGAAGTCCTCATGGCTCAGTCCTGCGGGAACCCGGGCCGCGCCGGGTTCCCGAAAGAAGGATCAATCTTGCGTCTGCTCTCCGCCCTCCGCGGGGGCGGCGGCTTCAAAGCCCTCCGTCTCTTCCCTCTGAGGAGCAGGATCGCCTGCTGCTGTCTCTTTCGGCGCCTCCGTCAGGACTGCACGGGCAGGGTCACGGGGCTTTACAAAACTGAGCGCGAAGGCCAGCGCCGCGAACAGCACGCAAAGCCAGGCGCCGCAGCCCAGGCCGTACAGATTCCGCAGGCTGCGGATACCCAGCACCGACAGCCCCATCTGGAAATCCGGAACCGACTGCAGCAGCTCCGCATACAGGTTCATAAGGCTGTTTGCCTGCCAGACGCCAAAGGCCGTAATCCCGCACAGGCAGGCCGAGAGCACCAGATAGGGGATCATGCCGCCCCGCTTGCCCTTGCAGAAGCAGAAGAAGGCCAGCGCAGCAAGCAGAATCATCAGCACCATCACGCCCCAATAGATCCCGGAGAAGAGGTACATCTCATCCCTCGCCCAATCCAGAACCATCCGGAGCATCTTCATCATGAGCGGCCCTTCCTCTGTATCCTGAAGGCCGGACTCGGCCATAATCTCCAGCATCGGGCCGGTCATGTTCTGTAGCGTGTCTCCCGTTTTCCCCAGGATCCGAGCCCGCTGCACGAAGGAGATCTTGCCCGTCAGAATGCTGTCCATTGCAAGAAGCATCCCGTCGCCGCCAAGCTCGTTTGTCAGCTCGTTTCCCAGCATTTGTCGCGCTGCATCCATCGGAACGCCGAGCCGCCGCAAGTGTTCTTCCATGGGCTTTCCGTCAATGGTCAGCGTCTCCCAGGGCAGAAACAGCATGGCAAGGCTTGCCACCAGCAGGATACAGGCAAGGATTCTCAGCACCTTGGGCTGAAACAGTTTCTCCTTCATAATTTGCCTCCTGTCATTACTTTTCGAATTCCATGGAACGATCATGCACGGATACGGCTTCCTTTTCCCCGCCTCAGACGCGGCAGAGATAGCGGTGATAGTGCTCCCTGTAGTGCTCCCAGAGCTGCTGCTTTTCCTCCCTGGTGCAGCTCTCCAGGCCGCGGATGTAGTTGCGGTACACTTCCCCCGTCCGTCCGGCCAGCTGCCGCTTCAGACTGTCGAAGCTGCCGAAGCCCAGGGACACGCCGCAGAGAGTGTAATCGTCCCCGGCGACCTTGCCGATCTCCTCGGCCAGGGTCTTCTCCCAATCCGAGGCGCTTGCCGCGCTCTGCAGGGTGCGCAGCAGCAGATACTCAAACTCCATGGGGGTGGACAGGTAGCCGAAGCAGCCGTCCGTCGCCGCGAAGAGCAGCCCGGGCCGCCCCAGGGTGATCCGGGCGCTGTGGATGGTGAAATCCCGGGTCAGGTTGATGACATTGGTGAGCACCCCGTCCTCGGAGAGGTTGCGCATGGCGTCGATGCCGCCCAGGTCGTCCTCGGTGAGCTGGGCAAGGCCCTCCCCGTCCAGCAGGTACACCCGGGAGTCCCCCGCCCACTGCAGCTGTACGTCCGCAAGGCCGCCCCGGCCGGGCTGGCACAGGGCCACCGCCGCGGTGGTGGGCAGCTTTTTGGCCATGCGGCCCATGAGCTTGCTGCCGCCCTCGGCGCCGCCCTGCGCCTCGCAGAGCCGCAGATACTCCAGGATCCGGGGCTTGATGTCCTGGGGATAGGCCTCTTTTCCGGGCTCCAGGCGGTCAAACCAGTCCCGGTACGCCGCGGAGGCGGCGCGGGCGGCCAGGTAGGCCCCGGTCTTGTTCTTCAGCGGCGCGTACTGGCTGGCGCCGGAGCCGCCGCAGCCGTCGAACACGCCCAGCAGCGTCCGGCTCTCGTTGAGGGAAAAGACAAAGCTGTCCTCCCCGTTCTCCGGCTTTTTCTCCTCGCAGAAGGAGAAGAGAAAGTCCGTGGTGCCGATCCAGCTATTCTTTTCTTCCGGTCTCGTGGCCATGGCCGTCTCCCTTATCTGCCCTTGATATAGAGCTCGATGATCTCGCTCACATAGGCGTAGCGGCCGGTGAGGCTGTTGGTTCTCTCCGCGATCAGGGCGTAGCAGCCCTCCTCGCCGTCCTCCGCGCCGCCGATGATGAACAGACCGTGGGAATTCCCCGGGCCGATCCTGTCGATGAATCTGTCCTTCTCCAGATCCGGATGCTCCGGATCCGCCGCCAGCTCAACGCGCGTCACCGAGGCCAGCTTCCCGTCCTCGTCCAGCTCCACCTTCGCCCAGTAGCAGTCGAAGTTGCCCGGATCCGCCGCCACGCCCTTCTCCGGATCGCCCGTGTGCTGGCCCAGGAAGGTGGCGTTGAAGATGTTATACACATCCGTCTGCCGGGCGATGGGATCCCGGGGGGTGATGCTCTGCCGTTTGGTGTCGCCCTCCCCTCTGGGCCCGTCGAAGTAGCCCGGCCAGAGCACATAGCTCACGCCGTCGTCCAGCTCGATCTTCTCCACATTCTCCATCTCCCAGGGGGTGCGCAGGCCGAGCTGCACCGGCTCGTCGGGCTGCATTTCGGCCGCCTGCTCGCCGATCCCGGTCGGGTTCTCCTGCTCGGATGGCGCGCCGTTCTCCCCCGCAAAGCTCGCATAGGTGGGGATCGGCGGGATGGCCGTCTTTCCGCTGCTGCCGGTCTTGAGCTCCTCCAGACTGCCGGCGAGCCCCCGCAGCTGGAACAGGGCGAACACGCCCACCGCCAGCGCCAAAAGCGCCAGCAGCGCCGCCAGCACGCCCGCGCTGTGCTTTTTCGCCGCGGGCCGGGCCTGCAGCTGCTGCAGCTCCTCCCGGAGGCTCTCCACCTGCTCCCGCAGCTCCCGCAGAGCGGTGTCGTCCCCGGCGGAGGGCTGGGCGGGCTTCTCGCCCGTCAGATCCCAGAAGCCGTTGCCGCCCTCCAGCGTACCCACGGGCCGGCCGCAGATGCGGCAGCGCATGGTGGTCTCGTCAATGGGTTTTCCGCAGTATTTGCAAAACATGATCCTGCTCCTTTCACCGGCTGCGGGGCTGGCCGCAGGCCTGGCAGATGTTCAGCGTGTTGTCATTGAGCACCTCGCAGTAGCCGCAGACCCACATGCCGTGCTGCGCCGCGTAGCCCTTGTCGATGCTCGTGTCGTCCTTTCTCTCCCGGATCGGCTCTCTGCGGGGCTCAGCCGCGCTCTTCTGCTCCTCCGGGGCAAGGGAGCCCAGCAGCACGGGCTTTTTCGCCGCGCCCTTTTCCGGCACGGGCTTTTTCGCCTCGGGCTTCCCCGGCGCGGGTTTCCCCGGCTCCTTCGCCTTCCCGGCGGGAGGCGGCGCGGCGCGGCCTTTCCCGGGGCTCTTTTTCGTGTGCGAAAAGAGCGCGATCGCCAGGATGATCAGGATCCCCAGGGCGGCGCCCACCAGCAGTACGACGCCGATGGTCTGCCCGTCCGCCGCGCTGCTTGTCAGCAAGGGATGCATCATGTCCTCTGCCTTCCTTTCTTACAGATCGTCGTCGCTCAGGGCGTAAAACTGGGTGTTCAGGATCTTGATGGTTTCGCCGGAGAGGCTCTCCCAGGCCTGGCGGGCGGAGGGGCGCTCCGCCGGATCCAGGGCCAGCATCCTGTCCAGCAGCGCCCGCACGTCTCCCGGCAGCGCCGGGATGTTCAGCAGCAGGCTGTCCCCCTCCAGCAGGGCCTCGTTGGCGTAGCGGTGCTCCTCCCGGTCAAAGCCGGGGAGCGTGCCGCACCAGTACTGGTGGAACAGCAGCCCCAGGGCGAAGATGTCCGCCTTTTCGGTGACGGCCACGGGTCTGCCCATGTTGTGCAGCAGGGCCTCCGGCGAGAAGTAGACCTGGTCGCCGGTGATCTCCCCGGGGGGATCGTCGCTGAAAAAGCCGGCGTCAAAGTCGATGATCTTGGCGGTGCAGTAGCCCTCGGCGGTGCGCCGCACCATGATATTGTCCGGCTTCAGATCCGAGTGGACGATGCCCTTGTCGTGAAACTGCATCACGTTAAAGAGGATCGCCCGGATCAGCACCCGCTTTTTCTCCTCCGGCAGGGCGGCGATCTGCTCCACGCTCAGGTAGGGGCCGTGGATCCGATCCGACACTGCATAATAGAAGTTCCCGCAGCGAAAATATTCCTCCACCACCACATTGTTGCCGGTGCGGCACTCCCGCAGCCGGTCATAGAACTCCTTGCGCTTGAGGAAGCTTGCGGTGGCGGCGGCGCGCATCTTCTCCACCAGCGCGGGGGAGAGGCGGCCGTTGTCGTCGGGGTATTTGGGCTTGAGAAACTGCTTGATGAAGTACTCGTGCCCGTTTTTCACCGCAAAGCCCCACTGGCACATCCCGGCGTTTTCCGTGTTCAGCTCCTTGGTGAGACGGTAGCCGTTGATGAGGGTACTCATTGTGTTTCCGACCCCTTTCGCCCTTAAATGCTGCCGGCGATGGCGTCAAGGATCGCGGAATAGGTGGTCTCCTCCAGGCCCTTGCCCGCCTCGGAGGGGAAGAGCAGGGTATTGTCCCAGATGCCCATGATGTCGTTCCAGTAGCCCTTGTTGGGCGCGTAGATCAAGAGGCGCTTGGAGTCGGCGTTCATGACGCCGCCCTCGCCGGCGGCGCCCCACCACTCGGTGAGCTCGTCAAAGCTCTTGGCCATCTTGGTGGGATAGTTGGGGGCGGCTTTGCCGAAGCCCAGCTCGTGGGGCACGTCGTCCGTCCACAGCACGATCACATGCCGGCGCTTGTCGCCGCCCTGGGTCCACTTGGACTTGATGGCGTAGCCCAGGGCCTCCAGGCTGTCCTCCGGGTCGTCTCCGCCGCCCCGGGGCTGGATGCCCCGCACCAGCGCCTCAAACTCCGCCGACTGCTCCGGCAGCGAGAAGAAGGGAGAGGCCAGCATGGCCTCCATCCCGTCGGCCAGGTAGTCCCGGAAGGCGATCACCCGCACCCGCAGCTCGTCCACATGCTTGTCCTTTTCGGCCATGCGGGCCTTCAGGTCGTCGTAAAAGCTCAGCGCATTGCTCTTCACCAGATCCAGCAGCGGGCCCATGCTGCCGGTAGCGTCGATGCACATGCAGATATCCACGTTATACTTTGCTCCAAAATTGCTTCCCATCTTTATGCTCTCCTCTCTCATGTCTGTCGGCTGCCGACATTATTTTATATTTTATCGTATCCCACCCTGCATTGCAAGGGGAAAGGCCAATTTTTCCATGTCCCCCCGCCGCCGCAAAAAGTGCCGAAAAGCCTTGCAATTCCTGAGAAAACCGGCTTGGCCCGCCCTGTGGGAAGGTTCAAATTTTTTTAGCGGTACAGCCCCGCGATCTC
Source organism: uncultured Eubacteriales bacterium (assembly GCA_900319635.1). Taxonomy (GTDB): domain Bacteria; phylum Bacillota; class Clostridia; order Oscillospirales; family Oscillospiraceae; genus Limivicinus. Next base: position 73,460 of record ONPF01000005.1, on the reverse strand, counting down.
CCCGGCCAGCCGCCCCGCCTCTTCCCGCACCCGGGGGGGCGAGAGGATCTCCGCCTCGGTGCCGAAGCCGAAGACCCAGGCGTAAAACTGGGGGCTTGGCACCACCTGGGCGGTGAGGGTGAAGCGCTCCTCCCCCTCGGGGATCAGCATGGTCTCCTTGCCGAAGCGATCCAGCACCGCGCCGGCCAGATGGGCGGCAAAGCGCATCCGCACCGGCAGGCTCTCCCCGGCGAACATGCCGAAGACCCGCCGGGAATAGCCGGACATGTCCAGCGCCCGAAAGGCCTCCTGCCCCTGCCGGGGGCTCTCCAGGGCGGTGATGTGGCTCATCTTGTCCACCCGGAAGTGCTTGAAGCGCTCCTCTTCCCCGTCCCAGGCCAGCAGGTAGTAGTTCTCATCGTCCCAGATCAGGGCGTAGGGGCTGAGCTGGTAGCCTGCCCCGCCCCGGCGGTAGCGCCGCTCGCCCGAGACGGTGAACTCAAAGTAGCGGAAGCGGATCATCCGATCCCGGCTGATGGCGTCGGACACGGCGTCCACGTTGTAGTAGACGCTCTCGTTCATGCTCTTGACCCGGCCGCGGACGTAGACCTGCCGCTCCAGAAGCTGGGCGTCGTGGACGCTGCAGAGCCCCTCCAGCTTGCGGATCAGAGCCAGGGTCTTGCGCTGGGTGACGAATTTGGAGGACTGGATGCTGTCCACCAGCAGCTTCAGCTCCGCCAGCTCAAAGTCCCGCTGCCCCAGGTAATAGCCCGGGTTCTTGCCCCGGAGGGAGACGATGTCCGCCCCGAAGGCCCGCAGGGCCTCCAGATCGTCGTAGAGGCTCTTGCGCTCGGCGCTGATGTCAAAGCGGGCCAGCTCCTCGATCATCTGCTGCACCGTGACGGGGTGCTTCTCGTCGCTCTGGCGCTGCAGAAAGCGCAGCAGCACCGGCAGCTTGAGCTTCTGGTTGGGCGATTTCGGCATGGGGCTCCCTCCTTTTGTTCTCCTGCCTTTACTATATCACAACAGTGTGACAAAGAAAAGAGGAAATTCAAAATTGAAAGTCCGGTTTATGGGACAGCTCACCCGGTAGAATGAGGGCAGAAAGGCAGAAAGAAACGAAAGGGAGTGCTCTCATGCGAGGTTATTTTACAGCAAGCGGCTATTACGGGCTGGTGGACGGGCAGTACCGTCTCTTCGCCTCCGAGGCGGACTACTATGAGGCCATGGCGGAGGACGCCGCGTAGGCAGTTTTGCGTTTTGAGAGGACGAGAGGGACAGAGGCTCGCGGGATTTCGGGTTCGGCACGGAGAGGGAATGTCCGTCCCCGCCCATGCCCTCCTTGCCCAAAGGGGGGGGTGCCCCAGTGCGCACACTGGGGCGGGATACTGCGATTCCGCATAGCCCCCCTTGCCTAAAGGGGGGTGCCCCAGTGCGCACACTGGGGCGGGGGGATACGGAATGCAGGCATTCCTCCAGATCGTTGACAAGCCCAGCGGCCACAGGCGGTCTTCTCCCCAGTCGCGGAGCTTGCACGCAGGGGCCGGATGTGGTCCCCGCGGAGCGGATAAACGCCCCCTCCTGCGCGGTTTTTTCGTTTTCCGGCGGAGAAGCGATTGCATTCTTCCTCTTCTCATGCTACAATGAGCCTGCCACACATACGAATATCGAAGCTGCGGTTTCCCGCAGTTTTCTCCCTGTGCGGGTGCATCCTTACCAACGGTAAAAATGCACTCTCCATTTCATGCACTCTCATAGGGGGCAGGGAATCGTATGTGTGGCAGCATCGGGGTTGTGCGTTTTTCGTGCGCGGCTTCGGTGAGGCCGCGCACTTTTTATTTTCCGAAGAAGGCGCGGGAAAATAAAATGAAAGAGAGGGTATGGGGAAATGGAAGAAAAAACAATCGTAGTAGGGAAGCCGTCAAGGGCTGCAAGACTGAGGCTTTTGTTAATTGCTGTCGGCCTGCTTCTCATCTGTGTGCTCGCGTATGTGATGAATTTGGGCCAATGCAGATACGGGATTGCATATTATTCTGGGGAGCATTATGGTCATAATTCGATCTTCGAGCTGATGTTCTGGTTCGGACGCGTGGAGGACTTCGGCTGCGCCATTGCTGCGCTGATGGATATCGGTCTGCTCCTTCTCATTCCCGGAATCATCACAGCCATTGCGTTTTCAAAAATCTCCATCACCGTTACGGATAAACGTGTGATGGGCATCTCCTCTTTTGGACACAAGGTTGACCTGCCTGTTGATGAAATCTCGGCCGTTGGGACAAGCTCCTTCAAAGGCGTATCGGTTGCCACCTCTTCGGGAAGGATCAAGTTTCAGGGGATCGAGAACCAGAACGAGGTGCATCAGGCTATCACCGAGCTCCTTATGAAGCGGCAGAGCAAGCCCGCCCCTGCGCCCGCGCAGGAAGCCGCGCCCGCGCCGGCCAGAACCGCCGCGCAGGAGCTGAAAGAGTACAAGGAGCTGCTGGACAGCGGCGTCATCACCCAGGAGGAGTTCGACGCCAAGAAGAAGCAGCTTCTGGGGCTGTGAAAAACGGAATACCGGGATAACAGCGGAGCGAGGGAAACCCCTCGCTCCTTTTTTGCCTTCTGGTTTCGATCCTTGCATCCCGCAAGGCCGGATGATCGCGCGTGTCCGCGGGCGCTTCGGCTATCGCCCCTGCGAGGCGCCGGGTAAAAATGTCGGGCGGCCAAAGGCCGCCCCTACGCTCCCCGTCCCCCGTCTCTTCAAATCACAAAACGCAAAACTCAAATCTCAAAACGCCTCCGCATCCCCCGTCTTCTAAAAACTAAAAACTATCCGCTCCACGTTCTCCGTGCTGTATTCGATCTGCTCCGAGAGGCGGCGGAGGTGCCCCGCCGTGTCCGGCGCCTGGGCGTCCCAGAGCGCCAGCAGATCCGTCATGGCCCCGGCATAGTCCGCCAGCGCCGCGGCGCCGAAGTCCTCCAGCCGCTCGATCTGCCGGAAGAGCAGGTACTCGTACACCCGCTGATACGCCCCGGCCTCCACCCGCTCGGGCAGCGGCGCGGCGGCAAGGGCCTCCAGCTCCCGCGGCCACTGGTCGTCGATGGGCTCGGTGGCGGCAAAGCGGGTCATCAGCTTCCGCCGCCGCGCCTCGTCCAGCCGGGGCGCGTAGCGCAGCAGCCCGGGCGGCACAGAAAGCCCCAGCCGCCCCAGCAGTCCCGGCAGCGTCTCCCGCTCCCCGGTCTCGTCACAGAGAAAGCGCAGCTCCTCCCGCTCCAGCAGCAGCTCCGCCGCCGCCTCGCAGCTGAGCCCCAGCCCCCAGAGCTCGTCCTCCCCGATCTCCTGGAAAAACCGCGGGTGCAGGGCGCAGATGTCGCAGAGGTCCTCCTCCCCCGCCTCCCGGATCAGGCGGCAGAGCCCGTCGGGCTGCAGCAGGGGGCAGCGCGCCTCCCCGTCCAGGCGGAAGTGCCAGCCCCCGTCATCCGCGAAGAGCGCGGCGCGGAGGGCGTCGCCCAGCGCACCGGGCGTCTCCTGATAGCGCCGGGCGCTCGTATCGTCCACGTCGATCTCCCAGCCCCGGCAGCAGCTGTGCCGGCACGCCCCCGCCCTGCAGCGGAAGGCCGGGTAAAATTCCGGCATCCAGACGCTCATGGCCGCCTCCCCAGCTGCCAGAAGGCCACGGCGCTGGCCGCCGCCACGTTCAGGGAGTCCACCCCGTGGCTCATGGGGATGCGCACGGTGTAATCGCAGTCGGCAATGGTGGCGTTGCCCAGGCCGTCCCCCTCGGTGCCCAGGACGACAGCCAGCTTCTCCTCCGCCATGAGGGCGGGATCGTCCACGGAGACGGAGTCCTCCCGCAGGGCCATGGCCGCCGTGCGAAAGCCCCAGGCGCGCAGGCGGCTCATCCCCGGCTCCGGCCAGTCGTTCCCATTGTCGCCCAGGTAGGCCCAGGGCACCTGGAACACCGTCCCCATGCTGACGCGCACGGAGCGGCGGTACAGGGGGTCGCAGCAGGCGGGGGTCAGCAGCACCGCGTCCATGCCCAGCGCCGCGGCGGAGCGGAAGATGGCCCCCAGGTTCGTGGGGTTCATGATGTTCTCCAGCACGGCGACGCGCCGGGCGCTCCGGCAGATCTCCTCCGCTCCCGGCATGGGACGGCGGCGCATGGCGCAGAGCACCCCCCGGGTCAGGGGAAAGCCGGTGAGCTGGGTCAGCACCGGCAGCGGCGCGGTGTAGAGGGGAATGTCCCCGCAGCGCTCCACCACCTCCCGGGCCTGGCCCTCGATGTGCTTGCGCTCCATCAAGAGCGACACCGGCTCCCAGCCCCCGTCCAGGGCCCGCAGGATCACATTGGGGCTCTCGGCGATGAAGAGGCCGTTTGCCGGGTCCGCCCGGTTCACCAGCTGGTTTTCCGTGAGCCGGGCGTACACGTCCAGCTCCGGGGCGCCAAAATCCGTGATTTCGATGATGTTCGGCATGTTCTTTCCGTCCCGGCTCCCCTGAAAGGGGAGCTGCCCGGCTGGCTGCCGGGCTGAGGGGTCTTCCTTTCCTGCGTTTTTCTTTCATTATAGCGGTTTCCTTGTCCAGACGCAAGAAGAAACGCACCCCTGCGGGAGGCCGAGCCGTAGGGACGAGCATTGCTCGTCCGTTTGTCGGGCACGGGCGCAGCTTCGGCGGACGAGCGATGCTCGTCCCTACGGAGACGGCGGGCAAGCCCCGCGCAAAAAGCGTTGACATTCGCCGCCGCGCTGTGATACAATACCCGCGCCATGAGGGAGTAACAGGCGCCAAGGCGCAGGAAAATCGTCATCACGGCGGCAAAACCGCCCGGTTTTTCTTGAAATTGTGAGACTCATGTATGACAGTCGCTGTTGTACATGGGGATGCTATGCGTTTTTACAGGTGCAGCGAGGGCTGCACCTGTTTTTTTTGGAGGTTTTTTCTATGGATCCGATGACTCTGGCGCTGATCCTCTTCGGCGTCATGTATATGCTGCTGCTGGTCTTCTCCGACTGGCGCTGGATCATCGCCCCGGTGACGGCGGTGCTGTTCCTGGTGCTGGGCATCCTGCCCCTGGATAAGGTGGCGGGCGCCATCAACTGGAACGTGCTGATGATGCTGGCGGGCACCATGGCCACGGTGGAACTCTTCATTCAGAGCAACATGCCCGCCCGCATGGCGGAAAAGCTGCTGCAGAAGGTGCCCAACGTCCAGTGGGCCGTAGTGGCGCTGAGCCTGTTTTCCGGCATCATCTCCGCCTTTGTGGACAATGTGGCCACGGTGCTGATGGTGGCGCCGGTGGGGCTTGCGGTGGCGAAGAAGCTGAAGACCAACCCCGTGCCGGTGATCATCGCCATCGCCGTGTCCTCGAACCTGCAGGGCGCCGCCACCCTGGTGGGCGACACCACCTCCATCCTGCTGGCCGGCGCGGTGGACATGAGCTTCAACGACTTCTTCTGGTTCCACGGCCGTCCGGGCATCGCCTTGGCCGTGGAGGTGGGCGCGCTTTTGACGGTGCCGGTGCTTCTCTGGCTCTTCCGCAGGGAGAAGGACAAGGTGCACGAGGAGGTCACCGCCCAGGTGAAGGACTATGTGCCCACCTTCCTCATGCTGGGCACGGTGCTGCTTCTGATTCTCGCCTCCCAGTTTGAAAACCGGCCGGAGCTCACCAACGGCATGATCTGCTGCGGCGTGGCGCTTGTGGGCATCGTCTACGAGCTGATCCGGCAGCGGAACGGCAAGCTGGTGCTGGACGTGCTGAAGGCTGTGGACTACAAGACCCTCATTCTGCTGGCCGGACTCTTCCTGGTCATCCAGGGCATCACCGAGGCCGGCGTCATCGCCGCCATCGCGGAGCTCTTTGTAAAGCTGGGCGGCGGCTCGGTGCTCCTCACCTACGTCATCATCGTGGCGGCCTCCGTGGCCATCAGCGCCTTTGTGGACAACATCCCCTATGTGGCCACCATGCTGCCGGTGGTGCTGGCCATCTCGGAGAAGATCGGCCTGGATACCCCCTACCTTCTCTCCTTCGGCCTGCTGATCGGCGCCACCCTGGGCGGCAACATCACCCCCGTGGGCGCCTCCGCCAACATCGCGGGCATCGGCATCCTGCAGAAGGAGGGCTACAAGGTCTCCACCCGGGACTTCATCCGCATCGGCATCCCCTTCACGCTGATCGCCGCCGTCTCCGGCGCGCTGGTGATCTGGCTGATCTGGGCGTGAGGGGAAATTGAAGAGAGAAAAATGAAGAATGAAAAATTGTGGTGTCGCGCGAAGCGCGACGGATTAGAATCATCACGCCGCAGGCGTGAATCCGCAATTCTTCACTCTTCTCTCTTCACTTTTCATTCCTTTCGTCAAAAGCCCCATCTTGCGCTCAAGGTGGGGCTTTTCTACTTGCAGAAGCGGGTTTTTGGGAATATAATGGAGAAACAAACTACAAGGAGGGCGTTTCTATGAAGCTGGTCACTTTTATCCGAAACGGAAGCGAAAAGGAGGAGCTGGGTCTGCTGCGGGGCGAGCGTGTGCTGCCGCTTGAGGAGCTGGGCTTTTCCTATACCGATATGAATGAGCTGATCCTCCGCTCCACCCCGGAGGAGCGGGCCGCCATGGCCGCCGCCGAGGGCGAGGGGCTGCCCCTTGCGTCTGTCCGGCTGCTCTCCCCCATCCCCCGGCCGCTGCAGGACGTTGTCTGCCTGGGGCTCAACTACCGGGATCACGCCGCCGAGGCCAAGGGCTTCTCCCAGGACGCCTTCGGCCTGGAGCTGGCCGCGCCCATCTTCTTCTCCAAGCGGGTGAGCTATTCCCAGGGGACCCTCGCCCCCATCCCCGCCCACCGGGATCTGACACAGCAGCTGGACTTTGAAAACGAGCTGGCGGTGATCCTGGGCCGGGACGCGGTGAACGTCTCCCAGGAGGAGGCCCCGGCCTATATCTTCGGCTACACCATCCTCAACGACGTCTCCGCCCGGGAGGTGCAGACGAAGCACAAGCAGTGGTACTTCGGCAAGAGCCTGGAGGGCTTCTGCCCCATGGGGCCCTGCCTCGTCACCGCGGACGAGATCCCCTATCCCCCGGCCCTCTCCATCTCCACCACCCTCAACGGCGTGCTGCGGCAGAACAGCAACACTTCCCTTCTCATCCACAGCATCGCCGAGATCATCTCCACCCTCTCCCGGGGCATGGTGCTGAAGGCCGGCACCATCATCGCCACCGGCACCCCCAAGGGCGTCCTCATGGGGGACGCCGCGCCCCGCTTCCTCCAGCCGGGGGATCAGGTGGTCTGCCGCATCGAGGGCATCGGGGAGCTCTGCAACACCGTGGAATAAACGCCTGCGCCCCGGCGCAGAAAAATCCCTTACAGAAAGAAGGCTTTGCTGTGAAGCTGACAAGATTGCTGCTTGCGCTGCTGCTCTGCGCGGCGCTGCTGCTCTGCTGCGGCGCGCCCGCCTTTGCCGACCCCAGCCCCTTCTCCCTGCGGGTGCTGATCGGCGACGAGACCGTCACGGTGCGGGCCATGCAGAACGACTACCGCGGCAACTACTACCTGTCTCTCAGCGATCTCTCCGCTGTGCTGAGCGGCACGCCCGCCGCCTTCCGCTTCAGCTACGAGTACAGCGCCAACGACGGAGAATACTTCACCGTCACCACCGGGCAGAACGCGGGGGGCGCCAGCGGCGCGGGGAATGCCACCGAGGAGCCCTGGATCTCCTCCTTCAGCCCCTTCCGCAACCGGATCTTTGTGGACGGCCGGGAGCACCGCTACTACACCTATCGGGCCGGGCGGGACATCTTCATGAGCCTAACGGACATCCAGCTCATGCTGGACATGCCCGCGGAGCTGCAGGAGGACGGCATCCGCCTCTACCCGGGGCAGCACTTCTACCCCGACGTGCTGCAGCTGGCGGAGCAGGGCTATTTTGACTGCTTCAGCGCCGTGCTGCTGGGCGACGCCGACACGGGCGAGATCCTCTACGCCCACAATGCCGACGATCCGGTGCCCATCGCCAGCATCACCAAGCTCATGACCTACCTGCTGCTGGCCGAGGGCGCCGCGGCCGGGGAGATCAGCTTCCAGGACACGGTGGTCATCCCGGAAGACGCCGCCGCCCTCTCCCGGGGGGCGGACGCCATGGTCACGCTGCAGGCCGGGCAGGAGCGCCCCTTCCGGGAGCTGCTGGCCTGTATGCTGCTGGCCAGCAGCAACGAGTGCGCTCTGGCCCTGGCCGAGCACCTGGCGGGCTCGGAGGCGGCCTTTGTGGACCGCATGAACGAGCGCGCCGGGGAGCTGGGGCTGGACAGCGCCCGCTTCTATAACCCCCACGGCCTGCCCCTCTATCTGGAGCGCTCCGTCACCGCCAAGGTGCAGAACGTCATGTCCGGGGAGGATCTGTTCGCGCTCTGCCGGATCCTGCTGAAGGACTACCCGGAGATCACCCACATCACCGGGGAGCGCTACGGCAGCATGCCCTCTCTCAGCTACGTCACCGCAAACTCCAACGCCGTGGTCTTTAACTTAGAGGGCTGCAACGGCCTGAAAACCGGCTCCACCAACAAGGCGGGCTCCTGTCTCGTGGCCACCCTCCCCGTCACCGTAAAGGGCGAGACCCACACCGCCGTGGCCATCGTCCTGGGCTCCGAGTGCGCCGACGTGCGCAACCAGGCGGCGGAGATCCTGCTGCGCTATGCCCGCAACACCTGGCAGGAGCAGGGCTTCCCCGCGCCGGAGGAAAGCCCCGCGCCCACGGCCAGCCCGGCGCCGTCAAAAGGAAAGCGAGGCTGAGCCATGGAGATGAACTACTGCATGCAGTGCGGCGGCAAGCTCCGCCTGCGCGAGCATGAGGGCGAGGGGCACCCCGTCCCCTGGTGCGACGGCTGCGGTGCCTACCGCTATCCGGTCTACAACACCGCCGTCAGCATGGTGGTGATGGACGAAAGAAAGGAGCGGGTGCTGCTGATCCGGCAGTACGGCCGCCCCCACTGGGTATTGGTCGCGGGTTATGTAAACCAGGGAGAGGACGCGGAGGACGCCGCCGCCCGGGAGGTCCGGGAGGAGCTGAGCATGACGGTGACGAGCCTTCGCTTCAACCACAGCCACTACTTCGCCCCCAGCAACACCCTGATGCTGAACTTCACCGTCACCGTAGCCGAGGAGCTGCCCCGCCCCAACCGGGAGGTGGACGACTGGAGCTGGTTCAGCGTGGCGGAGGCCCGCTCCCACATCAAGCCCGGCAGCCTGGCCGAGGCCTTTTTGAAGGGCAGCTTTGACGGGGTCTACCAGTTTCCCGGGAGGAGCAGCGTATGAAGGAGTCCAATGCCGCCTGGGTCGCCCGGGTCAACGAGGACATGGGGCCCTTCAACCGCTATGTGGGCCTGCGCTGTGAGGCGGTGGGGCAGGGCTGGAGCCGGGTGGTCTGCGAGATCCGGCCGGAGCTCTGCAACCCCTGGGGCGCGGTGCACGGGGGCATGAGCGCCACGATCATGGACGTGGCCGGCGGCATCGCCGCCATCTACGCCACGGGCGAGGCGCGCCGTATGGTGACCCAGAGCGCCGAGATCCATTACCTCCGCCCCCTGACGGGGACGGGCATGGTCGCAGAGGGCAGCGTGGTCAAGGCGGGCAAAAGCACCTGCCTGGTGCGGGTGGAGCTCTATGACGCGGAGCGCCGCCTCTGCTGCGTGGGGGATCTGTCCCTTTTCTACACGGATTGAACATTTGCCCGCCGATCGCGGGCTGCAAAGGAAAACAAATGGAAGAGAAGAAAACAAGTCTGCTATACAAGATCGTCCGCTGGTTTGTCTGGCTTTTTTCCCCCAAGTACCGCCTGGAGGGGGCGGAGAAGCTGCCGGAGGAGCCCTGCATCATCGTGGGCAACCACAGCCACATGTACGGCCCCATCGCGGGGGAATTATATACGCCCGGGCCCCACTATATCTGGTGCGCCGGGGAGATGATGAACCGGAAGGAGGTGGCGGCCTACGCCTACCGGGATTTCTGGTCGGGCAAGCCCAGGGGCACCCGCTGGTTCTTCAAGCTCCTGAGCCATCTGATCGTACCGCTGTCGCTGCTGGTCTTCAACAACTCCCACACCATCGCCGTCTACCACGACACCCGGCTGATCTCCACCTTCCGGGAGAGCATCCGCCGCCTGCAGGCGGGCTGCCGCATCGTCATCTTCCCCGAGTGCTATGACGAGCACAACCACATCGTCCACGCCTTTCAGGAGAAGTTTGTGGATCTGGCCCGGCTCTACTACAAAAAGACCGGCCAGGCCCTGCGCTTCGTGCCGCTCTATGTGGCGCCGGAGCTGAAGACCCTGTTCTTCGGCGAGGCGATCCAATTCCGGCCCGAGGCTCCCATCGAGGAGGAGCGGGATCGGGTCTGCAACTGGCTCATGGACGAGATCACCCGCATCGCCCAGGCCCAGCCCCTGCACACCGTGGTGCCCTACCCCAACGTCTCCCGGCGGCACTATCCGGTGAATCGGCCGGAGGAGGCGGAAAAGCTGAAGCACGGCCCTGTGGACTACCGGGGCTTCTCCCTGCGGCGGCTGAACGAGCCCCGCTTTTCCCACGTGAAGCTCCTGGGCGGCTGGATCTTCTACTTCGTCATGTACTTCATCACGGAGAATCTGATCCCCTGGGAGCGCTGCACGCCCATCCACTGCGCTCTGGACGATCTGATCCCCTTCAACGAGCTGTTTCTGATCTTCTATGTGGGCTGGTATTTCCTGGTCTTCGGCTCGCTGCTCTACACCTTTTTCGGCGATGTGGACAACTTCCGCCACCTGCAGAAGTTCATCATCGTGACCCAGGTGGTGGCGATGCTCTGCTATGTGCTCTGGCCCAGCCGCCAGGATCTGCGGCCGGAGGTCTTCCAGCGGGAGAACCTGCTCACCGCGCTGATGGGCTTTATTTACGCCTTTGACACCCCCACGGGGGTCTGCCCCTCGCTGCATGTGGCCTATTCCCTGGGCATCCTCTCGGTGGGGCTCAAGGATCGGAAGCTGGCCAGGGGCTGGAAGCTGGCGCTGACGTTCTTCGTTGTGATGGTCTGCGTCTCCGTCTGCTTTGTGAAGCAGCACTCCGCCCTGGACGTGCTGGCCGCCCTGCCTCTGTGCCTGCTGGCCGAAGCGCTGGTCTACGGCCGGGACTACTGGCTCCCCCGCCTTCGCGGCGAAAAGGCGCCTTGAACACGGCAATAACCCGGAGAGACGATCGTCCCTCCGGGTTATTGCTTTTGTATACTACTGTCTATACAGATAAATCCGAACGCAGGAGCACTCTGAATCACTGCCATTCGGCGGTGCAGGTGCACGCTTGTTTCCGATATTCTTTTCATTGACAAAATCTGTCTGCTTTTGTAGAATATGCATGCCCGCAAGGGCAGGCGTTGCCAAGCGAAAAAAGGCGGTTCTGCCACATCTCCGAAAGGAGGTGTTGCCATGCCGATTACGTTGACGTTCCATATCTTCGGATTGACGATAACGATCACCGTGAAAAGCAGAGACCGCCACTCGGCCAAGTGACGGTCTCTATTCCATAGAATAGAACTTCATGAGGGCGGAGCCGCTTTTCGGCAACGCCTTTTACACATTTATTATAGCGAGGATACCCCGTTCTGTCAAGAAAAAGTCATCCTATAAAACACGCCTTGACAAAACGCTTGTCATGGCAAATGCAATCTGAAAAACTGTCTGCTCTCTTCGATAATAGTATCCCTACAGCCAGCGGACGGCGCCGCTTTCGATGTCGTACACCGCGCCGCGGATCTCCAGCTCCGCCGCGGGGATCTCCGGATGCTCTGCAAACGCCCGCCGCAGGATCTCCACCCCGTGGCGCACGTTCTTCTCGCAGGCCAGAAGCGGATCCCGCTCCTCCCCCGCCGCCAGCAGGATCTCGTCGGTGATGTACTGGATATAGCCCTCGCCGCCGCCGGTGAGCGCCGCGCTCACCGCGCCGCAGCCCGTGTGCCCCAGCAGCAGGATCAGCCGGCTGTGGAGATGGGCCGCGGCATACTCGATGCTGCCCAGCTGGTGCCGATCCAGCACGTTCCCCGCCACCCGGATCACGAACAGCTCTCCCAGCCCCGCGTCAAAGATCTCCTCCGGGATCACCCGGGAGTCCGAGCAGGCCACCACGATGGCGTAGGGCGCCTGGCCCTGCTCCGCCCCGCGGCGCCGAAGCTGGGCCGCGTCCTGCCGCTGCTGCCAGCGGAGATTGCCCCGCTCCAGCCGCTGCCGAATGCTTTCCTCTGTCATTGCATCCCCTCCTTTTTCCAGATGGTATCACCCTCTTCACCCCCTGTCAAGCGGCGGGAGCTTCGCATTTTGTGCGTTTTTGATACAAACACTTGTTGTCTGCCGCAAGCTGTGTTATAATGTTATGAAAAATCTTTTTAAGGAGGTACTGCGATGAACAGCAAACGCATTTTAGCTCTTGTGCTCTGCCTGCTCTGCCTTGCTCTGGCCCTGCCCGCCTGCGGCGGCTCGTCCGAGGAGGAGCCGATCCCGGCAGATACCCAGCCCGCCATCAATCCCAAGGAATGGGAGGGCGTCTATGTGGAGGAGATCGCCCAGCGCGGCACCCTGACCGTCACCGCCACCGGTGAAGGCAGCGCCAGCTTTGTGATCGACTGGCCCAACAGCGCCGCCAGCCGCGCGTACATCACCATGAACGGCGTTTATGACAACGCACAGGCCGCCTTCGTGTACAGCGACGCCACCTGGATCAACAAGGAATTTGACGCCGACGGCCGGGAGACCGATACCACGGTCTACACCCAGGGCAGCGGCAGCTTCACCCCCGGCAACCGGAGACTGATCTGGACCGACAACACCGACCCCAGCCGGGGCGCCAGCTCCTTCCTCTATGACAAGCCTCTGGACAATGCCGGCGGCGGTCAGAGCACCATCATCGTGCCCAGCGAGACCGGCACGCCCATTGTGCCCGTCACGGCCACCCCTGCCCCCACGGCGACCCCCGCGCCCACGGCGACCCCCGCTCCCGGCGGCGACCTGCCCATCATCAAGAAGAGCCCCACGGACGAGACCGTGAAGCCCGGCGGCAGCTGCTCCTTCGTGGCCAAGTATGAAAACGCCGTCTGGGCGGTCTGGCATTTCGTGAGCCCGGACGGGAAGACCGACCTGACCTATGAAGAGGCCGCCAAGCAGTTCCCGACCCTGGTGATCACCAACGGCATGTACAGCCACCTGAAGCTCTCGAACATCCCCGCCGATCTGAACGGCTGGCGCGTCTACTGCCGCTACAGCAACAAGGCCGGCTATACCGACACCCAGTCCGCCCTGATCACCGTCACCTCCGCCCCCGCGCCCACCCCGACCCCCACACCGGCGCCCACCGTTGCGCCCACGCCGGAGCCCACCGTCGCCCCCACGCCGGAGCCGGGCCCCGTGGCCAATCCCTGGGTCGATACCATGGTGCTGGAGGACGCCGTGGCGGGCTCTGGCGTGAGCTTCACCCCGCCGGTGGAGGAGGCCATCCCCGCCGGACTCACGCTGAAGACCTACCGCTACACCGCGGGGGTCATTGAGGCCGCCTATGCCGACGCAAACGGCGACATTCGCCTGCGCATCCGCAAGTCCAACACCCTGTCCGGCACGGATCTCTCCGGCGACCTGAACAGCTATTCCAACACCTGGGATCTGAACCTGAAGGGTCTCGCCCTCCAGTGCAGAGGCGACGGCAGCACCATCAACGCCGCCTACGCCTCCAGCGCGAACAACTACTACTCCATCGTCTGCAATCCCGGCCAGGAGGGCGCCGGCCTGACGCCCGATCAGCTCAACTCCATCATCAACGGCATGCAGTAAGCCGCCCGCGGAGCGCAGCTTGAAAACCGCACCGCGCCGCTCCGCAGCTTGAAATCCGCGCTGTTGATCCACAGCTTGGAAACCGCACTGTTGATCCGCAGCTTGGAAACCGCACTGTTGATCCACAGCTTGGAAACCGCAGCATGAACCCGCAGCAGCCAGGGGCTCTCCCCTGGCTGCTTTTTTTCGGGCGGCTGATAGCCGCCCCTACGGGAAAACGTCCGCCCCGTAGGGACGAGCATTGCTCGTCCGCGAATCCCTCCGTACATCGGACAGACGGACGACCAAGGATCGTCCCTACGGAAAAACGCCGGCCTCACTCCGTAGGGGACGGCGCCCTCGACGTCCCGCCCCGTTGGGGCCGCCGCCCGGCCCATGGCCGGTCCCGCGCTGCTCCCGCCTCCCCTGCAAGGGGAGGTGTCGAGCGAAGCGAGACGGAGGGGTCGTAGCCCACACGGCAGGCGCAGGCCCCCGTCCTTCCCTGCGCCGAGGCATAAAAACGGCAGGGAGCGATTTGCTCCCTGCCGGTCATTTATTTGTTGATAACTCTTTTTCCCGCTTCCAGAATGCGATATAGCCGTTTTCCCTTGTCGTTTATTTCTTCAATCATATTATTATCAAGGCAAAACTTCACTACGAATCCATCCACATCACGGTCAATTATGTCCGCTGAATAAATATCGACACAAAAAAATGCATGAAGAAAGGTTTCGCTGTCTATTATAGGAACATTATTGATTTTCATTATTACAATCCCAACAACTGCTTTTTCTTTGCGTCAAACTCTTCCTGCGTGATGATGCCGCTGTCAAGAAGCTCCTTTAATTCTTTCAGCTCCTGGGCGGAGATTCTGGCAGGCGCGGCCGCGGCTTCCGGCGCGGGCGCGAGCGTGGGCGCGGGAGCCGGCTTGCTCTGCCGCTCCATCAGCAATTTGCTGATAGTTTCATGAATCTCCTTGTTATTCTTAATTCCAGCAAAGCGAATCGCACCAGAAGCAGACGAAACAGCAATTCCTCCGCGCGCAGCAGTTGCCACAGCAGAAATCATATCAATTGGAAGATCCACTCTCTTTCCCCAAGAGGAAGTACCAAATACTCGCTTGTTGGTCACAGTAAGTGAGACGTTTTTATAGGCAAGGATCTGGAATGTTCCATAAATTGTAAAAATAACGCCAAGATAAAGCAGCCCGCTGATGACAAAATCAAAGCCTTGGTTGGGAGCAATCAAGTTTTTCAGAATTGCTCGGCTCTCAATCTCTTTCCCAACTTCTTTATACCACGCTACCCAAGCAGGCGGAATAATGAATCGCAAAAGGATTGAAGAGACTATCATAATGACTCCAATTATCGCGATTCGCGCGATAGCATATGATTTCTTGCTTTCGATAAGTGTTGTTTCTTCCATTCTCCTTTTACCCCTCTTTCATTTCTATTTTTTGCCCCGCATTTTTCGGGAAAACAAAAAGTGCGCAGCCCCAAATGAGACTGCGCACGAAAAACGCAGAGCCTCATTTGTGTTGTTGGTTCATTTTACCATAGCAGGATTTTAAAAACAATCGCTTATTCTATTGGAAGATGTAAAAAGATGATGGAGAGATGTGCGTTTTCTCTCCATCATTTTCATTGATGTTCAAAGATGTTCGATAGATGTTCAAAGATGCTCAAAGATGTGCGAGGACGCCTGTTTTCTTTGATGCCGCTATGGTATAATGGATAAACCGGGCCGTCGAGGACGCCGGCCCCTACAAACGCGGGGGCGGGCCGTCGGGGACGCCGGCCCTACAGGAGAACGGAGGTCGTGCCATGAACCTGCCCAAACGGAAACAACTCCGCCTGCCGGAATACGATTACTCCTCCCCCGGCGCCTATTTTGTCACCATCTGTAGCCACGAAAAGCGCTGCATTCTCTCCACCATCACCGTAGGGGACGGCGTCCTCGACGTCCCGTGCGTCCGTCTTTCGCCATATGGAAAGATCGTAGAAGAAACGCTGCGAGAGATTGTGAACACATATTCATGGCTTTCCTTGGATCGCTATGTCATCATGCCGAACCATATTCATCTGCTACTGCGGATCGAAGACACCGGGCCGTCGAGGACGCCGGCCCCTACACGGGAAACGGGCACCGGGCCGTCGGGGACGCCGGCCCCTACAAGGGAGGCGGGCACCGGGCCATCAGGGACGCCGGCCCCTACACGGGAAACGGGCACCGGGCCATCTGTCCCTGCAAACGCGGCATTGCCGCGGCTGATTTCCACCCTAAAACGGTTCACGAACAAAAAATGCGGAACCGAGCTCTGGCAGCGTTCCTACCACGAGCATGTGATCCGCGGGGAGGCGGACTACCGTCAGATCCTGGGCTACATCGACACGAACCCCGCCCGGTGGGCGGAGGATCGGTACTTTAGCCCATAAAAAATGCCTGGGAGCATAGGCTCTCAGGCATTTTCATATACTGTTTTCGCTTTGAAATCAGGCCTTGCGGACCTTGTCGATGTGGCGGGTGAGGTCGATCATCTTGTTGGAGAAGCCCCACTCGTTGTCGTACCAGGCGACCAGCTTCACAAAGTTGCCGTTCAGGGCGATACCGGCCTGCGCGTCAAAGATGGAGGTGTGCGCGTCGGTGCGGAAGTCGGAGGAGACGACCTCGTCGTCCACGTACTCCAGAACGCCCTTCATGGGGCCTTCGGAGGCGGCCTTCACGGCGGCGCAGATCTGAGCTCGGGGATGACCTTGCCGACAGCCTTGGCGGCGCCGGTGGAGGAGGGGATGATGTTGTTGTAGATGGAGCGGGCGCCGCGCAGATCCTTCTTCTTGGGGAAGCCGTCCACGATGGCCTGAGTGGCGGTGGAGGCGTGCACGGTGGTCATGAGGCCCTCGATGATGCCGAAGTTGTCATGCACGACCTTGGCGAGAGGCGCCAGGCAGTTGGTGGTGCAGGAGGCGTTGGAGACAAACTGCATGTCAGGGGTGTACTTGTCCAGGTTGACGCCGCAGACGAACATCGGGGTGTCGTCCTTGGCGGGGCCGGACATGATGACGACCTTGGCGCCGGCGTCGATGTGAGCCTGGGCCTTCTCCTTGGTCAGGTACACGCCGGTGCACTCCAGCACGTACTCGACGCCCAGCTCGCCCCAGGGGATGAGGGAAGCGTCGCGGTAGGTCTTATCGGAAAGGATCTTCACGGTCTTGCCGTTGACGGTGATGGTGCTGTCCTCGTCGTTGCCGACGACTTCGCCGTTGAAGCGGCCGTGGACGGAATCGTACTTCACGCAGTAAGCCACGTGGCTGGCGGGATGGCCGGGGGCGCTGATGGCGACGACCTCGACGTCGTCAGACTGGATGGCGGCGCGGAAGGCCAGGGAACCGATGCGGCCGAAGCCATTGATACCGACTTTGATCATAATTCTATCCTCCAAAAAAAATATGCAGAAATTGGTTTGGAAATCGCTTCCAGACGGGGCGTAGCCCCCGGATGCGTTATTATTTTAGCATATACTATCCGCAAAAATCAAGTTTCCGCGCTTCTTATTTTCCCCGGAAAAATGCTGAAATTTACGCAAAAAAACGGGGTTTTTTCCCGCTTTGCTTGTTTATTTTGTCGAGCCATGGTAGAATCGTGCCTGTGGATGTCCCGCGGGACTTCAAGAAGGAGGAGAAACATGCTTGAATCGGCACTGCAGATACTCAAGATGACCGGAGAGGGTGCCGTCCTCGTGCAGCGGGGGCGGGTGGCTTTCGCCAATTCCGACGCCCGGAGCGCCCTGGGGGCGGACTGTGTGGGCAGGCGCGCCTCGGAGCTCTTCGGCGAGGTGGTTTCCGGGGTACAGTCCCCCTTCTTCCTGGCGCAGATCCGGCTCGGCGCCAAGCCCTACCAGCTGCGCATCGCCCAGGTGGGCAGCGCGCAGGTCTATTTTCTCCGGCCCCAGGAGGAGCTGCCGGCCGTGCTGAACCAGCCCTTCCTCTACGCGCTGAGGAGTACCTTGATGAACCAGCAGATGGCGGCGGAGCAGATGCGCAGCGAGGCGGAAGAGCGCCGCAGCGAGACGCTCCTGGAGAGTCTGAGCGTCGTCACCCGCAGCCAGTTTCAGATCCTGCGCATCCTCAACAACGCCTCGCTGATCCTCTCCCTCTCCGAGGGGACGGCGGCATGTATGCCGGAGGTTTTCGACCTCTCGTCCCTCTGCCGCTCGGTGCTGGACGCGCTGGAGCCGCTGGTGCCCGGGATCCGCTTCAGCTTCTCCTGCAGCGGGGAGAGCCGGCTCTGCGCCGACCCGCGGCTGATCCGGGAGCTGCTGATGAACCTGCTGTCCAACGCCATCCGCCACGGAAAGGGCTGCAGCCGCATTGCCGTGAGCCTGCTGGAGACAAAACAGAACCTGGTGCTGGCGGTGGACGACGACGGCTGCGGCATCCCCGCGGAGGAGCTGCCCCTGGTGTTCGACCGCTACCGCCACGGCTTTGATCTGAGCAAAATGGGCGCCGGCCCCGGCATGGGACTCACCGCGGCGCGGCTCATCGCCCAGCTTCACGGCGGCACGCTGCTGCTGGAGAGCCGGGAGGGCAGCGGCACCACCCTGCGGGTGTCTCTGCAGCGGGCGGAGGGCGCAGCCCTCCAGGCGCCGGAGACCGGGGACGGGGCAAGCTTTGAGGCGAAGGATCTGCTCACCGGCTTTGCCGACTGCCTGCCCCTCAGCTGCTTTAGGGAGCAGTATCTGGACTGATGCCCGCACCTGTAGGGGCTGACGCCCTCGGCAGCCCGCGCAGCACAGTATAAAAACGAACGGAAATCTCCGGCGAATGCGGTATCACCCGAATTCGCCGGAGATTTCTGTTCGTTCCGTGCTTCTTTGCCGGGACGTCGAGGGCGCCGGCCCCTACAGTCCGGAATCTTCACTCCTCCAGCACCTGGGCGGAGGACACCAGCACGTTCAGCTCGTTTTTCTCCACGCTGGCCACGCCCGCGCCGATGCGGACGCGCATCGCCCCGTCGCTCCAGCGGCAGCGGAGGACGCCCGCCTCCACCGCGCAGAGCATGGGGGCGTGATCCCCCTTCACACCGAGAGAGCCGAAGCCCGTGGGCAGGTTCACATACTCCACCGTATGCTCAAACACCGTGCCGTCGCCGGTGAGCACATGCAGCGCGATCTTATCCATCAGAAGCTCCCCCGTTTGGCGATGACCTCGTCCAGACTCCCGCACATGAGGAAGGCCTGCTCCGGCAGGTCGTCCACCTCGCCGCCCAGGATGGCCTGGAAGCCCTTGATGGTCTCCTTGAGGGGCACATAGCGTCCCTCCATGCCGGTGAAGTTCTCCGCCACGTGGAAGGGCTGGGACAGGAAGCGCTGGATGCGCCGCGCCCGGTTCACCGTGGCCCGGTCCTCCGCGCCCAGCTCGTCCATGCCCAGGACTGCGATGATGTCCTGCAGCTGGCGGTACTTCTCCAGCACCTGCTGGACGGCCCGGGCGGTCTCATAGTGCTCCTTGCCCAGGATGCCCGGCTCCAGGATGCGGGAGGAGGACTCCAGCGGATCCACCGCCGGGTAGATGCCCAGCTCCGCGATGGAGCGGGTCAGCACCGTAGTGGCGTCCAGATGGGCGAAGGCGGTGGCGGGGGCGGGGTCAGTCAGGTCGTCGGCCGGCACGTAGATGGCCTGCACCGAGGTGACGGAGCCGTTCTTTGTGGAGGTGATGCGCTCCTGCAGATCGCCCATCTCGGTGGCGAGGGTGGGCTGGTAGCCCACGGCGGAGGGCATGCGCCCCAGCAGAGCCGAGACCTCGGAGCCCGCCTGGGTGAAGCGAAAGATATTGTCGATGAAAAGCAGCACGTCCTGGCCGCTCTTGTCGCGGAAATTCTCCGCGATGGTGAGGCCGGAGAGGGGCACCCGGAGGCGGGCTCCGGGGGGCTCGTTCATCTGGCCGAAGACCAGGGCGGTCTTGTTGATGACGCCCGATTCGTTCATCTCGTGCCAGAGATCGTTGCCCTCGCGGCTGCGCTCGCCCACGCCGGCGAAGACGGAGTAGCCGCCGTGCTCGTAGGCGATGTTGCGGATGAGCTCCATGATGAGCACGGTCTTGCCCACGCCGGCGCCGCCGAAGAGGCCGATCTTGCCGCCTCTGGCGTAGGGCGCCAGCAGATCCACCACCTTGATGCCGGTCTCCAGCAGCTCCGTGGCCGGCAGGATCTCGGTAAAGCCGGGGGCCTTGCGGTGGATGGGCAGCCGCTCTGTTGCCTCCACCGGGCCCTTGCCGTCGATGGGCTCGCCGGTGACGTTGAACATGCGGCCCAGGGTGGCTTCGCCCACGGGCATGGTGATGGGGGCGCCGGTGTCCAGCGCCTCCATGCCGCGGGAGATGCCGTCGGTGGAGGACAGGGCGATGCACCTTACATCCCCGCCGCCGATCTGCTGCACCACCTCCAGGGTGATCTTCCGCTGGGGCAGGCGGATCTCGATGGCGTTATACAGCTCCGGCAGCTTCCCATAGGGGAAATGCACGTCCACCACCGGGCCGATGACCCGTTTTACAATTGCTTTTTCCATAAACATACTCCTTTTTGGCCCCCTTGTCTAAAGGGGGCTGTCGCCGCCAGAGGCGGTGACTGGGGGATTCTGTTCGTCAACAGTTGGCTCGAATGGGGCTTCACAGCGCCGCGGCGCCGCCCACGATCTCGGAGATCTCGGTGGTGATGGCGGCCTGGCGGGCGTGGTTGAGCTCCAGGGTCAGCTCCCCGATCAGCTCCTCGGTGTTGTCCGAGGCGGCGGTCATGGCGGTCATGCGGGCGGCGTGCTCGCCGGTGCGGGCCTCCAGCAGCGCCGCGTGCACCGCGCTCTGCAGATAGAGCTCCGTCAGCCGATCCAGCACGGTCTTTTCGTCGGGCTCGAAGATCAGGTCTTTTTCGCCCTCGCCCTCCGGCAGCGTCAGCGGCAGCAGGGTCTTGCTACCCGGGCTCTGCTGCAGCACGGATTTGAACTGCTGATACACCAGCACGATCTCGTCCGCGCCCTCCTCCGTATAGAGCTTCTTGAGCTCCTCTGTCAGCTCCTGCGCCTCCCGGGCGTCTGGGCTGTCGCTGATCTCAAAGCGCCGATCCGCGTCCCGGATCAGATCCCGCCCCCAGCGGCCCACCACATAGAGCAGGCTCTCCCGCTCTTCCTGGGCGCGCAGCTCCTCAAAATAGCGCAGCAGGCTGTGGTTGTAGGTGCCGCAGAGTCCCCGGTTGCCCACGATGAGCACATAGAGGACCCGCCGCTTCTCCTCCCGGGGGCGCAGGAAGGGGTTCTCCGTCTCCCCCGTCCCCAGGGCGCAGAGCAGCCCGCGGCTCCGATCCGCAAAGTCCCCCAGGCGCCCCAGGGCGTTCTGGGTCTTGCGGAGCTTGGCCGCGGCCACCATCTTCATGGACTTGGTGATCTGCCGGGTGCTCTCTACACTTTTGATGCGCATCCGGATCCCGCGCAGATTGGCCATAGGCTCACCACCATTCCCGTAGGGGCGGCTATTAGCCGCCCGTCTCTTCGGCTGTTCTCGTAGTCCGCGGGCGGCTGGTAGCCGCCCCTACAAATTATTGAAAGCTCTCCGTAAACTCCTTCACCGTCTCCCGCAGGCGCTGCAGCTCCTCCTTGGTGAGCTTGCGCCCGGAGAGGATGATCTCCCGAAGCTCCGGCCAGCTCTGGTGCACGAAGGGCAGCAGCTCCTTTTCATACCGGGCGATGTCCTTCAGCTCCAGCGCATCGGCAAAGCCCTCGCTGACGGCGAAGATGCTGATCACCTGGTCGGCGGCGTCCATAGGCGCGTACTGGGGCTGCTTGAGAAGCTCGGTCATCCGGTCGCCCCGGTGGAGGGTGGCCTGGGTGGCCTTGTCCAGGTCGCTGCCGAACTGGGCAAAGGCGGCCAGCTCCCGGTACTGGGCCAGATCCATGCGCAGTCTGCCCGCCACCTGCTTCATGGCGCCCAGCTGGGCCGAGCCGCCCACGCGGCTGACGGAGAGGCCCACGTTCACCGCCGGGCGCACGCCGGAATTGAACAGATCCGTCTCCAGGAAGATCTGCCCGTCGGTGATGGAGATGACGTTGGTGGGGATATAGGCGGAGATGTCCCCCGCCTGGGTCTCGATGATGGGCAGGGCGGTCATGCTGCCGCCGCCGAATTCCTCGCTGAGCCGCGCCGCCCGTTCCAGCAGGCGGGAGTGGAGATAGAACACGTCTCCGGGGTAGGCCTCCCGTCCGGGGGGACGGTGCAGCAGGAGGGAGATCTCCCGGTAGGCCACGGCCTGCTTGGAGAGATCGTCGTATACGATGAGCACGTCCCGGCCCTTGTACATGAAGTATTCGCCCATGGCGGCGCCGGCGTAGGGCGCGATATACAGCATGGGCGCGGCCTCGGAGGCGCTGGCGGACACCACGATGGTGTAGTCCAGGGCGCCGCCCTGGCGCAGCCGCTCCACAAAGCCCGCCACGGTGGACTCCTTCTGCCCAATGGCCACGTAGATGCAGATCATATCCTTCCCCTTCTGGTTCAGGATCGTGTCCAGGGCGATGGCGGTCTTGCCGGTCTGCCGATCGCCGATGATCAGCTCCCGCTGGCCCCGGCCGATGGGGATCAGGGCGTCGATGGCCTTGATGCCCGTCTGCATGGGCTTGGAGACGCTCTTGCGCTGGATGACACCGGGGGCGGGGCTCTCGATGGGGCGATAGTCCGCCGCGCGGATCTCGCTGCCTCCGTCGATGGGGCGGCCCAGGGCGTCCACCACCCGGCCGATGAGCTCCTCGCCCACGGGCACGGAGAGAATGCGCCCGGTGCGGCGCACGGCGGCGCCCTCCTGCAGGGTCTCAAAGCTCCCCAGCAGCACCACGCCCACGTTCTCCTTCTCCAGGTCCATCACCATGCCCCGCAGGCCGCCGTCCAGCTCCAAGAGCTCGCCGGCCATGGCGTCGGACACGCCGGAGACCCGGCAGATGCCGTCGGACACGCTGATGACCCGGCCGGTCTGATAGACCTCCGGCTCGGCGCTCACCTGCTCCAGCTCCCGGCGCAGGGCGGCCAGGGCGTCGTCCCCTCCGTCGTCGGCGGCGGCGATCTGCCCTCTGGCCCGCTCCAGGAGCCCGGCCAGGCTCCCGTCATAGACCGTGTCGCCCACCTGCAGCACCAGGCCGCCGATGAGAGACTCGTTCACATTTACCTCGGGCCTCCGCCCGGGAAGTCCCGCCGCGCTCAGCGCCCGGCAAAGCCTTTCCAGCAGGGCGCCCTCCGGCGTCTCGGCGGCGGAGAGCTGCAGGGTGAGGCTTTCGCCCTCCAGCAGCGCCATCCGATCCCCGTCGGTGAGCTTCAGCTCCCGCTCCATGCGCTCCACAAAGCGCACCGCCAGCCCCCTGCGGGCGGCGGCGTATTCCGGCTTCTGCAGCAGCAGGGCGGCCTTGGTGCAGATGTCCTCCGCTGCCCTGGCGTTCTGCTCCCGCCGGAGCGCGCGCTGATAGCGCGTCTCCTCCCCGGCGGCGCTGCGCCGCAGCTCCATAAGCTCCGCGGCGCTCTCCTCCGCGGCGCGTTCCCGGCTGCGCTGCAGGGCCTCTTCGCCCTCCCGGCCGATCTGCGCCAGGGCGGCCTCGCCCTCGGCGCTGATCTGCGGCAGCTCCTGCAGCAGCTCCCGGGCCGTCTCCGCGGCCTTCTCCGACTGCTCCAGCCCCCGGGCGACCTCGTCCCGGTGCCGGCCGAAGATGCCCTTGACCATCTTTCTTCCGATCAGAAACAGGGCGCCGGCCAGGATGGCAAAGTTGATGAGCCCGTAGAAAATGTTCCAGCCGCTCATGTCCTCTCCCCCTTCTCCAGGAGCTTCCGGGTCAGCAGCTCCGCCAGGGCAGGCTCCGCCGCCGCCAGGACTTCACCGTCCTGCCGGATCTGCGCCTGCATCTCTTCCCTGGTTTTCTGCTCCGCCGCTCTGGCGCTCTGCTTCGCCCGGCGCAGCTCCTCGACCCGCGCCTGCTCGGCCTGGGTCTCCGCCTGCTGCAGGCTGAGGCGCGCCTGCTCCCGGGCGGCCTGCTTTTCCTGCTCCAGCCGGTCATTCTCCGCCTGCAGCGCGTCCCGCGCCGCCTGCTCCTGGGCAAGGCCGGCGTCGATGCGGGCCTGGCGGGCGTCCATATGGGCGCAAATGGGCTTATACAGGAAGTGCCGCAGCAGGAAGAACAGCAGGAAGAAGTTGATGACAGTCCATATGAGCTCGGAAATGTTGATGCTTAACATGGACTCCGTCCTCCTGTGGCGATGTGGCTTAAATCTTGCCGACCAGCATGAAGGCGACCAGCATGCCGTAGATGGTCAGCGCTTCCATCAGGGCCAGGGACAGGATCAGCGAGCCCCGGATGTCACCGGCGGCCTCAGGCTGGCGCGCGATGGCTTCCATGGCATGGGAAGCGGTACGTCCCTGGGCAATGGCGGTGGCGGCGCCGGTGATGCACAGCACCAGAGCGGCAGCGATGGCGATAAGTCCTTTTTCCATGAGTAGATCCTCCTGTTTGAAATACTGTTTATCGAAATAAATTTGCTTCCGTTTTACTCTTCCTCTACCGCTTCCTGGACATAGATCGACAGCAGCATGGTGAAGACCATGGCCTGCAGCATACAGAACAGCAGGCTCAGCACGTTCATAATCAGCGGCACGCCGATGGGAAAGATCTCGTACAGCTTCTCCGTCACCATTTCCTCGCCGTACATGTTGCCGTAAAGACGCAGGGCCAGGGAGGCCGGGCGGATAAACTGCTCCAGAATGTTCAGCGGCAGCATCAGAACCACCAGGATCAGGGGCTTGGTAAAGCTGGCAAGATAGTGCCCCAGGCCCTTCTCCCGGATGCCGATCACATGGGTGGTGAAGAAGGCGATGACGCCCAGACCCGCCGTCACCGACAGGCAAGCCGTAGGTACGGCAAAGCCGCTGAGATGCCCGGCGCCCGGCAGGATGCCGGAGTAGTTGCAGACGATGATGAAGATGAAGAAGGTGGCGAAGACGGAGAAGTACTTGCGCCCGTGCTCCTTGCCCAGATTCTCCTCATAATAGTTGCGCAGGTAGCCCACCGCCACCTCCGCCGCGTTCTGCAGCGGCCCGGGCACGTCCTTGAGCCGCCGGGTCGCCAGCCAACTGAGCAGCGTGAGCACGGCGATGATGGCCCACATGGTGGTGACGGTGCTTGTCACCTCCAGCGGGCCGATGGAAAACAGAACATTGCTCGCATGTTCTCCCATGGTCTCACCTCTTCCGATTCACAGGGAAGCCGCCGCAAAGCGGGGCCGTTTCCCCTTTCGATACACGTTTTTGTTATTATACACCATTCCCCCGGGAAAAGATAGCCCCGAATTCCGCAAAAACTCGGGAAAAATCGGGATCTTGACAGTCAAAACGCGCCCCGGCGCTTCTTATCCTTGATGTTTGAAGAAACTTGTGTTATTCTGTAATTTGGAGTGTGATTGCAACATGAGAATGCGCAAACGGCACAATCTGGATTCCCGGATGGATGCCTGTTCCGCTTATTTGATCGAAGACCCCGCGGCGCTGCGGGGCGAATGGCTGGCCGCCTTTCCCGAGCAGGACCGGCTCTATGTGGAGCTGGGCTGCGGCAAGGGCCGCTTCACCGTGGAGACGGCGAAGGCGGAGCCCTCGGCGGTGATCCTGGCCATCGAAAAGGTGCCGGACGCCATGGTGCTGGCCATGGAGCGCTCCCGGGACGCGGGCGTCACCAACGTCCGCTTCATGGACTTTGACGCGGCCAATCTCGCCTCCATCTTCGCGCCGGAGGAGATCGACCGCCTGTATCTGAATTTCAGCGATCCCTGGCCCAAGAGCCGGGACGCCAAGTTCCGCCTGACGGCGCCGGGCTTCCTGCGCCTGTATGCCGACGTGCTCTCCCCCGGCGGGCAGATCTGGTTCAAGACCGACAACGCCCCCCTCTTCGCCTGGTCGCTGGAGCAGTTTGAGAGCGAGGGTTGGGCGCTCTCGGAGGTGACGGACGATCTGCACCGGGACGGCCCCGTTGGCATCATGACCGACTATGAGCTGAAGTTCACCGCCGAGGGGCTGAAGATCCACCGGCTGGTGGCCACCCGCACCGCCGAGACCCGCGGCACCGCCGCGGGAGCCGTCCCAAGGCTCCGCAACGCCGCCCTGGGGGACGCCCGGGGCAGCAAGAAGCCTTTGCCGCCGGAGGACGCCCTGCGCCTGGCAGCCGCCACCCTCCCCCTCTGCCACGCCTTTTACCGGAGCTTCCAGCAGGCGCCGGAGCTCTTTGAGGATCCGAGCCGCTGCGAGCCCTATGTCTACGACGCTGAGAAGGTGGGCGCCTGGTTTACGGAGCGCGCGGCCCGGGAAAATGAGCGGCGCTTCTACGTCCTGCTGGGGCAGGAGCCCATCGGCGAGCTGGTGCTCAAGAAAATCGACCCTGCCGAGAAGCGCTGCGAGCTGGGCCTCTGCCTGGTGAACGACCGCTATAAAAACCACGGCTACGGCACCCTGGCCCTGCGGCAGGGGCTGCGCGTTGCCTTTGAGGAGCTGGGCCTGGAGACCGTGCTGGCCGATTCCCTGCTCCGGAACACCCGCAGCCAGCGCGCGCTGCAGAAGGCGGGCTTCCGCTATGTGTCGGAGGATGAGCACTTCAAGTATTACCGGATCCGCCGGGAGGAGACGAAATGAGATTCATTTCCTGGAATGTGAACGGCCTGCGCGCCGTGCAGAAAAAGGGCTTTGAGGAGATCTTCCGGAGCTTTGACGCCGATTTCGTCTGCCTGCAGGAGACCAAGCTGCAGCAGGGGCAGATCGAGCTGGACTTTCCCGGCTACGAGAGCTATTGGAGCTACGCCGAGAAGAAGGGCTACTCCGGCACCGCCATTTTCACCCGGCACACGCCCCTGTCGGTGCGCTATAATCTGGGCATCCCGGAGCATGATACCGAGGGGCGGGCTGTGACCCTGGAGTATGCGGACTTCTTCCTGGTCTGCGTCTACACCCCCAACGCCCAGGACGAGCTGAAGCGTCTCGCCTACCGGATGCAGTGGGAGGACGATTTCCGCGCCTACCTGCAGGCGCTGGATGCGCAAAAGCCCGTCATCGTCTGCGGGGACATGAACGTGGCCCATGAGGAGATCGACCTGAAAAACCCCAAGCAGAACATCGGGAATCCCGGCTTTTCCTACGAGGAGCGGGACAAGTTCACCCAGCTTCTGGCGGCGGGCTTTACCGACTCCTTCCGCTATCTCTACCCCGACAGGACCGACGCCTACTCCTGGTGGAGCTACCGGGCGGCGGCCCGGGCGCGGAACGTGGGCTGGCGCATCGACTATTTCGTGGTGTCGAACCGGCTGCGGGAGCAGATCAAGGACGCCTATATCCTCCCCGAGGTGATGGGCAGCGACCACTGCCCCGTGGGGCTGGACATTCAGTTTTGAGTTTACAGTTTTCAGTTTTCAGAAAAGAATCCTCTGAACTCTGAAACCTGAACTCTGAACACTTACAAGAAGAGTATGACAACAATCGGAAATATTTCATTGCAGGGGCGCGTGACCCTGGCGCCCATGGCGGGGGTGACGGACTTCGCCTTCCGCGCCCTCTGCCGGGAGCAGGGCGCCGCCCTTACCGTCACGGAGATGGTCTCCGCCCGGGCGCTCGTCTATCGGGACGAGAAGACCAAGGCCCTGCTCCACCGTCTGCCGGAGGAGCGCCCCCTGGCGGTGCAGCTCTTCGGCCACGAGCCGGAGGTGCTGGCCGAGGCCGCGCCCATGGCGCTGGAGCTCTCCGACGGGGAGCTCCTGGACATCAACATGGGCTGCCCCGTGGGGAAGATCGTGAAATCCGGGGACGGCTCCGCCCTGATGCGCTCGCCGGAGCTGGCCGGGCGGATCGTGGAGGCGGTGAAGAAGGCCGTTTCCGTCCCCGTCACGGTGAAGTTCCGCAAGGGCTGGGACGGGGGCAGCGTGAACGCGGTGGAATTTGCCCGGGTGCTGGAGAGCGCCGGGGCGGACGCTCTCTGCGTCCACGGCCGCACCCGGGTGCAGATGTACGCCGGCAAGGCGGACTGGGACATCATCCGCGAGGTCAAGCAGGCGGTGAAGATCCCCGTCACCGCAAACGGGGACATCTTCACCGGCGAGGACGCGGCGCATATCCTGCGCTACACCGGGGCGGATCTCTGCGCCGTGGGCCGGGGCGCCTTCGGCAATCCCTGGCTCTTCCGGGAGGCAAACGCCGCCATTGCCGGCGAGCCCATCCCGGCGCCGCCCCCGCTCGGGGAGCGGATGGACGCCGCCGTGGGGCAGATCGAGACCCTGGCCGCCTTCGCCGGGGAGCGCATCGCCTGCCTGGAGGCGCGGCACCACCTGCCCTGGTACCTCCACGGCGTGCCCCACGCGGGGATCTACCGAAGGGCGCTGGTGCAGGTGGACACGCTGGAGGACATTCACCGCATCGTAAAAGACATCAAGCGCGACTTGAGATAGAAGGAAGTGATCGCTTGACAAGAGAACAGGAACTGACCGTGATCCGCCGGGTGCAGCACGGGGACGTGGACGCCTTTGGGCTGCTGGTGACGGCCTATGAGAAGAACGTCTACAACGTGGCTCTGCAGATGCTCGGCAACCGGGAGGACGCCCAGGACATCGCCCAGGAGGCCTTTCTGAAGGCCTACAACTCCCTGTCCTCCTTCCGGGGAGACAGCAAGTTTTCCAGCTGGCTCTACCGCATCGTCTCCAACCTCTGCCTGGACTTCAAGCGCCGGCAGGGCCGCCGCCCCAGCTCCTCCCTCACCGTGGAGGACGACGACGGGGAGAACGTGCAGCTGGACATCGCCGACGAGAGCCAGAGCCCCGAAACGCTGCTGGAGCGGAAGCTGACCCGGGAGGCCGTGCGCCGGGGGCTCGCGGAGCTGCCCGACGAGCAGCGGCAGATCCTGCTGCTGCGGGAGATCCAGGGGCTGAGCTACGAGGAGATCGGCGAGGCCATGGGGCTGGAGGCCGGGACGGTGAAGTCCCGGATCTTCCGGGCGCGAAAAAAACTTTGCGCTTATTTGCTGAAGGACGGGAACATTCCCGACTCCATCTCGTCAAGAAACCCGAGAGGAAGTGATGTCCCATGAGCTCTTGTGAACGCTATCAGGAGCTGATCAGCCGCATGATCGACGGCGAGCTGACAGCCAGAGAAGAGGCCGATCTGGCCGAGCATATCGAAGGCTGCGCGGAATGCGCCGCGCTGTTTCAGGCTTTTTCCGCCATCTCCCGGCAGATCGGCGGAGATCTGGAGGAGGCTCCCCTGGATCTGAAGGAAACCGTCATGGCCAATATCCGCCGGGAGGAGATCCGGAAGAAGAACCGCCTCCCCACCATTTTGCGCAGCGTGCTGTCCACTGCGGCGGTGGCCGCCGTGGTTGTGGGCGTGTATCTGGGCGTGTCCTTTGCCAAGGGCGCTCCCACCGGCGGCCAGCTCAGCACCGCCGCCTATGAGGAGGCGTCCCTTGCCACCGAGGAAGCCGCCTATGGCCGTTCCGCCCAGGAGAGCGCCGTGACGAAGGACGCCGCCCCGGAGGAAGCGGAGCCGGAAACGGAGGAGGCCATCCTGGAGGAGAGCGCCGAGGAGCCTGCCGCGCCCATGCTGGCGGCCCCCAACCCGGAGCCCGAAATGGCGGATACCGCGGTGACCACGGAGGCGGAGGCCGCCAACGGTTTTCTGGCTCAGCCGGCAGCCGCCGGGGAGGCGCTCCCCGTCTGGGATTTCTCCCACTGGGATCTGGCGCTGCTCCGGGAGCTGCTGGGCGGGGAGAGCGCGGAGCTGAGTCGGGAGGAACTGGAGAGCGCCCGGATCGGCGTCATCCTGGTCCGCTTCGGCAGCGAGATCGCGGAGGTCCCCCTCTATGAGCGGGAGGATCGGCTGTACTACTACGACCCCGGCCAGGAGGCCCTGATGCTCGCCTCCCTGACCCCCGCCGAATGGGCGGAGTTTCTGGGAGAATAAGCAGCCGGCCGACACCTTTTTCTTCATGCAGCGATATTTCTTTTTGAGAAACTGTACCCGCAACGCAAGGTCGCGGGTACAGTTATTATAAGTGGGTTTCAGTTCAAGACGCAGCTTTTTGTCTTTTTGGCTTGATTATCGACTTTCCTGCGCTATAATAATATTGTATCAAATCGGCATGATTATTTTTTAGGGGGAGTGTACATATGAAAAACATTACACGAAATGTGATCTCGCTTTCTCTTGTATTTATCCTTCTGTTCTGTTCCGCTGTCCCGGGGCTTGCTTCCGCGGAAGCAGTAAAAGCACCCAATACTTTTGATGATGGTCTGAGCACCGTGCAGCGCAACGCCATTGTCATGCTCAATTACCTGGTTGTACTGACCCAAGAGATTAACAGCAATCCTAACGATCCCTTGTTGCTGGAGTCGGCATACAACCAGCTACGGTCTGATCTTTATCCCAATTCAATAGACCAAGAAACTCAATATCATATCACATTTCTACTTGATACATTGGAGCATTACCGCATGCTGGAGGTAAGGCGAGATCGACTTGCCCGGGCAAATAGTCGTGACCAGCTGTCCTTGCTTTTGGATGTTCTTTTCGATGAGAACGGTTTATTCGGTGACATTACGGTTGGAACGCTGATTGATGCTTCTCAAGGGAATCCCCTTGTCTTACTCACCGATATTAATTTTGGAGCAGTTTATAATCTAGCTCGCGGGAATACTGATCAAGCAGAGTTAGAAGCTCTTTGGGCACTGGACGATGAAGCCGCTGAAGCCCTGCACAAATGCCATGTTGAGGAATTCGATTACCTTCTCAACATAGTTCGTTCCTATAAGCTTCCCGGTGACGTCGCACTAAACGAAAAACTTGTAAATGAGTTCGTGTCCTGGAAAAACAACCCCAATGCTCCCAGCAGGATTCAATATCTGGAATCTCATCGAGGCGAATACCGCTATTACACTGGATACTGGTTTGTCCTGGCCGAAAGCTATTACGAAGTCGGAGACTATGAGAACTGTCTTCTTGCGGTACAGTCGTATGAGGATCTGAATATCCGGATCTTCCGCAAAGATTACGACTATGCCCAGGTGTTGCCTTTGGCCATTGCCTCTGCGGAAAAGACCTTATCTCCGGACGCCTATATTCATTTTGCGGACGAGCACGTTCAGTACCTGGTGGACAATACAGATGAGCAAAACTGGGCCCTTCGCTACTTTGCCGCATTGACGTGTATGGATCTTTTTGAGCGGACAGGCAAGGCGGCTTATCTGGACGCCGCCTATACGCTTGCTCTGAACGGCGCAAATTACTATGCAAGAGAGCAGCGCAGTCTGAACGAAGCGTATCTGAATGACATCCAGGAGATTTCCGTCCGGGATTCTGCCACACAGCGGGAGAAAGACGAAATCAGCGCATACAACAAGCAGATGAAGGAAGCTCGTAAAACTGAGCTCCCCCCTGTTTCCGAGCCCTTGGTGCTCAATCTGGAGCTGCTGCTTTCTCTGGCAGATCTACGGGAGGTTTCCGACGCCGACCGCGCTCATCTTGATAAAATGTTCCGCAACGAGAACGGGCAAGCCCCTCTCTTCCTCGTGGATTCGCTTGACGCCCGATACCGCTTCGGGGAGAGCAAGCCTCTCGCGATGCACAACGCCGACGAGCTTGTCTTCTCCGGCGATACGCTTGAAATTCCTGCCGCCTTCCTGACCTCGGACGCTGTTATTACAGTTTCTGTCTATACCCCGGAGGAAGAAAACCCTGTTTTGATTACAGATTGGGTTGTGGATAAAGTGAGCCGTTCAGACGATGGTCTCTCCGCCTTTACCGCAAAGTATTCCAGCGAAGCAGGCGATGATTTCTCCTGGGAACCCGGAATGCGTGTTGTCATCGATATAAAGCCCTGCAAAGGCGTGGACGTTCACAACGAGTTTGTATTCAATGTGAAGAGCACCGATAAAAGCTTCTATGAAGTCTGGAAGGATAGTCTGGAATTTGTTCCCGAAAACGGCAGTCTTTTGAATTTTGCCAATGGGTCGTTGAACCCATAACGACCACGAACCGATCCTTAGACCCCCATCCGCACCTGTAGGGGAGATAGCCGAATCGCCCGCCGATCCGGGGTCTCGCCCCACACGCGGGTCGTCGAGGGCGCCGACCCCTACGGAGAAACGCGGGTCTGCGTTGTAGGGGCTGGCGCCCTCGACAGCCCGGCGGGAAAATCTGAAAAAATGCAGAAATCTCCGGCGAATGCGGACTTTGATCCGTTTTCGCCGGAGATTCTTTTTCGTTTTCCCCTCTTTATTGATTTGCGTCTTTCCTTGCGCGGGAGGGGTCCTAAAGGACTAGCTTCGCGTCGCAAGCCCCGCCCCTACGGAGCAGACGGAGAGCTTCGTAGGGGCGGCTATCAGCCGCCCGTAGAGATAGGCCAGCGCCCCACAAGCAGGCGGGTAATACCCGCCCCTACGCAGCATGGGCCGCGATCCCCCGTAGGGACGACCATTGGTCGTCCGCAGACCTGCGCCCATGTCCGACAGACGGACGAGCATTGCTCGTCCCTACGGAGCGGACGGACACGCGGGTCGTCGGGGCGCCGACCCCTACGGAGAAGCGCGGGTCTGCGTTGTAGGGGCTGGCGTCCTCGACAGCCCGGCGGGAAGACCTGAAAAGCAGCAGAAATCTCCGGCGAATGCGGACTTTGATCCGTTTTCGCCGGAGATTTCTTTTCGTTTTCCCCTCTTTATTGATTTGCGTCTTTCCTTGCACGGGAGGGGCTAAAGGACTAGCTTCGCGTCGCAAGCCCCTCCCCTACAGAGCAGACGGAGAGCTTCGTAGGGGCGGCTATCAGCCGCCCGTAGAGATAGGCCAGTGCCCCACAAGCGGGCGGGTAATACCCGCCCCTACGCAGCATGGGCCGCGATCCCCCGCAGGGACGACCATTGGTCGTCCGCAGACCTGCGCCCATGTCCGACAGACGGACGAGCAATGCTCGTCCCTACGGAGCGGACGGACAAGCGGGTCGTCGAGGGCGCCGACCCCTACGAAGAAACGCAGGCCTGCGCCTTCATTTCTTCATTCCTTCATTCCCTGCTCCTCGCCCTTTTCCTTCACATAGTAGTGGCGGGCGATCCAGCGGGAGAGGCCGTCCAGCCCGGGGTAGACGATACGCTCGGACATGTTGAGCTGATCCAGCATGTCCCGCACCCGCCAGCGGAGCTTCCGGTCGATCACATACTTTACCGTGTGCTCGGTGCAGCGGTCGAGGAAGTCCTCCACATTCTCCATCTCCATGGGGATGACGGAGAAGAAGGAGTACTGGTTCACGATGCGGGCACTCAGGGAGGGCGGTTCCAGCACCACCATGCTCCGATCCCCCATGTCCCGGTCGTACAGCGCCAGACTCTGGGCGGCGCTGCCCAGCATGTCCACGGAGAAGACCTCCGCCTGGTAGACCCGCATGACCTGCTGATAGCGCTCCGGCAGCAGCGCGTGGAGCTCCGCGATGTCCACCCGCCAGACCATGCAGTCGTGATCCTCCATGTGGGCCAGATCCTCCTCGCTGACGGCGAAGTGCAGCGCCACCAGGGCGGACTGGGTCCAGTCCAGCAGCCGGGTGGGCAGACCGTGGTGCTGCCCCAGGATCATCTGCCGCCAGACCGAATGGGCCACGCTGGGATCCTCGATCACCGCGTACTTGGCGAAGTTTTTCAAAATCGCCGGCTCCAGGTTCCGCTGGAGCTCGCGGCAGTTGCGCCGGAGGCTTGTGACCATGCGGAAATCGGCGTTGGTCATGCCCCGGTAGACAAAGGGGCTGCGGTTGCGCCCCAGATCCGGGCGGTATTCCTGCTCCGACAGCAGGGGCATCAGCTCCTCCAGGGTGCTGACGCGGACTTCTTGGATCATCGTATGCCTCCTTTCGGCACTTTCGAAAACGCCAGTCCCGGTTCCTGCCGGGACTGGCGCTTATCTTATCCGGCCTGTCCGGGCTGTTCTGTCTCCGCGGGCTCCTCCGCCGCCTGCTCCTCAGGCGGGAAGGCTTTCTCCAGCCAGGAGATGTAGGTGGCCATGGGCGTCCACTTCTCCGGGAAGAAGCGATAGACCAGCATGGGGTCGTCGCCGGTGTTGTAGCAAATGTAGTTGGAATCGTGATTTGTCATCTTCACGGCAAAGCGGTAGTACTGGCTGGCCAGCTCCTGGATCTCCTCGTCGCTGCCGCCGATGGGGTAGCTGAGCACGAAGGGCTGCTTGCCGAAGAGCCGCGTGAGCTGCAGCTGAGACTCGGACAGCTCGTATTCCCGCTTCTCCGGGTCGCGGATGGTGGTCAGGTCGGTGTGGCTCATGGTGTGGCTCTGGAAATCCACATAGCCGCTGGCGGCCATCTCCAGGGCCTCATCCTCGTCCAGGTGGTTGCCGCTGATGGTAAAGAAGTCCCAGACCATGAAGACCGTGACCTTCACATGGTACTTCTCCACCAGGGGCAGCATGTTGGTGTAGTTGTTCGCCCAGCCGTCGTCAAAGGTCAGCAGCACGGGCTTTTCGATCTCGTCCACATGCTCCAGATCCGAGAACCAGATGGGGGTGTAGCCGTGGTCCAGCAGGTAGACGAACTGCTTCTCCAGATCCTGGGGGTTCACGAAGAGGTTGGCGTCCTTGCTGCCCCAGCCCACGCCGTGGTACATCATCACCGGCACGTTGTAGCCCTGGGGAAGCTCCCAGCTGCCGGCGCCGGGGGTGCAGTAGAGGTGGTTGAACTCCACATCGTCCAGCAGGCCGATCTGGCAGCCCTCGCAGAAGGACTCCACCGGCACCAGCATCTCCGCCCCGCCGTCGCAGAGCAGCACCGGCGCCGCCAGCTCAAAGTCCTTGTCCTGGTAGGTAAGGGTGGTGCTGTAGGGGCGCAGGGTCACCCGGCTCCGCCGCCAGTTGAAGGAGACGCTCTCCCCGTCCTCCCCCGGCTCCAGCTCCAGACCCAGCGCGCCGGCCACCTCCGTGAGGCGCACATAGCGCAGCCCCTCGTGCAGGTAGGCGCCGCTTTCCAGCTCCACCCCGTCAAAGGTGACCAGGCCGCCCTCCTTCAGCTCCGGCTCCACAAAGGGCGTGGGCGCCGGGGTGGGCTCCGGCGTGGGCTCCGGGCTCTCCTCCGGCTCGGGCGCCGCCGTGGGCTCCAGGGGCGCGGGGGCGACCACCTGGCCGCTCTCCTCCGCCGGCTCCGCCGCCGTATCCGGGCGGGATAGCGCCCCGCGCTCGCCGCCGGACAATGCTGACAGGGCAAAAACCGCCGCCAGCGCGATAAAGAAAAAGATCAAAATCCCATGCAATGCCTTGCGCATGTTTTCTCCTTCCGTGCCGGGAAATCCCCCGGCCGCTCCGTTTCGACAGGCAGTATACCACACTTCACCGCTTTTGCAAAGGAATTTTCTGTCGCGTCCGGGGCGGGGCGCAGCTCATATCCCCCCGGGCGCGCACATATACATGGAGCAGGAAACGCGCGGCGCCCTGCCGCGCTCGGGGAGTGGTGTGAGTGCATAGCACGATAGAGGAACGCGCCTGTGATCTGGCGGCATACATCATCGAAACCCGGAGCACCGTCCGCGCGGCGGCGGCCCGCTTCGGCATCTCCAAAAGCACCGTGCACAAGGATCTGACGGAGCGGCTGCGGCGGGTGAACCCGGGGCTCTACGCCCAGGTGCGCAAGCTGCTGGATCTGAACAAGGCGGAGCGGCACATTCGCGGCGGTCTTGCCACACGGCGCAAATACAAGGGAGAATAAAAACGGCGGCGCAGAGCCCGATCCTCTCGGTCTGCGCCGCCGTTTTGCTGTCTCGGAGGAAGGCCCTCCGGCTTATAGAAAGCGATCCGTCCGCTGGCGGGACAGGGGATCCATGGGATCCTTGCTGCGTCCCACGAGCGTCAGAATATCGCTGAAGGCCCACTCTTTCCCGCGGTACTGCACCTTTTGGCTCCGGGTATCCTTGTGGTTGAGCCAGTCCATCACCGCGCCCAGGCTGCGGAACATATCGTCCGAAGCCGTATGCGGCCGGGCATAGCGTCCGCTGCGGAAATTCTCGATCACGGCGCCGTAGCCGTCCCAGGCGTTGGCCACCGCGTCCTCCCAGGAGAGATAGAGCTGCTCCTGCGCCTGCTCGCCCACCCGGCGCACACAGTCCGGCTCCCGCAGCAGGCGGCGCAGCATAGCCGCCATGGAATCCGCGTTCTCCTCGATCAAGAAGCCCGTTTCCCCGTCGGCCACATCCTCCGCGGCGCAGCTGCCCCGGATCAGCACGCTGGGCAGGCCGCAGGCCGCCGCCTCCCGCACCACCAGGCCGTTGGTATCGAAGGTGGAGGGGAAGAGGAACAGATCCGCCCGGCAGTACCAGGCGCGGATCAAATCCCGATCCCGGATGGGCTCGACGAAGATCACCTTCCCGCGAGCGCGCAGCTCCTCGGCATAGGCCATGATCTCCTCCCGGTCACCGCCGCCGCCCACAAAGACCATGCGGAAGTCCTGCCCCTCCCCGTCCAGGGTCTTCAGGGCGTCCAGAATGATCCGCAGCCCCTTGTACCACATCATGCGGCCCACGAAGAGCAGCATCGGCACGCCGGCAGGCAGGTCATAGTCCCCCGTCGCCTGCCGCACAGCCTCCTCCGGCACGCGGCCCTTGGGGAAGTCCACGCCGTTTGGCATGACCACATAGTCCCCCTCAAAGCCCATGCTGCGCAGGTTCTCCCCCGCGCCGCGGCTGACGGTCCAGACCTCGTCGCAGGCGGCGATGTTCTTCACCAGGAGCTTGATCATCTCCGTCTGAACCAGCTTGCCCCGCACGGCGTTGGCGATGTCGATATCGAATTTGGTGTGATAGGTCAGCACCACCGGCAGCTGCAGCTGATCCCGCAGCCCCCGCGCCAGCAGCGTGGAGCTGATGGGACAGTGGCTGTGGATCAGGTCAAAGCGCTCCTCCTTCAGCTTTCCCATCAGCTCCGGCGAGAAGGGAATGCCCGCCCGATAGCCCAGCTTTTTGGACACAAACATGCTGGGGTAGCGGTAGACGGGAAAGGGATGCACCGAATCGTCCACATCCGGGTAAAAGGGGGTCACGACGGCAGCGTGGCCGTGCTTCTCCGTGATGATCTGGGCGTAGTTTCGCACCGCTGTGGCAACGCCGTCAATGGTGGGCGGAAAAGAATCGTTGATCAGGCACACGTTGAGCTTGTCCATGGGACGCCTCCAGGGGGCAGCCGCGCAGGTCACGCGCTGCCAAAATGCGTGTAAGCAAAGTTATTGTATCTCAAATCACGGTATATTTCAAGGTCTTCCGACAAAACAGCCCCTTATCCCGCCAAAGCCGCACGGATTTGGCTGTCCCTCCGGTGCAGTCACCGGCTCACAGCGGCAAACCGCTCTATGAACAGCTTGAGGCCGCACCCGGAGGGGTGCGGCCTCGTATCGGTGTTGCTAAGTGTCTCAAGCGGAAAGATTTACTTGTTGGCGGCCTCCATGCCGGCAAACAGTGCCTTCTTGTTGCCTTCCAGGAAGCGGGCCTTGCGCTCGCCCAGCTCGATGCGGATGGCCTCGATCATGCTCTCGGTGGAGCAGGCGGGATCCTTGGCCATCAGAGCGCCCAGAATGGCCACGTTGGCGCCCTTGGGGTTGCCGACTTCCTCGGCGATCTTGTTGGCGTCGCAGTAGACGACCTTGATGTCGTCACGCTCGACCTTGCGGTCGATGATGGAGGAGTTGACCACGAGCACGCCGCCGGGCTTGACGGAGTTCTCAAACTTGAGCAGGGAGGGCAGGTTCATCGCCACAACGGCATCGGCCTTGTCGACCATCGGGGTGCCGATCGGATCATCGCTCACGATGACGGAGCAGTTGGCCGTACCGCCGCGCATCTCAGGGCCGTAGGAGGGCAGCCAGGAGACGTGCTTGCCTTCCAGCATGCAGGCCATAGCCACGAACTTACCGATCAGGAGCATGCCCTGACCGCCGAAGCCGGCGAAAAGATAACGTTTCGTCATTTCTGTTCAGCCCCCTTATCTTTGTACACGCCCAGCGGGTAGTAGGGGATCATGTTCCCTTCCAGCCACTTCATGGCTTCCACCGGACTCAGGCCCCAGTTGGTGGGGCAGGCGGAGAGAACCTCGATCATGCAGAAGCCCTTGCCTTCCAGCTGATACTCCATGGCCTTCTTGATGGCCTTCTTGCACTTGATGATGTTGGCGTTGTTGTTGACGGCGCAGCGCTCGATGTAGTAGGAGCCGGGAACCTGCGCGAGCATCTCGCTCATCTTGATGGGCGCGCCGCACCAGGCCTCGTCACGGCCATAGGGAGAGGTGGTGGTCTTCTGGCCCACCAGGGTGGTGGGGGCCATCTGGCCGCCGGTCATGCCGTAAATGGCGTTGTTGACGAAAATGGTGACGAGCTTCTCGCCGCGGTGCGCGGCATGGACGACCTCGGCGGTGCCGATGGAGGCCAGGTCGCCGTCGCCCTGATAGGTGAAGACCAGGGTGTCGGGCTTGGAGCGCTTGATGCCGGTGGCGACAGCGGGGGCGCGGCCGTGGGCGGCCTCGTACATATCGCAGTTGAAGTAATCATAGGCGAAGACCGAGCAGCCGACAGGGGCGACGCCGATGACGTTGCCGGCCTCGAGCTTGCCTTCCTTGACCAGCTCTTCGATGCTCTCGGCGACCAGGCGGTGGATAATGCCGTGGTTGCAGCCGGGGCAGTAGTGGAACTGCTTATCGGTCAGCAGCTGGGTTTTCTCAAAGACAACAGACATCTTACTTTCCCTCCTTCAGCATAGCGAGGATGCGGGCTTTGACTTCTTCGGTGGTCGGGAAGAGGCTGCCGCAATGGCCGAGGAACTCGACCGGGCGGGCGCCGCTGACGGCCAGGTTGACGTCCTCGAGCATCTGACCTTCGTTGACCTCGATGTCCAGCACTGCCTTGACTTGGGGCTGGTTGACGGCCTTCTTGAGCTCGTCGTAGGGGAAGGGCCACACCGTGATGGGACGGAACAGGCCGACCTTGTAGCCCTCTTCACGCAGCTCGTCCACAGCGCTGCGGGCGACGCGGGAGACGGTGCCGAAGGCGGTGAGAACGATCTCGGCGTCCTCGGTGCGGTAGTTCTCAAACATCACTTCGTTCTTCTCGATCTCGCGGTAGCAGGCCTGCAGCACGTTGGTGTGATCGGTCAGCTCCTCGGTGGAGATGTACATGGAGTTGATGACGGCGCGCTTGGCGGGGTCGTCGCCCGGCTTCCAGCCCATGGCGGCCCAGGGCTTGGCTTCTTTGGTCGGCTTGTACTCGACCATCTCCGGCATTTCGACCGGCTCCATCATCTGGGCGATGATGCCGTCGAGCAGGAACAGAACGGGGATGCGGTACTTCTCGGCCTTCTCATAGGCGAACATCATCGTGTCCACGACCTCCTGGATGGAGGAGGGCGCGTAGGTCAGCAGGTGGTAGTCGCCGTTGCCGCCGCCCTTGGTGGCCTGGAAATAGTCGCCCTGGGAGGCCTGGATGTTGCCGAGGCCGGGACCGCCGCGCATGACGTTCAGGATCACGCAGGGCAGCTGAGCGCCGGCGATGTAGGAGATGCCCTCCTGCTTCAGGGAGACGCCGGGGCTGGAAGAAGAGGTGATAACGCGCATGCCGGTACCGGCAGCGCCGTACACCATGTTGATCGCCGCCACTTCGCTCTCGGCCTGCAGGAAGCAGCCGCCGATTTCGGGCATACGGGCGGACATGTATTCGGGGATCTCAGTCTGCGGGGTAATGGGGTAGCCGAAGAAGAAACGTGCGCCGGCGCGAATGGCAGCCTCGGCGATCGCTTCGGACCCCTTCATGAGAGTTAATGCCATTTTCGTTTCCTCCTTATAGTCTTTCGATGCGGATCGCGACATCCGGGCAGGTGCGTGCGCAGGATGCGCAGCCGATGCAGTCATCCGGGTTCACGACTTCAGCGGGATGGTAGCCTTTTGCGTTGAGTTTGGTCTTGGAAAGGGCAAGCACGCCTTTGGGACATGCTCTCGCGCACAGGCCGCAGCCTTTGCATACAATCTCGTTGATTGTAACCTTAACCATGTTCTTACCTCTTTTCCTTGATAGATTTGCAGGTCTATTCTAAAAACCGTCACGCGACGGATGACGCTTTTCGCTTCGTCCCGGCCGGGCAGGCTCAGTCCATATTGGTCCGGTAGAAATTGCCGGGGCGGGGGTTGGAGGGATTCTGATCCAGACTGTGGACCCAGGAATCCCAGTCGCGCTGCATGTAGGTGTCGATGGCCAGCGGCGTGCCGATGTATTCCGGATCGTGCCCCTCGGCCAGGAAAGCGTCCAGAAACGCCTTCTTGCCGGAGGTGTAGGCCACGGGGATGCCGGAGATCCTGGAGACCTCCTTCAAAATCTCATAGCCGTGCCGCAGCTCCTCCACGGAGGTTGCGGTGGCCAGGTTTGTGTTGTTGACCATGCCGGTGATCTTCAGCCGGGAATGGATCTGCATCTCCTCCTGGAGCTTAATGATGCGCTCCACCGTCCCGGCGAGCGGGCGGCGGATGTTCACCACGTTCAGCACCTCCAGGGCGCCGGGCTCGAGCTCCATGAAGTCCTGATGGTAACGCGCCACGGCCGTGGCGCCAACCGCGTCGCCGCCGACGTCGAACACAACGGTGTCCCAGTCCATGGCGAAGGCGGAGGCCACCTCTGCGGGAACGGAGAGCGTTTCAATACCGGCGCAGGCAAAGTTCGGGGAGACCAGGCGGATCTCCTTCATCTGGGTCATCCTGCCGCGCTCGGTGAGGCGGAAATAGGTGTTGACCATATCCAGATCCAGCAGCTCCGTGCGGTCGCCGCGCTCGGCGGCCTTGAAGGCGAAGTTCAGCGCCAGCTCCGTCTTGCCGCTGCCGTAGTTGCCGATCAGAACCTTCATCTTCTTCATAGGACTTGCCTCTCGTTTCTTCTCTTTCAAAAAGGATACTTTCAGACATAGGTTATTGTAGCATTTCCCTCCCCTTGCGTCAAGCGACAAAATGACCAGAAAGCCGCCCCGCCAGGCAACATTCTGACGAAGAAATAAACACTTTGCATTGGTTCCTGTGCAAAATCTTCTTTTTTTGAACTTTTTGCATCTATTCAAGATTATCCCGTCAGGCTTCCTCGCAGGCAAGGCTACGGGGGGCCGAGGATCTTTACCGTAGGGACGAGCAATGCTCGTCCGTTGTGGGACGCGGATGCAGGTCGGCGGGAGGGGCAAGCCCCTCCCCTACGAAGGACGGGGTTTGCACCGTAGGGGCCGGCGCCCAGCCCATGGCCGGGCCCGAACAGACCGAAGGTCTGTCATTCCGAGGACGGCGCAGCCCGACGCGGCAATCCGTTTCTCTTGCGTTCCTTGTCGGAACTTAGCGCAGGTCGTCGGGCGATTCGTGAATCGCCCCTACGGGGGAACCTGGGTTTGCACTGTAGGGGCCGACGCCCAGCCCATGGCCGGGCCCGAACAGACCGAAGGTCTGTCATTGCGAGGAGGGCGCAGTCCGACGCGGCAATCCGTTTCTCTTGCGTTCCTTGTCGGACATACGCCCACCTCTGCGGACGACCAATGGTCGTCCCTACGGGGGAACCTGGGTTTGCACCGTAGGGGCCGGCGCCCTCGACGGCCCGCAGGTCGGACATCGGCGCGGGTCGTCGGGCGATTCGGCTATCGCCCCTACGGGGGACGGGGCAACCCTCTCCCTCACCTGTCGCAAGCGACAGCAGAGCTGGGAACGTCGCACGCTGCCCGCGCGTCGGGATCCTCCCCCGCTGGGGGGAGGAACAAGCGGCGGGAGGGGCCGGCGCCCAGCCCATGGCCAGGCCCGTTTGTCGGACATCGGCGCGGGTCGACGGGCGGCTGATCGCCGCCCCTGCGCAAAACCGGGCGGCGCATGGCGCGCCGCCCGGGTGTGCTATCCATATTATGCTTTTACCACTGGGTCTTTCTCTTCCGCTTTGCCGCACAGCTCTCATACACCAGGCGGATGATGACCACCATCAGGATGCAGAAGAAGATCTGGGCGCTGTAGCAGAGCAGATACTTGCCGGAGCGCTGCACCTGGTATTCGCCCAGGTACCCGATGCCCACCAGGCTCAGCACAAAGCCGCCCCAGCTCAGCCCATGCCAGTAGGTGTAGCCCCCGGCCTGGATGGATCTTCTGCTGTAGTACACCAGCACGTAGAGCGCGGTGCAGGCGGCGAAGACCTGGGCCAGGCTCACGAAGGAGGAATACTTGTTCAGCCCCACGATCAGGTGGAAGTGCATGAGGGGGGAGTCGTTGCGCAGGGAGTCCACCACCACCTCGATCGCCGCGTAGTACAGCAGGAACATGCGCCAGACATTGCCGGTGCGCGCGCATGGGGCACGCATCTTCCGCGTGCCCCGCTTGAGATAGAAGCGCAGCAGGAATACGGCCAGCAGCAGCATGGCCAGGAAGGCCAGGAAGAAGGTGGCCAGCACCCAGGTCTCGTTCCCCGCCGCGTCGGTGCGGGAGACGGCAAAGGGCAGGCTCTTGAAGAGGGGGGTGTTGATCTCGATGCGGCTGCGGCAGGTGTCGTTGAAGAGGGCGCTGAGCCGGATGAAGGCGATGAGCAGCGCAAGGCCGGGCGCCGTGCAGTCCAGCAGCAGGCCGCCGGTCTGCACCAGTCTCAGCTTTTCCACGATCCAGGCGGCCAGCCACACTCCCAGGATCACGCCGGGCAGATAGAAGCTGCCCAGGCTGAAATCGGAGAAGGCCTCGCCGAAGGAGTCAAACACGTCCACGCTGAAGTACCAGCACAGAAGCCGCGAAAGGAACAGGCTCAGGATCACGGCCAGGGGGAAGAAGACCAGCAGCTCCCGCAAAGTCTCGCTGCGCTGCCGGTAGAGGGCGACGGTCAGGCTCAGGCAGCAGAGCACGCCCAGGGTGATGATGAGGGAGCTCCAATAGATGGCCCGCTCCCCGAAATACAGGGCGATCTGGTTCATGATCCCACCTCCGTTTCGGCCGGGATGGCAGTGGCAAAGTAGATGTTGTCGCTGACAGGGCGCTCCTCGCCGAAGTCCACGTGGTTATAGGCTCTGCCCTGGAACACGATCTCGCCGGTCTGGCCGCCGTCCAGGCAGTAGGCGTTGATGACGGGCTTCTGCGCAAAGTACTGGGCAAACTGGTTCACCGTCCAGCGGGCGGCCATCTCGGGCGAGTGGTTCACGGACATGTAGAGATAGTGGAGCTTGTCCACCTGGCCGATGCCGGCCCGGGAATAGGGCTTTTCGATCTCGCCCACCGGGTACCAGCTGCAGTCCACCGCCTGGCCGTCCCGCACCAGGACGGGGCCAAAGGAGATGGAGAAGAGGATGTCGTTGTCGGCGATGTACTGCTCCAGCTCCTCCCGGGTGAAGGGCTGCCCCAGCTGGGTGAAGATGAAGTCGCCCTCGCCGTTGATAAAGCAGGTCTCCAGGCAGTTGTAGCGCTTGTAGCTGCCGGTGTAGGTGTCGGTGGGGAAACGGTAGATATTCCGGTCATAGACCACCATGCCGAAGTCCCGGTTCTGGTAGAAGTCCGCGTTCAGACTCAGCACCGCGTTGGTGCTCCGGTGCAGGGTGGTGGAGTAGTACTGGTTGGACGAGGCAAAGGTATCGTCCGCCAGCTTCCGCCGGAACTGGGAGGCGTCGGCCACCTTCACCTCCGCCAGGCTGCAGGTGTAGCCGTCGATGACCTCCTTCCAGCAGATCACCAGGATGGTCTCGTCCAGATAATACTCGATGTCCTCCCGGTCGGCGCCCTTGTAGAACTCCACATTGGGGTCGAAGGCCACGGTCTCATTCTCTCCCAGCAGGCCGTAATCCCGGGCCTGCTGGATGATCTCCAGCACCTTCTCCGGCTCGTCCACGCTGATCTTGCCGAAGCAGGCGGGGTTGGGGGCGGGGGCCACCACAGAGCCCTCTTCAATCACATAATGGGTCTTCACCGGGGCGGGGTCCTCCGGATTCTCCGGATCGGCGGGCGCCTGGGCGTCCGGCGCGATGCGGGCGGCCAGGTTCACCCGGCGGCTGCCGACGGCGCCGGTGCCGGAGCTGGGGTGGACGTTGTGCAGGATCCACACTACGCAGAGCGCCGAGAGGATCAGCAGCGCCGCGGAGATCAGCTTGGGCAGCCACCCGGGCATCTGCCGCT
Organism: uncultured Eubacteriales bacterium; assembly: GCA_900319635.1. Lineage (GTDB taxonomy): Bacteria > Bacillota > Clostridia > Oscillospirales > Oscillospiraceae > Limivicinus. Next base: position 29,501 of record ONPF01000005.1, on the reverse strand, counting down.
CCCGGGTCTCGACCTCCCGCGCTCTCTCCTGGCGCGAGGTGCGAAGCTTTGCGCCGATGCCCTGCAGCAGCTCGCCGATGCTGGGGCCCTGGAGGGCCGGGCGCCGGGACTCCTGCCGGCGGGCATCTCTGCGGTAGGCCGGGGCGGGCTCTGCCGCTGTGGGCTCCTCGTAGGCCGGTTCCTCGTAGACCGGCTCCTCATAGGCCGGCTCTTCCTCGCGGGGTCTTGCAAGCGCGGGCTCCTCAACGGTCGGCTCCTCGTAGACCGGCTCCTCAAAGGCGGGAGCGCCGCTTTCAGGCTCCGGGTCCCGGAATTCGGACAGGATATCGTCCAGATCAAAATCTCTGCTCATCGTCTCTCCTCACTTCCCTCCGCTCAGGGCCTTGAGCAGACTCTCGTCCGCCACGATCAGCCATCGGCCCTTCTCATAGCGCAGCTGGATCTGCAGCTCCGTGGTTCTGTAAAATTGCTCCGGCTGGGCCAGCAGCTCCTCTGCGGTGGGGAAGATCTCCCGATCCGCCTCGCCCTCCCCACCGGGGATGGTGGCGATGGGGGTCTCCAGCGCCAGCTCCAGGGCGTTCATGTCCAGGCTCTGGAAGCGCACGGTCTGCACCGCGGTATCGCCCTTCTGCTCCGGCTCGCCCAGCAGGGCGTAGTCATAGCTCTCCAGCAGGCGTTTCCACTTCAGACTGTCGGACTGGTTTTCCAGCCCCAGACTGTCATAGTTTGCCAGGCAGGCGTAGGCGGCGTCATACTTGCCGATGACCACCGACTCAAAAAAGGTCTCCACCGTCTCCTGGGGCTTGGCGTCCGCCTTCACCAGCAGCGTGCCGTTTTTGGCGCCGACGACGCACAGCACCAGAGTCAGGATCACCAGGGCCAGGGTCAGATAGCCCCAGAAGGGGCTGATTTTTGCTTTCATGGTATCTTCCTCCCAGTTTCGTACCCCTTATTTTACCTTATCCGCGCCTTTCCGTCAATCGAAAAATGCCCGCCCCAGGATGGGCATTTCTTCGTATCTTCATTCTTTCATCTCTTCATTTCCCTTGCGGGGATCGCCCCGGCGTGTTATACTCATTGTATCATCAAAACAAAACGGAGGTCGATTCCCATGGAAAACAACAAAATCCCCGAGCGCAGCCAGGTTCCCGAGGAGTTTACCTGGAATCTGAAGGACATGTTCGAAAGCGACGAGGCCTGGTTTGCCGAAAACGAGGCGCTGAAGGCTCTGCCCGCCGAGATCGCCGCCTTCCAGGGTCACCTGGGCGACGACGCCGAGACCCTGCTCTCCTTCTTCCGCAAGCAGGACGAGGTGGAGGTGCGCCTGGGCACCCTCTACGGCTACGCCAGCTGCAAGAGCGACCAGGACACCGGCAACGGCTTCTATCAGGACATGCGCGGCAAGGCCATGAGCACCATCGTGGCCGTCTCCTCCGCCGCCGCCTTCGCCTCTCCCGAGATCATGGCCATCCCCGAGGATACGCTGAACCTCTTCTACATCGCCCAGCCCGGTCTGGAGGAATACCGCCGCAGCCTCTACCAGATCCGCCGCCGCGCCGCCCACATCCTCTCCCCCGCCGAGGAGCGTCTGCTCTCCGCCGCCGGCGAGATGGCCCGCGGGCCCGAGAGCATCGGCAGCGTCTTCCGCAACGCGGATCTGAAGTTCCCCAATGCGGTGGACAAGGACGGGGTGGAGCACCAGCTCACCGGCGGCTCCTTCGTGCCCCTGATGGAGAGCCCCGACCGCGTCCTGCGCCAGAGCGCCTTCAAGACCTACTACAAGCAGCTCGGCAGCTACCGCAACACCGTGGCCGCCACCCTGGACGCCCAGTTCAAGCAGCTCTGCTTCTTCGCCAGAGCCCGGAAGTACGAGAGCACCATCGCAGCCTCTCTGGATCGGACCGAGGTGCCCGTGCCCGTGTACCTGAACCTGATCGAGGCCGTCCACGCGAACCTGGACAAGATGTACCGGTACGTCGCCCTGCGCAAGAAGCTGCTGGGGGTGGAGGAGCTCCACATGTACGACGTGTACACCCCCATCGTGGCCGACGCTGCGGAGAAGATCTCCTTCGAGCAGGCCAAGGAGACCGTGCTGGAGGCTCTGGCCGTCATGGGCGAGGACTACACCGATCTTCTCAAGGAGGGCTTCGCCAATCGCTGGATCGACGTGTATGAAAACGTGGGCAAGCGGGGCGGCGCCTACTCCTCCGGCAATTCCCGTCCCCACCCCTATGTGCTCTTAAACCACAAGGACACCCTGGACAGCATGTTCACCCTGGTGCACGAGATGGGCCACGCCCTGCACAGCTACCACTCCACCAAGTACCAGCCCGTCTCCACCAGCGACTATGTGATCTTTGTGGCCGAGGTGGCCTCCACCTGCAACGAGGTGCTGCTGATGCGCCACCTGCTCTCCAAGACCACCGACAAGAAGGAGCGGGCCTACCTCATCAACCACTTCATGGATCAGTTCAAGGGCACCATCTACCGCCAGACCATGTTTGCCGAGTTTGAGCTGGAGATGGGCCGCATGGCCGAGCGGGGCGAGACCCTCACCGCCGAGGCGCTGTGCAAGAAGTACCACGAGCTCAACAAGCTCTACTTTGGCCCCGACATGGTCTCCGACCAGGAGATCGCTCTGGAGTGGGCGCGGATCCCCCACTTCTTCTACAACTACTACGTCTTCCAGTACGCCACCGGCTTCTCCGCCGCCGTGGCCATCGCCAACCGCATCCTCAAGGAAGGCGCCCCCGCTGTGGCCGATTACAAGAAGTTCCTCTCCGGCGGCAGCAGCACCGATCCCATTTCTCTGCTGAAGATCGCCGGCGTGGACATGTCCACCCCCGATCCCGTGAACTCCGCCCTCTCCCTCTTCGGCGAGCTGGTGGACGAGATGGAAAAGCTCTGCTGAGTTTTGAGTTTTTGAGTTTTGAGTTTTGAGTTTTATGTTTTGAGAAAAGGAGCCTCTCCGGTTCATTCGCCGGAGAGGCTCCTTTTTCTTCTTATTGCCCGCGCATGTAATAGCAGTCCTCTGTCCACTTGGCGGGGTTTGTGTCGATATAGTCCCAGATCCGCCGGTAATCCGCTTCGTTTCGGATAACGTGCTCATGATAGGAACGCTGGAAAATGTTTTCCCCTGCTTCTTTGTTGATCAATCGCTTCATCACGCCGATTGCACGAGGAATTTTTGCATTTGCAGGAGTTTTGGAACTCACATCCCCCTCGAAAGCATTCGTAGGGGCCGGCGCCCTCGACGGCCCGCTGTTCCCATTCGTAGGGGCCGGCGCCCTCGACGGCCCGCTTTTCCATTCGTAGGGGCCGGCGCCCTCGACGGCCCGCTGTTCCCATCAACGACCAAAATCAAATGAATGTGATTCGGCATGATGACATATTTATCAACATGCATTCCCGGGATCTGTTCCGTGGACAGGATATATTTCTCCACGATTTTGCCCTGCTCTGTCAGTTGAATGCTCGGGCCGTCGAGGGCGCCGGCCCCTACGGAGATCGTTGAAAGGCTGCACCTCTTCTCGTGGGTACACACGGTGACGAAATAGGCACCGGGGGTGCTGTAGTCGTATTCCCGCAGGCGGGCCGGTTTTCGCCTGGGCAAGTCCATGGCATATATCCCCGTTTCATCGTAGGGGCGGATATCAGCCGCCCGCTTATCTTCTTCTATCAGAGAACAGCATCAAAACGCAAGGCTCAGATCGTCACGGTGAACGTACTCCCCTTGCCCGGCTCGCTCTCCACCGCGGCGCGGCCGCCGTGGAGCTCCGCGATCTCTTTCACCATGGCGAGGCCCAGGCCGGTGCTGCCGTTTTCCTCCCGCCCGGGGTCGGCCTGCCAGAAGCGCTGCCACACCTTGTCCAGGTCCTCCGGCGCGATGCCGATGCCGTCGTCCTCCACCCGGAGCACAGCGCGCCCCTCTTCTTTTTTCAGGCTCAGGCGGATACGCCCGCCGGGTCTGCCGTACTGATAGGCATTCTGCAGCAGGTTCATCACAAGCCTGGAGTAGAGCGCCGGGTTGAAGCTTGCGCGGATGCCTGGCTCGATCTCCGTCTCCAGGCGGATGCCCCGCTCGTCTGCGGGGCTGAACTCCCCCACGCAGGCGGCCGCAAAGCCGCTCAGATCCCCCTCCCGCAAAGGGTAGCGGTCGGTGCCGTGCTGCATCCGCGTCAGGCTCAAAAGCTGCTGCACCAGCTCGGACATATGGCGGCTCTGCTCCTCGATCACCGCGAGACTTTCCCGGTAATCCTCCGGGGTCCTGTCCTTCCGGCGGGCCCGGTCACACTCGGCCAGCACCACCGTCACCGGGGTGCGCAGCTCATGGGAGGCGTCGGAGGCAAACTGCCGCTCGGTATGGAAGGAGCGCTCCAGGCGCTCGAACATGCGGTTGAAGGCGCTGCCCAGCCGCCGCATCTCCGAGGAGGCGCGGCCCAGCTCGATGCGGGCGGTCAGATCGTCGCCGTCGGAGATGGAGTTGGCGGCGTCTACGATCTGCTCCATGGGGCGGAAGGTGTCCCAGGCGATGAGCCAGCCGCCGCCCAGGGCCACCAGCAGGATGATGGGCAGCAGCGTCAGGGTGATGACGGTGATGGCGTGCATGAGGCCGGAGCTGTCCCCCGTGGAGACCAGGCCCCGCACCAGCACCGCGTGACCGTCGTCCTCGGCCCGCACGTCATAGAGGAAATACTCCCCACCCGCCAGGCGCACCGTGCGCAGGACGTTTGGCTCCACGGGGATGTCGCCGGAATCCACGCCCTCCGGCATGGCGGAGAGCAGCAGCGTCCCGTCCCCGGCGTAATAGCTGCAGTAGACGCCCCGGCGGTAGCTGTCCAGATCCTCCAGGTCGAAGCTGCCGTCCTCAAAGGACACCTCCTCGGCGTTGGAGAGCACCGTGCGCACCAGGCGCTCCGCCGGGTCGTCCAGGGTGGAGGTCTTGTTGATGAGGATGACGAAGACCAGCACCGCCGCCGCCAGCAGCAGCACCATCAGCGTCAGCCACAGGGTCAGACGGAATTTTGCCGACATCTCTCAGTCCTCCCGCAGCACCCAGCCGCTGCCCCAGACGGTGTGGATCAGCTTTTTGTCGAAGCCCGTGTCCATCTTCCGGCGCAGGTAGCCCACATACACGTCCACGATGTTGGTGCCGCCCTCGTAGTCGTAGTTCCAGAGGTTGTTTTCGATCATCTCCCGGGTGAGCACCACGCCCCGGTTGCGAAGCATATACTCCAGCAGGGCAAACTCCTTGCTGGTGAGCTCGATGCTCCTGCCCGCCCGCGTCACGGTCTTGCCCTGGGCGTCCAGGGTCAGATCCGCGATGGTATAGACATTGGAGCGGTTGCCGGTGTACTTGCGGGTCATGGCCCGCACCACAGCCATCAGCTCCTTGAAGTCGAAGGGCTTGACCAGATAGTAGTCCCCGCCGGACTCCAGGCCCGCCACCCGGTCGGCCACACTGTCCCGGGCAGTGAGGAACAGCACCGGGGTGGCGTCCCCCCGCTCCCGCAGGCGGCGCACCACACTGAGCCCGTCCATCCGGGGCATGTTGATGTCCAGCACGATCACGTCGTAGTCCGCCCCGGCGCAGAACTCCAGCGCGTCCAGGCCGTTGAAGCAGGGATCCACGCTGTAGCCCTCGTCCTGCAGGGCCTCGGTGATGATCCGGTTCAGATTCTTTTCGTCTTCCGCAACCAAAATTCGCATGGCAGAGCTCCTTTGTCAATTTCCCGTATCCCGTATATAATAGCTGAATTTCCGGGTTTTCACAAGTTTTTTCTCGCCGCTCTTGCGCGAGGGTCTTTTCTGCGCTAAAATACAAAAAGAATTTTGACCTTCGGAGGTGCACGATGAAAAAACTCTTTGCTCTTTTGCTGATGCTTACGCTGCTGCTGTCCCTGGCGGCCTGCGGCGGAAGCGAGGCCCCCGCCGCAGGCGGAAGCGAGGCCTCCGCCGGCGGTGAAGCGCCCGCGCAGCAGCCCGCCAACCGCCCCGCCGGCACATGGACGCTGTCCGAATCCGGCGACCCGGAATACGCGCCCGGCCAGATCACCCTGGTGCTGGACGAGGACGGCGGCGGCTACGTGTCCATCACCCGGTTCAAGGACGATTTCGTGTATTCGGACTATCTGGAGCTGCGCTGGTCCGAGGGCGCCATCATCCTTGACGGCGTGGGCGGCGTCTATCTCCTGCAGGGGGACAGCCTGACCTTCACCTGGGAGGGCGTCACCAGCACCTATGTCCGCAGCGGAACCGTATCCGCACCGCTGACGCCCCCGGCGGGCAGCTATACCAGCTATATGGTGCTTGAGGAAGGCGAGGAATACCCTGACGACAGCTTCGCCCTCACCCTGAACGCCGACGGCACCGGCAGCTACTTCGGCCACGGCGAGGAGCTGCCCATGACCTGGAACCGCTACTTCATCACCCTGGACGGGAACCAGAGCTTCTACTACGTCTACGGCTACTACGGCAACTTTGACATCTGCATTTTCGACGGAGAATATCAGATCGTTCTCCGGCCCGCGCAAAACTGAAAGGAGGACTATACCATGGCATTTTGTTCCAACTGCGGCGCGCAGGTCGAGGACGGCGCCGCCTTCTGCGATTCCTGCGGTGCAAGACTGGTTAGCGCCCGGCGCCCCTCCGCTCCCGCGGCGAAGGGATCCAAAAAGGGCCTGGTCATCACGCTTGCGGCGCTGCTGGTCATCGGCATCGTGATCGGCGTTCTCTTCCTCACCGGCGTTCTTGGCGGCGGCGCCAAGGGCGTTGAGGGCACCTGGGTGTGCCTGCAAACGGACAGAGACGGCTACCAGGCAAGGCTGGTGCTGGTGCTGGAAAAGGGCGGCGAGGGCTACGCCTACCGGGAGGAGGACGGGGAAAAGGCTTTCTTCCCTCTGAGCTGGGATGAGGCAAGCCTCAACCTCGACAAGGACCCTGTCAGCTATACCTGGGAGGGCGACAGCATGACCGTTCTGGCCGATGGGGAACGCTTTGACTTCACCCGCGGCGCGGACGACGACAGCGCCGGCTCCTCCACCCTGCAGCCCGGCCGCTACCGGCTGACGGCGATCTACGAAGACGGCGAGGACATCTCCTACGAGATCGCGCAGTATTACGGCGAGGTGATCCTGCAGCTCAGCGAGACCCACAGCGGCTCGATCACCTTCGACGGCGAGTATGAGGAGATCCCGAACTGGGGTTCGCATTTCATCCGCTATGACGACCGAGACCGCTTCTGCCGCTGCGACGGCAGCCAGATCACCCTGTACATCTACGGGGAGGAGTGGATCTTCACCCGGGAGGGCTGATCCCCGGCATATAAAACAACGCGGCTCCCCGGCCTTCGCCGGGGAGCCTTTCCATATGTAGGCAAAGCCCAAAGCCTGTCATGGCGAGCCGTAGGGAGCGATCCCCTGATCGCTCCGCCGTTCAAGCGAGCCGGAGGCATCTGGGGATGCCTCCCTACGGTGTGGGAATCCGCATCCCCCGTAGGGGCGGCTATCAGCCGCCCGCTGGCCCCTGCGACGCGCTAATCCAGCGCCAGAGACCAGGCGCAGTCCGCCGGCAGGGGGCGGTCGGCGGCCATATAGGGCTCTCCCGCGGCGTCCGGCGTATAGAGCAGCGCCCGCTCCGTCCCCAGGGCGGCGGCCACGGCCCCGGCCAGGGCGGCCCGATCCGCCCCTTCGGGGGCGAGCAGCTCCCGCAGGACAGCCACGCCCTCCTCCACTGAGGCCGCGGCGATCCCCTCTCCGATCGCCAGCAGATCCCCGCCGCAGAGGCGGCAGTTGAACCGCTCCTGTCCCAGCGCAGCCGCGCCGAGGCGCACATGGGGCTTGCCCCGGAGCAGCGCCTCCCGCCGGGCGGCGTATTCCTCCGGCGAAAGGGATGTCGGCACAGGGCCGGGGCAGCTCTCGATCTCCTCTTTACGCCGGCGCAGGGCGCAGCGGAGGCCAATGACCCGCTCATACCAGGGGTAGAGCCCCGGCTCGGCGGGCAGGGTGCAGACCATCTTCGCCCCCAGGCGCCGCCCCAGGGCGGCGGCCTCCCGGCTCAGCGCGGCGCCAAGCCCGCGCCCCCGGGCGTCCTCCCGCACCGCCACGGCGTAGAGATAGGCGATCCGCTCCTCATTTAGATCATAATCCGTCACCGCGTAGGCCGCGCCCAGCAAAACCCCGTCCGCCTCGGCGCAGACGCCGCCGCCCAGCGCGGGCAGGCGGCGCAGAAAGTCCCGGGCCAGCTCCTCCGGGTCGCCGAAGACCCGCTGCCACAGGGCAGCCAGGGCGTCGGCGTCCTCCCGCCGAACCTCTCGGATGATGGGCTCAGTCATCGTTCCACCTCGCGATGTATTTATTCAGCAGATACTCCGGCTTGTAGCTCAGCTTGGACTGGCGAAGAGAATCAAAGCCCATGTCGTCCTCCCGGTTCATGTACTGGAGCCCCGGGTGCCGCTGTAGGAGCATTCTCGTCAGCTCCCGGCATACCATGGGGTAGGCGCCGTTCATGTCGATCTGGGCCTTTTCAAAGTGCACGTCGAAGGTGTCGGAAGCGCACAGCTCCCCCAGGGAGAAGCCCACGATCTTCCCCTCCGCCCGGAGCACGCCCCCCTCCAGCCCCAGCCGCTCGAAGGCGGCGAAGGCGCGAATCACGGCATCGTGCTCGTTGGAGACGCTCTTGTCCAGACGCTCGCTGTTCTCCTCCGTCCAGACGTCCAGCATGTCCAGGCAGCCGGGGATCAGCTCCCGGGTCAGGGGGACGAAGTCCCAGTCGTGCTCGGCCTCGAAGCGGTTGCAGTGGTTTTTCTTCCCGTGGAGGGCTTTGCCGGCGTAGGTGGCCAGCTTCTCCGCCCGGTAGATGTAGTCCAGGTTCTTTTCCTCCAGGGCGTAGGTAAAGCCGCCGGGGTACTCCGCCTCCAGCATTGCCTTATGTCGGTCGGTGATGCCCCGTATCACCAGGGGATAGCCCCGCCAGGCGGCGTATTGGCGCAGCAGCTCCACGGCGGGGCGCAGGGGGCCGCTGCCGATGGGAAAGACGAAGGCCGGATGCCCCTCATAGCGGAGCTTGACCAGCATCCGATCTCCCGCCCGGGCGATGAGCTGACGGTAGTATTTATCCCAGATGTAGATGTTTCCGAAGTTGTAGTCCGCGCTGGGGCTGTTCTCGGCGCGGACGAGCTCGTCCACCCAGGCCTTGTCGCAGAGGGTGACGGTCTTGAATTGGATCGGCGCTTCTGTCATGTCGTGTAGGTGTGGGAGCAGCGCTCCCGGATTTCCTTTCGTAATTCTCTCAGATCCATAAAGGTCTCCGGCCGCTTGGACGGATCCCGCAGCAGGGCGGAGGGGTGGTAGATGGCCATCCAGCGGCGGCCGCCCAGGTCGAACCACTGGCCGTGCTGCCGGGTGATGCGAAAGTCCGGACTGATGAGTCCCATGGCGGCGATGCGCCCCAGGCAGACCACGATCTTCGGGTCGATGAGGGCGATCTGCCGCTGCAGCCAGGCGCTGCAGGCGGCCTGCTCCTCGGGCAGGGGATCCCGGTTTTTCGGCGGGCGGCACTTGACCATGTTGGCAATGTAGACCTTGCTTCGATCCAGGTCGATGATTTTCAGCATGTCGTCCAGCAGCTTCCCCGCCGGGCCCACAAAGGGCTCGCCCTGCAGATCCTCCTGCTCCCCGGGGCCCTCCCCGATGAGCAGCACTTCCGCCTTCTCGTTCCCCACGCCGAAGACCAGATTCGTCCGCGTCTCACAGAGGCCGCAGCCCCGGCAGGCGGCGCATTCGCTTTTCAAAGCTTCCCAGCTGTCCATTTATTCCTCCGTTCCCCCCGCCAGGCTCAAAAGCAGTTCCCGGCGGTTGTTCTCCGGGTAGTCGATCACATAATCCAGCAGAAATTCCAGCATCTCTCCCACCGCGCGGCCCCGGAGCCCCAGGGCCATCAGATCGTCCCCGGTGACGGCCAGCTGCCGCAGGGAGAAGCACTCCCCGCTCTTGAGGACGCTGCGGAGCAGCTTGCCGCTCCTCCCGTCCCGGCCGAAGGCCTCCGCCACCCGGGCGGCGCAGAGGCTGGCCTCGATGCCGCAGCGGCGCAGGCAGCGCTTCCAGTCCGCCTCCGTCTCCGGCAGGGGGGCGTTCAGCAGCAGGGAGGCCTGGCTGCAGAGATGGATGCTCCGCCCGTCCAGCCGCAGCGCCTGGAGAAAGCCGCCGGCGGAGGAGACGCAGCCATAGTGCTCCAAAAGCCAGGCAAAGCCCACCCAGCGCTCCAGCGCCCGTCTTGGCAGGGCGGAGAGCCGCTCCGGCAGGGGCTGGGGCAGGCGGCGGTGCAGATAGCTGTCCAGAAGCCCCAGGGAGACCGCCTCCAGCGCTGTCTCCGGCGCGGCGGTGAGCAGGATCTTCTCCAGCTCCTCCCGCACCCGCTCCGGCGGCAGCACCGCACAGAGCGGCGCCTTCTCCCGAATGGCCTCCATGGTGAAGAGGTCGATGGAGAAGCCCAGCCGGGCGGAGAAGCGCAGCGCCCGCAGCATCCGCAGGGCGTCCTCCTCAAAGCGGCGCTCCGGCTCCCCCACGCAGCGGATCACCCCCCGCCGCAGGTCGGCCGCACCTCCGAAGGGGTCAGACAGGAGCCCGTCGGCGGAGAGGGCCATGGCGTTCACCGTAAAGTCCCGCCGGCTCAGATCTGCGGTCAGATCCGCCACGAACTGCACCAGCTCCGGGTGCCGGTGATCCCGGTAGCCCCCCTCCACCCGGAAGGGGGTCACCTCCACGCTGTGGGAGTTCACGCGCACCGTCACCGTCCCGTGCCGGCCGCCGGTGACACGGGCGCCGGGGAAGAGCTCCAGCAGCTGCTCCGGCAGAGCGGCGGTGGTGATGTCCCAATCGTTGGGCTGCACGCCCAGCAGCATGTCCCGCACGCAGCCGCCCACCAGAAAGGCCGGGTAGCCCCTGCCCTGCAGGGTCACCAGCACCTGGCGGACGTATTTGGGTGGGGTGATCGTGGCCATAGCTCGTTCTCGCTTCCTGTCTCCCGCGGGCGGCGGAAGATTTGCTTGCAAAGCCCCGCCGCGGGGATTATAATAGTAGCATGGATTTTATCGCCTGTATTGTACCATTTTGCGCTCTGCGCTTCAAGTAGAATTGCGCATAGCCTGTTCGGAGATTTTTCTGATAGATCGGAGTTTTTATATGAGTGATTTTTCCAATTTCCTCTCCCCCGGCCGCAAGGGGCACCTGGTAGGCATCGGCGGCGTCTCCATGTCCTCCCTGGCGGAGGTGCTGAAGGGCATGGGCATCAGCGTCACCGGCTCGGACAGCACAGAGAGCCACAATGTCCTGCAGCTTCGGGAGAAGGGCATCCAGGTCTTCCTGGGCCACCGGGCGGAGAATCTGGCGCCGGACGTGGATTTTGTGGTGCGCACCGCCGCCGTCCATGACGACAACCCGGAGATCGAATACGCCCGCGCAAACGACATCCCCGTCTTTGAGCGCACCGAGGCCTGGGGCGCCATCTCCCGGGACTACCGCAACGCCCTCTGCATCTCCGGCACCCACGGGAAGACCACCACCACCTCCATGTGCACCCACATCCTCATGGCGGCGGATCGGGATCCCACCGTGATGATCGGCGGCACCCTGCCCCTCCTGAATGCGGGGCACCGGGTGGGCCGGGGCGACACCATTGTGATGGAGGCCTGCGAGTACTATAACTCCTTCCTCTCCTTCCACCCCACGGTGGCCGTGATCCTGAACATCGAGGCCGATCACCTGGACTTCTTCAAGGATCTGGAGGATGTGGAGCGCTCCTTCCGCGCCTTTGCCGAGCGGGTGCCGGCGGACGGCTTCCTGGTGGTCAACTACGACGATGAGAACACCGTGCAGACCCTGGAGGGGCTGGACCGCAAGCGCATCACCTTCGGCCTCAGCACCGCGGCGGACGTGCACGCCCGCAACATCCGCTTCCTCGGCGCCAACACCCAGTTTGACATCATCTACCGGGGCCGGAAGTTCACTGACGTGACCCTGCACGTCCCCGGCATCCACAATGTGAAAAACGCCCTGGCCGCCACCGCCGCCGCCATCTGCCTGGGCATCCGCCCCACGGCGGTGAAGTACGGGCTGGCGGGCTTCAACGGCGCCGGCCGCCGCTTTGAGTTCAAGGGCAAGTTTAACGGCGCCGACGTTTACGACGACTACGCCCACCACCCCGGCGAGCTGAAAGCCCTGCTGGACACGGTGGAGAAGCTGAACTACAAGCGCACCGTGCTGGTCTTCCAGCCCCACACCTATTCCCGCACCGCGGCGCTCTTCGAGGATTTCGTGGAGCAGCTCAAGCGGCCGGATGTGCTGCTGCTGGCGGAGATTTTCGCCGCCCGGGAGCAGAACACCATCGGCATCTCCTCCGCCGCCCTGGCCGAGCGGGTGCCCAATTCCGTCTTCCTCCCCAGCTTTCCCGAGCTGGAGGGGGCGCTGCGCGCCCTGGCCCGCCCCGGCGACATCATCCTCACCGTGGGCGCCGGCGACGTCTTCAAGGTGGGCGAGCACCTGGTGGCCGTGGAGTGAGCTTTTTTGCATAAAAAACTGGACTGCAGCTTTGCAGTCCAGTTTTTTTATTGGAAAGATTCTCAGAACTCCAGGTTCCGCTCGGTCTCCTTGGAGAACACGTGGGCCACTCTGCCGTCAAAGGAGAAGTGCACGGTGTCGCCCATGCGGTAGTTGTCCTTCATGTCGATGGTGGGAACGATGATGATCACGTCCCGTCCCTCAGCGGTGACGTGCAGGTGCACGCTGGAGCCCATCATCTCGCTGACGTCCACCTTGGCCTCGACGCCGTCCTGGCTCAGGTCGGTGTGCTCGGGACGCACGCCCAGGGTGACCTCCTGGGGCTCCACTTTGTTGGCGGCAAGGCGCTCCTGCTTGTCCTCGGAGAGCTCCACCTTCAAGCCGCCCACTTCCACCAGATACTTGCCCTGCTCCTTCAGGAGCTTGGCGTCGAAGAAGTTCATGACGGGCGTACCGATGAAGCCGGCCACGAACAGGTTCGCGGGATGGTTGAAGACCTCCTGGGGCGTGCCGATCTGCTGGATGTAGCCGTCCTTCATGATGACGATCCGGTCGCCCAGGGTCATGGCCTCGGTCTGGTCATGGGTGACGTAGATGAAGGTGCTGTCGATGCGCTGGCGGAGCTTGATGATCTCGGCGCGCATCTCGTTGCGGAGCTTCGCGTCCAGGTTCGAGAGCGGCTCGTCCATCAGCATGACCTTCGGGGCGCGGACGATGGAGCGGCCGATGGCCACCCGCTGCCGCTGGCCGCCGGAGAGCGCCTTGGGCTTGCGGCGCAGGTACTCCGTGATGCCCAGGATTTCCGCCGCCTCCCGCACCTTCCGGTCGATCTCGTCCTTGGGGGTATGGCGCAGCTTCAGGGAGAAGGCCATGTTCTCATACACAGTCATGTGGGGGTAGAGGGCGTAGTTCTGGAAGACCATGGAGATGTCCCGATCCTTGGGCGCCACGTCATTGACCAGCTTCCCGTCGATGTAGAGCTCCCCCGCGGTGATCTCCTCCAGCCCCGCCACCATGCGCAGGGTGGTGGACTTGCCGCAGCCGGAGGGGCCCACCAGCACGATGAATTCCTTGTCCGCGATGTCCAGGTTGAACTCCTGCACCGCGACCACGCCTTCCTCTGTGATCTGGAGGTTGACCTGGTTCTCCGGCTCCTCGCCCTTCTTCTTTTTCTTCTCCTCCCCGCTGTCATAGGGATAGACCTTCTTGATGTTTTTCAGCTGAACAGTTGCCATATTTTCGGCTCCGGACGCTCTGCCTCCGCAAAAAGCGCCCTCGCGGTCATCCGCTTCGGGATGCGCCGCGTTACGGCAGGTCTCCACACTGCCGCAGCCCGAGCCCGGGCGATTTTTTCCTCCTTTTTTCATGTGCCGCAGACCAGAAAGTGGAGTGGCCTGCCGCCATGGGATTCATGATTTTGGAGAGTGTCTCAGCACTCGCTCAGAGCAGCCTCGTCGGCCACCAGGGTGAAGTCCTTGTGAAGCTGGAGAATGGAGGCCGGGATCTGGGGCGTCACTGGGCCGAAGAAGGCCTCCCGCACCACGGCCGCCTTGGCCTCGCCCGAGACCACCATCACCACGCGCTCCGCCTGCATGATGTCGCAGATGCCCATGGTGTAGGCATAGCGGGGCACGTCCTCCTCCTTCTCGAAAAAGCGCTTGTTGGCCTGGATGGTAGCCTCCGACAGGCTGACCTTGTGGGTGCCCTTGGTAAAGAACTCCGCCGGCTCGTTGAAGCCGATGTGCCCGTTGGGGCCCAGGCCCAGCAGCTGCAGGTCGATGCCGCCCAGCTTCTGAATCACCGCGTCATAGTGGGCGCACTCCTCCGCGGCGTTGGTATTGAGGCCGTAGGGGATGTTGGTGTTCGAGGGATAGATGTTGACGTTGTCAAAGAAATTGCGCCGCATGAAGCAGGCGTAGCTCTGCTCGTCCTCGGGAGCAAGCCCCACATACTCGTCCAGGTTCACGGTGCGCACCTGGGCAAAGTCCAGGTCGCCCTTGTGGTACCACTCGATCAGCTGCCGATAGGTGCCGATGGGGCTGGAGCCCGTGGCCAGACCCAGCACGGAGTCCGGCTTCAGGATCACCTGGGCGGAAATGATGTTGGCCGCCTGGCGGCTCATATGGTCATAGTCTCTTGCACGGATGATTTTCACAGCTTTTCTCCTCCCAAATACACATTCTGCAGGCTCAGATCCTCGCCGCAGACCAGAAAATCCGCGAAGCGCCCCGGGGCGATGACGCCGATCTCGCTCTCCCGCCCCAGCTCCCGGGCCGGGATCAGGGTGGCGGAGAGGATGGCCTCCTCCTGGGGAACGCCGAAGGCCACGGCGTTTTGCAGATCCCGGAACAGGTTGGAGGCGGCGCCGGCGATGGTGCCGTCGGCAAGTCTTGCCACGCCCCCGCTGAGAAAGACCTGCTGGCCGCCCAGCTCGTACTCCCCGTCCGGCATCCCGCAGCAGCGCAGGGAGTCGGAGATCAGGCAGATGCGCCCGGGGAAGAGCATGAAGGCCATGCGCACGGCGCCGGGATGGACATGGAGCCCGTCGCAGATGAGCTCCGCCGTCACCGTCTCCCGCTCCGAGGCGGCGCCGATGACGCCGGGCTTGCGGTGGTGAATGGCGGGCATGGCGTTGAAGAGGTGGGTCAGGTGGCTGGCGCCTGCCTCGTAGACGGCGCAGGCCGCCTCATAGTCCGCGTCGGTGTGCGCCACGGACACGGTGCAGAGCTTGGAGGCCTTGCGGGTGAAGTCCGCCGCGCCCTCCAGCTCCGGCGCCACGTCCACGATGCGGACAAGGCCGCCGCAGCCCTCATAGAGTCTCTGGAAGGCCTCGAAATCCGGCAGTCTGAGATAGGCGCCGTTCTGGGCGCCCTTTTTCTTCTCGGAGAAGAAGGGTCCCTCCATGTGGATGCCGGCCACCCGGGCGCAGGGCGCCGGACGATTCTCCCGGAGGGAGACCGCGGTGGCAAAGGCCGCCGCCAGGGTCTCATAGGGCAGGGTCATGGAGGTAGGGGCAAAGCTGGTGACGCCGTTTTTGGCCAGATACTCGCCCATGCGCCGCAGCCCCTCCGGGTCTCCGTCGGAAAAGTCCGCGCCCATGGCGCCGTGGGTGTGGGCGTCCACCAGGCCGGGCAGCACCTTCGCACCCTGCAGATTCACGCCGCCTTCCCGCTCCTCAAAGAAAAGCTCCTGAAAGCGGCCGTCCTCCACGGTGAAGCCCCCGGGGACGAAGCCCACCCAGGGGACAAAGATTCTTGCGTTTGTAAAAAGCATGGCCCACCTCAAATCTCCGGGAGGCTGGCCGCCGCGATGCTCTGTCCCACGCGGCGCGCCTTCTCGTCCGGCAGCATAACCGTGATTTTTTCATAGAGTGCCGGGTATTCCTCCCGCAGCACCCGGTTGCACTCCTCGATCAGCAGATCGCCCCCCAGGCCGGAGGCCACGCGCCCCAGCACCAGCAGGGTCCGCAGGTCGTAGAAGCGGGCGTAGAGCGAGAGGGTGTGGGCCAGGTACACGCCGATGTTCCGAAAGATCTCCCGGGCGCCCTCGTGCCCCGCCTCGGCCAGCTTCTGCACTTCCTTGAGCTTCTCCGCCAGGCTCAGCCGATCCGAGAGGGTGATCCCCACCCGGGGGGCCAGACGGATCACCGCGTCCTGGGAGAAATACTTGCAGCCCACGCCATGATCGCCGGACCACTCGTCCTGCGCGGCGTTCTCCTGCAGATCCACCGGGGCGAAGGCCAGCTCGTTGAACCAGCCCAGAAGCTTCCCCTCCGGGTTCACATAGCCGGCGGCCTCGCTGGTGCCCATGGCGATGCCCATGACGGCGCCGGACTCCAGGCTCATGGCGCCGGCCAGGGCGGTCACGTCCCCGTCGTTTGCCACCACGATGGGCACGTCTCCGATCTCCTTGGCCGCCCGGTCATAGATGCTCTTCACATCCTCCCGGTACTTCCGGGGGATCTTGATGAAGAGGGAGCAGACCATGGGAGCGTTGCCCACGAAGGTGCCCGCGGAGGAGACGCCGATGGCGTCCACCCGGGGCATTTTGGAGGCGGCGGTCTTGAAGGACTCCACGATGCCCTCATACTGGTAGCGCAGATCCGTGGACTGCTTGGGGTGCCAGATGACCTCCTCGGAGTAGACGGTCTCCCCGTCGATGACGGCGGAGACCTTCCGGTCGGAGCCGCCGGCGTCAAAGCCGATGCGGCAGCCGTTCAGATGGCCGCCGGCGGGGCGGGGCGCCTCGTGCTCTTTGGGGAAATGCGCCTCGTCGCTGAGGACGATCTCGAAGCCGCTCTCAAAGACGTCGTCCATGAAGTGCCAGTCGAAGTCCCGGGCGCCGCCCACGGTGTAGGCCGCCTGGAGCTTTTTCGCCGTCTCCTCGCAGCCGCAGATGGTGACCCGCAGTCCCCCCGCGCTCCAGAGCAGGAACTTCACAAAGCGCTCCATATAGCGGTAGTTTGCGGCCTCATACTCCTGGCCCCGCAGGCGGGAGGAGAAGACAGAGACGTTGCCATGGTCTCGTTCCACGGCGACCTTGAAGGGTCTCTCCGCCCCGGCGAGATAGGCCTTCTCCCACACGGCGAAGGGGATGAACGCCGGCTCCAGGGAGGGCTTGTTCCGATAGTCGTAGGAAATGCCCAGATAATCCATATTCTCTATCCTCACTCTTCCGGCAGCGCCGCAAAAAGGCCTGCGCCCGCCGGTATTCTGTCTATTTCCGCGCCCATTTGCATGGTCAGATACTTTATTATAGCCGCTGCGTCCTTCTTCCGCAAGCCCTCGGGCGCACATTTGCGGTTTTTGTCGAAAAATGGCCGTCCCTGCCAAAGCAGGGGCGGCCCAGGTCCGATTGTTCCTTTTCCGCACTGTCCCCGGCTTCAGCGTCCCGCCAGGCAGAAGGGCAGCTCCATCCGGTGCGCCTCCAGCAGCGCCTTGTCCCGCAGGATCACGTCCGCCGGCCCGTCGGCGACGATGCGTCCGCCGGACAGCAGGATCACCCGCTCACAGGTGTCCAGGATCATGTCCAGGTCGTGGGAGGTGATGAGCTTGGTCTGGGGAAGCTCCCGGATGATGTTGATGACCCGCCGGCGGTTGCAGGGGTCCAGGGCGGAGCTGGGCTCGTCCATCAGCACCGCCTCCGGCTCCATGGCCAGGATGGTGGCGATGGCGGCCATGCGCTTTTCGCCGCCGGAGATGCGGTGGTTGTGCCGGTGCTTGAGCTCCTGCATCCCCAGCCTCTCCAGCGCCGTGTCCACCCGGCGCTCCGCCTCCTCCCGGCTCAGGCCGTAGTTCAGCGGGGCGAAGATCATGTCCTCGTAGACCGTGGGCATGAACATCTGGTTATCGGAGTTCTGCAGCACAAAGCCCAGCTTCCGGCGGATTTCGGGCAGGCTCTTTTTTTCCACCCGGATCCCGTCAACCAGGATGCTGCCCTCCGTGGGGGCGATCAGCCCCAGCAGCAGCTTCATCACCGTGCTCTTGCCCGCGCCGTTTGCGCCGATGAGTCCCACGGCCTCCCCGTCCCCGATGCGGAAGGACAGATCCCGCAGCACGGGCCGATCCTTCTCATAGGCAAAGCTCACATTCTGAAATTCAATCATCCTACTTACCTCACAAACAGGCCGCCCACAAGCTCGGCCACATTCCAGATCCGCAGCAGCACGAAGACCGCGATGCACCCGAAGGTGCAAAGGGCGTCCCCCAGGCTACACTTTTTCACCGGGGCGTAGTGGAAATGCTCGTGATAGCCCCGCAGCAGCATGCTGTTATAGAGCTCCTCCGCCCGGTCCATGCTCCGCAGCAGCAGCTGCCCCAGGAAGGAGCCCCAGGCGGAGACGTGGATGCCCTTCTGCCCCGGCGCCCGGAGATGGTAGGCCTCGGTCATGGTGGCCAGCTCCTCCGTCATCACGCCGATGTAGCGGTAGGTCAGCAGCAGCAGGGTCACCAGCGTCCCCGGCACATGGAACTTCCGCAGGGCGGCGCAGAGCACGTCGATGGGCGTGGTGGCCATCAGCAGATAGGAGGCCATCAGGCAGAGAACGCCCTTGAGCATCAGCGTCAGCATGGAGATGACGCCGCCAGAGACGCCCAGGCCCCCCACCGTCACCAGGATCTCCCGGTCGAAGAAGGGGTTAAAGAGGCCGACAGCCATCACCAGGGGCAGGACGATCCGCAGCTTGTAGAAAAAGCTCCCCACCGAGACGCCGCTGATCTGAAACAGCAGCACCGGGTACAGCAGCATCACCAGCAGCCCGCTCAGGTCATACTTGGGGAAAGAGAGCACCACGGCGATATATGCAATTGTGGTCAGCAGCTTCCCCGGGGCGCAGAGCCGGTGGATCGGGGAGGCGCCCGCTGCCAGCTCGTCCATTTCGCTGAGCTCGTGCAGCGCCTTTTCCATTTTGTTCATAGCGCACCAAAACGCGGACGCGGACAGGGGTCAATTCCCCTGTCCGTTTCCGCTTTTCTGAAATCTGAAAACTGAAACCTGTTTACGCTTTTTTCTTTTTCCGGAAGAAGCCGCCGGCCAGGCAGATCAGCACCGCCACGCCCGCAACCACCGCCGAGCCCACCACGCCGGAGACGCTGGTGCCCGCGGGGCTGTCGCTGTCGGGGAAGGCGTAGTCCGGCAGCAGCGCGGTGGTTTCCTGAATGGACGCCGCGGTATCGGCCGCGTCGCTCTCGATGCCGAACTTCTCCTCATCCAGGCCCATGTTCTCCGCATAGCCCTCCTCGGCGTTGCCGAAGAGCGCCCATTCCAGTCCGTCCGGGTTCCCGGAGGCCAGCAGGCTCAGCCCGCCGCCCACCAGCAGCACGATCACAGCCAGGATCGCAATGGTGGCCTTGAGGCTCATCCGTGCGGAGACCTTGTCGTCCGAGGTATCCGCGTCCCGCAGCAGCTCCGGCCTGGACTCGAACACGAACAGCAGCACCGCCGCCGTCACCAGCCCCTCGATGAGGCCGATGGCCAGATGGATGGGCTGCATCAGCGCCACGAAGGCGCCGAAGGGCAGCTCGGTAATGCCGGAGAGGCTGGTCTCCAGCACCACGGAGAAGGCGCCCAGCTGCAGGGTGATCACGCAGCCCAGGACGGCCGCCAGAAGGATCTTGGCCCGCTGGCCGCCCTTTGCGCCCATGCCCTTGAAGAGCCCGCTCTTCATGATGGGCCGCCAGATCAGATAGTAGCCCACGAAGCAGCCGTAAAAGGCCATGTTCCAGATGTTGGCGCCGAGAGCCATCAGCCCCCCGTCGCCAAAGAGCAGGCACTGGATGGTGAGGATCACCACCATGGACAAAAAGCCCGCCTGGGGCCCCAGCAGAGCCGAGAGCAGCATACCGCCGCACATGTGGCCGGAGGAGCCGGTGCCGGGGATGGTGTAGTTGATCATCTGTCCGGCGAAGACCAGCGCCGCCGTCACCGCCATGGTGGGGAGCTTGGCCGGATCGTCGTCCTTTTTCAGCTTATGGAGGGAAATGCCGGCCGCGGTCCCGGAGGCCACATACATGGTGGCCGCAACGGCGGGCGCCAGCAGCGCGTCAGCCATATGCATACAATCACCTCAAATCCCGATTTTCGATGCATCTGCCGTCATTATAGCCGCCCCGCTGCGCCCCCGCAAGCCCCCCGGGGGGATACAAATTGTGAAAAAAACGGAGGCCTCCCGGCGCGCGGGCGGCCTCCCCTGTCAAAAGCGTCTTATCTCCGGGTCAGGACGGCGTCGCCCACATCCTCCATGGTCACGACCATGGTGGTGCCGAACCACACGCCGGACACGAAGGCGCTGGCGTCCTCCTGGAAGCGGATGCTGCCGTTTTTCACGGTGTAGCTGCCACTCTCCTCCAGAGCCAGCTGATCCGCGCCCAGTTCCGCCAGGAAGGAGTCGATGTACTCGTCCAGGCTCATGCCCAGGCTCGCCTCCAGCTCCTCCAGCGTCACATTCTGCTCCTTTGCCCCATCCTCCAGGTAAGCGCGCAGGCCGCTGTGGAGGCTGGTCAGCATGGGACGGGGATTCAGACTCACGGTATAGCTGCCGTCGGCGTTCAGCTGCAGGGTGACACCGATCTTCACATTCTCCAGATAGCCTTCCAGCTCCTCATCGCCCTCGGTGAAGATCTCCGTCACGCCCAGGTAGCCGTTCCAGGTGCCCAGGAAGCTGGAGCGGGTGAAGATCAGCTTTTCCTCCTCGATCTCCATGGTGAGGAGCATGCCGTCATAGCTGCCCTCGGTCTCGTTCTGGCCGGGATCCAGCACCAGAGCGCCGTCGCGCTGGGTGTAGCTGCCCTCGAAGGTATCGCTCATCTCCTCCAGATCCATATCGGCGATCAGCGCATCCAGCATCGTCTCCGCATCCATGCCGGTGAGCTCCTGCAGATCGTCGATGCTTTTGCCGTTTTCCTCGCACATGGTCTCCAGATACTTGTAGGCAGCCTCCCGGAAGGCGGGGATCAGGCTGGAGCCGTCGGCGATGAGCTCATAGCTCCCGTCGTCCTTCAGCACCAGGTAGACGTTCATGTTGGCGCTCCCCAGGTAGTCCTCCAGCTCCGGTGTCTCCTCAACAAGGATGTCGCGCATGTCCACCCTGGCCATCCAGACGCCGTCCAGCTTCTGGCGGCTCAGCAGCACATCGCCGAAGGGCTCCACGGAGAAGCTCAGATAATCCCCGGTGAAAAGGCCGTGGATGGCGTTGGCACCGGGATCCCAGACCACCGCGCCGTCTTTCTCCAGATAGCGGCCGCTGCCGGACTGCATCGCGCCGCTCATGTCCACATCCTTCATGGAGCTCTCCACCGCCTCGTCCACGGTCATGCCCGTGGAGGCCGCGAACTGCTCCTCGGTCAGGTTATTCTCCGCGCAGAAGGCCTTGAGGTAATCCCGCAGGGCGTCCTTCATGGCGTCCATGGCGGGAGAGGCGTCCACCTGCAGGGTATAGCTGCCGTCCCCCTCCATCTCCAGGGTGACGAAGACCGGCGCCATCTTCAGATAGGGCGCCAGATCGGCGGCGCTCTCCACCAGCATTTCCCGCATATCCAGTGTGCCGACCCAGGTGCCGGTGATGTCCGCGGGCTCCTCGGGCTCCCCGGCCGCCTCCGCGTCGCCGCTGAGCTTGCGGAAGACCATGATGCTGCCGTCTTCCTCCATGCGGATCACGCCGTCCTGGTATTCATAGGGGGTCTTCTCCCCGCTGTCGTAGATGAAGTACGCCTCATCCCAGCGGAAGGTCAGCGTCTCGTCCGTGTTGCTGCTTTCCATACGGGCCGTGCCGTCCTCGTTCAGCACCAGGGTGACGGTGAAGCCCTGGGTCTTCATGGCCTCGGTATAGTCCTCGCCGTCCATGTACAGCTCCTCGATCACATAGCTGCCCGCCCGATCCGCGGGCGTCTCCGCCAGCGCCGGGGCGCTCCAGCCGGCAAGGCTCAGCGACAGGAACATGGCCAGCATCAGAAGGCCGGATAACATCTTTTTCATCTTTTTCTCCTTTACTTATCTGCACTTATCTGCCGGGAATGCGACTTTCCCTTTCACGGCCAAAAGTATAAAACCCGCCTCCCGGAAAGTCAAGAAAGAAAAAACCAGAAGTCTTTTTTGATTTTACATTCTTGTAACACAATATTGGTTACTTCCGAAACATCTTTTCTGTAGGATAAGACTCGCAAGCAGAGTGTTTCATCTTTTTCATTTTGTCCTCATTTCATAAGGAAAGCGGAGCGGCCGAAAACGCTCCGCTTTTTCTTATTTTTTTGGGGGGCGAGGATCTCCCCGCCCCCTTGTTCCTGTTCTTTTTCTTCCCGGCTGTTCGCGCTCTTTTTCTTCCCGGCGGAATTGCCATTCCCGGAAAGCTGTGGTATACTGAATTGGTTTTTCGTATACTTTTCCATGCTCTTTGAAAGGAACCCATGCCATGAAAATACGCGCGTTTTTTGCAATCCTGCTGTGTCGGCTGCTGCGGGGCCTCTCCCGGCTGCTGCACCGGGGCGGCACCGCCATGCCCGGGCGCTGGGCGCTGCGGGTCTGCCCGGGGCTGCTGGCGCTGCTGGCAAAGGATCTGAAGATCCTGGCCGTCACCGGCACCAACGGCAAGACCACCAGCTCCCGCATGATCGAGGAGGCCTTTGCGCGCCAGGGGCTCAGCTATGTGGCCAACCGCTCCGGCGCCAATCTGGCCAGCGGCATCACAACGGAGTTGGTGATGAACGCCAGCCTCACCGGCAGGCCCAAAAAGGAGTACGCCATCCTGGAGTGCGACGAGGCCGCCGCGCGGACGGTCTTCGGGCAGCTTAGGCCCCGGGTCATCGTGGTGACCAACCTCTTCCGGGATCAGCTGGATCGCTACGGCGAGGTGACCCACACCCTGGAGAACATCCGCGCCGCCATCCAGGGCGCGCCGGAGGCCACCCTCTGCCTGAACGCGGACTGCTCCCTCACCGCCTCCCTGGCGCTGGAGCTTCCCAACCCCGTGATCTGGTTCGGCGTGGAGAAGGGCGCGGTGCCCTCCCGCCCGGTGCCGGAGATCTCCGACGCCACCCACTGCATCCGCTGCAAGACCGCCTACGAGTACGACTATGTGAGCTACGGTCACCTGGGCGGCTTCCGCTGCCCCCATTGCGGCTATCGTCGGCACCGGGCCGACGTGGCCGTCACCGCCGTGGCGGAGCAGCGGCTGGACGGCAGCAGCATCGTGGTGGAGCTGGGGGGCGAAAAGCACCTGGTGGAGGTGAACCTCCCCGCCATGTACAACATCTACAACGCCGTGGGCGCCGTGGCCGCCGTCACCGCCATGGGGCTGCCCGTGCAGGCCGCCATTGACGCGCTGGCCACCTTCCAGTGCGGCTTCGGGCGCATGGAGCAGTTCAAGCTGGGCAAGGCCGGCGCCAAAATGATGCTGGTGAAAAACCCCGCCGGCTGCAACCAGGTGATCGAATTTCTGCAGAATGTGCAGGAGGACTTTGTGCTGGTGGTCTGCCTCAACGACCGGGGCGCCGACGGCACCGACGTCTCCTGGATCTGGGACGCGGACTTCGAGGGGCTGCAGGGCCTGGAAAAGCGGCTCCGGCAGGTCATCGTCTCCGGCGACCGGGCCCAGGACATGCGGGTGCGCATCAAGTACGCCGGCGTCGACGATCAAAAGATCCGGGTGGAGCGGGACTACGCCAGGCTGGTGGACTGGATCGCCGGGCAGGATCTGCCCGTGTTCCTGATGCCCACCTACACCGCCATGCTGGAGCTGCGGCAGGCAGTGGTGCACAAGGTGGGCGGCGCGGAATTCTGGGAGAAGTGAGGAGAGAGCCATGGAACTGAAAATCTGCCATATGTACCCGGACGTGCTGAATCTCTACGGCGACCGGGGGAACGTGCTGTGCCTGCAGCGCCGCCTGGGCTGGCGCGGCATCGACGCTCAGATCACCCGGCTGCCCATCGGCTCCCAGGCGCGGCTTTCGGACTTCGACCTGGTGTTCATCGGCGGCGGGCAGGACTTCGAGCAGCAGGTGCTGCTGGAGGATCTGCACCGGGGCAAGGATCGGGAGATCCGTGCCGCCATCGACGACGGCGTCCCCTTCCTGACCATCTGCGGCGGCTACCAGATGCTGGGGCACTACTATGAGACCTACGACGGCAAGCGCTGCGACTTCATCGGCGCGGTGGATCTCTACACCGTGGGCTCCAAGCAGCGCATGATCGGAAACTACAAGTTCCGGTGCGGCGCCGAGAGCGGCGGGAGCCTGGTGGTGGGCTTTGAAAACCACAGCGGCAAAACCTGGCTGGGACAGGGCGTGCAGCCCCTTGGGACGGTGCTGGCCGGCTTCGGCAACAACGGCGAGGACAAGACCGAGGGCGTGCGCTATAAAAACGTCTTCGGCACCTACAGCCACGGCCCCCTGCTGCCGAAAAATCCGGAGCTCTGCGACAAGATCCTGCTCACCGCCCTGGAGCGGAAATACGGCAAGGCGGAGCTTCCGCCCCTGGATGACGCCGCGGAAATCGCCGCCCACGACGAGATGGCGGCGCGGATCGGATAGGAATAAGACGCGCTGCTGATGAAGAAATGAAGACGCGCTGCGCTAATGAAGAAATTGTGGTGTCGCTGCGCGACGGATTGAAATTCCCCCTATTCCCCAGTGTGCGCACTGGGGACTTCCCCCGGAGGGGGAAGCAGGGCCGTATTCTCGGCTCCCCCTCCGGGGGAAGCAGGGCCGCATCTTTCCTCCCCCTTTGGGGGAGGTGGCTGAGCCGCTTGCGGCGAGGCCGGAAGGGGTCTTCATTCCTTCATTCCTTCATGCTCATCTGCACATCCTGAAGAGGTGATTGCGACGAATACGATTGACCTTCACATCCACACCACCGCCTCGGACGGGACGCTGAGCCCCGCCCAGGTCGTCCGCACGGCCCACGAGCTGGGGCTCGAAGCCATCGCCATCACCGACCACGACACGGTCTCCGGCTTCGGGGAGGCCGCGGCCGAGGGGGCGGAGCTGGGGCTGGAGGTGGTGCCCGGGCTGGAGCTCTCCAGCCGCTACGGACGCATCATCCACATTCTGGGCTACTATGTGCGCACCGAGTCCCCCATTCTCGGCCGGGTGCTGGAGAGCATCGTGGGCGAGCGGGACGAGCGCAACCGGAAAATCGCCGCCCTCATGGCGGCGGACGGGCTGGCTGCGGACTACGGGGAGATGAAGCGGCGCTTCGGCCCGGTGATCGGACGGCCTCACTTCGGCCAGCTTCTGGTGGAGCAGGGACAGGCCGAGAGCGTGCCCCAGGCCTTCGCCCGCTGGCTGGACAAGGGGCAGCGCTACTACCTGCCCCGGAAGATGCCCTCCATTGAGCGTGCGGTGGAGTGCATCCGGGAGGCCGGCGGCGTGCCGGTGCTGGCCCACCCCTACCAGTACGGTCTGGAGGAGCCGGCGCTGCGGCAGCTCATCGAGCACTGCATGGATCACGGACTGCTGGGGCTGGAGTGCCGCTATTCCTCCTACAGTGAGGAGCAGAGCCAAGCTCTGCTGAGCCTGGCCCGGGAATACGGCCTCGCGCCCACCGGCGGCAGCGACTTCCACGGCGACAGCAAGCCAAACATCGCCATCGGCAGCGGCGAGGGGAGCCTTGCCGTGCCGGCCTCCTGGCTGCCTCCCCTGCGCAATCTGGCAATTTCCACAAAGAAACGGCGGTAGCTTTGGCTATTTCGCCGTTTTTTCCTGTCCTCTGAAACCGTGCCCCGGGAAAGCGCGTATATATAGATGAAGGCTTCTGGAGAAAAGGAGGGGCGAGATGAGAGAAAAGCGGATGATCGTAACCGGGATCGTGCTGGCGCTGCTGGTCATGGCGATCTGCGGGCTGGGGCTGTACCGGCAGGCGCAGGACGACGGCAGCATCGAGGCCTCCATCATTTACGCCGATTGACGGATCTTCTTTCTTTCCCGGCGCGTTCTGACAAAAAAAGCACCTTCCTCTGCGTATACTCGAATGCAGAGGGAGGTGTTTTTTGTGAAACGCTGGGTTTTGATCCCGGTCATCCTGCTGGTATGGCTGTTCAGCGCCACCGGCGCCTGGGCGGAGCAGCCGGAGCCGGACTGGCTGGCCCTGCTGCTGGACGCCGTCGTGGCCGGGGATCGGGAGGCGGGGCTGGCCGCCGCGGCGGGCTGGAACGCGGACGAGAGCCGCGTGCAGCTGGACTACGACGAGCTTTTCCTGCTCTCCAAGCTCATCACCTGGGAGGCGGGCAGCAGCTGGCTCACGGAGGAGCTGCGCCTGGGCGTGGGCGAGGTAGCGCTGAACCGGGTGGCCTCGCCGGAGTTTCCCGACACCCTGGAGGAGGTGGTCTACCAGGACGGCCAGTACGCCGGCACGGACACCTATGATTTCCGGGTCGCCCTGCTGCCCAACCGCCCCTGCGCCGAGGCGGCGCTGCGCCTGCTGCTGGGGGAGCGCTTCCTGGAGCCCCAGGTGATCTTCGCCGGTCACGCCGTGCAGGGTAAGGTGCATTCCATGTTCCGGGATCTGCATTACGGCAGCATCTATTTTTGCGAGAGCCGCTACCCGGAGCTGTACAAAACGGGGGAAGGCTCCCTCGTGGTGCCGCCCGCGCCCTCTCCCGCCGCCGACGGCATTGCCGCCAGACTTCGGGACTGCCTGAAGGCAGCATAAAAAGACGCCCTTGGGGGGCGTCTTTTTTATAGGAAGGGTTCAGCCCTTGCTCTTGATATAGGCGTCGATGCTCTTGGCGCCGGTCTTGCCCGCGCCCATGGCCAGGATGACCGTGGCGGAGCCGGTGACCGCGTCGCCGCCGGCGAAGACGCCCTCGCGGCTGGTGGCGCCCGCCTCGTTGGCCTCGATGCCGCCCTTGCGGGTGGTGGTCAGGCCGGGGGTGGTGGAGCGGATCAGGGGGTTGGGGCTGGTGCCGATGGCGATGATGACCGTGTCCACCTCCAGGATCCAGTTGGAGCCCTCGACCGCAACGGGCTTGCGGCGTCCCTTCTCGTCGGGCTCGCCCAGCTCCTGCTTGATGCACTCGATGCCGCAGACGCGGCCGTTCTCGTCGCCGTGGATGGCGCAGGGGTTATTGAGCAGATTAAACTCGATGCCCTCGGCCTCGGCGTGCTCCACCTCTTCCTTTCGGGCAGGCAGCTCATCCTTGCCGCGGCGGTAGACCACGTGCACCTCGCTGGCGCCCAGGCGCTTGGCCACGCGGGCAGCGTCCATGGCCACGTTGCCGGCGCCGACAACGGCCACCTTGTGGAAGCGCTTGATGGGGGTGTCATAGTCGTCCCGGTAAGCCTTCATGAGGTTGGTGCGGGTCAAGAGCTCGTTTGCGGAGTAGACGCCCATCAGATTCTCGCCGGGGATGTGCAGGAACTGGGGCAGGCCTGCGCCGGAGCCGATGAAGATGGCCTCGTAGCCCTCCTCAAACAGCTCGTCCACGGTGATGGATTTGCCGATGATGGCGTTATTGACGATCTTGACGCCCAGGGCCTTCAGGTTCTCGATCTCGGCGGCAACGATCTCCTTGGGCAGACGGAACTGGGGGATGCCGTAGACCAGCACGCCGCCGGACTTGTGGAAGGCCTCGTAGATGGTCACGTCATAGCCCATCTTGCGCAGGTCGCCGGCGCAGGTGAGCCCCGCGGGGCCGGAGCCGATGACGGCGATCCGGTGTCCGTTGGAGGCGGGCACGTTCACGGCGGGCTTTTCCTTCTTCTGCATGTGGTAGTCGGCCACGAAGCGCTCCAGCCGGCCGATGCCCACGCTCTCGCCCTTGACGCCGCGGACGCACTTGGACTCGCACTGTTTCTCCTGGGGGCAGACCCGGCCGCAGACAGCGGGCAGGGAGTTGGTGGAGGTGATGATGTCATAGGCGGAGTCGAAGTCGCCCTCAGCCACCTTGGCAATGAACTCGGGGATGCGCACAGACACCGGGCAGCCGGTGCGGCAGCGGGGATTGGGGCAGTTGAGGCAGCGGCGCGCCTCGGCGATGGCGGTCTCCGGCGTGTAGCCCAGGGCCACCTCGTCAAAATTGGTGGCGCGAACCAGGGGATCCTGCTCGGGCATGGTGTGCTTGAGCAGGGTCTGGCTGGCAACGGCCTTGGCCACGATGGTCTTCAGCCTGGGCAGGCGCTCCTGCAGCGCATGCATATCCAGCTCTTTCCCGTTTTCCGTCTCCAGCATCTGCTCCACGATCTGGGTGTGTTCCTTCTCGGCGGGCACGTTCCAGACGGTAACGTTCTGCTTGCCCTTCTTGTCGAACTCGATATTCGTGACCTTATCAGCCATTTCTCTTTCCTCCCGTGATGCGGCAAATATGCTTGGCAGCCTCATCCTGCTCGTCCTTATAGAAGGCGGCGCGCTTGATCAGAGAATCGAAATCCACCTGGTGCGCATCGAAATCCGGCCCGTCCACGCAGGCGAACTTGGTCTCGCCGCCCACGATCACGCGGCAGCAGCCGCACATGCCGGTGCCGTCCACCATGATGGGGTCCAGCGAGATGATGGTGCTGATGCCGTAGGGGCGGGTCACGTCCGCCAGGAACTTCATCATAATGTCGGGGCCGATGGCGATGACCCGGTCAAACTGGGGCTTGCCCTCAGCGATATTGGCCTCGATCTCCTGCTTGAGGAAGACGGTGGTGAAGCCCTTTTCGCCGTAGCTGCCGTCGTCGGTGCACATGATGAGCTTGTCGGAGGCGGCCTTCAGCTCCTCCTTGAGGATCACGATGTCTGCGCTGCGGAAGCCGCCGATGAAGGTGACCTCGATGCCGCGCTCGTGCATCTCCTTGGCGATGGGGTAGGCAATGGCGCAGCCCACGCCGCCGCCGACCACGCAGACCTTCTTCAGGCCTTCCATCTCGGTTGCCTTGCCCAGAGGGCCGGCAATATCGCTAATGTAGTCGCCCTGCTCCACCGTGTGCAGCATGCGGGTGGTGCGCCCGGCAGCCTGCACCATCACGGTGACGGTGCCCTTCTCCCGGTCATAGCCGGCAACGGATACGGGAACGCGCTCGCCCTGCTCGTCCAGGCGGAAGATCACGAACTGACCCGCCTGTGCATGGCGCGCGATGAGCGGTGCCTCGATCTCAAAGAGGCAGATCGTCTTCGCGTCGTTGAGAAAACGCTTGGTAACTACTTTGTACATCTTACACCTCAATTGGCAAATAATGTTCGGCCCACAGGCCCATAACAATATTATCGCAGGCAGGGGAAAATGTCAAACCGATTCCGGCGTTTTTCCCCTCTTTTTCCCAAGAATCGCTTCGGATTCTCACCGGTGGATATACATCCTGGAGGGCTCCGGCTCCCCGTCGCCCTGCACGGGGCACAAAAACTCCCAGCCGTAGCGCTCATAGAAGCCGGTGTGATTACATACTAACACCTAATAGAAATCTTTGAATCTTTCCGGTCAGAATTGCGCCATGCTTCGTATCGTCGGCACAAGCTCCGGATCAACTCGCTTCCGCCAGG
>ONPF01000018.1 GCA_900319635.1 uncultured Eubacteriales bacterium | reverse complement strand
AATGTGTAGACAAACCCCAAAGTGTGTCATTGCGAGCCAGTGCGCACACTGGCGTGGCAATCCGTTCTTCTTCAAAAAAGTTGTATTTTCAAGGCTTTTTGGATACGGATCGCCACACCAGTGACATCGGTCACTGGTTCGCGATGACAGAATACCGACTTTGTCTACAGTCTGGAAGCACCCTCCGGATTTTTCCGGAGGGTGCTTTTTGTGCGATGGTCAGGCTTCTTTGGGCTCCTCGTTCTTCTGCTCGGGCGCGGCGGCCAGTCTGCCGCCCAGGGCGCCGGCCAGCAGCGCCCGCAGATCCAGTCCCAGCCCCTGGGTCATGCCCTCGGTGATCTGGTTGGTGCCGTTCACAATATCGCCGATGAGCTTGGCGCTGTTGCCCTCGCCGTACATGGTGATCTTGTCCACCTTGCTCAGAGGCTCGGCCACGTTCTTCGCGATCTCCGGCAGGGCGCCCACGATCATCTCGATGATGGCGGCCTCGCCGTACTTGCGCATGGCCTCGGCCTTCTTGTCGATGCCTTCCGCCTCGGCCAGGGCCTTGGCGCGAATGCCCTCGGCCTCGGCCAGGGCTCTGGCGCGGATGCCGTCAGCCTCCGCCAGATTCTTGGCGCGGATGGCCTGGGCCTCCGCCTCCCCCGCGGCCAGGAAGCCGGCGGCCTCCTGCTCCTTGGTGAACTTGGCGGCCTCGGCGGCCTTCATGGCGGCGAGAGAGGCCTGCTCCTGCTCGTAGCGCTCGGCCTCGGCCTTGCGCTGGCGGGCGACCAGATTGGCCTCGGCCACCTTCTCGGCCTGGTACTTGTCGGCGTCGGCCTGCTTGCGGACGATGGCGTCCAGCTCGTACTCCTTCAGCTCGATCTGCTTCTGCTTCAGCTCCGCCTCCCGCTGGGCGCGGGCGATGTTGGCGTCGGTCTCGGCGACCTCCTTGAGCTTGCGCTGGTTCTCGGCCTCGATGCCCTTGGCGGCCTCGGCCTGGGCCCGCTCCTGGTCGGCCTCCTTCTGGAGCCGCGCCTGCTTGATGGCCAGGTCGTTGTTGCGCTTGGCGATCTCCTCCTGGGCCTGCACCTTGGCGTCGTTGGCCTGCTTGGCGTTGGCCGCCTCGGCGATGGCGATCTCACGCTGGGCGTTGGACTTGGCGATGGCCGCGCCCTTGCGGATCTGCTCCACGTTGTCGATGCCCAGGTTCGTGATGACGTCGTTGTCGTCGATGAAGTTCTGCACGTTGAAGGTGATCAGCTCCAGACCGTAGGCCCGCAGGTCGGGCACGGCGTTGGCCTGCACCTTCTCGCTGAAGAGCTTCCGGTCGCCCACCATTTCGGTGAGGCGCATCTGACCCACGATCTCACGGATGTTGCCCTCCAGCAGGTCGTTGATCTTATGGGCGATCTGATCCCGGCTCACGTTCAGGAAGTTCTGAGCGGCCAGGGCGATCATCTCGGGCTCCCGGCCCACCCGGACGGAGACGGTGGAGTCCACCTTCACGTTGATGTACTCGGCAGTGGGCACGGCGGAGCCGGTCTTTACATCGATCTGAATGGCGCCCAGAGAGAGCTTGTCCAGCCTCTCCAGGAAGGGGATCTTGATGCCGGCCTTGCCGATGAGGATGCGGGGCTTCTTGTGCATGCCGGAGATAATGTAGGCCATGTCGGGCGGAGCCTTCACATAGCCGCTGGCCAGCACGGCGATGATCGCCACGGCGGCGAGGACCCAGGGCAGATAAATCAGATAATTCAGCATGGTACTACCTCCTTCTTTCTGTCCGCTGACTTTCTGTACACTTTTGAGACGCCGGTTCTGAAAAAAGGTTCCCGAAAATCGGAGCCTGTCGGCACGCTTGACAAAGACCGCCCGGAGCGCTTATCCTGATAGGGAAAGGAGGCGAGGCCATGTTTGAAGCCTGGCAGCTTGCCATGATGGAGGACTACGGGCTGATGGACACCAACACCGGGCTTATCAACCGGGTGGCGCGGCGTCTGGCAAAGAGCGCCAACGACGTCATTGAAACCGAGGAGTTTCGCGCAGCCTGCTATCAGAGCGGCGTGGATCCGGACTCCTTCACGCAAAAGGATCTGGAGCAGCTGCAGCGGAAGCTGAACGAGCTGAGCTGAAGAGTGCGCTTAGGGCACAGGAACGGATTGCCACACCAGTGTGCGCACCGGTTTCCAATGACTCGGAAGGCAAAGCGGGCGGCTTTCAACCGCTCCTACTCAAAACTCAAATCTCAAAACTGCAACAAGCCACCCGGAAATGTTCGCATTTCCCGGTGGCTTGTTGCCATATCTCACATGCTCTCGGGAGCGGAGACGCCCACCAGGGCCAGGGCGTTTTTCAGGGTGATGCGCACCGCCTGCACCAGACCCAGGCGCTGGTTGGTGAGCTCCGGATCCTCGGCGTTATAGACCTTGGTGCTGTTATAGTAGCTGTGGAAGACCTTCACCAGGGAGATGATATAGTCCGTGAGCTTATTGGGCTTGCGCAGCGCCGCGCACTCGCCCACGGTGTTGGGAAACTCCCCGATCATTTTCAGAAGCTGCAGCTCCTTCTCGTCGGTGAGGCGGCCGTAGCTCTCCTCCCGGCGGAAGGCGGGCATCTTGGGGTTGGAGAGGATGGAGCACATGCGGGAGTGGGCGTACTGGGCGTAGTAGACCGGGTTATTGTTGTCCTGGGAGCGGGCCAGCTTCAGATCCAGATCCATGTGGGTCGAGACGTCCTTGGAGGCGAAGAACCAGCGGGCGGCGTCCACACCGATGTCCTCGCAGAGCTCCCGGATGGTGATGGCGTTGCCGGTGCGCTTGGACATCTTGACCTCCTTGCCATCCTCCACCATGCGCACCATCTGGATGAGATCCACCTCCAGGGTGCCCTTGGGGTAGCCCAGGGCAGTGAGGGCGGCCTGCATGCGGATGACGTAGGAGTGGTGATCCGCGCCCCAGAGATCCACCAGGAAGGGATAGCCCCGCTCCACCTTGTGGACGTGGTTGGCGATATCGGGGGTCAGGTAGCTCAGCGTCCCGTCGCTCTTGCGGAGGACGCGGTCCTTCTCGTCCCCGTACTGTGAGGAGCGGAACCAGAGAGCCCCGTCCTGCTCGTAGGTCAGCCCCATCTCGGCCATCTTGTCCAGGCATGCGCGGATGGGCGCCATATCGTTTTCATAAAAGCTGGTCTCGTGCATCCAGGAGTCGATCTTCACGCCGTAGAGCAGCAGATCCTTCTCGATCTTTTTGAGCTCCCGGGTCTTGCCCTCCTGCATCAGATAGGCCAGGCGCTCCTTCGGGTCGGCGTCCAGCCACTTGTCCCCGTCCTTTTCCGCGATCTCCTCGGCGATCTGCTTCACATCCTCGGCATGGTAGCCGTTCTCGGGCAGCGCATAGTCGTTCCGGCCGAAGTGCTCGAAGTACCGCGCCTCCAGGCTCTTGCCCAGCATGACGATCTGGTTGCCGGCGTCGTTCACATAGTACTCCCGCAGCACCTCCCAGCCGCTTGCCTCCATGAGACGGCAGATGGCGTCGCCCCAGGCGGCGTTGCGGGCATGGCCGCAGTGCAGATCGCCCGTGGGATTGGCGGAGACCCACTCCACCAGCACCTTTTTGCCTTTCCCGGACTGGTTCTTGCCGTAGTCGTCCCCGGCGTCCAGCACCTGATTGATGAGGGCGGCCAGCGCCTCCTTCTTCAGGCGGAAGTTCAGGAAGCCCGGGCGGGCCACGGTGACGCTCTCCGCCTCCGGCAGAAGCTGGCGCAGCTTCTCCGCCAGCGCCTCGGCGATGGCCAGGGGGTTCTGGCGCAGAGTGCGGGCCAGCTTCATGGCCGTAGAGCTGGCGTAGTCGCCAAGCTTGTGGTCCTTGGGCGTCTCGATCAGCAGGACGCTCTCGTCCGCGTCCAGATCGTAGACCTCTTTCACCGCCTGCCGGACGGCGTCGTACAGCTTCTGTTCAAAATTGCTCATGCCTCGTTCCTCCTGTGGGGCGTTTGATTTTCCGTTGGTTTATCATACCACAGATTGGAAAAGATGCAAGGACTTTCTGCCCGCAAACCGGGGCAAAAAGGCTCTTCTCCCTTGCGCTTGCCGGGCAAATCGGATATAATACCAGCAAACAAGCGATCAAGAAAAGAGGTAGTCTTATGAAAGCACCCGCCTATTCCGCCGCGCCCCTGTCCGGCGAGCCCGAAAAGAAAAAGCTGAGCTTCCGCGAGCTGCTGCTCGGCCAGAAGAAGAACGAGCGCTGCTTCTCGGCGGAGGACCCCGGGCACAGCGTGTGCCTTCTGTGGATGGAGAGCTCCCACTTCGGCAGCCGCTACGCCTACCCCGTTCTGGTTTGGGAGCGGGGCGCGGAGGCGCTGCGCTATGACTCCGCCCCCACGGCGGAGGCCGGGGAGAACAACCGCCGCCTGATGGAGCGCTGGGCGGTCTGCACCGCGCCGGAGCGCCTGGCCGCCCTGGAGATCCGCCCCATGGAGCTGCAGGATTTCCGCGCGAAGCTGCGCGCCCTGCAAAACGGCGAACAAGCCGAATAACGCCGCTTTTACCCGTCGAAGTGGGCACCGAAAATGCCCGCTTCGACGGGTCTTTTTTCTGTGCATTCTACCGATTGACAAAAAAGAGTCCTTTCCTTTATAATTTGCTTGACTTGAGAACGACCCAGAGATTGGCGGGAAATCGGACGGTTTCTGCTCTGCAGGGGCCAGTTTGTATTTGCCTTGCCGCATGATCGGTAAGGTTTTTTTCGTATTGGGGAGGTTGTGCGTATGCCTGTTTTCAACAAGCCCAAGAGAATCGCCGCCAAGGGGGTCGTGCCCTTCCTCGGGGATGACTATGCGGCCTTTGACCGCCTGAATCATGATCAATATGCCCTACTGCCCGGTTTTTGCGATGTGCATGTGCACCTGCGCGAACCGGGCTTTTCTTATAAGGAAACCATCTCCAGCGGCTCCCGCGCCGCCGCCCGGGGCGGCTACACCGCCGTCTGCGCCATGCCCAACCTGAACCCGGTGCCGGACAGCCGGGAGCATCTGGAGGAGGAGCTGGCCATCATCCGGCGGGACGCTGTGATCGACGTGCGCCCCTACGGCGCCATCACCGTGAACGAGGCCGGGCGGGAGCTGGCCGATCTGGAGGCCATGGCGCCGGATGTGATCGCCTTCTCCGACGACGGCCACGGGGTGCAGGATCCCGGTCTCATGCGGGAGGCCATGCAGCGCGCCAGGGCCCTGGGCAAGCTCATCGTCGCCCACTGTGAGGACAATTCCCTCCTCCGGGGCGGCTACATCCACGAGGGCGCCTACGCCAAAGCCCACGGCCACCGGGGCATCTGCTCGGAGAGCGAGTGGCGCCCCATCGCAAGGGATCTGGAGCTGGCGGCCCAGACCGGCTGCGGCTACCACGTCTGCCACATCTCCACCAGGGAGTCCCTCCGGCTGATCCGGGAGGCTAAAAAGGACGGCGTGGACGTCACTTGCGAGACCGCGCCCCACTACCTGCTGCTGGACGAAAACGACCTGCGGGAGGACGGGCGCTTCAAGATGAACCCGCCGCTGCGCGGCGTCGAGGATCGGGAGGCGCTGCTGGAGGGGATCTGCGACGGCAGCATCGACTGCATCGCCACCGACCACGCCCCCCACAGCGCCGAAGAGAAGGCCCGGGGGCTGGAGAAGAGCGCCTTCGGCATCGTGGGCATTGAGACGGCCTTCCCCCTGCTCTACACCGGGCTGGTAAAGGGCGGCCTCCTCTCCCTGGAGGCGCTGGTGGATCTGCTCTGCTATAAGCCCCGCGCCCGCTTCGGTATCCCCCTGGGAGACGATTTCTCCCTCTGGAATCTGGAGGCAGAGTACCCCATCGACCCGCGGGAATTTCTCTCTCGGGGCAAGGCCACGCCCTTTGAAGGGCGGCGGGTCTATGGCCGCTGCAAGGGGACGGTGCACGGGGGCAAGCTTGTCTATTTTGAGGAGTAAGGCATGAAACAAGGCATGTTTACCATCGCGGAAAACAGCCCGCTGACGGAGCGTTTTTCCCTGCTCCGGCTGGAGGGGGACTGCGCCGCCATCGAGCGCCCCGGCCAGTTTGTTGCGCTTATGCTGCCGGGTCTCTTCCTCCGGCGTCCCTTCTCCGTCTGCGACTGGGACGGGAAGGGCTTCCAGCTGCTCATCGAGCAGGTGGGCAAGGGAACGGAGCTGCTGCGCTCCCTCCCCGTGGGGCAGGAGCTGGATGTGCTCACCGGGCTGGGAAAGGGCTTTGACCTGAGCCGCGCCGGGGAGCGCCCCCTGCTCATCGGCGGGGGCAGCGGCGTCTCTCCCCTGCTGGCTCTGGCGCGGCGCCTGGCGGAGCGGGGCGTCCGCCCCCATGTGATCCTGGGCTTTCCCAGCCGGGAGGATCTGCTGCTGCTGGACGATTTTTTCCGTCTGGGGCTGGCGCCCACCGTCACCACCGACGACGGCAGCTTCGGCATCCGGGGTCGGGTGACCGAGGCCATGGACATCCCCCACACGTTTTTCTACGCCTGCGGGCCGCTGCCCATGCTGCGGGCGGTGTGCGAAAAGAGCCCCGCGCCCGGCGAAGTGAGCCTGGACGCCCGGATGGGCTGCGGCTTCGGCGCCTGCATGGGCTGCACGATTCAAACCGCGAAGGGCCCCCGGCGGGTCTGCAAGGACGGGCCGGTGTTTGAGAAGGAGGATCTGCTGTGGACAGACTGAGCGTCTCCCTCTGCGGGATCGAGCTGACAAACCCCATCATCCCCGCCTCCGGCACCTTCGGCTACGGCCACGAGTTCGCGGCGCTCTACGACCTGAACTGCCTCGGCACCTTCTCCATGAAGGGCACCACCCTCTCCCCCCGCTTCGGAAACCCCACGCCCCGCATCGCGGAGGCGCCGGCGGGGATGCTGAACGCCGTGGGGCTGCAGAACCCCGGGGTGGACGCGGTGATCCGAGAGGAGCTGCCCAGGCTCAAGGCGGTCTTCCACAAGCCGGTGATCGCAAACGTCAGCGGCTTTTCGGTGGAGGAATATGTGGAGGTCTGCCGGAGGCTGGACGCGGAGCCCCAGGTGGGCTGGCTGGAGGTCAACATCAGCTGCCCCAACGTCCACGGCGGCGGCATGAGCTTCGGCACCGACCCGGCAGCCGCGGCGGCAGTCACAAGCGCCGTGAAGGCCGTGACGAAAAAGCCCGTCATCGTGAAGCTCTCTCCCAACGTGACGGACATCGTGTCCATCGCCCGCGCCTGCGAAGACGCGGGGGCGGACGCCCTGAGCCTCATCAACACCGTGATGGCCCTGCGCATCGACCTCAAGACCCGCAGGCCCATCCTCTCCAATCTTACCGGCGGGCTCTCCGGCCCCGCCGTCTTCCCCCTGGCGCTGCGCATGGTCTGGCAGGTGTCCCGGGCCGTCTCGATTCCGGTGATCGGGCTGGGCGGGGTCTCCTCCGCGGAGGACGCGGCGGAAATGCTGCTGGCCGGCGCCGCGGCGGTGCAGGTGGGCGCGGCCAATCTGCGCGACCCCTTCGCCTGCCCCAAAATCATCCAAAATCTCCCGGCGGTGCTGGATCGCCTGGGAGCAGAAACTATACGCGAACTCATAGGAGGAGCACATGGCTAAAGACGTTATTATAGCCTGCGATTTTCCAAGCGCCGCGGAAACCCTGGCTTTTCTCGACCGCTTCCCCGGGGAAAAGCCCTTTGTGAAGATCGGGATGGAGCTTTTCTACGCGGAAGGCCCCGCCATCGTCCGCGCCATCCGGGCGCGGGGGCACCGGATCTTCCTGGATCTGAAGCTGCACGACATTCCCAACACCGTGAAGAAGGCCATGCGGGTGCTCTCCGGCCTGGACGTGGACCTTGTGAACCTCCACGCCGCCGGTACCCGCGCCATGATGAGCGCCGCCCTGGAGGGGCTGACCCGCCCCGACGGGACAAGACCCCTGCTCATCGCCGTCACCCAGCTCACCAGCACCGATCAGGCCGCCCTGGAGGGCGAGCTGCTGATCGAAAAGCCCATCGGGGACGTGGTGCTCTCCTACGCCCGCAACGCCGCCGCGGCGGGGCTGGACGGGGTGGTCTGCTCCCCCCTGGAGGCGGGGACGGTGCACGAAAGCTGCGGTGAGAACTTCCTCACCGTGACCCCCGGCGTCCGCTTTGCCGACGCCGGACAGGACGACCAGAAGCGCGTCACCACCCCTGCCCGGGCAAGAGAGCTGGGCTCGGACTACATCGTGGTGGGACGCCCCATCACCCAGGCCGCCGACCCGGTGGCCGCCTGGGAGCGCTGCAGAAAGGAGTTTTTAGGATGAACGAAGAGATGCTCGCACGAGACCTGCTCTCCATCGGCGCCGTGTTCTTCCGGCCGGACGAGCCCTTTACCTGGGCCAGCGGCATCCAGAGCCCGGTGTACTGCGACAACCGCCTGACTCTCACCGCCCCGGCGGTGCGGGATCATGTGGAGGAGGGGCTGAGGGAGCTGGTCAAGACGTATTACCCCGACTGCCAGGTGCTGATGGGCACCTCCACCGCCGGCATCGCCCACGCGGCCATCGTGGGGCACCTGATGGGGCTGCCCATGGGCTACGTCCGCTCCGGTGCCAAGGATCACGGCCGCAAGAATCAGATCGAGGGCCGGCTGGAGCCGGGCCAGAAGGTGGTCGTGGTGGAAGACCTCATCTCTACCGGCGGAAGTGTGATCGAAGTGGTGAATATCCTCCGTGAAGCCGGGGCAAATGTCCTCGGCGTGGTGAGCATCTTCACCTACGGGATGCAGAAGGGGCTGGAGCGCCTGGCCCAGGCTCAGGTGGAGAACCACAGTCTTTGTAATTTTGACGTGATCGCCCGGGTGGCGGCCGAGGCGGGCTACATCCGCCCGGAGGACGTCCGGCGGCTGATCGCGTTTCGCAATAACCCCAACGATGAAAGCTGGAAAGGAGCACAGGCATGAGACACCTCATCAACATTCTGGACTTCAGCACCGAGGAGCTGCAGGAGCTGATCGACACCGCAAACGACATCATCGCAAATCCCGCGAAATACAGCCAGGTCTGCCGCGGCAAGAAGCTGGCCACCCTGTTTTTCGAGCCCTCCACCCGCACCCGCCTCAGCTTTGAGGCCGCCATGTACGAGCTGGGCGGCAACGTGATCGGCTTTTCCGCAGCGGCGAGCTCCTCCGCCGCCAAGGGCGAGAGCGTGGCGGACACCGCCAAGACCATCAGCTGCTACGCCGACATCATCGCCATGCGCCACCCCAAGGAGGGCGCGCCTCTGGTGGCGGCAAACGCGGCCAGCATCCCCGTCATCAACGCCGGCGACGGCGGCCACAACCACCCCACCCAGACCCTGGCCGACCTCTTGACCATCTACCGGGAGAAGGGGCGCTTCGACCATCTCACCGTGGGTCTCTGCGGCGATCTGAAATTCGGCCGCACCGTCCACTCCCTCATCAACGCCCTCAGCCGCTACGAGGGGCTCAAGTTCGTGCTCATCTCCCCGGAGGAGCTGAAGCTGCCCAGCTATGTGAAGAAGGACGCTCTGAAGCAGAAGGGCATCCCCTACGTGCAGACCACCGATCTGGAAAGCGCCATGCCGGAGCTGGACATCCTCTACATGACCCGCGTCCAGCGGGAGCGCTTCTTCAACGAGGAGGACTACCTGCGGTTGAAGGACAGCTACATCCTCACGCCGGAGAAGCTGCAGAACGCCAAGAAGGATCTCTCCATCCTGCACCCCCTGCCCCGGGTGAATGAGATCAGCGTCGCCATCGACGACGATCCCCGGGCCTGCTACTTCAAGCAGGTGCTCTACGGCAAGTACATGCGCATGGCGCTCATCATGAAGCTCTTAAAGG
Source organism: uncultured Eubacteriales bacterium (assembly GCA_900319635.1). GTDB lineage: Bacteria > Bacillota > Clostridia > Oscillospirales > Oscillospiraceae > Limivicinus. The sequence continues at coordinate 19,739 of ONPF01000018.1, read as the reverse complement.
AGGCTGGAAAACTGTGAATATCGACTCCATTCAGAACGGCATCGTCATCGACCACATCACCGCCGGCCGGGGCATGAAGCTCTATGAGCTGCTGCACCTGGAGCAGCTGGACTGCTCCGTGGCCATCATCAAGAACGTCCACAGCCAGAAGCAGGGCAAGAAGGACATCATCAAAATCGACGCCGACATCCCCGTGAATCTGGACGTGATCGGCTATGTGGACCCGGGCGTCACCGTAAACGTGATCCGGGGCGGCGAGCTGATCGAGAAAAAGCGCATCGACATGCCCGAGACGCTGACCAACGTCATCTTCTGCAAGAATCCCCGCTGCATCACCTCCTGCGAGCAGGAGCTCAAGCACATCTTCAAGCTCACCGACCGGGCCAACAAGGTCTACCGCTGTCTCTACTGCGAGACCAAAGCCAATTAAACTTAAAAGGAGGACGACATGGCAAAGATCATCAATGAGCCTTCCCATACTTTCAACGAATATCTGCTGATCCCCGGCTACACCCCCATCAGCTGCCGCTCGGAGAAGGTGGATCTGCAGACGCCCCTGGTGAAGTTCCGCAAGGGGGAGGAGCCCTGCCCCCTGCAGATGAACATCCCCATGGTCTCCGCCATCATGCAGTCCGTCTCCGGCGACCGGCTTGCCGTGGCCCTGGCGAAAGAGGGCGGCGTCAGCTTTATCTACGGCTCCCAGTCCATCGAGGACGAGGCCGCCATGGTGCGCCGGGCCAAGAGCTACAAGGCGGGCTTCGTGCGCAGCGACTCCAACCTGAGCCCGGAGGCCACTCTGCGGGACGTGCTGGCGCTGAAAGCCAAGACCGGCCACGCCACTATCGCCGTCACGGAAGACGGCTCCGCCGAGGGCAAGCTGGTGGGCGTTGTCACCAGCCGGGACTACCGTCCCAGCCGCATGGAGCCGGATACGCCCGTGCGGGACTTCATGACTCCCTTTGAAAAGCTCATCTGGGCCCCGGAGGGCACCACCCTCAAGGAGGCCAACGACATCATCTGGGAGCACAAGCTCAACTCCCTCCCCATCATCGACCAGGCCGGCCGGCTCTGCTACTTCGTCTTCCGCAAGGACTACGAGAGCCACAAGGAGAACCCCCACGAGCTGCTGGACACCCACAAGCGCTATGTGGTGGGCGCGGGCATCAACACCCGGGACTATGAAAAGCGCATCCCCGCCCTGCTGGAGGCCGGCGCGGACGTGCTGTGCATCGACTCCTCCGAGGGCTTTACCGACTGGCAGCGCTTCGTTCTCGCCTGGGTGCGGGAGCGCTACGGCGACACGGTAAAGATCGGCGCGGGCAACGTGGTGGACGCGGCGGGCTTCCGCTTCCTGGCCGAGTGCGGCGCCGACTTTGTGAAGGTCGGCATCGGCGGCGGCTCCATCTGCATCACCCGGGAGACCAAGGGCATCGGCCGCGGCCAGGCCACGGCGCTCATCGACGTCTGCGCCGAGCGGGATCGCTACTTTGAGGAGACCGGCGTCTACGTCCCCGTCTGCTCCGACGGCGGCATCGTCTACGACCATCACATCACCCTGGCTCTGGCCATGGGGGCGGACTTCGTGATGCTGGGGCGCTACTTCGCCCGCTTCGACGAGAGCCCCACCAACAAGGTCAACATCGGCGGCACCTATTATAAGGAATACTGGGGCGAGGGTTCCGCCCGCGCCCGCAACTGGCAGCGCTACGACATGGGCGGCGACAAGAAGCTGAGCTTCGAGGAGGGCGTGGACTCCTATGTGCCCTACGCCGGCTCTTTGAAGGACAACGTGGCCATGACCCTCTCCAAGGTGCGCCACGCCATGTGCAACTGCGGCTGTCTGACCATTCCCGAGTTCCAGGAGAAGGCTGTCCTCACCCTGGTCTCCGCCACCACCATCGTGGAGGGCGGCGCCCACGACGTGCTGCAGAAGGACACCTCCCCCGCCATCAAGTGAGGGCGCGGGGCATGAAGAAAGTCGGCATCGTCATGGGCAGCGACAGCGACCTGCCCGTCATCCAGAAGGCCACGGATCTCCTGCGGGAGCTGGAGATCCCCTTTGAAGTCCACGTCTATTCCGCCCACCGCACGCCCCTGCAGGCCCATGATTTCGCAGCCGGCGCAAGGGAGCAGGGCTTCGGCGTGCTGATCGCCGCGGCGGGCATGGCCGCCCATCTGGCGGGCGCCATCGCCGCGAATACCACTCTCCCCGTCATCGGCATTCCCTGCAAAGGGCCGGCACTGGAGGGGCTGGACGCGCTTTTAAGCACCGTGCAGATGCCCTCCGGCATCCCGGTGGCCACCGTGGGCATCAATAACGGCGCCAATGCCGCCCTGCTGGCCGCCCAGATCCTCTCGGTGGAGGACGCGGCTCTGGCCCAGCGTCTGGCAGCCAAGCGCGCCGCCAACACCGCCAAGGTCCTGGAAAAGGACGCGGGCATCGCGGAGAGGCTGTGATCAAAGTGACATCTGTTCCTCCCCCAGCGGGGGAGGATGTCAGCGGGGCTGACAGGTGAGGGAGAAAGCACGATTCTCCACAACGTCGGAATCGTGTAGATCTGAGAACGCTCTCCCTCTTCACCCGCTGCGCGGGAGCTTCCCCCGCTGGGGGAAGCACTTTCCCTTTTCAGTCATCCCATTTCTATATCAAATATAAAGGAGACAACTATCATGGAAAACAAGCTCGTATATACCGGAAAGACCAAGAATGTCTACGCGCTCGAAAACGGCAACTACCTGCTCAAGTTCAAGGACGACTGCACCGGCAAGGACGGCGTGTTCGACCCGGGCGAGAACAGCGTGGGTCTCACCATCGAGGGCGTGGGCGACGTGAATCTGCGCATGTCCATCTACTTCTTCGAGAAGATCAACGCCGCCGGCATCCGCACCCACTTCGTCTCCGCCGACCTTCTGAACACCACCATGGAAGTCCTGCCCGCCAAGGTCTTCGGTCATGGCCTGGAAGTCATCTGCCGCCACAAGGCCGTGGGCTCCTTCATCCGCCGCTACGGCGATTACATTGAGAATGGCGCCGACCTGCCCGCCTATGTGGAGATGACCTTTAAGGACGACGCCAAGGGCGACCCCCTGGTGACCAAGGACGGTCTGATCGTCCTGGGCGTGATGACCGGGGAGCAGTATGACGAGATCAAGGATATGACCCAGAAGATCACCCAGATCGTGGCCGACGAGATGGCAAAGCGGGGCATGGTGCTCTACGACATCAAGTTCGAGTACGGCTACGACGCCGACGGCAACGTGATGCTCATCGACGAGATCGCCTCCGGCAACATGCGGGTATACAAGGACGGGCAGTATGTGGATCCCATGACCCTGTCCAAGCTCTTTTTCGCCTGATGGGCGGCTTTTTCGGCGCGGTTTCCCACCGCGATATTGTGATGGACGTCTTCTTCGGCACGGACTACCACAGCCATCTGGGCACCCGCAGCGCCGGTATGGCGGTGTGGAGCAGGGAGAAGGGCTGCGTGCGGGAGATCCACTCCATCGCCAACACGCCCTTCCGCACCCGCTTTGAGAAGGATCTGCCGGACTTTGCCGGCAACATCGGCATCGGCTGCATCAGCGACTCCGACCCCCAGCCTCTGCTGGTGCGCTCCCACCTGGGGCTCTACGCCATCACCACCGTGGGGCAGATCAACAACGCCGAGCAGCTGGTGGCGGACTATTTTGCCGACCGGAGCCACCAGTTCATGGCCATGGGCTCCGGCAAGGTGAACACCACCGAGCTGGTGGCGGCGCTCATTAACGAAAAGGACGACCTGGCCGCCGGTATCCGCCACGCCCAGGAGCGGATCGACGGCTCCATGACCCTGCTGCTCATGACCGAGGACGGCGCCATCATCGCCGCCCGGGATCGCTATGGCCGCCTGCCGGTGCACGTGGGGCAGGACAAGGACGGCTACTGCGTGGCCTTTGAGTCCTTCGCCTACCAGAAGCTGGGCTACCACAACGCCTACGAGCTGGGGCCGGCGGAGATCCTCCGCATCACCGCCAACGGCTGCGAGACTCTCTCCCCTCCGGGGAAGGACATGAAGATCTGCGCCTTCCTCTGGACCTACTACGGCTATCCCAACTCCAACTACGAGGGCGTGAACGTGGAGGTCATGCGCTGCCGCAACGGGGAGATCATGGCCCGGGACGAGGTGGCCCACGGGAGTCTGCCGAAGGTGGACTTTGTGGCGGGCGTGCCGGACTCCGGCGTGCCCCACGCCATCGGCTACGCCAACCGCAGCGGCAAGCCCTTTGCCCGCCCCTTCGTGAAATACACCCCCACCTGGCCCCGCTCCTTCATGCCCTCCAACCAGGCCATGCGGGATCAGGTGGCCAAGATGAAGCAGATCCCCGTGCCCGAGCTCATCGAGGGCAAGAAGCTCCTCTTCGTGGACGATTCCATCGTCCGGGGCACCCAGCTGCAGAGCACGGTGGAATTTCTCTACGAATCCGGCGCCGCCGAGGTGCACATGCGCTCGGCCTGCCCGCCCATCATGTATGCCTGCAAGTACCTGAACTTCTCCCGCAGCAACTCCGACATGGATCTGCTGGCGCGCCGCACCGTCCAGGAGCTGGAGGGCGACGAGGGGCAGCAGCATCTGGAGGAATATGCCGACGCCAAGACCGAGCGGGGCAAGTGCCTGCTCCGCGCCATCTGCGAGAAGCTGGGCTTCGACTCCCTGGGCTACCAGTCCCTGGACGGGCTGCTGGAGGCCATCGGCATCGACCGGGACAGGGTCTGCACCTACTGCTGGACGGGAAAAGAATAAAACTCCCCGTCTCCCTGTCATTGCAAACCGCTTCGCCGGACACTGATCTGCGAAGCGTGAGCGGCCGAGCAATGCTCGGCCCTACGGGCCCTCCTCCGCGGCTCTTGCCTCCCCCTCCGGGGGAGGTGTCAGCGGCGTGTCTTGCCTCCCCCTCCGGGGGAGGTGCCCCAGTGCGCACACTGGGGCGGTGGGGGTGCCGCTGACGGAAGGGGCTGGAGCCGGGGAGAGCCTTTGTTCCATCCTTTCCCGCTCAAAATTTACTACTTGAGGACGGTATAAAAGATATGGAAAATTCTCATTCCGCCTCCTACGCCGCGGCGGGCGTGAACATCGAGGCCGGCTACGAGGGCGTGCGCCTCATGAAAAAACACGTGGAGCGCACCAACATCCCCGGCGTGGTCTCCGGCATCGGCGGCTTCGGCGGCCTCTTCGCCCCCGATCTCGCCGGGATGCGGGAGCCCATCCTGGTCTCCGGCACCGACGGCGTGGGCACCAAGCAGCGCATCGCCCAGCTCATGGACAAACACGACACCGTGGGCATCGACTGCGTGGCCATGTGCGTCAACGACATCATCTGCTGCGGCGCCAAGCCCCTCTTTTTCCTGGACTACATCGCCATCGGCAAGAACGAGCCGGAGAAGGTGGCGAGCCTGGTCGCCGGCGTGGCGGAGGGCTGCGTGCAGGCCGGCTGCGCTCTCATCGGCGGGGAGACCGCCGAGCACCCCGGCACCATGAGCGCCGACGACTACGACCTGGCGGGCTTCTCCGTGGGCGTGGTGGACAAGGCGAAGATCCTGGATCCCCAGAGCGTGCAGCCCGGCGACGTGCTGCTGGCCCTGCCCTCCAGCGGCGTCCACTCCAACGGCTACTCCCTGGTACGCAAGGTCTTTGACGTGGAGCACGCCAACCTGGGGCGCTTCGTCCCCGAGCTGGGGAAGAGCCTGGGCGAGGCCCTGCTGACCCCCACGCGCATCTATGTGAAGCCTGTGCTGGCGGCACTGGAGGCGGCGGAGGTCCACGCGCTCAGCCACATCACCGGCGGCGGCTTTTATGAGAACATCCCCCGCTCCCTGCCGGAGGGTCTCTGCGCGAAGATCGACAAGGCCGCGGTGAAGACCCCGCCCATCTTCGCGCTGATCCAAAAGCTGGGGAACATCCACGAGCGGGACATGTTCAACACCTTCAACATGGGCGTGGGCATGAGCATGGCCGTCTCCCCCGCCACAGCCGACAGGGCCCTGGAGCTTCTGCGGGCACAGGGCGTGGAGGCTTACGTCATGGGCGAGATCGTCCGGGGCAAGGAGAGGATCCGGCTATGCTGAGACGGGACCTGATCGACGGCGTTCTCGCGGGCTGCCTGGTCTCCATCGGCGGGACCGTGCTCCTCTCCTGCGACAACCGCTATGCGGGTGCTCTGCTCTTCTGCATCGCCCTGCTCAGCATCTGCTGGTTCGGCTTCAACCTCTACACCGGCAAGGTGGGCTTTCTGGCCCTGGATCACGGCAAGAAAGCCCTCTCCACCGCGACTATCGGGCTGCTGGGGAACTTTCTGGGCACCCTGCTGATGGGCTTTCTCATCTTCCGGGCCCTGCCCGCTCTGCGGGAGGCCGCTCTGGCCGCCTGTGAAAAGCGCCTGACCCAGCTGCCGCTGCAGACCCTGCTGCGGGGCTGCTTCTGCGGCGTGCTGATGTTTGTGGCCGTCTGGAGCTATCGGGAAAAGAAGACCATCGTGGGCATCCTCTTCTGCATTCCGGTCTTTGTCCTCTCCGGCTTTGAACACTCCATCGCGGATATGTTCTATTTCTCCCTGGCCGGAACGGTTTTCCGGCCGGAAAGCCTGCTGTTTCTGCTGCTGGTGATCCTGGGCAACAGCCTGGGCGGCCTCTTCATCCCCTGCCTGCAGCTTCTGAGAGGAGGAAACAAGGCATGAACAAAACGAAGATCGCCGTGCTGGTCTCCGGCGGCGGCACCAATCTCCAGGCCCTGCTGGACAGCGAGCAGAGCGGCGCCCTCCACAGCGGCGAGATCGTGCTGGTGGTGTCCAACAAGCCGGGCGCCTACGCCCTCACAAGGGCGGAAAAGGCCGGGGTGGAGGCGCTGACCCTCACCCGGGCAGACTGCGGCGGGCAGGAGGGCTTTGAAGCCGCCCTGCAGCAAGCCCTGGAGGCGCGGGGCGTGGAGCTCATCATCCTGGCGGGCTTTCTCAGCATCCTCAGCGCGGACTTCGTCTCCCGCTGGGACAGGCGCATTCTGAACGTGCACCCCTCGCTGATCCCCTCCTTCTGCGGCAAGGGCTTCTACGGGCTGAAGGTGCACGAGGCCGCCCTGCAGCGGGGCGTCAAGTATACCGGCGCGACCGTACATTATGTAAACCAAATCCCCGACGGCGGGGAGATCCTCTTCCAGCAGCCCGTGCCCGTGCAGCCCGGCGACACGCCGGAAGTGCTGCAGCGGCGGGTGATGGAGCAGGCGGAGTGGATCCTGCTGCCCCGGGCGGCGGAGCTGGTCTCCGCCCAAATACAAAAAGAAAAGGAGCGCGCATTATGACCGATTTTCTGGAATTTTTGAGAAACACCAGCTATCCCGGCCGGGGCATCGCCGTGGGCAAAAACCGGGTCTACTATTTCATCATGGGCCGCAGCGAAAACAGCCGCAACCGCATCTTCTCCCTCACCGAGGACGGCATCCGCACCGAGGCCTTTGATCCCTCCAAGCTGGTGGACCCCAGTCTGATCATCTACCACCCGGTGCGCGCCATGGGAGAGGATCTGATCGTCACCAACGGCGACCAGACCGACACCATCCGGGACATGGGCGACTTCCGCGCCGCCCTGGCCACCCGGGAGTATGAGCCGGACGAGCCCAATTGGACGCCCCGCATTTCCGCCCTCTGCCGCAAGGACGGCAGCTTCTCCCTCTCCATCCTCAAGCGGGTGGACGGGCGCTGCCTCCGCTGCACCTACGATTACGAGGGCTGCGACGAGGGGCAGGGCTACTTTATCAGCACCTACCAGGGCGACGGCAGCCCCCTGCCCAGCTTTGCCGGGGAGCCCATCCCCGTCACCATGCCCGAGCCCGAAGAGGTCTGGGCGGCACTCAACCAGGACAACAAGGTTTCGCTTTACGCCAACGTGAAAGGCGAAGTGAAGCTTTTCAATAAACACCTGGGCGACTGATCGTCTCTGTCCTTCCCCCAGCGGGGACTTTTGCCGAAACAAAAGCTGCCGGTGGCAGGTTTTGCTGGCAAAAGAGAAGCGAAGCGAACAGTGGCAGCCGCCGTCTCACGCCCTAAAGGACTAGCTTCGCGTCGCAAGGCGGCTGTCGGATGAGGGAGAGCGTCCTGTCCGGCCTCAGCGTTGACACAAGGCTCTCCCTCATCACCCCCAGTGTGCGCACTGGGGGAGCTTCCCCCGCTGGGGGAAGCACAGGAGACCGTCTCAGGTTGAATCTTTCCTCAAAATCTGTTCAGATTGGAGAAAAACATCATGAACGAACTGCAACTCAAATACGGCTGCAACCCCAACCAGAAGCCCGCCCGCATCTTCATGCCGGACGGCTCTGAGCTCCCCGTCACCGTGCTGAACGGACGGCCGGGCTACATCAATTTTCTCGACGCGCTCAATTCCTGGCAGCTGGTGAAGGAGCTGAAGGAGGCCACGGGCCTGCCCGCCGCCGCGTCCTTCAAGCACGTCTCCCCCGCCGGCGCCGCCGTGGGTCTGCCTCTCAGCGAGATTGACCGGCACATCTACTTCGTCGCCCCCGAGGCCGAGCTCAGCCCCATCGCCTGCGCCTATATCCGCGCCCGCGGGGCGGATCGCCTCTGCTCCTACGGCGACTGGGCGGCCCTCAGCGAGACCTGCGACGCCGCCACCGCCCGCTATCTGAAGGACGAGGTCTCCGACGGCGTCATCGCCCCGGGCTACACCGAGGAGGCGCTGGAGATCCTGAAAACCAAGAAAAAGGGCGGCTACAACGTGGTGCAGATCGACCCTTGCTACGTCCCCGCGCCCCAGGAATACAAGGACGTGTTCGGCATCCGCTTCGAGCAGGGCCACAACAACTTCAAGATCGACGAGAGCCTGCTGCAGAACATCGTCTCCCGGAACAAGGAGCTGCCCCAGCAGGCGAAGATCGACATGATCGTCTCCCTTATCACCCTCAAGTACACCCAGTCCAACTCCGTCTGCTATGTGAAGGACGGCCAGGCCATCGGCGTGGGCGCCGGGCAGCAGAGCCGCATCCACTGCACCCGTCTGGCGGGGCAGAAGGCGGACAACTGGTACCTGCGTCAGCACCCGAAGGTGCTGGGCCTGCAGTTTGTGGAGGGCATCCGCCGGCCGGATCGGGACAACGCCATCGACATCTACACCTCCGACGAGTACGAGGACGTGCTGCGGGAGGGCGAGTGGCAGCGGATCTTCCAGGTGAAGCCCGAGGTGCTCACCGCCGAGGAGAAAAAGGCCTGGATCGCCACCCAGTCGGGCGTCACCTGCGGTTCCGACGCCTTCTTCCCCTTCGGGGACAATGTGGAGCGGGCCCGCAAGTCCGGCGTGCAGTATATCGCGGAGCCCGGCGGCTCCATCCGGGACGACCATGTGATCGAGACCGCCGACCGCTACAACATGGTGCTGGCCTTCACGGGCATGCGCCTGTTCCACCACTAATCGCGTCCTGCCTTTTCCTGCGGAAACAATGCCCCCCTTGCCTAAAGGGGGGTGGCCCAGTGCGCACACTGGGTCGGGGGGATACAATCGCTGTCCCTTCCCGATCCGAAACAACACATCATAGGAGTTCAACATGAAAGTAATGGTCATCGGCGGCGGCGGCCGGGAGCACGCCGTCATCCGCAAGCTGAGAGAGAACCCGGACATTACGGAGCTCTATGCCCTGCCCGGCAACGCCGGCATGGCCGGGGACGCGGTCTGCGTCCCCATCGGGGCCAAGGACATCGCCTCCATCGTCTCCTTCGCGGAGGATAACGCCATCGACTACGCGGTGGTGACCCCGGACGATCCCCTGGTGCTGGGCTGCGTGGACGCGCTGGAGGAGATCGGCGTGCCCTGCTTCGGCCCCCGCTCCGAGGCCGCCAAGATTGAGGGCAGCAAGGTCTTCGCCAAGGATCTGATGAAAAAGTACGGCATCCCCACCGCCCGCTACGAGGTCTTTACCGAGCTGGAGGCCGCTTTGGCCTATGTTCGCAGCTGCCCCATCCCCATCGTGGTGAAGGCCGACGGTCTGGCTCTCGGCAAGGGCGTTGTGGTGGCCCGCAGCCGGGAAGAGGCGGAGGACGCCGTGCGGGAGAGCATGGAGAACCACAAGTTCGGCAAGAGCGGCGAGCGCCTGGTCATTGAGGAGTTCCTGGAGGGGCCGGAGGTCTCCGTTCTGGCCTTTACCGACGGGAAAACCCTGGTGCCCATGGTGTCCTCCATGGATCACAAGTGCGCCTGGGACGGGGACAAGGGCCCCAACACCGGCGGCATGGGCACCGTGGCGCCGAACCCCTGGTACACCCCGGCTGTCGCCGCGCGCTGCATGGAGGAGATCTTCCTGCCCACGGTGCAAGCCATGAACGCCGAGGGGCGCCCCTTCAAGGGCTGCCTGTATTTCGGCCTGATGCTCACAAAGGACGGCCCCAAGGTCATCGAGTACAACTGCCGCTTCGGCGACCCGGAGACCCAGGTGGTGCTGCCGCTGCTGGAGAGCGACCTCTTCACCGTCATGCGGGCCTGCACCGAGGGGCGGCTGGGGGAAGTGGAGGTCAAATTCAAGGACGACGCCGCCTGCTGCGTGATCCTGGCCTCCCGGGGCTACCCCGGGAGCTACGAGAAGGGTTTCCCCCTGGAGATCCCCGATAAGCTGCGGCAGCAGGTCTATGTGGCCGGCGCGGCGCTCCGGGACGGGCAGCTTGTCACCAATGGCGGCCGGGTCCTGGGCTGCACCGCCGTGGCGGAGACCCTGCCGGAGGCCATCGAAGCCGCCTATGCCGTGGCCGAGCAGGTCAAGTTTGAAAACGCCTTCTGCCGCCGGGACATCGGCCGGCGCGCCCTACAGGCGCTCGCGGAGGTTTGAGATGGTCTATCGAATTTTTGTAGAAAAAAAGCCCGGCCTCGACCATGAGGCCCAGGCGCTGCTGAACGACGCCCGGAGCCTGCTGGGGATCCGGGGGCTTGAGAGCGTGCGGCTCTTCAACCGCTATGACGCGGAGGGGCTGAGCCGGGAGCTCTTCGAGGCCGCCATCCCCACCGTGTTCTCCGAGCCCCAGGTGGATCTGGCAAGCGCCGAGATCGACACCGGGGACGCCACGGTCTTCGCCGTGGAGTATCTGCCCGGCCAGTTTGACCAACGGGCGGACTCCGCCGCCCAGTGCATCCAGATCCTCTCCCAGGGCGAGCGGCCGCTGATCCGCTCCGCCAAGGTCTACGCCCTCTACGGGCAGCTCACGGAGGAGGAACTGCGGGAGATCAGGAAATACGTCATCAACCCCGTGGAGGCCCGGGAGGCGTCTCTGGAAAAGCCGGAGACCCTGGCCCTGCGCTACGAAATCCCCACGGAAGTGGAGATCCTCACGGGCTTCCGAGAGCTTGACCGGGAGGCGCTGGAGGCCCTGGGCAAAAAGCTGGGCCTCGCCATGGACGGGGACGATTTTGCCTTCTGCCAGGAGCATTTTCGCGCCGAGGGGCGGGATCCCAGCATCACGGAGATCCGGGTGCTGGACACCTACTGGTCGGATCACTGCCGGCACACCACCTTCAACACCGTGCTGGACGAGGTGCGCTTTGAAGACCCCCTGCTCCGGGGCGCCTGGGAGGACTATCTCCGCACCCGGAAGGAGCTGGGGCGGACAAAGCCCATCTGCCTGATGGATCTGGGCACCATCGCCGCCAAGGCGCTCAAAAAGGCCGGCAAGCTCCAGAAGCTGGACGAGAGCGAGGAGATCAACGCCTGCACCGTGAAGATGGATGTGACGGTGGACGGCGTCGTCGAGCCCTGGCTGCTGCTCTTTAAGAACGAGACCCACAACCACCCCACGGAGATCGAGCCCTTCGGCGGCGCGGCCACCTGCATCGGCGGCGCCATCCGGGACCCCCTCTCCGGACGGGCTTATGTCTACGGCGCCATGCGCCTCACCGGCGCGGCGGATCCCCTGACACCGGTCAGCGAGACCCTGCCGGGGAAGCTGCCCCAGCGGAAGATCGTCACCACCGCCGCGGCGGGCTATTCCTCCTACGGCAACCAGATCGGCCTTGCCACCGGCATCGTGGACGAGTGGTATCACCCGGGCTACGCCGCCAAGCGCATGGAGATCGGCGCGGTGATCGCGGCGGCTCCGGCGCGGAACGTCCGGCGGGAGACCCCCGCCCCCGGGGATCTGGTGATCCTGCTGGGCGGCAGCACCGGACGGGACGGCATCGGCGGGGCCACCGGCTCCTCCAAGGCCCACGACGCCCACTCCGTGGAGACCTGCGGCGCCGAGGTGCAAAAGGGCAACGCCCCGGAGGAGCGCAAGCTCCAGCGCCTGTTCCGCAACGCCCGGGCCGCCCGGATGATCAAGCGCTGCAACGACTTCGGCGCGGGGGGCGTGTCGGTGGCCATCGGCGAGCTGGCCGAGGGGCTGGAGATCGACCTGAACGCCGTGCCCAAGAAGTACGAGGGGCTGGACGGCACCGAGCTTGCCATCAGCGAGAGCCAGGAGCGCATGGCCGTGGTCATCGCCCCGGAGGATAAAGACGCCTTCCTGGCCCTGGCCGCGGGGGAGAACCTGCAGGCCGTGGTCGTGGCCGCGGTGACCGAGGAGCCGCGCCTCCGGATGCGCTGGAACGGCAAGACCATCGTGGATCTGAGCCGGGCCTTTCTGGACACCAACGGCGCGGAAAAGCACATCACGGCGGTGGCCGCCGCGCCCCGGGCGATAGAGCCGCAGCCCGCCGCCTCCTTCCGGGAGGCCATGGGCGCCGCCGTATCCAGCCTGAACGGCTGCTCCCACCGAGGCTTGAGCGAGCGCTTTGACTCCACCATCGGGGCAGGGAGCGTCCTCATGCCCTTCGGCGGCAAGTACCAGCTCACCCCCGCCCAGGCCATGGTGCAGAAGATCTCCCTGGAGCAGGGTCACACCGAGGACTGCTCTCTGATGGCCTGGGGCTTCAACCCCTTCCTCACGGAAAAGAGCCCCTATCACGGGGCGTATCTGGCGGTGGTGGAATCGGTCTGCAAGCTCATTGCCGCCGGCGCCGCCTTCTCCGACGTGTATCTCAGCTTCCAGGAATACTTTGAGCGGCTGGGCAAGGATCCCAAGCGCTGGGGCAAGCCCCTGGCCGCCCTGCTGGGCGCCTTCGAGGCGCAGATGGGTCTGGGCGTGGCCGCCATCGGCGGCAAGGACTCCATGAGCGGCTCCTTCGAGCAGCTGGACGTGCCCCCCACCCTGGTCTCCTTCGCCGTGACCACCGCGAAAACCGGCGACATCGTCACGCCCGAGGCCAAGGCCGCCGGCCACAGGCTGATCCGCCTGGCGCCGGAAGTGGACGCAAACGGCCTTCCCACCGCCGCGTCCCTGCTGCGGCTCTTCGATACCGTCACCGCGCTCATGCGCGCGGGCAAGGTCTGCGCCTGCTACACCCCCGGCGAGGGGGGCGACGCCGGAGCCGCCTGGAAAATGGCCATCGGAAACGGCCTGGGCTTCCGCTTCAACGAGGAGCTGCCCCTCGACCGTCTCTTCGGCTACGACTACGGCGCCTTCCTGCTGGAGACGGACGCAGACGTTCCCGGCGAGTGCCTGGGCGTCTTCACCGCCGACGGCGCCTTCAGCCGGGGCGGAGAGCGCGTCGCCTGCGCGGAGCTCCTCTCCCGCTATGAGGGCAAGCTGGAGCCGGTCTACCCCTGCAACATCCCCGCGCCGGCGATCCCGTTGGAGACCTTCTCCTACAGCGCCCAGAGCCGCCCGGCGCCTGCGGTGAAATGCGCCCGGCCCCGGGTGCTGATCCCCGCCTTCCCCGGCACCAACTGCGAATATGACAGCGCCCGCGCCGTCCGGGACGCGGGGGCGGAGCCGGAGATCTTCATCGTCCGCAACCTGAGCAGCGAGGCCATCGCCCGCTCGGTGGAGGACTTTGCCGCAAGGCTCCGGGAATCCCAGATGATCTTCCTGCCCGGCGGCTTCTCCGGCGGGGACGAGCCGGACGGCTCCGGCAAGTTCATCACCGCCTTCTTCCGCGCCGCCGCCGTGAAGGAGGGCGTCACGGAGCTGCTGGAAAAACGGGACGGGCTCATCTGCGGCATCTGCAACGGCTTCCAGGCGCTCATCAAGCTGGGTCTGGTGCCTTACGGCCGCATCGTGGAGCCCTCGGAGAAGAGCCCCACTCTGACCTTCAACCGCATCGCCCGGCACCAGAGCAAGATCGTCCGCACCCGCATCGCCTCCAACAAGTCCCCCTGGCTTGCGCTGACGGAGGTGGGCCAGGTGTACAGCGTGCCCATCTCCCACGGGGAGGGGCGCTTCCTGGCGGATGAGGAAACTGTCCGCGCCCTGGCGGCAAACGGCCAGATCGCCACCCAGTACGTGGATCTGGAAGGAAATCCCAGCGCGGACGTGGCCTTTAACCCCAACGGCTCCCTCTACGCCATCGAGGGCATCACCTCCCCCGACGGGCGGGTCTTCGGCAAGATGGGCCACGCCGAGCGCATCGGCTCCAGTCTGTATCAAAATGTCCCCGGCAACTACGATCTCCGCATGTTCGAGGCCGCAGTCCGGTACTTCCGCTGATTCAGTCCATAGAAAGGCAGGTAAAAAATTATGAATCGTATGGTAGGAACCGTCTCCCGGGGCATCCGCGCCCCCATCATCCGCGAGGGCGACGATCTCAGGCAGATCGTGCCCGACTGCCTGCTGGAGGCTGCCCGGCAGGAGGGCTTCGCCTTCCACGACCGGGACGTGGTGGCCATGACCGAGGCCATCGTGGCCCGGGCCCAGGGCAACTATGCCACGGTGGAGGACATCGCCTCCGACGTCCGGCAGAAGCTGGGCGGCGAGACCGTGGGCGTCATCTTCCCCATCCTCAGCCGCAACCGCTTCGCCATCTGCCTGCGGGGCATCGCCAAGGGTGCGAAAAAAGTGGTGCTCATGCTCTCCTACCCCTCCGACGAGGTGGGCAACCATCTCATCGACTGGGACAGCCTGGACGAGAAGGGCGTGGACCCCTATCGGGACGTGCTGAGCCTGGAGCAGTACCGGGAGCTCTTCGGCTATCGGAAGCACCGCTTCACCGGCGTGGACTATGTGGACTATTACGCCCAGCTGATCCGGGAGTCCGGCGCGGAGGTGGAGGTCGTTTTCGCAAACGATCCCCGCAGCATCCTGGACTACACCAAAAACGTCATCCACTGCGACATCCACACCCGCAAGCGCACGAGCCGCATTCTCAAGGCCGCCGGCGGGGAGCGGATCTTCGGCCTGGACGAGATTATGACCGCCCCTGTAAACGGCAGCGGCTACAACGAGCGCTACGGGCTTCTGGGCTCCAACAAGGCCACCGAGGACAAGGTGAAGCTCTTCCCCCGGGACTGCCAGAGCCTGGTGGAGGACATCCAGGCGGAGCTGCTGGAGCAGACCGGCAAGCGCATCGAGGTCATGGTCTACGGCGACGGGGCCTTCAAGGATCCCATCGGCAAGATCTGGGAGCTGGCGGACCCGGTGGTCTCCCCGGCCTACACCAAGGGGCTGGAGGGCACGCCCAACGAGCTGAAGCTCAAGTACCTGGCGGACAACGACTTTGCCGCCCTCTCCGGCGACGCCCTGCGGGACGCCATCGAGCAGGAGATCCGCAAGAAGGACGGGGATCTGGTGGGACAGATGGTCTCCGAGGGCACCACGCCCCGGCGGCTCACCGACCTGATCGGCTCCCTCTGCGACCTGACCTCCGGCTCCGGCGACAAGGGCACCCCCATCGTCTTCATCCAGGGCTACTTCGACAACTACACGGCGGAATGAGAACAGCATAAAAAGCGCCGGCCTGCGGGATTTTGTTCCCACAGGCCGGTGTTTTTTGCAGTTTTGAGAATTGAGCGAAGAGTTTGAGGAGACGGGGGACGATGGAGAGTGAAAAATGAATAATGAATCATGAATAATTGTGGTGTCGCCTGCGGCGACGGATTGAAACGCGAGCCGCGTGAATCGGGGAAACGCGCGTCTGCTCCGTAGGGAGCGATCCCCAGATCGCTCCGCCGACCCACGCCCGTGTCCGACAAACGGGCGCATCGTGATGCGCCCCTACGGTGTGGACGCACATTTCCCTGTAGGGAGCGATCCCCAGATCGCTCCGCCGACATGCGCGAACGTCCGACAAGCGGGCCGTCGAGGGCGCCGGCCCCTACGGTGCAGACCCACGTTCCCCCGTAGGGAGCGATCCCCAGATCGCTCCGCCGACCTGCGCGTGTGTCCGACAGGCGGGCGGGTAATACCCGCCCCTACGCAGCGGATGTTCTCCGCCCCAAGTTTCAATCCGTCGCGCTCTGCGCGACACCTCAATTTTTCATTCTTCATTTTTCATTTTTCACTTCCCACGCCCCCCGTGACGGCTTGCGACGGCTTGCGACAGCTTGCGACGGGGGAAAAGCCGTCGCAGCTGTCGCAGCTGTCGCACGAAGGGGGCGGATCACCGATCTGCGCCCATGTCCGACAAGCGGGCGGCTGATAGCCGCCCCTACGAGACGGGAAAACGCCCCCCTTACCCAGGGGGGCGTTCTGCGTCTCTCGTCCTATAAATAATTATCTGCCGCTTCAACAATCCTCTGCCGCATAAACAATCCTCTGCCGCTTCAACAATCCTCTGCCGCGGCCTACTTCCCCAGCAGGCGGGGGAGCCAGTGGCGGCCCACCTGCATGGCGCCCTTGGGGCAGAACTCCTGGCAGCAGAAGCAGTGGATGCACTTGCGCCGGTCGATCCGGGGGCGCTTCTTCTTCATGGTGATGGCCTTGGCCGGGCAGGTGGCGGCGCACTTGCCGCAGCCGATGCAGCCCTCCTCCAGCTTGGGGAAGGGCGTCAGGATCCGGTGGCCGATGGCGTCGGCCAGCTTCCCCAGGCGCCCGCTGCCGAAGAGCAGGAAGGCCACGCTCTCCTGGGCGGGCACGGTCTTGAAATCCGGCACCCGGAAGGGCGTGAGCTCCCCGAAAATCCGCAGCTCCTCCACCGAGGCGGGGGAGAGCCCCCGGGCGATGGCGGCCTTCAGGGTGGGCACCTGCTCCGGCGTGAGGCCGATGAGCTCCGCCGCCGCCAGATCCAGGGCGTGGCCGCTCTTGCTTGCCAGCAAGCAGCCGATGGGCCGGGGCGTGCCCTGGGTGGGGCCGTTGCCCTCCATGCCCACCACCGCGTCGCAGAGGCAGAGCCGGGGGGCGGCATGCTCGTAGAGATCCACCAGGACGTTTGCAAAGTCCTCGGGCTTGGGGTAGCGGTAGTGAAACTCCGGCTTCTGGGTGCCGGGGACGGAGCCAAAGAAGTTCTTCACCGCGCAGGTGAGGCCCATCATGCCGTGGGTCTTCAGCTTGCAGAAGTCGATGACAGCGTCGGCCTTCCCCAGCCAGGAGGTGAAGGGGAAGCGCTTGGCCACCGCGGCCCCGGGGAAGTCCGCCTCCTCCTGGGAAAAGTCCTGGTTCAGCTCCGCGCCGAACTCCTCCGCCGCCCGGATGCCGCAGACCTCGTAGACCCGGCGCAGGGCGGGGGCGTTAAAGAGGCCGCCGGGGCTGTCCCCCAGCACCACCTCCGCCCCCTTTTCCCGCAAAAGCCGGGTCAGGGCGCAGACCAGCGCCGGGTGGACGGTGGCGGCGGTCTCCGGCTTCATGGCGGCCACCAGGTTCAGCTTCACGGCCACCCGCATCCCGGGCCGCACAAAATCCAGCCCGCCGATGGGCTCCAGCACCCGGCGGAGCGCCTCCTCCGCCGCGGCGTCCTCGTAGCTTCCGCAGGGGACGATGGATACTTCGGTGTTCATGCTCCCTCCCCGATGATCTGCATCATCTGTTCGTCAAAATGATAGGCGATCCACTCCCCGTAGACGCCGAATACTTCATAGCTTGCGCCGATCTCTCGGCAGTAGCGCTCAAAGCCCTCCCGATCCCAGTCCCGGATCACATAGAGGGCCCGGTCGTTGTGCTCCTCGGTATAGAGATCCTGGAGATTGATGCTGCTGCGCACCTGGAAGGGCGCCTCGGTGCAGAAGCCGCCGGTGAGGGCGTCCGACCAGACGGCGATGGCCGGCACGGTCTCCCAGTTGCCGTAGAGATAGGCGTAGCCCGCCGCCTCCGCGTCGGCGCAGAGGGCGATGGCCGGGTCCGGATCCCGCTGCCGCGCCAGGCGCAGGGAGGAGCCGTAGCTGAACCAGAGGTTCAAAAGGCTCAGCGCGCAGAGGCTCAGCAGCGCCGCGGCCTGCCCCCGTCCCTTCAGGGCGCGGAGCAGGGGGATCAAGCTCAGGGCCAGGAGGAGATACCAGATAAATAAATAGATTTTTCTCATCTGGATCTCCACTGCGAGCCCGGCCAGCAGCACGCCCCCCAGGCTCGCCGCGCAGAGGAGCCAGAGGAGCCCCAGGCCGCCGGCCTCCCGCCGCTTTTTCCAGAGGAGCCAGGCCGCCGCGGGCACCAGCAGCGCCATGACGGCGGCAAAAAGAAGATAGAAGGCCCTGGGGGAGGACGAGAGGGCGCTGTCCAGCCCGGTGACGCCCCGGAGGGCGTGCCAGTCCCCCAGCAGGCGCTCCGTAAGACTGCCGCCCCCGGGCTGCACGCTGCCGTAGATGGTGACGGCGGGCACCCGCAGCAGCTTCATCAGGCCGTAGCCTGAAAGATTCAAAAGGGTATAGGCCCCCGCCCGCAGGAGTGTGGCGGCCTTTGCCTCACGCCGCAGCACCCGCAGCCCCTCGAGAGCCAGGATGGGCAGCGCCATGATCAAAAGCTGCCGCAGGCTCTGCATCCCCGTGAGAAAGCAGAGGGCGAGAGAGAGTGTGAGCGGCAGCGGCCGCAGCCCCCGCTCCGGCGCGGTGACCGCCCGGGCGTAGTCCCCGAAGACCAGGCACAGGGTGATCAGGTAGCAGGCGTAGTAGCTTGCCAGGGTAAAGAAGAGCTGCCCCTGATCCTCCCGCAGCAGATCCCGAGCCATGGGCGCCGCGGTGAAGAGCAGCAGCGCCGCGAGGCGGAGCCAGCGCTCCCGGACGAAGGGGCGCAGCATCCACAGGAAGCTCCAGACGATCAGGGCGGACATGGCCGTGGTGGCCAGGGCCATGGAGAGGCGCATGCTGCCGGTGAGACCGTAAAACAGCGCCGCCAGCACCGGGGTGGCCACGGTATAGTATTGGTTGCCGAAGACCCAGTTGGAGGGGAAGAGGCTCTTCTGCCGCCAGATCTCCCGGGCCAGCTCCATGTCGGCGTAGATATCCCCGTCCACAAAGCGGGGGAGATAGATGAAATTGATCACGGCAAACAGGGCGAAGTAGGCCAGCAGACAGGCCGCCGGCGCCGCCGTGAGCCGGGAAAACGCGCGCTTTTGCATAGGGCACCTCGGATATAATTTTCCTCCCCCGCAAGGTATCACAGACCGGCAGACATGTCAAGGAGAGAGGGCGGGAGGAAGGAAGGAAGTGAAATGAAGCAGAATGAAGAAATGAAGCGGAATGAAGGGGTGAAGCAGAAGGAAGGAATGTAGCGGAACGAAGGGGTGAAGCAGAAGGAAGGAATGTAGCGGAACGAAGGGGTGAAGCAGAAGGAAGGAATGAAGCGGAACGAAGGGGTGAAGCAGAAGGAAGGAATGTAGGGATGAACCCCCTTCCCCCGTAGGGAGCGATCCCCAGATCGCTCCGCCGACATGTGCCGATGTCCGACAGGCGGGACGTCGAGGACGCCGTCCCCTACGCCGCTTGTTCCTCCCCCAGCGGGGGAGGATGTCGCTTGCGACAGGTGAGGGAGAGGGTTTCCCCGTCCCC
>ONPF01000030.1 GCA_900319635.1 uncultured Eubacteriales bacterium | reverse complement strand
TGCGTAACGAATAATTGAATCTCTTTTCAACATTTGGCGCTGGTCTGAGGCTCAGGGCTGGCTTTGCCATGCAAAAACCGGGAGATTTGTGGATGCTTTGTAAGCGTCAAATCTGAGGGCGGGTTGAAGTGACCCTCCGGATATGAGAGAATAGAGTGAGGCTTCCATAGACTTCCATCGAGTCGGTGCGAGTCTATGGGAGTCTCTGCATTTGTGCCTGGCAGTGCCATAGAGTGCCAGGAAGTCTTATAGACATGGAGGGAGCATCATGGAAGAGATCACGATCCGCGGGACGAAGGCGCAGCGGAATCTCATGGAGTGGAGCCAGCGTGTGGCAGACTGCCGCAGCAGTGGGCTGTCTGTGACGCGCTGGTGCGCGGAACACAGCATCAAGCCAAAGACCTATTACAACTGGCAGAAGAAGGTCTTCTCCGCTATGCTTGCACAGCAGCAGGCGGAGACGTCAGACGCGTCTCCCAGGTTCGCGGAGCTTCCTCCGCCGGCAGACGAAAAGCAGCCGACCACAGCAGAGAAGCAAACGGATCTGGTCGCCAGCGTCCGAATCGGCGACGCCTCCCTGGAGGTCTACGGCGGCGCCAGCGCGGAGATCGTTTCGGCGCTATGTAAGGTTCTGTGCCATGCTAAGTGACTTTACCGGCGCGGAGAAGGTATACATTGCCTGCGGCTATACAGACATCCGGAAAGGGATAGACGGGTTGGCCGCCATGGTACAGCAGGAGTTTGAACTAGACCCGTTCACCAACACGCTGTTCCTGTTCTGCGGCAGACGGCGGGACCGGATCAAGGGCCTGTACTGGGAGGGCGACGGCTTCATTCTCGTGTACAAGCGGCTGGAACGCGGCGTCTACCAGTGGCCCAGAAACGAACGGGAGGCAAGAGAAATCACGCCGCAGCAGTACCGCTGGCTTATGGAGGGCTTAAAGGTCGAACAGCCTAAGGCGCACCGTCCGGTGACCGGTCTGACCGCCATTTAGGCAAAACAGAGAAATCTCATGCGACAGTTTTTGTGTTTCAGACGGTGAAATCCGAAAAAACGCAAAAACGCCCTTCTGGGGCCGACAGCGTACCGTAAATCTCAGAAACCTGCAATTGCGCAGCTTCCAGCGCATTCTGGACATCGGCAAAATGACGAAGCTCCGGCTTGCTGTCAAAAAGCTCTTCTGGAAAAACTGCTTGTTTTGTGGTATCATGGAGCCATGGAAAAGAACAAGCTTACGACAAGTACCGCGGAGGATACCGTCACGATCTCCCGCACGGAATACGAGAATCTGCTGGAAGACAAGCGTCAGAAGGAATGGCTCCTGGAGCAGCTGCGCCTTGCGCGAAAGAAGAAATTCGGCGCTTCCTCAGAACATCTCTCGGAAGAGGCCTACGAGCAGCTCAGCCTGATGTTCGACGAGCCCGCCGCCTACAAGCAGCCTCCGGAAGAGGAGCCGGAAGCGGAAGAGACGGTGGAGGTACAGGCCCATTCCAGAAAGAAGCGCTCCGGCAGCGCCAGAGAGATCCTTCCGGAAAACGCGGAGGTCGAGGAAGAAACGCACGAGCTGCCTGAAGAGGCGCGCCTTTGTCCACAGTGCGGCGAGGTGATGCAGCCCATTGGGAAAGAGGTGCGGGAAACGCTCAAAATCATTCCCGCCAAGGTGATCCTGCACCGGGATATCTATGTGACCTACGGCTGCGGCAGCTGCAAGCAAAACGACGTCTCTGTGCCGGTCATGCAAACCCTGAAAGAACCGGCTTTGATTCCAGGGAGCTGCGCCTCCGCGGAGGCCGTCGCGCACATTGCGGTGCAGAAATACGTCATGGGCTCTCCGCTTTACCGGCAGGAGCAGGAATGGAACTGCCAGGGCGTCATGCTTTCCCGGCAGACCATGTCCAACTGGCTGCTGCGCTGTGCCGACGATTGGCTTGCGCCGATCTACGGAGTGCTGCGAAAGCTACTCCTCGCCAGAGACCTTCTGCACGCGGACGAGACCGAAGTCCAGGTATTACATGAACCGGGAAAAGCGCCGCAGACGCAAAGCTATATGTGGCTGTACCGGACCGGCTCGGACGCGGAGTATCCCATTGTCCTGTACGAATACCAGCCCGGCCGCGGGAAGGACTATCCCAAGGAATTTCTGGAAGGGTTCCGGGGCTATCTGCAAACCGACGGATATGCCGGTTACAACAGCGTGGAAGGCGCAATCCATGTCGGCTGCTGGGCCCACGTCCGCAGGAAGTTCAACGACGCGCTGGAAGTCTCCGGAAAGGGAAAGAAATCTCCTACGGCGGCCCAGGGCGTGGCTTACTGTACCCAGCTGTTCAAGCTTGAGGAGCAGTGGAAAGACCTGACGCCGGAGGAACGGCAGAAGAAGCGGTCGGAGCAGGCGAAGCCTGTTCTGGACGCGATCTTGGCGTGGTCAAAAACGAGGACCGCCGCGCCGAAGTCGAAGCTGGGCATTGCTTTGAACTATCTCAAAAACCAGTGGCCCACGCTGACGACCTATCTGCAGGACGGCCGCATTGAGGTCAGCAACAACCGCGCGGAACGGAGCATTAAGCCTTTTGTGATCTCCCGGAAAAACTTCCTGTTCGCTAATACCACAAACGGGGCCCAGAGCTGCGCGGTCCTGTTCAGCCTGATTGAGACAGCAAAGGAAAACCATCTTGATCCGTGCCGCTACCTGACCTGGGTCCTGAAGGAAGCACCGAAGCGCAGTGTCTCTGATCCGAATTGGCCGCAGACGCTGATCCCACAAAACGCCCCGCCGGATTGCCGCTAAACCAAATCTTGTACATGGAGCCTGCCAAGCGCAGGCCCCTTTTTTACGTTCATTTGACGCTTACGATGCTTTTCCACAGCCTCCCGGTTTCTTTAGCCTTTTTGCGCAAAAATTGGGACCGCTGCAAAATCTTCATTTTGCAACGGCCCCTTTTCCCTGTCCCGCGTGACCGGATTTGAACCAGCGGGCTCTTGAACCCCATTCTCTATACAAGCAGGGGCGGTACAATATCGTATGGAAAATCCGGAAATAGTGGAAGATATACTTCTATTTCGTCACTTTTTCATTCCGCACTTTCCATATTTTCTTTCCTGTTTCCGCCCTTATTCCGCTTTTTATCTCATGGTTGGCAAGATTGTAAATGCCATATTTTTTTCAAATAGGCTTTTATGTACCGTGGTATATCGTCTCGCATCAAGGCGGCAAAGTGTAGTGATATCCTCTACCATTTCACGGCGAGGTAGCGATTCTTTTCTTTCCTAGAAACTGCGCTTCTTTGGTTTTATATTTGCTGTACCATTCAGAAAACTCTGTCTGAATCCTAAAGTACTCGCTCTGATCCACAATGCGTTTTTTCATTTTAATCACATCGTCATCATCGTGGTCGCTGTAGATAAACATAAACGAATTGTTTATGATTGCCCTCTTAATTCGCATAGAAAAATCCAAATCGGCAGTAAAGTGATGGTCAAAAACGTGGATTTGTGTACCTATTATTGCTTTTCTTGGTGAAATGGGGAATACCACAATTCTATCGTTTCCTAGAAGTCCTCGTTGACCTATCGTACAAATATCGCCAGTATTTACATTGACAATTGCGACTGGATTATCACATGTTGGCCATGTTATTCCTTCTGGGGCAGTTACAATCTTCCATTTCATTTTGTGGAACAGTTGGAACACAGGAGAATCAGGCGCTGTCATTGTTTTAATGGCATACAGCCAAAGATTTTTGCCAACCACAGTAGATGCTTGAAGCTCCGTCTGACTTTCTTTATTTGTTCCATGTATTAATTCTATTTTGATGGGGAGAAGCATTGCATCTTGATTTCTTTTTGTAGGAGGAAAAGGTTGTCCATCATTAATAATCTCTGCGACCTGATCCAATTGCAATTGGAGAATAGACTCAATATTCTTTACTCCCCACTCTTGTACGCCAAAGAAAAAAGATGGTGTCCTCAAGAATTGTGCAAGAATAAAGTCTGATAGGATACTCCAATCATTAGGAGTCATTCGGCTGCCAGAAATAGCTTTGTCAAGAGCCGATTTGGCTGGAGCTTCAAATAATTCATTAAAGCCAGTCTCAAAATCATCCAGCTCTTGATCGTCTTCAACCCTGACATACAGGTTTTTTAGGAAACCAGTGTTCTTTACAGAACACTCTGTCCACACTGGCATGTTTTCATTGGGCACAAGCAATCTATAGACAAACAGTTTTTCCTTACCGGAAATGCACCAGTTCCTTAGATACATTTGTGGGACGAAATGATTGTCGCGGCTAACGCCCACGTCAATACCTCCATGTCGTACATTTGATATTTCAATTAGAGCGTGCCAACATTCCTCATATCATCCGCCACACAGGGTAGGAAAATCACACACTTTTTGCAGAATGATTTGACAAAAAGTGTGTGATGATTTTTCTTGGTTTTGTTCGTACTTTTCTCATCGGAGATGCGAAGTGAATATTTTCATCCAGCAAACCGTTCCGCTTTTATTCCGCATCGACGAAAAACCGCAATCGCAAAACTTATCTAAAAGTGATGAAAAACCTCTGATTTCTCACGAAATCAGAGGTTTTTCTTGGTCCGAGTGACTGGATTTGAACCAGCGGCCTCTTGAACCCCATTCAAGCGCGCTACCATCTGCGCTACACCCGGGTCTACTCAGAAGGAAGCTCTCAAAAAGCTCCTCCTGTATCTAAAAGCAAAGCCCTTGGCCTTGCCGCCCGATTATATTAGCACAAGTGAGCGGCAAGGTCAAGCATTATTTTTGCTTTTTTTCATTTTTTTTGGCGGGTACGGGGCGAGGGATGCGCTCACTCCGTAAAATGAATGTGGTTGTTGATGTGCTCCTGGCAGAAGCAGTGGTAGCCCGCGCAGCGGGAGCAGTAGCGGAACTCCAGCTCCGGATTGCTGGCGTCCGTCCGCCCGCAGACCGAGCACTTGTGGTGGTAGAGCTGATCCTTCTGCTCCCGGCGGGTGCGCTCCTCCTCCCGCCGGATGCGGGCGGTCTCCCGGCGGAAGTTTACCACGGTGTCGCTGGGCTTGCGGGGCCGCCGGTTCCAAAGCTCCACGCCAAAAAAGACCAGGTAGTTCAGCATGGCTACCAGCGGGAGCAGGTTCAGCGGGAATTGAGAGACGTTCTTCACGATCATGTAGGCAAACAGCCCCAGATCCACCAGCGCCAGCCACTTCATCTTCACCGGCAGGATCATGAACAGCAGCACCTCCATGTCCGGGAACAGGGTGGCCACCGCGAAGAACATGGACATGAACAGGAAATACCCGGTCATGCCGACCATCTTATCCCCGGTGATGAAGTACATCAGAAAGCCGAAGAGAACTGTGAAAAACCAGCCCAGGAGAATGTAAAGATTGAACTGAACAGTGCCCCAATACTGCTCCAGCAGTGTGCCCATCCAATAGTAAAAATAAAAGGTCAGCAGAGCCAGAAGAGGGTTGTAATCAAAGCTGACGAACAGGAAGGTCACCAGCCGCCAGAGCTGGCCGTGGAGGATGGCCCGGGCGTCAAAGGTGAGGTACGTGAGCAGTGTGAGGTTGCCCAGCAAAATGCACAGGATCCAGGACAGCACGCAGCCGCCCACCAGATAGCGGATCAGGTGAGGGATGCCGAAATGGGGGTGCTTATAGGCAAAGCGCTCCACCAGGCGCATGGGGTCTTTCATGAAATCACCTCAATGAAAGTGAAAAGTGAAAAGAGAAGAGTGAAGAGCGGGCGGGGCGGCGGAGACACCGTTGCTTCCTTTCTTCATTCCTCTGTATCATACCCTTTCCCCGCCGCAAAGTCTATAAAATTTTGTAAATTTGCAAAGTAATACTTCCTTTTTGCAGGCGGCTGTGGTATGCTTTATCAGTATAAAACTAATTTGGAGACGTATGCGATGGAGAAGGAAAGCGGGATCCAGAACGAAATCATCGAGGGGCGCAACGCCGTGCAGGAGGCTCTGCGGGCCGGGCGCGCCATCGACAAGCTCTATATCAGCAAGGGCGAGGTGGACAAGACCCTGGGGCACATCGCCTCCACCGCCCGGGACAAGGGCATCGTGGTGGTGGAATGCGACCGGCGCAAGCTGGACTTTATGAGCCAGACCCACGCCCACCAGGGCGTCATCGCCCTCTGCGCCGTGCGGGACTACTGCACGGTGGAGGATCTCTTCGCCATCGCCGAGGAGCGGGGCGAGCCGCCCTTCTTCGTGGTCTGCGATGAGATCAGCGACGGGCATAACCTGGGCGCCATCATCCGCTCGTCCGAGTGCGCGGGCGTCCACGGGGTCATTATCCCCAAGCGCCGCAGCGCCGGGCTCACCGCCGTGGTGGACAAGGCCAGCGCCGGCGCCGCCGAGCACATGGCCGTCGCCCGGGTGCCCAACATCCCCGCCGCCCTGCAGGAGCTGAAAAAGCGGGGCGTCTGGATCTACGGCACCGCCGCCGACGGGGAAAAGGATCTGTGGCACACCGATTTCTCCGGCCCCATCGCCCTGGTCATCGGCTCCGAGGGAGACGGGATGGGGCGCCTGGTACGGGAGAGCTGCGATTTCATCGTGAGCCTGCCCATGCGCGGGCGCGTCAGCTCCCTGAACGCCAGCGCGGCCGCCGCCATCACCCTGTACGAGATTCTGCGTCAGCGCAGCCTGTAAAGCGATTGATAGGAAGCAGAGGGATAGTATGAGAAGTCAGATCCCCTTGAATCAGGAAGAAAGCAGCGAGTCCCCGGGCTTTTCCGTCCGGGACATTCTCGCGGATTACCGGGCGCAGGACGCCTTTGCGCCGGAGGAGGCCCCCGCTCCCACGCGGCGCAGCCTGTCCGCCTCCTCTCTCTCCTCTCTGCAGGCGGAGCCCGAGGAAGAGGAGGGCGTGCGCATCTACCAGCCGCGGCGGGATCGCGCCCGGGAGCAGGAGCGGCTTGCCGCCCGCTGGGGCGAAAAGCCCCTGCCGCCGGAGCCGGAGCCCGCGCCAGAGGAGGACGAGGATGAGGAGGCGCCTGCGGCGCGCCCCACGCCGGGCGCTTTTGTCGCGGGTCTCCTGTCGCGCTTCGGCCGGGGGAAGAAGGCCGCCCCCCGGCGAGAGAAAGCCGCGCCCGCGCCGGAGGAGGCACGGGAGCTGCCCAGCTTTGAAGAGCTCGTCTGGGGCGAGGAAAAGAAGAAAAACGCCCCCGTGCGCATCGTGGAGGAGCCGGAGCCCGAGCCCGCAAGGCCGATCCCCGCAGAGCCCGCGCCGGCAGAGCCGGAGATCCACATTCCGGAGTCGGAGCTGAACGGCCTGTCCGTGGACGCCATTTTGTCCGACTACTGGGCCGGCTTCACCGAGGACGAAGGCCCCGCACCGGCGGAGCCGGTATCCCGCCGCGCCCGCCGGGAGCAGGAGGAGAATGCCCGCAGGGAGAAGACCCGCCCCGCGCCCCGGCGGCGGGAGGAGCGCCCCGCGCAGGCGGAGAGCGCGCCGCGGAAGGCGGAGCGCGCAAAGCCCGCGCCCGCGCCCCTTGCCGAGCCCGCGCCCGCACCGCAGGAGCCCATGGAGATGTCCGTTTCCGACATTCTGTCGGAGTTCTGGGCCAGTTATTCGGAGGAGGAGACGCCCGCGCCCCGGGAGGACGCTCCCCGCTCCCGCCGGGAAGCCGCCCGCAGGAGAGAGGAGGACACAGCCGTCCCCCCTACCGGCGCGGCCCCCTCGGCCGCAGCAAATAAGCCCGGCCGCCGTCAGCGCGGCGAGGCCGAGCGCACTCCCGCCCCCCGCCGCAGCGCGGCCGGGGACGCGGAAAAGCCGGAGACACGCCGTGCCTCCCGCAGCCGGGAGCCGCGGAAAAACCGCCGCGGCGACGGAAAGGAGCGCCCCGCACAGGAGGCGCCCCCGATCGAAACCTTTGAAGCGCCTCCGCAGGAGCCCCGGCCCGCGCCGCCGGCGCCTGTGGACCCGGCGGAGCCCGCCGCCCTGTTCGGCTTTCTCCGCCGCCCGGCGCATAACGCGCCTTCGAGCCCCGCGCCGGAGGCCGCCCCCGCCCCGCGCCGCCCGGCGCGGGAAGCCCGCCCTGTTGAACCCGCGCAGCCCAAAGAGATTAAAGATGAGGATGTTGAGTTCGGCACCATGTCCGTAGATGAAATCTTAGCAGAATACAACGACATATTTGCCGCCCTGCCTGCCGCCGCCTCCGCCATCGGCGCGGAGCGCGCCGCGGAAGATGCAGCGGCGGAGACTGAGGCGCCCGCGGCGGCGCCGGAAGCGCCCCCCGCGGCGGTAAAGCCCGCCGCGCCCAGGGGGAACGTCTCCCGCATGGAGGCGGAGGCGCAGGATCTGCTGCGCCAGATGCGCAGCGGCTCCCTTCGCAGTGAGAGCGAGGGGGCGAAGGATCCGAGCCGTCCCTCCCTGCGCCGCTCTGAGCGCGCTGCAAGGGAGCGCGCAAAGCCCGCCCCAGCCCCCAAGCCTGCTGAAAAAGCACCCGAAAAGGCCTCTGCCATGCCCAGCGTGGAGGATGCCGAGTGGGGCGAGACCCTGCGCCGGCTGCTGGGGCAGGATCCCGCGCCGCCGCAGCCCGCGGCTGCCGTGGAACCCTCCCGCGCCGAGCCCCAGAGCTATGTGCCCCGTCGGGCCGCCCGGAGCTTTGAGATCCCCAGCGAAGAGGTGGATCCCCGCTTCAATCTGAGCGGGGAGCGCAAGAGCGCTATGGTCTTCGGGGACAAGGAGCTGGATCTGAGTCCCGAGGAGGGCTATGTGCCCCCCAAGGCTGCGGAGAACGTGGGTTTCCACTGGGTCGCCGGGGAGGAAGAGCTGCCGGAGAAGCCGGTGGAGAAGAAGCCCCTCTTCGGCAAGGCGAAAAAGGCCGCTCCCAAGCGTGAGAGCGCCGAGAGTGACGAGAGCGCCGAGGGCTATGACGACCGGAAGCGCCCCGAATACGCCCCCGACAAGGACTACAGCCCCGAGGAGGGGGAGGAGGCGGAGGACGCCGGCGCCTTCCCCAGCTTTGGGCAGTATCTGTCCGGCATGGTGTCCGGACTGCTGGTGCGCCTGCTGGGCGTGCGGCGCAGCAAGAGCAGCGATGCCGCCGGCACCATGGAGGACGAGGACGAGGATCTGGGGCCTGAGGTCTCCCCCGCCGCCGCCTCCAAGTACTACGGCTCCTTTGTGCTGAGCCTGCGGATGCGCCTGCGCATCGGGCTGGTGCTGCTGCTGGTGATGGCCTGGATCGCTCTGGGTCTGCCCGTCTCCGGCGCGCTGCGCTCGGTGCAGGTGGCCGCCGGCATGGTGCTGGCCATCCAGCTCACCATCCTGCTGCTGGGGCTGGACGTGGTCACCGGCGCTGCGGTGAACCTGGCCCGGGGCCGCTTCGGCGCGGATTCCCTGGCAGTTCTCTGCTGTGTGCTCACAAGCCTCGATGCGCTGGCCGTGACCCTTGGCGTGCTGAGCACGCCCCACATGCCCCTGTGCCTCATCTCCAGCGCCTCCTTCCTGGGGGTCCTGCTGAGCTCCCTGGTCAGCGCCCGGGCGCTGCGCAAGGCGCTGCGGGTGCCCGCCATCGGCAAGCGCTGCTACGGCGTCACCGCCGAGCGGGACGTGAAGGGCAGCGGCCTGACCCTGCTCAAGTCCCTGCGCCCGCCCAAGGGCTTCGTGAGGCGCACCGAGGAGGCCGCCCCGGACGAGACCGCCTTCACCCGCCTCTCGCCGCTGCTGGCGGCGGCGGCGCTGCTGCTGGCGCTGATCGTGGCCATCGCCAAGCACGCCTTCGGCGAATTTCTGTACATCCTGTCCGTGCTGCTCTGCCCCGCGGTGCCCCTCACGGCGCTGCTGGCCTTTGCGCTGCCCTATCTCTTCGGCTCCCTGCGGATCTTCCACAGCGGCGCCGCCATCGCCGGCTGGTCCGGCGTCTGCGACATCGGCACCAGCGACAACCTGATCGTCACCGACCGGGATCTCTTCCCCGAGGGCAGCGTGGTCATCGACACGGTGCGCATCTTCGCGGAGATGGCGCCGGAGACCATCATCTCCTACGCCGGCACCATGGTCTGCGCCTCCGGCTCGGATCTGGCGCCCTGCTTTGCGGAGCTGATGGAGAAAAACGGCTGCCCCATGCGCCGGGTGGAGGGCTTTGAGTATCTCTCCGGCGGCGGCATGAAGGGCGTCATCGACGGCAGCGTCATCCTCTGCGGCGGTCTCGATCTGATGCGGCTGATGAACGTGCGCGTGCCCTACCGGCTGGTGGGCAAGACCACGGTGCTGCTGGCGGTGGACGGCATCCTCTGCGGTATTTTCAACATGAAGTACGAGGGGCAGCCCCAGGTGCGCAAGGCGCTGGTGGGCCTGATCCGCTCCAACCGGCACCCCATCTTCGCCATCCGGGACTTCCTGGTGACGCCGGAGATGCTGTCCGACTGCTTTGATGTGGCCACCGACGGCTACGATTTCCCGCCCTATGTGGATCGCTTCGCCATCTCCGAGGCCAAGCCCTCGGAGGACAGCAAGCTGGCCGCCGTGGTCTGCCGGGAGGGGCTCGGCCCCCTGTCCAACATGGCGGACACCGGCCGCAGCGTCTACATGGCCACCCGCATCAATCTGCTGCTGACGATCCTGGCGGCGGTGCTGGGTGTGTTTGTCTGCTTCTTCCGGCTCCTCTCCGTGGGCACGGTGGCCAGCGGCTTCTTGCTGCTGTTCCTGGTGCTCTGGGCTCTGCCCGTGGGGCTGGTGAGCATCTTCCTGCGGCTGTAGCTTCCGAGCTGACGCAAAAAACTCCCGCGCCATATGGCGCGGGAGTTTTTTTGCGTTTTTCAGCATCAGCCCACGGCGTGGATGCGCAGGTACTCCAGCAGCTTCTGGAGGCCGGCGGTGTTCAGCGCCTTGCCGTTGGAGGCGGCGTAATCCGCATCCAGCCAGCCGGCCCGATCGTTCACCGCGGAGCCGGCGTCGCAGTAATAGACGCCTGTGCGCATACACACGATCTGGATCCAATTGTTGACCGTCCGCATGGTGTTGGCATCCACATTGTCAACGCCGGAATAGGAGGTGGTGACAGAGCTCAGAGAGCAGACGACGATCACCGTCTCCGGGCTCGCAGCCTGGATGCCCTTGATGAGGCTCACATAGCCCTCGACGAAGGTGTTTTCATCCACGCTGTCCAGCCCGTCCGAGCCCAGGATGATCACGAGCCGCGCGGGTCTGGCTTTGGAGGCAGCCTCCATGGGGCTGATCTCCACGCCCTCCGCCTGATAGCGGATGCGGCAGTCGGCCAGGTTCCCGGAGGGGATGTTCCCCGCTGTGCTGCCCCAGACCTGGGTGGTGGCGGTGCCGCCGGAGAGCAGGGCATAGTCTCTGAGCCCGATGGCGCTGCTGTCTACCAGGAAGGTGGTGCCGTCCAGATAACCCTGGCCGGCGTCCGTGGTCTCCGGAACGGTGCGCAGCTCGCCAAGGGTTTCTTCCGGCGCCGCAGCTTCTCCCTGCTGCGCTGGCTTGCTGTCCAGCTCGTTGAGCTGGACGCCGCCCCGTTCTATCTCGGCGGGGCCGGGCAGCACCGCGGCGATGATGAGCGCCACGAACAATACCAGCAGGCACAGCAGAATCGCCAGCGCCCAGCCTATATTTTTCATGGAGGACAGATTGCGTTTCATGGTATCACCCTTTTAGAAGTGAAGAGTGAACAGAGAAGAGTGAAAAGTTGCGGTGTCCGCTTCGCGGACGATTTCAAATCCGTCGCCGCAGGCGACACCATATCTTTTCACTTTTCACTTTTCTCTTTTCACTTTTTTAGCCCACACGGCGACCCGGTAGCGAGCCGCCGTGTGGTGGATTCTGGAATTATTCGGCCTCGGCCAGCGCCTTGGCTTCCTCGATGACCTTCTGCTGCACGTTGCCGGGGGCTTCCTCGTAACGCACGAACTTGCAGGTGAAGGAACCGCGGCCCTGGGTCATGGAGCGCAGGTCGATGGTGTAGGAACCCATCTCGGCCATGGGAACCTCAGCCTCCACGGTCTGCATGCCGTCCTCGGCGTTCATGCCCAGCACGGTGCCGCGGCGCTTGGAGCTGATGTCCGACATGATGTCGCCCAGGTTCTCATCGGGAATGGTGACCTTCAGCAGGCCAATGGGCTCCAGAATGGTGGGCTTGGCCTTGGGGATGCCGTCCTGGTAGGCCAGACGGGCAGCGGTCTGGAAGGCCATATCGTTGGAGTCCACGGGGTGGTAGGAGCCATCGTACAGGGTGGCCTTCAGGCCGACCAGCGGGTAGCCCGCCAGAACGCCCTTCTGCACCGCGTTGCGCAGACCCTTTTCCACGGAGGGGAAGAAGTTTTTGGGAACGGAGCCGCCGAAGACCTCCTCGGCAAAGATCATGTCGTCCTGCTCCTCCTGGGGCTCGAAGCGGATCCACACGTCACCGAACTGGCCGGAACCGCCGGACTGCTTCTTGTGACGGCCGTGAGCCTCCACCTTGCCCTTGATCTTCTCGCGGTAGGCCACGCGGGCGGGCTTGAGCTCGGTCTCCACGCCGAAGCGGCTCTTCAGCTTGGCGCAGAGCACGTCCACCTGGATGTCGCCCTGGCCGGAGATGACCATCTGGTGGGTCTCGGCGTTGTTCACCAGCGTGAAGGAGATGTCTTCCTCGTTCAGACGGGCAAGGCCGGTAGCGACCTTGTCGTCCTGACCCTTGGTCTTGGGGGAGATGGCCATGGAGTAGCAGGGCTCGGGCATCTCGACGGCGGGCAGCTCCTCGTCCAGCTTGGGATCGCACACGGTGTCGCCGGTCTTCCAATCCATCTTGCCGATGGCAACGATGTCGCCGCAGCAGGCGTCCTTGACCTCGGCCATGGCCTTGCCGGTGGCGGTGTAGAGGCGGCCCAGCTTATCGGTGCTGGAGGCGCGGAGGTTGCGCAGGGACATATCGGAGGTGATGTTGCCCTTCATGACCTTGACAAAGCTGTACTTGCCGAACTGGTCGGACACGGTCTTGAACACGAAGCCCTGGGTGAGACCGTTAGGATCGATGCCCTCAGCCTCGGAGGGATCGGGAACGTAATCGGCGATGCCCTGCAGGAGAGCCTCGGTGCCGATGTTCTGCATGGCGGCGGAGGCGAACACGGGGATCACGTCACGGCTGGCGACGCCCGCCTTGATGCCGGCGATCATGTCCTCCTCGCTCAGCTCCATCTCCTCGAAGAACTTCTCCATCAGCTCTTCGGTGGCGCCGGCGGCGGTCTCCATCAGCTCCATACGCAGGTCTTCCACATGGCCGGCGTCGGCAGCGGGAACAGCGACCTTGCTGGTCTTGCCGCCCTTGGTGACGTAAGCCACGTTCTTCACCAGGTC
Source organism: uncultured Eubacteriales bacterium (assembly GCA_900319635.1). Lineage (GTDB taxonomy): Bacteria > Bacillota > Clostridia > Oscillospirales > Oscillospiraceae > Limivicinus. The sequence continues at coordinate 3,940 of ONPF01000030.1, read as the reverse complement.
GATGACGCCGGTGCCGTCGGAGCAGGGGATGGTGACGGGGGCGACGATGCTGCCGTACTTCTCGCGCAGCGCGTCCACCACGGCGAAGAAGTCGCCGTGCTCCTCATCGGTCTTGGAGATGACGAACAGGGTGGGCAGGTTCGCGGCCTTGGTGGCCTTCCACATACGCTCGGCGCCGACGGAGATGCCGTCCTTGGCGGTGACCAGGATGGCGCCGGCTTCCACCGCGCGCAGGGCGCACAGGGTCTCGCCCACGAAGTCAAAGTAGCCCGGGCAGTCCAGGACGTTGATCTTCTTGCCGCCGAAGCTGATGGGGGCGACGGAGGCGGCGATGGTGATCTGGCGCTTGATCTCTTCGGCGTCGTAGTCGCAGGCGGTGTTGCCGTCGGTGACCTTGCCCTGGCGATCTCTGGCGCCGGTTACAAAGAGCATGCTCTCGGCCAGACTGGTCTTGCCGCTGTTGCCGTGGCCCAGGAGGGCGATGTTGCGAATGTTTTTCGTTTCCATGTGTTGCTTCCTCTCTGAAAAATATATATATGACTACTGTGTTTGCTATAGAAACAGTCCAAATTATTATACACTACGACCCATGAGAATGGCAAGCACTTTTTTACAAAAAAGCTGCCGAAAGCACGGGGCAAGGGGAAAAAGTCCGCCCGCGGCGCGCTCCCGGGAGAGCGCAGCGCGGGCAAAACGGTCATTTTCTGTTCAGTTCAGCGGTCAGATTGGCAGGTAGGACAGCATCCCGAAATACATGAGGCTCCCCAGCAGGTTTGCCGTGGTGGCGTAGGAGACGGTCTTGTTCCGGGTCCTCTCATTGACGAGCAGCATCAGCGCCACCAACTCCGCCAGGAAGGCCAGCAGCAGGCCCAGCACAAAGAGCGGCATGGCGTTTTCCAGATCCACGTTGAGCCAGCCGGAGATGATCCAGTTCAAAAGTCCCTGCACCGGCAGCTCCACCGCCAGCAGCATCAGCCAGCTGCGGCGCAGCCGATAGTCCATCAGGAAGAAGATCAGCCCCTTCACCGCCAGCAAAAGCAGCATCCGCAGGCAGAACATCGCCGGCTCACGCCAGACGGGCAGGCCGCCCTTCAGGCTTCCGCTGCGGGCATAGAGGGTCATATACTCCTCCTGGGAGCCGGGGGTCAGCAGCTCCTGGGAGATGGGAATGCGGCGCTCTTCTCCGCCGCTGTGGATCAGCAGCACCGCGTCCTTGAAATCCTTGTCGCTGCCGAACCAGGCGGTCTTCCGGAAGGAGCCCTCCCGGAACAGGCGGTACTGGGTCTCCCACAGGCGCGTCTCCTTCTCCATGGACACGGGGAAGCGCTCCCCTTTATATTCCATCTCCACCTGCAGCCCCAGATCCGCGGGGGCGCCGTAGACCACAATGGTCAGGGCAGGCGGATGGTAGGTGCCGCGGGCCAGCGCCTCCGCCCGGACGGGGAAAATCGCCAACAGCAGCATCACAGCGTACAGCGCGATCAGAAAGCGTTTGTTTTTCATCTGTTTCTATCAGCTCCTCACACCGGCAGCCAGGTCAGCGCCGCAAGAAAGGCGCCCACGCCGAGGAGATTTGCGGTGGTGGCGTAGGTGGCTGTGCGGTTTTTGCTGTTCTCCTGCACCAGGATCACCAGCAGCAGGATCTCCGCCAGCAGCGCCAGCAGCAGGCCGACAAAAATCGCCGAATACAGGTTCATGTCGTCCACCCACATCATGTTGTACAGGCTCAGATTCACCGGAAGCTGGGTCGCCAGATTCACGCCCAAAAAGCACAGCCAGCTGCGCAGCTGCTTATAGTTCATCAAGCGGAACAGCAGCGCCTTCACCGCCAGGATCAGCAGCAGCCGCACCGCCAGGGTCACCGGCCCGCGCCAGGCGGGCAGCCCGGAGCGAAGCGTCCAGCTATGGCAGTCCAGGGTCATGATGTCCCTGTTGCCGCCGGGGGTCAGAAATTCCTGGGGAATGGGCACCCGATGCTCCTCACCGCCGGTTTGGCAGAGCAGCACCGCACCGGCAAAGTCCTTTTCATTGCCCCAGAAGGTGTTGGAGCGGAAAATCCCCTCCCGGTAGAGCTGGAAGCTCAGCTCCCAGGCACGCCGGGTACACTCGGTCTGCACGGGAAAGCGCTCCCCGTTCTTCTGCACCTCGATCTGGATCTCCAGATCGTCAGGGGCGTTATAGGTCACAACGGTGATGGCGGGCGGATGGTAGGTGCTGGCGCCGTAGGCGAAGGCCTCCGCCGGGAAAATGGCAAACAGCAGCAGAAAGGCATACAGCGCGATCAGAAAGCGTTTGATTTTCATGGCTTCTATCCTCTTTTCTGTGTCCGGATTGCCCCTACAACGGGTACGGCGGTGACGGGGACGGGGGAGAAATGAAAAATGCAAAATGAATAATGAAGGTGTCGCCTTCGGCGACGAATGATCATTCGTTCCGCTTTGCGGAACACCGTATACCCGTAGGGGACGGCCTCCCGGACGTCCCGCGGCCCCCGTCGAATGTCCGACAGGCGGGCGGCCAAAGGCCGCCCATACGGGGTGCGGGGGGAGGTTTGCCGCGTAGGGGCGACCTGCGGTCGCCCGGGGGACATAGGCAGAAGTCCGACCAACGGGCCGTCGAGGACGCCGGCCCCTACGGCGGGGACGCGGGGCGGGCGCCTCTGTTCTCACACCGGGAGCCAGATCAGCGCAGACACCAGGGTAGCGATGCTGAGCGGGGTGCCGATCCCCGCAAAGATCCCGGTGCGGTTCCTGTCGTGCTCCTGCACCAGAAGCGCCAGCAGCATGGTCTCCGCAAACACGATGGCGAGCCAGCACATGAACATCAGGCCCACGAAAATAATCGAGTTCCAGTTGGTTTCATTCACCCAGAGCCAGTGGTTCAGGATCAGATTCATCGGGATCTGGGTCGCCAGGGTCACGCCCAGCATGCACAGCCAGCTGCGCCCCTCCCGATAGCCCATCACGAGGAAGAGCAGCGCCTTCACGATCAGCACCAGCAGCACCCGGATCGCCACGAGCAGCGGTGTGCGCCAGGAGGGCAGCCCCGGGCTCAGCGTCCAGCTCCGGCAGTCCAGGGTCATCACGTCCTGGTGACCGCCCACCGTCAGGCAGTCCTTCATGATGGGCACCCGGTGCTCCTCCCCGCCGGCCGTGCAGATCAGCACCGCCCCGGCGAAGTCCGCGTCATTGCCCTTGAAGCTGCTGCCCTTGAACACGTCCTCCCGGTACAGGTAGAAGCTCTGCTCCCAGAGCCGTCTGGTACGCAGCGTGTCCGCGGGGAAGCGCTCCCCTTTCTTCACGACCTCCACCCGGATCTCCAGATCCTCCGGCGCGTGATAGGCCAGCACCGTGATGGTGGGCACGCGGTAGGCTTCTCCGCCGGTGCCGAAGACGGCGTGGGCCTGCACCGGAAAGGCGGCAAGCAGCAGAAGCACCGCGCACAGGCAGATCACAAAGCGCTTTGTTCTCATGCTCTCGTCCTCCTTCTCTCGGGCGATCTCTTGTCTCAGCGCAGGGCGCGCTTCTCTTCTCTCCTGGCCTTGCGCTGCATTTTGCGCTCCTCTCTCCGCCAATCACGGGGATAGAGCTGGAAATACAGCTCGTCGCCATAGAGGAAACGCTCCTCCCGCTTTTCCCGATGGAGAATGATCAGCCGGTACACCACGCTCAAAAGCAGCCAATAGGTGATAAACAGCGGGAGCCAGAGCCAGCCGAGCCGCTTCAGATTGATGATGACGAGCGCAACCGGCAGCACAACAAAGACAAAGGCCGCAAGCGCGATGAGATAGCTTTGAAAGAGCGGTGTAACGGTCAGGAGGAACCCCCGGAATCGCCTTTTCATACTAAACTCTAATTAAAACAACGGATTATCCAATCGCGTCCGGTGACGCTGCGAATGACGTCAGCGGAGAGGGCGTTGATCACATCACAAAGACGAT
>ONPF01000011.1 GCA_900319635.1 uncultured Eubacteriales bacterium | reverse complement strand
GTGGCAATCCGTTCTTCTTCAAAAAAGTTGTATTTTCAAGGCTTTTAGGATACGGATCGCCACACCAGTGACATCGGTCACTGGTTCGCGATGACAGAATACCGACTTTGTCTACAGTCTGTCCGGCGCCGTGACAGAAGTCACGGCGCCGGTCGATCTTACACGGCGCCGGTCGATCTTAAGGGAGGTCTTATTCCAGGTAGACCCGCAGCTGGCGCAGTTCTGCGCCCCAGGCGTACTGATAGGCGCCGGAGACGCCTTGGCTGATCCGCTCCAGCGCGGCCTCATAATCGGCGTAGCCCTCGCCGTCGAAGATCAGACTGAAGCTCTGATAGCCCTGCTGCAGCGCCTCGTCCACCGCGGCCTCCATCTCCCGGGCGCTGCGCACGGAAAATTCGTTTTCCGGCCGGGCGTCCAGATCGGTCTCCGCCAGCAGCTCCACCGTCATCTCCTCGTTCCAGACGTGGCTGCGGCTGGCCCGGTCATAGCCCAGGTTGAACCAGGTGTAGTCCGGGCCGCGGCCCTCGTCGTCGTCCCAGGTCACGTCCACCATGCGCCAGCTGCCGTCGATCAGCAGCAGGTTCCACATGTGGGTCACGGTGTCGCCGAAGGTGACGATGCCCGCGCCCTTGACCCGGCTGTCGCCGTGCTGATAGCGTACCTCCAGCCCGGCCAGCGTGCCCACCAGGTAAAAGGCGTCGGAGTAGCCGTCGCAGTTGGCCCTGCCGTTTAAAAGCGCGCCGACGGCGGTGTCGTCCTCGTCGGTCTCCTCCTCGTCGGCATAGACGACGCCGGCGCACAGGGCGTCGTGGATCTTCCGGGCGGTCTCCAGAGGATCCTCGCTCCTGCAGTCCTCCGCCAGCTTCTGCGCGGCCTCCAGGGTCTCCTGCAGGCGCTCCGGCAGCTCTGCCTCCGTTCCGTTTGCCACCGCCCGCAGGATCTCCCGCCCGGGGTAGTAGGCCTTGACGGAGAGGATGATGGCGCCGGTGGCGCGGCTGGCGGAGAGCTCATAGTCGAAAATGCCCGCCTGGGCCACCAGGTCATAGATGGGATCCATGCCGTCCCGGGAGATAGCGGGCTCACCCAGCTTGCCCAGCAGCTTCTCATAGAGCTCCGGCGCGCAGAAGAGGGTGATCTCCGCGGCGCCGGCCTCGGCCTGCTCCTCCAGATAGGCCAGCGCCTCCTCCGTCGAGGCGAGGGACACCGCGTCCGCCGCGATGTCGGCGCCCATATAGTAGACGACGTTGTTGTTGTGGTACATGCTGGCGGTGATCAGGCCGCCTTTGGCCTCCAGCTCGTGGATATAGGCAAGGGGCTTGTCCATCATCAGCTCCCGCAGCTCTTCGCTTGCCAGGTACAGGCGGAAGTCCTTGATGCCCAGGGAGCCCATGTGGGCGATGGCCGCGGTCACGTCCGCCTCGCTGCGGCAGACCAGACAGGGATCCTGGGTGTAGCTGACCCGGTAGTAGTGCAGCATCCCGGGGATGGGCTCGGAGGCGTAGGAATAGCGATCCAGCATGCTGGTGGCGTGGAGAAGATTGCGCTGCTCCTCGTCCTCCGCCAGCTTCTGATAGAAGGCTGGGTCAAAGACGATGTAGAACTCGTCCAGCTCCTGCTCCGCAAAGGCCTCGATGGCGGCGTCAAATTGCGCCACGTCCTCCACCGGGGCGTAAGCGCCGGTAAAGGGCTTGACGCTGGTCGCCTCGATGACGCCGCTGGTGTAATACTGGAACTGGAGACTGTAGCCTGCCTGGGCGGCGTAGTTGCGCAGATTGGCGCTATTGGCCAGGCTCCGGGCCAGCTCCGGGCTGCACAGCAGATGGAAGCCTGTGGGCGTGGGCCGGGTGCGCAGAATCCTCTGCACGGCAAGGCCGGCGTCCTTTTCGCTGCGGCACTCCGCCCAGGGGGCGTCACTGTACTCGACCCGGGACATGCGGATCAGACAGCCCTGCTCGCTGTACCGGACCCGGGCGTCGCCGATGCCAGCCTTGATCTCCAGAATGCTCAGCAGACTGGCGCTGTCCGCCAGGAGCCGGTCGAAAAAGGCCTTGTCGCAGGTAAATTCAAATTCCTCCGCCCCGTCCTTTTTCTGCGCGGCGAGGAAGCGCAGCAGCTCCTGCTCGTCGGAGATGCTGTCCTCCGCGAAGGCGCAGGGCGCCAGAGCGAGCAGAAGAACCAGGGCCAGAAAGAGAGACAGGAAACGTTTTTGCATAAGAAGATCCTCCTGTGTGAGGCAGAAAATCAAAAAAAGGATAGCACAGGGAGGGGGGCTTGTCAACGAGGTCTGCCCCAGTGGCAATTATCGCTTGCAAGAAGGCGGAAAGTGGGATACAATCAAGCAGAAGAGAGGCGCCGGGGGAAGCGCCAACGGCCTGCCCCGAACGCCGCAGGAAAAAAGGAGGCATCCACATGGCAGATGTAGCAGGCAGCATCTTCTATTACGACTGGGAGCTGCAGCTGATGGAATGGCTGCAGGCCCGCATCGGCAGCAGCGGCTTCGGCTTCTGGCTGCTGTCCAATCTCTCGGCTTTCGGCGAACAGCTTTTGCTGGTGGCCGTCATGGGCTTTCTCTATTGGGGGCTCAACAAGGAATTCGGCAAGTACCTTGGCCTGAACGTGCTGATGGCCAATGTCTGGAACCCCATGATCAAAAATGTGTTTCTGCGCCTGCGGCCCTATTTTGTCCCGGGCTACAAGGTGGAGCTGCTGCGCCCCATCGACCCGGAGGCGGACATCATGGACGTGACCGCCCAGGGCTACTCGTTCCCCAGCGGGCATTCCACCAGCGCTGTGGCGGCCTACGGTTCTCTGGCCGCCCATGAGAAGAAAAACCGCCTTTTCTGGGCCCTGGCTATTTTGCTGCCGCTGCTGGTGGGCTTCTCCCGGGTCTTCGTGGGCGCCCATTATCCCACAGACGTGCTCTGCGGCTGGCTGCTGGGCGCGGCGGTGGTGCTTCTGGTGCCCTGGCTGCGGAAAAAGATCAAAAACCGCTGGCTGTTCTATGCGGTACTGCTGCTCTCGACGGTGCCCGGCTTCTTCTACTGTGACAGCAACGATTACTTCACCTCCTTCGGCATGCTTGTCGGCTTCGTGCTGGCCGAGCCCTTTGAGGAGAAGTTCGTGCAGTTTGAGAATACGCGGAACATCCTTCGCTGTGTTCTGCGTACCCTGGGCGGCGCCGCAGTCTATTTCGGACTCAACATCGTTCTGAAGCTGCCCTTCCCCAAGGAACTGCTGGAAGCGGGCGATCTGACCGCGCACCTGATCCGGACGATTCGCTACGCCGTGGTGATCTTCGCGGCGGTGGGCGTGTATCCGATGCTCTTCAAAGTCACCGGCAAGCTCTGGAAGAAGTGAGCCCTTCCCGGATAAACAAACCGCCTGCGGGCTCTTGCCCCGCAGGCGGTTTTCTCAAAACTCAAGACTCAAAACTCAAAACTGCCGACGCAGCAGCTCCGCCTTGTCGAGGATGAACTGCCTCAGCCAGGGGCCGGCCTCCTCGTTTTTTAGGGCGAAGTCGATGATGGACTCCAGATAGCCCTTCAGGTTTCCGGTGTCGTAGCGGCGGCCCTCAAAGTCCACGGCGCACATGGGCTCGTGGCGCACCAGCTCCTTCATGCCGTCAGTGAGCTGGATCTCGTTGTTGCGGCCGGGGGCGGTGTGCTCCAGAATGTCGAAAATGCCGGGCGTCAGCACATAGCGGCCCAGGATGGCGTATTGGGAGAGCTTTTCGGCCAAGGTGGGCTTCTCGTTCATATCGCTGATGCGATACACCCGGTCGCCCAGCTTCTCCTCCAGCTTCACGGAGGAGTACTTCACGATCAGCTCGTCCGGCACCTCCCGCACGGCGATGGCGCTGCAGGAGTTGGCCTCGGCGGCCTCCACCAGCTGCTTGAGCACCGGCTTTTCCGAGAGCATGATATCGTCCCCCAGCAGCACGCCGAAGGGCTCGTTGCCCACAAAGCTCTTGGCCCGCCATATGGCGTGGCCCAGACCCTTGGTCTCCTTCTGCCGCAGGAAGAACACGTCCGCCATGTCGGCTACCTCCCGCACGATGCGGGCCTCGCTGCGCTTCCCGTCGTGGATCAGCCGATCCTCCAGGTCGGGGGCGTAGTCAAAGTAGTCCTCAATGGGGTTCTTGCCCCGGTTGGTGATGATGAGGATCTGCTCCACGCCGGCGGCCACGGCCTCCTCCACGATGTACTGGATCACAGGCTTGTCCACCAGGGGCAGCATCTCCTTGGGGATCGACTTGGTGTTGGGCAGCAGACGGGTCCCCAGACCCGCCGCGGGGATAATGGCTTTCCGAACGCGCATTTCCATTCTCCTTTCCTTGTAGGCTCCCCTGCCTAAGGGGAGCTGTCTGTCACCGTCTCACGCAAGGCGACAGACTGAGGGGTTTCCTTTCCTTGTAGGCTCCCCTGTCAGGGGAGCTTTACGGACGAGCGGTGCTCGTCCCTACGGGGTCTTCTGTTCTTTTTTCGGGCGCGGCGCTGAGGGAGGGTTGTTTCACACGTCTCCCTTTTCCTCCCGCTTGTGCAGGGAGAATTCGCAGCCGCAGTAGAGCTGCTGATAAATGCCGTGCTCGTTGGCCAGGTCCCGGGAGCGCATCTCCCGCCCCTGCTTCTTGAAGTCCGAGGGGAGCCAGGAAACGCCGGTTGCCCGGGCGATCTCCTCCCCCAGGTCATTGATGCGCTTTTCGTCCTTGTGGCGGGAGAGGGTCAGCGTGGTGCAGAAATAGTCGTAGCCGTAGTGCTTGGCGAGCCGCGCCGTCTCGATGAGGCGCAGGCGGAAGCACTCCGTGCATCGGGCGCCGCCCTCCGGCTCCTGCTCCAGGCCGGCAACGCGCTTGTCGTAGTCCTCGTGCTTCCAGGGCTCGGCCAGGACGCTGACCCGGTCGGCCAGACCCATCTTTTCGATGATCTCCACCAGCGCCTTGAATCGCCGGTCAAACTCCGCCTGGGGATAGAGGTTGGGGTTATACCACAGCACCGTCACGTCAAAATACTGGGTCAGATACTCCAGCACCGCGCTGGAGCACACGCCGCAGCAGGCGTGCAGCAGCACCCGGGGCACTTTTTTGCCCCGCTTCTGGATGATACGGTCCAGTTCCTTCTGATAATTTCGATTCATATCCTCAATATAACACAGCGCACGGAAAAAATCTACTGTTCTTGGGAAAAGCTTTCTTTCGGCGCACTTTTTGCCCGCATCAGCCGCACCAGCAGCGCGATCCCCGCCACAACCAGCAGCAGCAGCGGCGCCGCCGCCCAGGCGGGCAGACCCAGCAGGAGCTTGCGCAGCCAGGGGAAGAAGTGCAGCTTCCCCAGCAGCGCCCGGGCGGAATCCGAGTAGCCCATGATGGCGAAGAGGTTCATCAGCATGTGGCACAGCCAGGTGTAGCGCAGCTTCCCTGTGGCCTCATAGATCGCGCCCACCATCAGCGCAAAGAGGAAGGCGTAGACAAACTGCCCGGTGTTCCGGTGCCAGAGACCGAAGAACACCGACGTGAGCACGACGGCCGCCCAGGCGGACAGATTCTTCCGCAGCCCCCGCTGGATGAGACCCCGGAAGGCCAGCTCCTCCATCAGCGGCGCCATGCAGACGGAGACGAAAGCCTCTGTGTCATAGACGGCGTTATTTGCGCAAAAGCCATCCACAAAGCGCACCGCCTGAGGCGCCAGGGGCTTGATGGCGGCCAGCAGCAGGCAGGAGGCCGCCGTGACCGCGAAGGCGCAGGCGAAGCACAGTCCGGCCCGGCGCGCTCCGCCGCCCGCCTCCCGCAGCAGGGCCCGTCCTCCGCGCAGCTTCAGCAGCCGGTGAATGGCGCAGGGCAGCAGCCAGCCCAGCACCGCGAGAGCGCCGCTGATGGGGATCAGCAGCATGTGAATGCGGGCAAGGCGCTGCTCCGCGGAGAAGGAGAGGAGCCCCCGCAGCAGCGTGGTGCAGCCGGCCAGCGTGCAGAGAAGGCCGAAGACGACGCCCAGAGCGGCGACGATCCCATAGCCGAGCAGCAGCCTCCTGTTTCCGGGAAAGAAGCGGCGCAGGGTGTCCGGCAGCAGGGCGGTCAGCGCAAAGGCCCAGCAGGGCAGGGGGAAGAGGCAGAGATAGATGAGGAGGGCAGCCATCCCGTCCCAGTCCCGGAAGCGGGAGGGCAGATCCGCCAGGAAAGCACCGGAGGGCAGATTCCGCACGATGGGCAGGGTTCCGGTTTTCGGCCAGATCGGCTTGAAGCCCCAGCTGAGCCTGCCCCCGTCCCAGAGGACGACGGCCATAAACAGCCAGGCGGCGCAGAGAACAAGAAAGCCCCCGGTCAGCAGCGCGCGGAGCCAGATGGGGCGTTTTTCTGTATGCATGACCAACCTCCGCAGGAGTTTTTCTGTATTATACCATGCCCCGCGCCGAAAGGCCACAAAAACCGCCAGAGGATTGACGAAACGCTGCCGCCGGGGTATGATAGGGGCGAAAACGATATCGGGGGGTACCGCTATGGATAACCGCACCAGCAAGCAGAACTACTATCTGGATATTGCCGACTCCGTTCTGGAGCGCTCCACCTGCCTGAGAAGGAAGTACGGCGCCATCATCGTGCGCAACGACGAGATCATCTCCACCGGCTATAACGGCGCGCCCCGGGGCCGCCGCAACTGCTCCGATCTGGGCTACTGCATGCGGGAGAGCCTGCACATCCCCTCCGGCGAGCGCTACGAGCTCTGCCGCAGCGTCCACGCCGAGGCCAACGCCATCATCTCCGCCCCCCGGCGGGACATGATCGGCGCCACCATCTATCTGGTGGGGCGGGACGCCAAGACGGGCGAGCTGCTGTCTGACGCCATGAGCTGCTCCATGTGCAAGCGGCAGATCATCAACGCCGGCATCGACCGGGTGGTGATCCGCCAGAGCCCCACCGAGTACCGCACCATCCCCGTCTCCGACTGGGTGGAGAACGACGACAGCATTTTTATGCTGTAAAGGCCAACCGCTGACCGCGGGCCTGTTGTAGGGGCCGGCCCCCGGACGGCCCGTGCAAAGGAACTTCTGAATAACAAATAAGCCCGGGCGAATTCGGGAAATGCTGCGAATTCGCCCGGGCTTATTTGTTGATGAACCGGAGCTGTGCGCGGGCGACCACAGGTCGCCCCTACGGAATGGTTTTCAGCTTTTCGTTCAGCTTCGTATAGATCCGTTTCACGAACCAGGGCTCGGTGGAGGCAGCCAGAGCTCCGTCCAGGCTGAACCAGGCCACGCCCTTGTTCTCGTCCTCGCAGATGCGGAGGGGCTCGGCGTCGTCCGCCTCCAGCAGGTAGGTCACATTCAGGTGCAGGTGAGAGGGAACGTACTGTCCCCGCTTCTCGTGCCCGTCCACGGTGAGGGTCTCCAGAGAGAAAATCTCCCCGGATACCGGGCGCACATGGGTGACGCCTGTCTCCTCCGTCACCTCCCGCAGGGCGACGGAGAGCAGATCCGTCTCCCCGTCGGCGTGGCCGCCGGTCCAGGACCAGGAGTCGTAGATTTTATGATATACCATCAGCACCCGATCCCGCGTCGGGTTCACCACCCAGGCGGAGGCGGTCATGTGGGCGATCCGGTTTTCCCGCCGGAAGGCGTCCTCATGCTGTTCCAGAAAGCGGAGGATCACGGCCTTGTCCCGGGCCTCCTGCTCGTTGAAGGGCTCATAACGGGCGATCTCTTCATAAATGCTCATTTCGCCACCTCGTAAACATCCTCCCGCAGGTGCAGGAAGGTGGGCAGCTGCCGCCGCACCTCGTCCACCCGGGCAAAGTCGACGTCGGCGCAGAGAATCTGCTCCGTCTCATCCGCCGCGGCGATCAGCGTGCCCCAGGGGTCGGAAACCAGGGAGTGGCCCCAGCACTCGTAGGAAAAGCCTTCGTAGCGGGCGGCGGAGGCGGCAGCCAGGAAGACCTCGTTGTCCACGGCCCGGATCCGCAGGGTGCTCTCCCAGTGCACGGGCCCGGTGGTCATATTGAACTGGGCGGGCAGCAGGATGAGCCGTGCGCCCCGCTTCGCCATAGCCCGAAAGAGCTCGGGAAAGCGGACGTCGAAGCAGATGGCCGCGCCCATCTTGCCCCAGGGCGTGTCGAACACGGTGATCTCCTCCCCGGGGGAGAAGGTGTTGGACTCCCGGAAGCGCATCCCCGGCGCGTCGATGTCGAAGAGATGGATCTTCCGGTGCCGGGCCACGATACGGCCCGTGTCGTCGAAGACGAAGCAGGTGTTGTAGAGCCGCTCCCCCTCCCGCTCGGGCACGGAGCCGCCCGCCAGCCAGATTCTGTTGTCCCGGGCCATCTGGGCGAGGGCCGCCACGGTGTCCTCGTGCCCCAGAGCGGCGAACTCCCGGAAATACCGGCCCGCGTAAGGGCAGTTGAACATCTCCGGCAGCACCGCCAGCTCCGCGCCCTTCGACGCCGCCTCCCGGAGCATCCGGGCGGCTTTTTTCATGGTCTCGTTCCGATCCAGCTCGGTGCGCAGCTGGAGGACGGCGAGCTTCAAATGGTCTTTCATAGGCTGTTCAGATACCCCTCAATGTCAAAATCCCGAACCTTTTCATCCTTGCGCAGGTACAGCGGGTGGTGGGGGTGCCCCTTCTTGGAGCAGGCGCCGGCGCAGAGCCAGCGGGCGCCGAAGCGCTTGCCCAGCTCCACCATGTCCCGCACACACTCGGGCAGGTAGGGGCGTTTTTCGATCACCGCGCCCCAGGCCGCCCAGACGGCGGGGGAGACCCCGCCTGCCGCGGCGCCCGAGAGCAGCCAGGCGAAGGCCCGCAGATTTTCCCGGTGCAGCGCCTCGTTTTTTTCCCGATCCATGTCGTCGGGCCGGGTGGCCCGCTGGGCGTAGACATTGAACATGACCCAGCTGTCAAAGCCGTTGCCCGCGGCGATGCGGGAGACGGATTTCAGCGTATTGTCCAGATCCTCCGGCGCGGCGGTGGAGGGGTTCACCCCGATGCAGATCAGGGGATTCTTGCCCCGGGTGCCCAGGATGTACCGGTATTCGGTGTAGAAATCCGGCACATAGAGCCACTTGGAGGCGTCGTAGCCCCCGGACTTGCCGGAGCGGGCCAGGGCCTCTTCAAAATCCAGCAGCGCCACATCCTGGCTCTGCGATGCGGGAATGTGCATAAGACACCTCGTGATTTCAAAACTGTAGGGGCTGGCGTCCTCGACAGCCCGTGGTATGGAGTGCGTAGTGCATAGTGCTTAGAAGACGGAGGACGGGGAATCATGCGGACAACAGCCTGCACAGAGCGAAGCTCTGTCATTGCGAACCGTAGGGAGGCATGCCCACATGCCTCCGAAGAACATACAGCGGAGCGATCAGGGGATCGCTCCCTACGGCGTATCTCTTCACTCTTCTCTTATTACCCCAGCAGCCAGACCAGCAGCGGAATCGTGGCCATGGAGAGGGCGGTGCTCTGCAGCGTCCCCTCGGCTGCGAAGGCGGAGTCCCGGTTGTACTGGTTGGCCATCACAGTGATGATCACGGCGCTGGGGCAGCCGGCCAGGATGGTGGCGGTCATCAGCAGCACCGGGTCGTTGGTGAGGAGCCGGCAAACCGCCCAGGTCAGCAGCGGGATCACCAGCAGCCGCGCGAAGCTGATCACATAGAAGCGCCAGCGCCGGAAGGCGTCCAGCAGGCTTACCGAGCCGAGAGAGGCGCCGATCACGATCATGGACAGGGGCATGGTGCCCGCGGCCAGGGTGGAGATCAGGCCGGTGACCGCCTTCGGCACCGGGGGATCCAGCAGGAAGAGAACCACCGCGGCCAGCGCGGCCAGCAGGGGAACGGTCAGAATGTCCCGCGGGCGCAGCTTGGCGCCTGGCCGCCCGCTCTGCAGCCGCCACACCCCGTAGGTGAACAGCAGCACATTGAAGGGCAGACAGGAGAGGGAGACGTAAAAGGCGGCGGGAGTGTCGGGGAAGAGCGCCTGCACCACGGGCAGACCCACGAACATGGGATTGCCCATGCTGATCAGCAGCTCAAACACCGGCGCATGCTCCCGGTCGACGGGGACGGCCTTGGCAAAGAACCAGGCGATGACATAGCCCAGGATCTGCATGAGCCAGAGTATCAGAAACACCTCGCCCAGCTTGGCCCAGTCCAGCTCCAGCCGGGTGGAAAACACGGAGTTGAGGATGGAGCCCGTGAGCAGCACGTTCATGGTCAGGGCGCTGATGGCTTTGACGGAGTCCCGGTTCAGGCTGCCCCGGCGAACCAGCACATAGCCGATGACCATCAGCACCAGAAAGATCAGCATTTTATCAAGAAGCGCGGAGAAATCCACGGGGATCACCTCAAATTCCCAGAATCATCTTGGCGATGAAGATATAAATAAGAAGGGAGACGGCGTCGGTCAGCGTGGAGATCAGCGGGTTTGCCATCACCGCCGGGTCCAGGCCGATCTTCTCCGCCCCGATGGGCAGAAGGCTGCCCACCAGCTTTGCGAACATGACAATAAATACAATGGAAAGGCTGACCGTGGCGGCCACGGCCACGGTGACGTTGGCGTTGCCCAGCAGCAGCCCGTCCACCAGGAGCATTTTGCCGAAGTTGACCACCGCCAGCGTCAGGCCGCAGAGAAAGGCCACCCGCCATTCCTTCCACAGCACCCGCAGCGCGTCCCGGGGCTCGATATCGCCCAGGGACAGACTGCGGATCACGGCGGTGGCGGACTGGGCGCCGGAGTTGCCGCCGGTGCCCATCAGCATGGGGATGAAGGGCACCAGGCCCGCCACGGCGGCCAGGCGCGACTCGAAGGAGGTCAAAATCATGCTGGTGAAGGTGGCCGAGAGCATCAAAAACATCAGCCAGGGGATGCGGTTGCGCCAGATCTCCAGAGGGCGGGTGCGGGAATAGGGCTTGTCGGAGGGGGTCATACCGGCCATCTTTTCGATGTCCTCGGTGGCCTCCTGCTCCATGACGTCGATGACGTCGTCAACGGTGACGATGCCTACCAGCCGTCCCTCCATGTCCACAACGGGCATGGCCATCAGGTCGTAGTCGGAGAACTTTTCCGAGACGCTCTCCTGGTCCTCGGTGGTGGTGGCGAAGACCACGTTCCGATCCATCAGATCCTCGATGATCATGTCGTCGTCGTGCAGCAGCAGATCCTTCACGGTGACGATGCCCTCCAGCTTCCGGTGGGCGTTGGTGACAAAGCAGACGTAGATGGTCTCCTTGTCCTCCCCGATGCGCCGGATGCGGGCGATGGACTCCTTCACGCTCATGTATTTTTTCAGATCCACGAACTCCGCGGTCATGATGCTGCCGGCGGAGTCCTCGGGATAGCGGAGATACTGGTTGATCAGGTTCCGGGTGGAGGGGGTGGCGGAGCGCATCAGGCGCTTGACCAGGTTGGCCGGCAGCTCCTCCATGATGTCCACCGCGTCGTCCACATACAGCTCTTCGATCAGGCCGGAGAGCTCCTGGTCGGTGATGGCGGTGATGATGCGCTCCTGCTCCGGCGGCTCCAGATTGGCAAAGACCTCCGCCGCGGTCTCCTTGGAGAGCAGGCGGAACACCGCCAGCATCTGGGCGTCCTCCAGCTCGGAGAGAAACTCCGCCACGTCGAACTCGTTCATCTCCTCCAGCCGCTGCCGCAGGGTCTTGCGATCCTTCTGCTCCAGAAGCTGGGTGAGCTCGTCATACTGCTTTTCCTGGATGGCCTCGTAATCCATGGCCTCCAGAATTTCGTTTTCCTCCAAAGCGATCACCTCCGGTTCGTTCATTCTATCATGCCGGCCCGGGGATTACAAGGGAAAAGCTCTCCGGAGCCGGGACAGAAAATCCGAAAAAACGGGAAGAATTGCTTTGCAATCTGAACGGCTGGTGTTACAATAATACCATACCGAATTAAAGGAGGCCTTGCCATGGAAGAAAAACGCGCGTATACCCCGGCAGCCGCTGCGGAGCTTCAGCTGATGGACGCCTACTGGCGCGCAGCCAACTACCTCACGGCCTGCCAGCTCTACCTGCTGGACAACCCCCTTCTGGAAAAACCCCTCTCCACCCAGCACATCAAGAAAAAGATCGTGGGCCACTGGGGCACCTGCCCGGGCCAGAATTTCATCTACACCCATCTGAACCGGGTCATCAAGAAATATGACCTGGACATGATCTACCTCTCCGGCCCCGGCCACGGCGGCAACGCCATGGTGGCCCAGGACTGGCTGGACGGCAGCTATCAGGAGGTCTACCCCGACATCAGCCGGGATAAAGAGGGCATGCAGCGGCTCTTCAAGCGCTTTTCCTTCCCCGGCGGCATCCCCAGCCATGTGGCGCCGGAGACTCCCGGCTCCATCAACGAGGGCGGCGAGCTGGGCTATTCCCTGGCCCATGCCTTCGGCGCCGTGACGGATAATCCCAGCCTCATCGCCGCCACCGTGGTGGGCGACGGCGAGGCCGAGACCGGCCCGCTGGCCACCTCCTGGCAGCTCAACAAGTTCCTCTCCCCGAAAAACGACGGGGCGGTGCTGCCCATCCTGCACCTGAACGGCTACAAGATCGCAAACCCCACCCTCTTTGCCCGCATCTCCCATGAGGAGCTGGAGAGCTTCTTCATCGGCTGCGGCTGGCAGCCCTACTTTGTGGAGGGCAGCGACCCGGCGGACATGCACCGCAAGATGGCGGACACGCTGGACAAATGCATCGAGAGCATCCTGGGCTTCCAGAAGGCCGCCCGGGAGGAGGGCGTCACCGAGCGCCCCCGCTGGCCCATGATCGTGCTGCGCAGCCCCAAGGGCTGGACGGGGCCGGACTATGTGGACGGGGCCAAGGTGGAGGACTACTGGCGGGCGCACCAGGTGCCCATCCAGCCCGACAGCGAGGCGCACATCCGCCAGATCGAGAGCTGGCTCAAGAGCTATCGCCCGGAGGAGCTGTTCGATGAAAACGGCGAGCCGGTGCAGGCGCTGAAGGAGCTGCCCCCCAAGGGCAAGCGCCGCATGGGCGCCAATCCCCACGCCAACGGCGGCCTGCTGATGCGGGATCTGCGGATGCCGGACTTCCGGGACTACGCGGTGGAGGTGCCCTTCCCCGGCGCGGTGGAGGCCCAGGACATGGCCAAGGTGGGCGAGTTCGTCCGCGACATCTATCAGCTCAACCGGGACGCCCGGAACTTCCGCTCCTTCGGCCCGGATGAGACCACCTCCAACCGCCTGACCCCGGTCTTCGAGGAGACCGACCGGATCTGGATGGGCCAGATCACCGGGGACGACGACCATCTGTCCCCCGACGGGCGGGTCATGGACTCCATGCTCTCCGAGCACGTGTGCCAGGGCATGCTGGAGGGCTATCTGCTCACCGGCCGCCACGGCTTCTTCACCAGCTACGAGGCCTTTATCCGCATCGTGGACTCCATGTTCTCCCAGCACGCCAAGTGGCTCAAGGTCTGCAACCAGCTGCCCTGGCGGCATAAGATCGCCTCCCTCAACTATGTGCTGGCCTCCAACGTCTGGCAGCAGGATCACAACGGCTTTACCCACCAGGATCCGGGCTTCCTGGATCACATGGTGAACAAAAAGGCGGACGTGGTGCGCCTCTACCTGCCCCCCGACGCCAACTGCCTCCTGAGCTGCTTTGACCACTGCATCCGCTCCCGCAACTATGTGAACGCCATCGTGGCCTCCAAGCACCCCCGTCCCCAGTGGCTGACCATGGAGCAGGCGGTGAAGCACTGCACCCAGGGCATCGGCATCTGGCAGTGGGCGTCCACCGACAAGGGCGAGGAGCCGGACATCGTCATGGCCTGCTGCGGCGATACCCCCACTCTGGAGACCCTGGCCGCCGTCACCATCCTGCGGGACGCCTTCCCGGAGCTGAAGATCCGGGTGGTGAACGTGGTGGATCTGATGCGGCTGCAGGACAGCTCCCAGCATCCCCACGGCCTGAGCCAGCAGGAGTACGACCTGCTGTTCACCAGGGATAAGCCCATCCTCTTCGCCTTCCACGGCTATCCCAGCCTGATCCACGAGCTGACCTACAAGCGCGCGAACAAGAATCTGCACGTCCGCGGCTATATCGAGGAGGGCACCATCACCACGCCCTTCGACATGCGGGTGCTGAACCACCTGGATCGCTTCAACCTGGTCATGGCGGCGGTATACAACCTGCCCAAGCTGGGCAACCGGGGCGCCTACCTGATCCAGCAGATGAAGGACAAGCTGGTGGAGCACAAGCAGTATATCGCCGAGTACGGCGTGGATCTGCCCGAGGTCACCAACTGGAAGTGGACCTGAACTCTGCAGTTTTGAGTTTTGAGATTTGAGTTTTGAGAAGCGCCCCGGCTTTCGCCGGGGCGCGATCCTTTTATCGTAGGGACGAGCATTGCTCGTCCGCCTGTCGGGCGCAGACGCGGGTCTGCGGGCGGCTATCAGCCGCCCGCAGCAAAACGCCCCGGCTTTCGCCGGGGCGTTCAGACTGTCGACAACGTGGGGAAAATGGCTCCCCTGAAAGGGGAGCTGTCGCCGCCGTTTGACGGCGGTGACTGAGGGGTTTCCCTCTTCGGGCTACCCCTCCGGCCTCGCCGCAGGCGGCTCAGCCACCTCCCCTTTCAGGGGAGGCAGGGGAACGCGGGCGACTGACAGCCGCCCCTGCGGGGACGTGGATGCGGTGGGCGGCAGGCCAAGCCTGCATCCCGCAGCCCCGTCCTCTCAAAACTGAAAACTGAAAACTCAAAACTCAAAACTCAAAACTGTCTTGTGGCCGTACGTTTCCGCCTATTTCTCCCGGCAATGTTGTCCGATTCAACAGCGCCGTTTGACCCCCTTCACGAAATGACATAACTATAATGAACTCACCTTATGTAAACTATGGAGGGCTTGGTTATGGCAGTTGAGGGAGAAAAACGCCTGTCTCTTCTCCGGGAGCTGGAGGCTGGCGCGGGAAAGCAGATGCGTGTTGCGGCGCGCTGGGGGATCTTTTTTCTGTTGGGCTATACCCTCTCCTGCGCCCGGGTGCTGGGCACCGGAGGCCCCTTCGGGATGGCCTTCGTGGCCTGCGCGGGGCCGGGGGCGGCGGGGGTGTCGGCGCTGCTGGGTGCGTCGCTTGGCTATCTCACCGGCAGCGGACTGGACTGGGGGCTGCGGTATCTGGCGGCCGCGGTGCTGGTCTACACGGTGGGCTATGTGAGCCACGAGACCCCCGCCTACCGGCAGCCGCTCTTTATGCCGGCGGCGGCGGGGGTGGTCATGGCGATGACGGGCTATCTGGGGAGCTTCGCCTACGGCGCGGCGCCAAGGCCTCTCTGGGCGGAGCTCTTTCTGGAGACCGCGCTGGCCTTCGGAGGCGCCTATTTTTTTCGGGAGGCTCTGTCCGGCGCCCGGCGGAGCACCGAGACAGAGGAGCTGCGGCACAGCGTTTCGCTGATGATCCTGGGCGCCTGCCTGCTGATGACCCTGTCCCGCCTGGTGCTGCCCGGCGGGATCTCCGTGGGGCGGCTCCTGGCGCTGCTGCTGGTGATGGCCACCGCCATGAAGGGCGGGATGCTCACCGGCGCCGCGGTGGGGACGGTGCTGGGTCTCGCAGTGGACATCGCCAGCACCGGCGCGCCCTTCTACACCATGGCCTATGCCTTCTGCGGGCTGCTCTCGGGGGTCTTCGGCCGGCACGGACGCTTCCTCTTTGTGCTGTCCTTCCTGCTGGCGGACGCGCTGGCGGTGGTCTGCGCCTGGAGCACGGAGGTCTATACCGCGGCGCTGATCGAGTGCTTCTGCGCCTCGGTGCTGTTCATGCTGCTGCCCGGGAGCCTGCTGGATCAGGTGGGCACCCTCCTGCAGGTGGCGGAGCGGGGCAGCGGCGAATCCGGCCTCCGCCGCTATGTGGCGGGGCGGCTGCGGCAGCTGGGCGAGGCCTACGGCGAGCTGTTCCAGACGGTGCAGGAGGGCCTGCGGGAGCCCTACAGCGAGGAGAACGTGGCCCGGGTTTTCGACCGGGCGGCGGACGTGGCCTGCGTCTCCTGCGCGAGCAAGAACCGCTGCTGGAACGCGGAGTACATGGACACCCTCTCCGCCATGAACGATGCCACCCAGGCCATGAAGGAGAAGGGGAGCCTGCAGGAGGCGGATCTGCCCGGGCACTTCCGGGAGCGCTGCCTCAAGCTGCCGGACTTCGTGGCGGCGGTGAACGCGGAGCTGCGGGGGCTCAACTACAAGCGGCAGCTGCGCGCCCGCCTGGAGGAGAACCGGAGCGTGGCCTGGGGGCAATATACCGACATCTCCCAGCTTCTGGGGCGGGTGGCCGCGGAGCTGGGCAGCCTGAACGGCGCCGACCCTCTGGCCGAGCGCCGCCTGCTGCGCTATCTGCGGAGCCTGGACATCGACGCGGAGACCGCCGTGTACCGGGACGGCCGGGGGAGACTGCGCGTGGTGATCGAGAGCGGCCGCCTTACGCCCCTGACCCGGCAGGAGAACTATCTGGAGCGCCTGTCCTCGGTGGTGGGCGTGCGGCTCTGCAGCCCGGAGGAGGGCCGGGAGGGCAGCAGCCGCCTGACGCTGCTGGAGGCAGAGCCCCTGGCCGTCTCCGTGGGGATCGCTGCGCTGAAGAAGAAGGGGGAGCGGGTCAGCGGGGACAAGGGCAGCTACTTCAAAACCGACGCGGGGGTGCTCTGCGTCATCCTGGCCGACGGCATGGGCACCGGAGAGGAGGCGGCGAAGGACAGCGCCCGGGTGGTGGCCATCCTGGAGAAGTTCCTGCGCTCCGGGGCAGACCCGGCGGCGGCCATGAAGATCCTCAACTCCGTCCTGCTGCTGCGGGGCGGGGACAGCTGGGGCTATGTCACGGTGGATCTGATGTGCGTGGATCTCTTCACCGGGGAGACCTGTTTTTATAAGTACGGCGCCGCTCCCTCCTATGTGAGAAGCGGCAAGGCCGTCCGGCGCATCAAGGGGGAGAGCCTGGCGGCAGGGCTGAGCCTATGTGACGGGGCTGCGCCGGATCTGGTGCGGATGCAGCTGCGCCCCGGAAACACCGCCCTCATCGCCACCGACGGCGTGATCGCAGATCCGGACGACGACTGGCTGAAAGCGCTCCTGCGCGAAGAGCAGACGGATATGAAGGGGCTTGCCCGCAGGGTGCTGCGGGAGGCGGAAGGGCTCTACGGCGCGGGAGATGACATGACGGTGGTTGCGGTCCGGGTGGAGGAACGGGCATGAGAGGACGGCTTCGTTTCCGGCTGGAGGGGCTGCGGGACCGGCTTTTTCGCCCCGGGGAGCGGCGCAGAAGGACGCCGCCCCCGCCCCGGGGGCTGACCCGGAACGTGATCGTGGTCAAGCCCCGGGATCCCCGGTTTCGGGAGGTGATCTATGTTCTGAAGGAAGAGGCGCTCTCCGACCCCGACTGCAGCCGGGAGGAGCTGCTGCGCCAGGCGCAGGAGGCCGCCCGGGCGGAGGCGGGCGGTCTCTTGCCCGCCGGGCGGCGGCTCCCCCTCTGGCCGGCGGCACTGCTGCTCCTGGGCGCGCTGGTGATCCTCAAGCTCACGGGGGTGATATGAAGGAATGAAGGAATGAAGAAATGAAGGAATGAAGGAATGAAGGGACGAAGGAACGGAGGAGCGGAGGAACGAAGGAACGGAGGAGCGAAGGAACGGAGGAATGATACCGTAGGGGAGGGGCTTGCCCCTCCCGCGGACACACGAAAACGCCGGTCTCCGCCCGCGGACACACGAAAACGCCGGTCTCCGCCCGCAGACACATGGAAACGCCGGTCTCCGCCCGCGGACACGGAGGAATGATGCCGTAGGGGAGGGGCTTGCCCCTCCCGCGGACACACGGAAACGCCGGTCCCCGCCCGCGGACACGGAGGACAGCCGCCTATGGGAGCGCGGAAGCCGTGCGCGGAGAGCCGCCCGGGCCTTTGGCCGCCGAGAATAGCTTCGCCGCAAGCGGGGGGGCCCGCTTGCGGCGAAAAGGGTTTATGCGGTTTTGCGAGGGAGGAGAGGAAGGAGAAGAGCGGCTTGCTCGCGGAATCGTGTTACATGAGGAAGAAGTCGGTCCGCCAGGCATTGCCGTAGACCATCATCAGGCAGAAGATCAGGCCGTTGATCATGCCCGCGGCCCAGGCGCTGCCGGTCTTCTTGTAGATGTAGCGGGAGCTGACGGCGGCGAAGGCCAGGACCGGGATCAGGGTGAAGGCGATGAGGCCGGCCATGCTGTTGTAGGGCATGACAGTTCCCTTGGTGAAGATGTTGCTGTACTGGACGATGAGGAAGATGGTCAGGGGCAGGCCGTTGGCCAGGGTGCAGATCAGCGTGCTCAGCCATTCCGGCATGTCCTTGAAGCGGGTGTTGGCGTTCATCGCCGCGTAGGGCACATAGAACATCAGCCACAGGGGCAGGTAGCGGAGCAGCACCGTGGGCAGCCAGCGCAGCGAGCCGACCTGGACGGCCAGGGTGCAGATGCGGAAGTCGGCCTTGAACACCAGTCCGGCGATGGCCACGGGGATGTACAGGATGCCCACCACGACAAAGGCGAAGAGGACCGTGTACAGGAACTGGGACACGCTGTCCACCGCCAGGCTGCCGAAGGGATTGCCCAGCTTTTCCCGGTCCTTCTTGCCGAAGAGCCACCGGGCGCCGTAGTTGAGCAGGATCGTGACCAGGGTGAAGGCGCCGCAGAGCAGGGTCCAGAGCGCCACGAAGTTGGTGGCCATGCCCTCGGCCGGGTAGGCGTTGGCGTTGAAGAGGGAGGGGCCGTCCGGGCCGGTGTCGTTGAACTTACCCAGCCAGGCGTAGCTGAAGTAGGAGAACAGCATGCAGGCGGCGATGGTCAGCACCGTGATGAGGGCGCTGCGGCCGTTCTTGAAGGCGGGCAGGGCCTTGTCCTCGGGGTAGCTCCGCTTGATGCGGGAGAAGAGCTTGGTCTCCGCCAGGAGGGCGACCACGGGGAAGAGCAGCAGGAAGAAGCCCAGCAGGCCCAGCAGCTCGAAGCACACCTCAAGGGGCCAGATCTGCTTGTTGGCGGGGATGAGGCTGCGCCCGGCGGGCACGCCCAGGGACTCATAGAAGCCGTTGATGGCGATGGCGGTGGTGGGCAGGGAGAAGTGCCACATGGGGTGCGTGCCCTTGTACTGGACGATCTTCAGGCCGCCGTCGGTGTCCAGGGGGGTGCCGGCGGGCGGGGTGTCCACCGGGCCGGAAGCGTCGTACCACTGGCCGTTCACCGCCTCTTTGCCGGTGAAGCCGGGGGAGAAGATGCCCAGCAGGTTCTGGGCGGTGGGACCGCTCAGGAAGGCATAGCCGTTGGGCATGTTGGTCTCGCCGTACTTGGCCACGCCGATGGTCAGGTACAGGCCCTCGGCGATGTCAGGCGTGACGCTGGCCAGATAGCGCAGGCCGTCGCCGTCGACCCAGGCCTTTACCCGCTGGGTGGAGCCGGGCGTGTTCAGCACGGCCAGGGTGTTCACGCAGGAGCTGTTGCCGAAGCTGTGGCCGGTGACGCCGATGTTGTTCGGGTCGACCTCCGGCATGCTCATCAGGAACTCCACCGCGGCCAGCATGCCGTTGGAGTTGCTGGTCATGCCGTTGATGGCGTTGGAGCTCTCGCCGTGGCCGGCCATGTCCATGGAAATGACCACGTAGCCGCGGCGGGCCAGCTCCACATAGAGGGGCATCTGCAGCTCCAGCACGTTGGTGCCGCCGTGGCAGCACACGATGGCGGGGGCGGGATTCTCCGCCGTGGCGCTCGTGGGGACGAAGAGGCGGAAGTGGAAGTTGCTGATCTTGTTCTGGGAGAAGTGGATCTGGATGTCTCTGCCGGTTTTCGCGTTGTTCTCCTCGATCTTAGCGGCCAGGTCAGTCAGATTGATGTTGTACTCGGTCCGTTTCACGCCGATGAAGGCCGACTCCATCAGCGCGGTTCCGACCATGCTGACCAGAAGCATCGCACAGGCGATGAGGATCAACAGCCGGTATTTTTTGTTGCGCATCTCGGTTCTCCTTTCTTTTTCGCGTTCTCTCATTTCTCTTCCGGGTCTTTTTTGCTGGGGGGCTTGCTTTTTGCGATCCCGTATGATAAAAATATATCCACGAGGATCTATTTTTATCATACTGAATCACGGCCGGCTCGTCAAGTCGTATTTATTACTGAATTTTGAACGGAGAGATTGGGCGTTTTATACAAGGAAGGGCCTTTTGTATGGAAAAACGCTTTCCTTTCTCCCCGCGCACGGTTACAATAAAGCGAGGACGCGGAACGGGCGGGAAGGGGGAGCGCCATGGGTACAAAGGATCGATATGGAACGCTGCGCCTGCTCTATGGGGCGATCCAGTTTTTCTACTGGGCGGGGGGCAGCGTGGCCCTGGGCTTTGCGGTGGCCTTCCTGCAGGCCCTGGGCTTCGGCAACGCCCAGGCCGGCACGGTGAGCGCCTTTGCCTCCCTGCTTGGCTGCCTGCTGATGCTGGCCGTCTCCCGGCGGATCGACCGGGGCGGCGCCGGGGCGGTGTATCGCTGGAGCTGGCTTCTGGTGCTGGGGCAGACCCTGGCCCTGGGCGGCATCCTCCTGCTGCGAAAGCAGGCCTTCGCCGCGGCGCTGTTTTATACCCTGTACCTGGCCCTGACCCTGACGCTCAGCAGCACCGTGGCCAAGCTCTACATCGACCTGAAGCGGGGCGGCGTCCCCATCCGCTTCGGCATCGCCCGGGGCTTCGGCTCTCTGGGCTATGCGCTCACCTCGCTCTCGGCGGGTTTTCTGCTGGCACGCTTCCACCCCTTCGTCCTGCTGCCCGCCGGGCAGGGGCTCTTCCTGCTCATGGGCCTGCTCCTGCTGCCGCTGCGGCGCGGCGCGCCGGCGGAGGAGCCTGCGGCGCGGGAGGAGACGGGGGCGGCGCCCGCCACGCCGCTGGGGGCCTTTCTCCGGCAGAGCCGCCTGTTTTTGCTGCTGGTGGCGGGGATCTCCCTGGTCTCCGCCGCCAACAAGACCCTGACTACCTTCCTGGTGAACGTGGTGCAGAGCGTGGGCGGGAATACGGAGGACTTCGGCGCGGTGAGCGGGTATCTGGCGCTCATCGAGGTGCCGGCCACCTTCCTCTTCGTCTGGCTGAAAAAGCGCTGGCGCCTGTCCGCGCTGCTGGTGGCCAGCATGTGCTTCTACACCCTGAAGATCGCGGGCTACACCTTTGCGGGCAGCGTCACCATGCTGCTTCTGGCCTCCTCCCTGCACGCCTTCTCCACCGGCATTTTCCAGCCGGCCTCCGTGGAGTATGTGCGCCAGATCATCCCCCATGAGCACACGGGCCTGGCCCAGGCCATGATGACGGGCGGCCCGCTGCTGTTTTCCTTTGTCAGCACCATCAGCTTCGGCAGGCTCCTGGACGGCTACCGCGTCTCCGTGACGCTGAGCCTGCTCCTGGCCCTGGCCGCCCTGGGCACGGCCCTCTGCTTCTTCTGCGTGCGGCGGCTCCGCCCCGCAGAAGGACAGACGGAAATCTGACAATGGACAAATCCGAAAGTCTGTGATATTTTATTTGCAAGTAAGCTTTGTGCGTTTTCAAGGCAGGCGAGGATCGAACGATGGATAAGAAAAAACTGGAATGGATGGGGCGCTATCGTCCGCTGGTCGCCGCCATCGTGCAGCACGTGAACACCGTCTCCCGGGCAACCCCTCCGCTGCATATATATGAGGACATCTATCTTCTTCCCAACGAGTGGCAGGTGCTGGAGTACATCGTGGAGCACCGGGAGGACGACGAATACATGAACAACATGATCCAGGCCCTGGGCATCCCCCAGAGCTCCTTCTCCCGGATCCAGAAGAAGCTGAACAGCATGGGCCTGATCGAGCGCTTCCGCACCTCGGACAACCGGAAGAACATCATCCTCAAGCCCACGCCCCTGGCCATCCGCACCTATGAGTACCACACCCAGGAGATGTTCCGGAAGCTGTTCAAGCCCTTCTTCGACGAGCTGGAGGATTTCAGCGACGAGGATATCCGGCGCTTCACCCACGCGCTGGAGACGCTCTCCGCCGGCACCCAGAAGGATGAGATCCAGAAGCAGCCCACGCTGGTGAAGATCGAATAACAAGAGAAGAAAAAACCGAAAACCCCCGCTGCCGTTTTGCAGCGGGGGTTTTCGGAATCTATTCGATTACTTGATGCCGTACTTCTTGTTGAACTTATCCACACGGCCGCTGGTGTCGACCAGCTTCTGCTTGCCGGTGAAGAAGGGGTGGCACTTGGAGCAGATTTCAACGGTGATGTTCTGCTTGGTGGAACCGGTCTCGATCACATTGCCGCAGGCGCAGCGAATGGTGGTCTGCTTGTAATTGGGATGGATACCCTGCTTCATGGTCATGATCTCCTCATCAAAGGCTGCCATGATTGTGGTCGGGGGACCATAGTTACATGGCGCAAAGCGAATTGTAGCATAGAGATCCGGGAAATGCAAGAATTTTTTGAGATTTTGACGCTGACGATGGGTAGATGTTTGGATTAGATTGTGCGGGCGGCTGATAGCCGCCCCTACGGCGAAACCTTCGTTTTCTCGTAGGGGCGACCCTTGCGGTCGCCCGGCAGTTATAGATCTGTCAGGATTCTGTTTTGACCATGCGATAGAAAACGCCTTCGCCAAGCCCTGTTGTTTGGGTAAAGGCTTCCCCGTCAATCGTAAAACCGGCCTTTTCATAACAGCGAATCGCTCTTGCGTTCCAAGTCCTCACTTCCAAGTACAAGCCTTTGCCTGGATATAAGCTTCCGGATAAATCGCAGGTCATGCGAATCATTTCCTGGCCGTAGCCTTTGCTGCAAAAAGCAGGAGCCACGCCGATCCCGACCATAACTTCTTTTTCTTCTTCGTACAGAGTGGTGAAGCCAATCAGAGCTTCCCCATCATAAAAAGAAAAGCCAACAAAATCAGGACTTGCAAAGCCTTGTTGTGTCTTTAGATCCTCTTCATAAGGGGAAGTATTGTACAAGGCATATTCGTCGGCATATTTCCAATCGGCGATTTGGTATTTCTCGTCCTCGGTCATTGGATGAAATCGAAGCATAAAAACCTCCACGAATCATATTTGCCATGCGGGCGGCTGATAGCCGCCCCTACGGCGCAGACGCAGGTTCACCCGTAGGGGCGATTCAAGAATCGCCCGCGAAACAAGTCGGATCACCGACTGCGGGCTGTTCAGGAACGGCCCCTGCGAGGAAGACGGACGTTTCCCACTGTGCCGTCCATCGGACGGCGTACCGCCGCGGCCCCCGTTTTCTCAAAACTGAAAACTCAAAACTGAAAACTGACCGCCACCGTCTCCCCGGCGTTCAGGAAGTAGAGCAGGCACTCCCGCACGGGCTTTTGGCAGATGCGGGTGAGGGCTCCGGCATAGGCGCGAAGCTGCCCCGCGTAGACCTTGGCCCGCTCCTCCGCCTCCCGGCGGGTTTTCACCCGGTCGGTCTTGTAGTCGAGGATGACGAGCTGCCCGTCCTCCTCCCAGAAGCAGTCCACCACGCCCTGGAGCAGCACCTGCTCCCCAGCGCCCACGGCCTCGGGGAAGAAGTCCCCCGCGTCGCAGAGCAGGGAGAACTTAAACTCCCGGCGGAGCGAGGGCGCGGAGAGCATCCGCTCCCCCAGGGGAGAGGCGAAGAGCGCCCGGATGGCCTCGGCGTCCACGGCGTCAGCCTCTCGATGGGAGAGGAAGCGCGCCTCCCGCAGCCGCTCGATTTCGCCCCGGATGCCGTCCAGGCTCCCGGCCCTGGCAAAGTCCATATACTGCAGCACCAGGTGGGTGGCGGTGCCCTTCTCCGCCCCGGTGAGGGGCTTGTCGCCCCGGGCAAAGTCCGGCAGCCGGAAGGGGCGGCGGGGCTTGGGGGAGAGATCCCGGGCGTCCTCGTCGGCGGCCGCCCGGCCCTTCAGCTCCGTGGCTGTGACCTTGGAGGGCAGGCGCTCCGCGGCGGAATGGGGGTAACGGAAGGCAAGCTGACGCCGCAGCGTCTCCTCCGCGGCCGCGTCCGCCTGCACCGGGGGCAGGGCGTCCGACGCCTCCCCGGCCTCCTCCGGCTCCCGGATCAAGAGGCGCAGGTGCTCCTCCCCGTCTCCCAGAGCCGCGCCCAGGAGCCAGAGCAGGGGGCTCTGCACCCCGGCCAGCAGCGCCGGCGCCATGGGAGTGCCCGCCAGAACCCGCGCCTTTTCTATAAGCCCCTCCGGGTCCTTTGCGGCGGCGGTGAGGAAGAGCCGCTCCTTGGCCCGGGTCATGCCCACGTAGAGCAGCCGCAGCTCCTCCGACAGCATCTCCCGATCCAGCCGCAGGGCGACGGCGGCCCGGGCAAGGCCGGGGTACTCCACCCGGCGCTCCAGATCCGTGACCTTGGGGCCCAGCCCCAGCTCCGGGTGCACCAGGACGGCGCTGCGGCTGTCCTGCCGGTTGAAGCGGTGCGCCAGGTCGGAGAGGAAGACCACGGGAAACTCCAGCCCCTTGGACTTGTGGATGGAGAGGATGTGTACAGCCGAGCCGCTCTCCGCGCCGAGAGAGGGCTCCTGCCCCCGCTCGGCCATGCGCCGCAGCCAGAGCACGAAGCGGTGCAGCCCCCGGTAGCCGGTAGCCTCAAAGCGCTCGGAGAGCTCCACCAGCTCCAGAAGCCGCGCCCGGCGCTGCTCGCCGTCCCGCATGGCGCTGCACACGGCCAGCAGATCCAGCTCCTCCAGGATGCGCTCCGTGAGCTGGGCGGCCCGCAGATCCGGCGCCTGCCGGCGCAGCCGGGAAAGCAGCTCGAGAAAGCTGCGCCCCCGGGCGTCCGACTCCGCCCAGGTCTCGAGGGCGGTGAAGAAATCTACCTTTCTGTCCGCCGCGCGGATGGCGGATAGGGTATCCGCGTCAAAGCCGACGGCGGGGGAGCGGAGCACCGCGATCAGGGGGATGTCCTGGTGGGGATTGTCCAGAATGGCCAGCATGGACATCACCGTGGACACCTCCGCCGCCCGGAAGAAGCCCCCGCCCTGGCCGAAGCCCACGGGGATCCCCAGACGCTGCAGCTCCTGCCGGTAGATGGGGCCCACGTTGTTGGCGGAGCGGAGCAGGATGGCGATGTCGCCGTAGTCCAGGGGGCGACCGTCCACCTGCAGGTTCTGGGCCATCAGCCGGCGGATCTCGCCGGCCACGAAGGCGGCCTCCTGCCGGAGCTTGTCCGGCGCCTCCTCCTCGCCCCCGCCGGGGGCAAGGCGCAGCAGAGAGAGCTCCGGCACGGGGACGCTGCCGGTGTAGCCCGCGGCGCCGAAGCGCAGGGCGGCGGCATCGTCATAGTCCACATCGCCAAGGGCTTTGGACATGCAGCGGGAAAAGACCGCGTTGGCCGCGTCCAGGATCTCCCGCCGGGAGCGGAAATTCTCCCGCAGCAGGATGCGGCGGGGCTCGCCGGGGGCGGCCTTGTCATCGTCGGCAAAGCGCTCATATTTTGAGGTAAAAATCGTGGGATCCGCCAGGCGGAAGCGGTAGATGGACTGCTTCACGTCCCCCACCAGGAAGAGATTGCTCCCGTCCCGGCTGAGGGCGCGGAAAATGTCGTCCTGCACCTGGCTCACGTCCTGGTACTCGTCCACCAGGATCTCCGCCCAGCGCTCCCGCTGCTCCAGGGCGAGAGGCGTGGGCCTGCCCTCTTCGTCCAGCAGGAGCCGGGCGCTCAGATGCTCCAGATCCGCGTAGTCCAGCAGATTCGCCCGGTACTTCGCAGCGGTGAAGGCCTTGTCAAAGTCCAGCACCAGCCGCAGCAGCGCCTTCATGGCGGGGGCGCTCAGCTGCAGCTCCCGCAGCAGCGCTTCCGAGGGTTGGGCAAAGCGGGCGGCCAGCTTCTCCATCTCTTTTTTACAGGCTTCCCGCCGCGCCTTCAGCGCCTCGCTGAGAGCGGGGTCGGGGGACTTGCGCAGAACGCCCATCTTGAAGGGAATGGGAAAGCCCTCCCGTGCCGCCTCCCAGCCCAGGTTCAGGCGGCGCCGCAGCTCCCGCAGGGCGTCGGCGGTGGCGGAAAAGCCCTCCAGCCAGACCTTGGCCATGGCCGGCACGGAGACGATGCGGGAGAGCATCCGGTCGAATTCCACCGCCCAGTAGTCCACAGACGCGGCGGCGTCGCGCAGGATCTCCCGCCCCCAGGGCGTCTCGCCCGCGTCGGCGGTCTCCGGCTCCAGGGCGGCCTCCTGCCGGGCGACCCAGAGCTCGGGGCGGGCGTGGCACTGCATCTTCTCGTGCAGCTCCAGCACCAGCTCCGCAAGCCGCCGGTCGTCCCGCCCGGCGCCCACGGTGTCCGCCAGCAGCAGGAAGCCCGGGTGGCTCTCCGGCTGCTCGTAGCGCTCGTCCAGCACCCGCTCCAGGGCGTTGGATTTCATGCTGCGCCCCCGCTGCTCGTCCAGCACGCCAAAATCCGGGGCGACGCCCGCCATGTGGCTGTACTGCCGCAGGAAGGCGGCGCAAAAGCTGTGGATGGTGCCGATCTGCGCCCGGCGCAGCAGGGCGCTCTGCCGCCGGAGGCGGCGGTTGGAGGGATCCTCCGCCAGCGCCTCGGCCAGCTCCTGCATGATCCTGCCCCGCAGCTCGCCGGCAGCGGCCCGGGTAAAGGTGATGATCAGAAAGCGATCCAGATCCACGGCGTTTTCGGGGTCGCAAAGCTGCGCCATCAGGCGCTGGGTGAGCACCCGCGTCTTGCCGCTGCCCGCCCCGGCGGATACCAGGATCGCGCTGCCCCGCCGCTCGATGGCGGCGCGCTGGGCGTCGGTCGGTGTGAAATTACGCACGCTTCATCCCCTCCTCTCCCAGCATGCCCCAGACCTTGTTGTCGCTGAGCTTGGGCAGATAGCGGCAGCTCTCGCCGCCCTCGCCGTCGCTGAAATAGCAGGCCTCCAGATAGTCGCAGTGCAGGCACGCGCTCTCCTGCTGGCTGCGGTAGTAGGGGTCGGCGGCGATGCTGCCCCGGTGGAGCTCTCCGGCCATGTCGGTCAGGGTCTGGCGCAGATGCTGCGACAGCTGCCCCAGCTGCTCCAAAGAGGCCAGGGAGTCCGCGCTCCCGCCCCGTTTGGAGAATTTCACCGGGATATAGCGCTTGTCCTCGCCCTTCTCCCAGGCCTCCCACAGCGCCGGATCATCCAGCACCAGGCCGCTGCGGCGCAGAGCGTCGGCACGCTTTTTGGCGACCTCCTCGTCGCTTGCGCCGGCCTCCACCGGCAGCAGCACATTTCGCGCCGGCAGGTACATGACCCCCGCCGGGACGATCTCTTTTCCGTAGCGGCTCTGGCCGTCCGCCTCCAGGGCGAAGAGGTACAGGAGCATCTGCAGTCCCATGCCGTACCACACGTCCGAGAGGGAGAAGGCCTTTTTGCCGGTCTTGTAGTCCACCACCCGCAGGTAGAGCTTCCCCTCGTGTACCCAGCCGTCCACCCGGTCGGCGATGCCGGTGAGGGTCATGGCGCCCTCGCCGTCCCCCAGCTCCAGGGGGCGGATGTCCTCGGCCTTGGAGAAGTCCAGCTCGAAGTCCAAGGGCTCAAAGTCCGAGCGGCGAAGCTCCCGGGCGGTATCCAGCACGATCTGCTCCACATCGGCGCAGAGCCGCCGGAACAGATGGAGGAAGCGGCCGGATTTCTCCTGAAAATCGTTCAGCTCCTCGTGAATATAGCGCTTCACCCACTTGTCGCTTAGGGCCTTGACCTGCTCGTCCTCCGTCCGGGCGAAGCCACCCAGCTCCCTGACCTCCCGCGCCACATGCTCCAGCACATAGTGGGTGAAGGTGCCGATCTCCGGGGGCTGGAAGCCCGCCGGCTCATAGGGCTTGGCCTTCAGGCCGTACTGGCAGAAGTAGGAGAAGCGGCAGGAGGAGAATTTGTCGATGCGGGAGGCGCTCAAATACAGGCGCTTGCCGTAGAGCGCCTCCACCGCGGCGGGGGAGAGCTTTCCCCGGGTGCTTGCGGCGGCGCGCTCCAGCTTTGCAAAGCGCTCCGGCGCGGCCTTGCGGAAATAGTCCGCCGCGGCGGCGGAAGCGGGACTTCCGCCCTGGAGGGCGTGGGCGGCCAGGGTCAGCGCCGGCGCTGGCGCGGCGAGCCTGGAGCGATCCAGGCTCAGCCGCTCCGGCGTAAGGCCGAAGAGCGCCTTCGCCCGCTCGAACACATAGGCCGGGCGCAGGGCCTCCCCGTCGTGGTCGCAGAGGGGATAGCTCAGACTCAGACTCTCGGCGGGCAGGGTAAAGCAGCTGTAGATCAGGGAAAACTCCCGCCACAGCTCCTGCTCTCCCGCGCCCAGGTCGATTTTCAGCGCCAAGAGGCGCTCCCGCTCCTCCTGGTCGAAGACGCCGCCCTCCTCCCGGGCCAGGGGCAGGCGCCCCTCGTGGCAGCCCAGCACCAGCAGGTGCCGGAGGCTGCGGCGGCGCATCCGGTCAAAATCGCCGGCGGCCACCCGATCCAGGGACACGGGGATCAGGCCAATGTCGTATTGGGACAGCATCCGGGTGAAGAGCTTGCCGAAGCCCTCCGCGTCCAGGGGCATGTCCCCCAGCAGGGCGGCGCTCTGCTCCAGGGCGGAGACCACCAGCTCCCAGAGCTGCCGGTACTCCCCGGCCAGCTCCTCCTGGCCGTCCGCCTGCAGGGCGGCGGAGCGCTCGTCCAGCTGCTCCGGCAGCCGCAGCTCCTCCAGAAGCCCCGAGAGGGCGGCGGCCTGCCCCGCGGCGTTTTCCGCCAGACTGCAGCGCCGGGCAAAATGCAGCAGCGGCTCCGCCACCCGGCGGCGCAGGGCGTTGATCTCGGCAAGGCGCGCCTCGGTCTCCGGGCTGTACTCCGCGCCGTAGCCCTCCGGGTGCTGGCGCCAGTCCTTTTCCCGCGCCCAGGCACCGCCCCGGAGCTGCCATTTATAAATGTAGTCGGAGAGCCTGTCGCACTCCTCCGGTCGCAGACCCGTGAGCCCGGTGCCCAGGTAGCTGATCATGTCGTCCACGTCCCAGCCGGTGCCGGTAATCTCGTAGGCGAGGGAGATCAGCGCCGGGAGGGGCTTGGAGAGCAGCTCGTTTTTCCTTGTCACAAAGAGGGGAATGCCGTAGTGCTGGAAGACGTTTTCCAGGGTGCTCTGATAATCCTCAAAGCCCCGTACAGCCACGGCGATGTCCCGCCAGCGGCAGCCCCCGTCCCGCACCAGCGCCAGGATCCGGGCGGCAGCGGCCTCGCACTCGGCAGAGATGCTCTCGGCGCAGCCCAGGCGGATGCAGGAGGCGTCCCCTTCAAAGGGGCGCTGCCCGTAGCGGAAGAGCTCCTCGGCGAAAAAGCCCAGGGCGGCGGCCTTGCCCCGCCCGGCCTCCGGCTGCTCTACCGTGATCTCCTGGCCCAGCTCCTTCGCGGCGGCATAGAGCCGCCGGAAGGCGGCGCGGCTGAGGGCAAAGACCTCGTCCTCGCTGTGCGGGTCGTCCAGGGTCAGGCAGACCGTGAGCTGCACCCCCCGGCCCAGCATGGCCGCAAGCACCGCCAGCTCCTGGTAGGTGAAGTCCAGGAAGCCGTCCACATAGACCCGATCCTCCGCCCCCAGGGCGCCCTCCTCAATCTGCTGCGCCAGAAGCTGCAGCCGGTCGGAGGGGTCGGCGTGGCCGTTGGCCACCACCGCGTCATAGGCCTCCAGGATCAGCGCCAGATCCTGCAGCTTCTCCCCCAGCCCGTCGGGGCAGCGCTCCGCCGCCTCCGCAAGCTGCGCGGGGCTGACGCAGGCGCTCTTCAGCTCGTCCACGGCGCGAAGCAGCATGGTCTGCAGCTCTGCCCGGTGCCTTGCGGCGGAGTAGACCTGCAGCCGGGCGCCCACCGCGTCCAGCGCCAGGGCCATGCAGAGGAGCCTGCCCCCCTTGTCCAGCAGCGGCGCCGCCAGGCCGCCCTTTTCCTGCCCGACGCGCCGGGCCAGGCCGGTGAAACTGAACACCTCCGCCGTGAGGGAGAGGGCGTCCCCGCAGATGCGGCAAAGTTCCCGCTCGGCCTCGTGGCTGTATTGCTCCGGCACCAGCAGATAGCGGCGGCTCTCCCGCCGCTCCACCGCCTGCCGCAGCTCCTCATAGATCGCGGCGGTCTTGCCGGTTCCGGCTTTTCCGATGATGAAGCGCAGCATGTCCCGCGCCCCCTTCCATACTCCGTTCTTTTTTATTATTCTACCAAATTCCAGCAGCCCTTGCAAGGGCGGGACTGGCGCATAAAACTTGCGCCGGAGCACAGACTGCTCTTGCAGATCCTGTTTTTTTGTGTTATTGTAACTCTCGGCAGAATAGCCAACAGAAGGAGGAAGTGTCGATGAAGTTTTCGTCTAAAATAGAAAAATGCAGCCTTTCCCCCATGCGGAAGTTTGCCGCCATCGCGGAGCGCGCCGATGAGCGCGGCCTGAACATTTTCCGTCTGAACATCGGTCAGCCCGACCTGGCCACCCCCGCCAGCTTCTGGGAGAGGCTCCGCAGCATCCACCAGCCGGTGCTGAGCTATTCGCCCTCCAACGGCCTGCCCGAGTATCTGGACGCGGTGTGCCACTACTACCACGGCCTGGGCGTGGATCTGAGCCGGGAGCAGGTGCTGGGCACCACCGGCGGCAGCGAGGCGCTGCAGATGGCCCTCTCCGCCATTCTGGACGAGGGGGACGAGATCGTGATCCCCGAGCCCTTCTATCCCAACTACGCCACCATGGCCAATCTCACCGGCGCCAGCGTCCACCCCATCACCACCTGCCCGGAGGAGGGCTACCGCTACGCCATCCGGGAGCGGGTGGAGGCCTGCATCAACGAGCATACCCGCGCCATCATGATCACCAACCCCGGCAACCCCACCGGCTGCGTCATCAGCCGGGAGGAGCTGAAGCTGATGCTGGACATCGCCAAGGAGCATGACCTGTTCATCATCTGCGACGAGGTGTACCGGGAATTTGTCTATAACGGCGAGCGGCTCATGAGCGCCCTGCAGTTTGAGGGCTATGAGGAGAACGTCATCGTCATCGACTCCGTCTCCAAGCGCTTCTCCGCCTGCGGCGCCCGGGTCGGCGCGCTGATCTCCCGGAACAAGGAGTTTCTGAGCCACTGCCTCAAGTGGAGCCAGATGCGGCTGTCGAGCCCCACCGTGGACCAGCTGGCCGCCGCCTCCCTCTATACCTTCACCAAGAGCTACTTCGACGATATGCGCGCCGAGTATATGGCCCGGCGGGACACCATGATCCGCGGCCTGCGGAAGATCCGGGGCGTGGTCTGCGATGTGCCCCAGGGCGCCTTCTATGTGATGGCGGCCCTGCCCGTGGACGATGCGGAGAAGTTCCAGGAGTGGCTGCTCACGGAGTTTGACGATCACGGCGACACCATCATGTTTGCCGCCGGCCGCGCCTTCTACGCCACGCCCGGCAAGGGCGTCAACGAGGTGCGCATGGCCTACGTGCTGGAGCGGGAGAAGCTGGAGCGGGCCATGGAGGTGCTGGGCATCGCCATCGAGCAGTATAACGCCAGTCACTGAGCATTGCCCGGCACAAGAGCTTGTGCCGCGGGCGAAAGGAGACCGCAAGATCCCGGAAAACGCAAATTTTTGTTGACAGACCGGGCTTTCTTCCGGTATAATGACCACTCGGCGGCATGTCCGTCGAGTGGTTTTTCCGTTTCCAGCGTCAACTACTTCGCGGCAAATCCGCGATGTTGAGTATATTATCCGGAAAGGAGTGCAAGAAATGCTTCGTACCTACCAGCCCAAGAAGCTCCAGCGCAAGAAGGAGCACGGTTTTCGCAAGAGAATGAAGACCGCCAACGGTCGCAAGGTCCTCGCCCGCCGCAGAGCCAAGGGCAGAGCCAAGCTCAGCTACTGATTTTCCCCGCACCCGTGAGCAGGGTCGAGCAGAACGGCAAAAACGAACATTTTTTCAGGGCGGAGCGATCCGCCCTTAAGGCGTATTGTCTGAAATGATACTATTCTCCACCAAGAGGCTTCAAAAGATTCTCGGGGCAGGATTGTGCCAGACGAGGAAGTGACCGCGGAGAATACTTTGTGTATTGTCAGGGGCGCTGACGAAGGATGGCGCAAGTCTGACCGGGAAGCTTTGAAGGATGCTATTGGAGAAGCGTATGAAGAGTCGGTGCACCCTAAAAAAGAACAGCGATTTCCGCAGGCTCTACGCCAAGGGCAAGAGCGCCGTGAATCCCTATATGGTGGTCTACTGCCGCCGGAACCGGACGGGGGAGAACCGTCTGGGCTACACCGTTTCCGTGAAGCTGGGGCACGCGGTGCTGCGCAACCGCATGCGCCGCCGCCTGCGGGAGCTGGTGCGGCTCAACAGCCCCCGGATGAAGTCCGGCTGGGACATTGTGATCGTGGCCCGTTCCCGCTGCGCCGAGGCGCCCTGGCAAAAGCTGCAGGCGGCCTTTCTGGCCAGCTGTGAGAAGCTGGAGCTGCTGGAAAGGCAGGAAAAGGCATGAAAAAACTGATGCTGGCCGCGATCCGCTTTTACCAGAAGCACATCTCCCCGGGGCGGCCGCCCTGTTGCCGCTTTACCCCCACCTGCTCCCAATACGCGCTGCAGGCCGTTGAAAAGTACGGCGCCCTCAAGGGCGGCTGGCTGGCCCTGCGGCGTCTGAGCTGCTGCCACCCTTTTTATAAAGGAAAGCGCGGCTACTATGACCCTGTACCCTGAGCCGATTGCGAAACAGGCTTCGCAATCGCATGACCCGTACCCTGACAAGGAGTGAAAACAATGTCTATTTGGGATATTATCACCTGGCCCTTTGCCTGGCTGATGCGCGCCTTCCTGAACCTGACCGGGAGCTACGGCATGTCGCTGATCCTGTTCAGCCTGGTGGTGAACCTGGTGCTCCTGCCCTTCATGGCCAAGAGCAAGCGGGGCATGATGCGCACCACCCGCCTGCAGCCCAAGCTGCAGGAGATCCAGCGCCGGCACGAGGGCAATCCCCAGAAAATGCGGCAGGAGATGCAGAAGCTCTACCAGGAGGAGGGCGCCAGCCCCATGGGCGGCTGCCTCTGGTCCCTGCTGCCCCTGTTCCTGCTGATCCCCCTGTACAGCATCATCCGCCTGCCCATCACCAGCATGATGCGCGCCCCGGAAGAGGTCGTCACCAAGCTGGCGGAGTATTTTGCCGCCGACCCCACCTATACCGCCGCCTCCGACGCCTATAAGCAGATCGCCCTGACCTTCCTGTCCCACGAGAACTGGGACGCCGTCAGCGCCGCCCTCAGCGGCACCGTGGACGGCTGGAGCCAGATGATGGACGTGAATCTGCGCTTTCTGGGCATGAACCTGGGCCAGCAGCCCAGCCCCACCGCTATCTTCAGCCTCCCCTTGAGTTGGAACGCCATCGGCCTGTTCCTGATCCCCTTCGTGTCCGCGGCGCTGTCCTGGCTGAGCATGAAGGTGTCCACCGCCGCCAACGCCACCGTGCAGGACGCCCAGACCCAGGGCATGAACAAGAGCATGGGCATCGTCATGCCCCTCATGAGCATCCTCTTCTGCTTCATGATGCCCGCCGCCATGGGTGTCTACTGGATCGCCAACAGCGTCTTCGGCATGGCGAGAGACTATGGCCTCACCAAGTACTATAAGAAGAAGCTGGATGAGGAGGACGCCGAGCGTCTGGCCGCCCGCAGCGAGCGGGAGAAGGAGCTGGAGGCAAAGCGGGAGGAGACCGAGCGCCTGAAGGCCGAGGGCAAGACTGAGGTCAACGCCAACACCAGCAAGAAGAAGCTCCAGGCCAGCGAAAAGCAGCAGAACGCCGAGCGCAGGGCCGCCGCCGAGAAGGCGGAGCGCGCCGCCCGGCGGGAGCGCCTTGGCATCAAGGAAAACGAAAAGCCCGCCTCCCAGGTGGGCAACCGCCGCTACGCCCGCGGCCGCGCCTATGTGCCCGACCGCTATGAGAATCCCGAGCACGCCGAGGAAGCCACCCTGGCCGCCGCAGAGGCCTCCGAGGGCGAAGCCTCCATCGACGAGAGCGTGGCGGAGGAGACCACTGTCCCTGTGAACGGACAGGAATAAGGAGTATACGAGTTCATGGAAAAATACATTGAGAAGACCGGCCGTACCACGGACGACGCCATCGCCGCGGCTCTTGCGGAGCTGCATCTGGAGCGGGAGGACGTGACGGTGGAGGTCCTGCAGCTGCCCAAGACCGGCTTTCTGGGCTTCGGCGCCGCCCCCGCCAAGGTGCGCGTGAGCTACCAGGTGCCGGAGGAGCCCGCCCCCGCCCCCGTGAAGGAGGAGCGGCCGCAGAAAGCCGAAAAGCCCGCTCCCGTAAAGACCGAGAAGCCCGCCCCCGTGAAGACCGAGAAGGCTGAGAAGCCCGCCAAGGCCGAGAAGGCCGAGAAGCCCGCCCCCGCGCCTGCCGCACCGGTGGATGAGGAAGCGGAGTTTGCAGAAGTCCGCGCCTTCCTGGCCGGCCTCCTGGAGCACATGGGCGTCAAGGCCGGCATCGAGATCCGCCGCCGGGAAAACGGCGGCATCGGCGTGAACCTGGCCGGCGACAACATGGGCGCCATCATCGGCCGCCGGGGCGAGACCCTGGACGCCATCCAGCACCTGACCAACTACGCCGTCAACAAGGGCAACGACAAGCACATGCACATCAGCGTGGACGCCGAGGGCTACCGCAGCAAGCGGGAGGAGTCTCTGGCCCACTCCGCCGAGAAGATGGCCGAGAAGGTGCTCAAGTACAAGCGCAGCATGGCCTTTGAGCCCATGAACAGCTACGAGCGCCATGTGATCCACACCGCCCTGCAGAACTACGAGGGCGTCACCACCAGCTCCACCGGCGTGGAGCCCAACCGCCGCGTGGTGGTCTCCTACGTCAAGCCCGAGACCCCCAAGACCAACAAGCCCCAGAGCCGCGAGTGGGCCTGAGGAAAATCGTCAACTTTATGTGCACAGCACATCGGAGGAATGAACATGATTTTTGAAAAAGTGCAGGAAGCCCTGGCACAGCAGTTCGAGATGGATCCCCAGTCCATCACCATGGACACCAATCTGATCGACGACATCGGCGCCGACTCTCTGGATGTGGTGGAGCTGATCATGTCCCTGGAGGACGAGTTCGGCATCGCCATCTCCGACGAGGACGCCGCCCAGCTCTACACGGTGCGCCGCATCGTGGAGTATCTGGAGAAGCTGCAGTAATACTAACACCTAATAGAAATCTTTGAATCTTTCCGGTCTGACCATATATCTCCATTATGCTCTGCGGGAAGCGCCTCGCCTGTCACAATTCTGCCTCGGAAATCTTTCTAAAGCTTTCTATCAGGTATTAGTATAAGCCCGCTCCGAAGCGCCCGCTCTTCCCTTGGGAGGAGCGGGCGTTTTTCCTTTTTTGCGTTTTTCACAAAGTTCTTCTCCCCGCGCGCCGAACTTTTGTCGGAAGACCGAAGTTTTCTCCCGCCCCTTGACAAGAGGGGGGCGCGGGTGTATCATCTGGACAATTCCATAGCGAAATAAAGCGGCATAGAAGAGAAGAGTACCCCGTCGGAGATCTTTACAGAGAGTTCCGGGAGCTGAGAAGGAACAGAAGGAAGACGGGAGAACATGGTCTCGGAGCTGCGGACGTGAACCGGTACGGCAAGCGTCCGACGGGTACTCCCGTTACAGAGGATGCGTTTGTTGGAACGCTCAAAGGCGCCCTGCGCGAGCAGGACGCGAAGCAAGGTGGTACCGCGAGATTTTTATCCCGCCCTTACAGATTTTTGTAAGGGCGGTTTTTTGTTGGAGTAGTCGTATGATCGAACTGGTAAAACTGTCCAAGACCTTTTCCACCGCCGACGGGCAGGTGGAGGCGCTGAAGGACATCTCTCTGCGCATTGAGGACGGAGACGTCTTCGGCATTATCGGCCTCTCCGGGGCGGGCAAGAGCACCCTGGTGCGCTGCATCAATCTGCTGGAGCGGCCCACGGAGGGGCAGATCCTGGTGGACGGGCGGGATCTCACCGCCCTCTCCCCCCGGGAGCTGCGCAAGGCGCGCAAATCCATCGGCATGATCTTCCAGGGCTTTCACCTGC
This sequence comes from uncultured Eubacteriales bacterium, assembly GCA_900319635.1. Classification (GTDB taxonomy): domain Bacteria; phylum Bacillota; class Clostridia; order Oscillospirales; family Oscillospiraceae; genus Limivicinus. Next base: position 19,824 of record ONPF01000011.1, on the reverse strand, counting down.
TGATGCAGCGCACGGCGCTGGAAAACGTCTGCTTCCCCCTGGAGCTGGCCGGCGTGAAGCGGGCGGAGGCCCGCCGGAGGGCGCAGGAGCTGCTGGAGCTGGTGGAGCTGCCGGACAAGGCCGGCGCCTATCCGGTGCAGCTCTCCGGCGGACAGAAGCAGCGGGTGGCCATCGCCCGGGCCCTGGCCAGCGAGCCCAGGGTGCTGCTCTGCGACGAGGCCACCTCGGCCCTGGATCCCAAAACTACCCGGGCCATCCTGGAGCTGCTGCGGAAGCTGAACCGGGAGCTGGACGTCACCCTGGTGATCATCACCCACGAGATGCGGGTGGTGGAGCAGATCTGCAGCCGGGTGGCCATTCTGGACGGGGGCGAGATCCGGGAGACCGGCCCCGTGTCGGAGGTCTTCTCCAATCCCCGCTCCGAGGCGGGGCGGAGACTGGTGCTGCCGGAGGGGGAGAAGATCCATGTGCTGCCGGAAAACCGTCTTGTGCGCCTGGTCTTCGACGGGGCCGCCGCCACGGAGCCCATCGTGGCGAGCCTGGCCGCCCGGCAGGGGATCCTGCTGAACATCCTCTCCGCCGACACCCACGCCATCGGCGGCAAGACCTTCGGCAGCATGGTCCTCGGCCTGCCCCAGGACGAGACGGAGGCGGCAAGAGCCCTGCTGTATCTGCGGGAGATCCCCGGTCTGACGGTGGAGGAGGTGACGGATTATGTTTTCTGAGGGTGAACTGGAGCTGCTGCAAAAGATCATCAGCCAGGGCCTGCTGCAGGCGCTGGGGGAAACGCTTTTGATGACCTTTGTGCCCACGATCCTGGCCTTCGTCATCGGGCTGCCCCTGGGCATCCTGCTGGTGACGGGGGACGAGAAGGGCATCCGCCCACTGCCGCGCTGGCTCATGAAGCTGCTGAATTTTCTCATCAACATCCTGCGCTCCGTGCCCTTCCTGATCCTGCTGATCGTGGTGCTGCCCCTGTCCCGTGCGCTGGTGGGCACCACGGTGGGCACCCGGGCCATCCTGGTCCCCCTGGTGGTGGCGGCCTTCCCCTTCGTGGCGAGGCTGGTGGAGACCTCCGTCCGGGAGGTGGATCCGGGGGTGGTGGAGGCGGCCCAGTCCATGGGCGCCGGCACCTTCCAGATCATCTGGAAGGTCCTGATCCCGGAGGCCCGCCCCGCCCTGATCGCCAACTTCATGGTGGCGCTCATCACCATCTTCGGCTACGGCGCCATGGCCGGCGCGGTGGGCGGCGGCGGCATCGGCCGCATCGCCGTGAACTACGGCTACAACCGCTACAAGCCTCTGGTCATGTACTTCGCGGTGATCCTGCTGGTGATCCTGGTGCAGCTGTTCCAGAGCGCGGGCAACGTCCTGGTCAAGAAAGCGGACAAACGCATCCGCTGAGGCCATATGGAACCGAAAAACAAAAAAACAACAAATAAAGGAGCCTGAACAACATGAAAAAGAAATGCACCCTCATCCTCTCCCTGCTGCTGGTCCTGGCGCTGCTCTGCGCCTGCGGCGACGCCGCGGAGACCGGCAAGACCGAAAACACCGAGAGCGCCCAGCCCGTGAAGATCCGGGTGGCCGCCTCTCCCACCCCCCACGCCGAGATCCTGGCCGTGGCCGCCGAGATCCTGGCCCAGGAGGGCTATGAGCTGGAGATCGTGGAGTATGACGACTATGTGCAGCCCAACCTGGTGGTGGACAGCGGCGAGCTGGATGCCAACTACTTCCAGCACAGCCCCTATCTGGAGAGCTTCAACGCCGAGAACGGCACCCAGATCGTCTCTGTGGGCCTGATCCACTATGAGCCCTTCGGCATCTACGCCGGCAAGACCGCCTCTCTGGAGGAGCTGCCCGACGGGGCCGAGATCATCATCCCCAACGACGGCTCCAACGAGACCCGCGCCCTGCTCCTGCTCCAGCAGGAGGGCCTGATCAAGCTGGCCGACGGCATCGACGCCTCCTCCAACGCCACGGTCTATGATATTGCCGAGAATCCGAAGAATCTGGTCATCACCGAGATGGACGCCGCCCAGCTGGCCCGCTCCCTGCCGGATGTGGATCTGGCGGTGATCAACGGCAACTTCGCCCTGGCCGCCGGGCTGAACGCCGCGGAGGACGCCCTGGCCGTGGAGGACGCCTCCGGCGACGCGGCCCAGACCTACGCCAACCTTCTGGGCGTGAAGGCCGGCCGGGAGAACGACCCCGCCATCCAGGCGCTGCTGAGAGCTCTCCAGTCCGACCGGGTCCGGGACTTCATCAACGAAAACTTCGGCGGCGCCGTGGTCCCCATCTTCTGATCCGGCAAAGACACAACGCACGAGAAAACGCAGGCCCGCAGGGCCTGCGTTTTTTGCGCGGAAAAGTTCTCATTTCCACAGATTCCGATTGACAAACGGCACGCTCTTGGATAGAATGATATTTGATGCGACACTGCTCGCGCCGAAACCGAATCTAATCCCGCCCGAACCGCGAGCTTTGCCGGTTCGGGTGCTCTTTCGGAGGGAAAGCCATGTTCAAGAAAAGCAAGGGCAAACCCCAGCCCGGGGGCAAACCGGCCTCGTCCGCGCTGTTCAAAAAGGAACTGGGGCTGGAGACCTTCCTGTTCCCGCTGTTCTTCTTCGGGATCTTCGCCCTCTTCGCCTGGAAGATGGGCCTGTCCAACGCCCTGGGCACCATGCTGAAAACGGCGGAGGATCTGCTGAAGGACACCGTCCTGCAGCTGACCGCCATCTGCGTCATCATGGGCGCCATCTCGGGCCTGATGTCGGAGTTCGGCTTCGTGTCGCTGCTGAACCGTCTGCTCCAGCCGCTGATGAAGCCGATCTTCGGCATGCCCGGCGCCTCCTCTCTGGGCGTGGTCACCACCTTCCTTTCGGATAACCCGGCCATCCTGAGCCTGGCGGAGGATCAGAACTTCCGCCGCTACTTCAAGAAATACCAGTTCCCGGCGCTGACCAACCTGGGCACCGCCTTCGGTATGGGCCTCATCGTCTGCACCGCCATGTACAGCAGCTCCACCGCGGCCGTGCCTCTGGGCTCGGCGGTTCTGGTGGGACTTCTGGGCGCCGTGGTGGGCAGCATTGTCAGCACCCGGCTGATGCTGATCTTCACCAAAAAGCGCTTCGGAACGGAGGCGCCCATGGAGACCAGCGGCAGCGTTTCCGAGATCCCCAAGAACATGCGCCAGGTGCGGGAAGGCAACCTGGGCAACCGCATCATGGGCGCCATTCTGGACGGCGGTCACAACGGCGTGAAGATGGGCGTGAGCATCATCCCCGGCGTGCTGGTGATCTGCACCCTGGTCATGATGCTGACCATGAAGATGCCCGAGGGCGGCTACACCGGCGGCGCCTACGAGGGCATCGCCCTGCTGCCCTGGCTGGCCGGGAAGATCGACTTTATCCTCAAGCCTCTCTTCGGCTTCACCTCTCCCGAGGCCATCGGCGTGCCCGTCACCGCTCTGGGCGCCGCCGGCGCCGCCATCGGCCTGGTGCCGGATCTGCTCAAAAACGGCCTGGTGGGCCCCAACGACATCGCGGTCTTCACCGCCATGTGCATGTGCTGGAGCGGCTATCTCAGCACCCACACCTCCATGATGGACAGTCTCAACTGCAAGGAGCTCATCGGCAAGGCCATCCTGAGCCACACCATCGGCGGCCTCTGCGCCGGCATCGCTGCCCACTGGATCTTTGTGCTGATCAGCTTGCTATAGCCCCTTTTCCCAGCAACGAACAACATACAGAAGGCTCCCCGTTCAAGCAGAACGGGGAGCCTTTTTCGTGCCCGACGATCCAGGCTGCAGATCTTAGTGATTCTGGGCTTTGAGCAGCTCCCGAAGCCTTTGCTGTTCTGTCAGCTCCAGGTTTTCAAATTCCCAGTCGCGATATTCGTCCTCGTTGTTGTCGAAGCGGTATCCGATGCTCTGGAAAACCTGGGAGAGCAGACTGTCGCTGTTTTTCTCCAGCTCCAGCTGCAGGATCAGCCGTTCCAACAGCGCCATGTTATTGGGCGTGAATTTTTTGATCAGTGTCACATTGCGCAGGGTATTACGCTGCTTGTGCCATTCACTGACGAAGTCCTTGAACGGGCAGTAGGGCACGATCCGCCCCAGCAGATAGTCTGTGGTCACGTTGAAAAGCGACGCCAGGCTGGAAAGCTCGTCGATGGTGGGCCGGGATTTTCCCTTTTCCCAATCGCAGATCGTGGCGGGCGTTTTATCCATAAGCTCCGCAAGCTCCCGTTGCGTCCAATTCAGGTTTCTGCGTACCTCCCGCAGCTTTGCTCCGAAGTTCATCGCTGTCTCCTTTTGCTCAATTCATTTGTGTTATTTCTACAATTTTTCCTTCTGAGTTTCATTCACCAAGTAAGATAATATCTTATTATTGACCTTGTTGCAAGAAAAATATTTCCTTAAAATACGAATTAGTCCCCGGAGAAAGAAGGAAATACTATAAAGGAGGAAGCGAGAAAATGAAAAGATTCTTCAAGAAACCCTATGCTCTCGTTGCGTGTCTGGCGAGTTTATGCCTCGTGCTGTCGTTTTTCGGCGCGTTGGTGAACTCGTCCGGCAACAGCGTGGATGTCCAGATGGTCACGGTCGACATGGACGCCTTCTACGCCGAAAAGTACGGCGACGCGGAGGCTGTTCCCTACCGTATGACCATCGGGGAGAACAAGGACGGGATGCTGAACGCAAAGCTCACCGGTTATCTCTATCTGCCGAAGGGCGTTTCGGCGGAGAACCCCGCGCCCTGCGTGATCCTCACCAACGGCTACAACGACAGCAAGGAGACGCAGAAGGCGCCTGCGGTGGAAATGTCCCGCAGGGGCTATGTGGTCTTTGCCTTTGACCAGTACGACCACGGCGACTCCTCCTGGGATACGCCCCAGGCCTTCTATTTCTATGTTTGGAGCATGTATGACGCGGTGGAGTACATGTACTCCCAGCCCTATGTGCTCAAGGATGCCGCCGGCAACGGTATGATCAGCGTTTCCGGGCACTCCATGGGCGGCTTCTCCAGCGAGATCGCTGCGGCCTGGGACGAGATGAACCTCACCATTCGCCGCAGCCAGAACTACAGAATGATCGCCGCCGTCCTTTCGGTGGGTGCGGACTTCCGCTATGACGACGGCTATGTCACCGCCTATTCCGGCGGCTACTACCCCGCTACGTACAACACCTTTGGCCCGCGTACCGCCGGCACCATTGCCGCGCGCTATGACGAGTTCTTCTTTGACAATGCGGACGAGCGCGAGGTCATCGAAAAGAACTACGTAAAGGATGCCGTCGGCTACAGCATGCTGGGCCTGACCGGCCCCGGCGTCTCCGGTGAATACTACGCGGTCGATCCCGTGACCAACCTGGCTTACGGCGCTACCGGCGCGGAGAGCTACAAGAACGCTAGCCCCGGCTACGGCGAGCGCGTGATCTATGTGGTGGAGGGCGACCACCCCTATAACACCTGGAGCCCCGAGTGCACCCAGCGCATGATCGAGTTCTATGACCACGCCTTCACCTATCAGCTTGCTTCCCACGATCTCGGCACGCCGGCTGACCACGGCATCAAGAACACGTCCGGGCAGATCTGGTGGCTGAGAGAGGTCTTCCTGGGCCTTGCCATGCTGTGCTTCATCGGCACGCTCATCAGCCTGGCGATCTGGCTTTCCAAGCTGCCCTTCTTCAAGAAGGTCGTCACGCAGGAGGCGCTCGCCCTGCCTGCGGAGGCGGAGACACCCTCCAGAACGAAGAAGCTCCTCTCCCTGCTCCTCACCGGCATTTCGATGCTCTTTATCTGCTCGCTCATCGTTCCGCTGCTTGACAGAGACGCGGAGGGGCTGGCCAGAGTCACCGACTTCACTACGCTGATTTTCCAGATCCTGATCCTCCTCTCGGTGGCGCTGGGCGTTGTGGCGCTTGTCAAGGCCGGGAAGGGCGAGCTTCAGCCCGGTGAAAAGAAGGTCTTCGGACGGGCCGCTGTGGGCATCGCGCTGATCGCCGCCCTCGCCATCGTCCTCCGCTACACCACCGGCAACGGCGTCACCGCCATCGCCTACGGCACCAACAAGTGGTACGCCACGGGCATCCAGGGCAATATCGCCTACTACGCCATGAACTGCGGCCTGGTCGCGCTCATGTTCACGCTCATCACCCACTTTGCCATCAACACGAAGCACGGCGCAAAGGAGCTTGGCCTCAAGGCAACGCTTGGGCAGTTTGGCATTGCCTTCCTCATCGGCGTGATCGCGGTCGCGGCGATCTACTTCTTCCTGCAGATCATCATCTGGGTGTTCAAGGTCGATCTGAGAATTTTCATGTTCAACTTCAACACGCCCACCTGGTTCCAGCTGCGGGTGGCCCTGCGGTACATGCCCTTCTTCTTCATCTTCTACGCCTGCATGGGCATCGTCATCGCCAACGGCACCCATGGCATGACCGGCTGGAAGGCGGATCTCATGGCGGTCGCCATTGCCGCCATCCCCAACACGCTCTTCCTTATCTACCAGTTCGGCACGCTTGAGACCGTCGGCGTGGCGCCCTTCCCCCACTTCGGCCTCTACAGCATCGTCTGTGAAGCCTTTGAATGCACCTTGGTGGCGCTCGCGATCATCCAGCGTCGGATCACCGCGAAGACCGGCAACATCTGGACCGGCGTCTTTGTGAACACCTTCCTCTTCGGCATCGTCGCCGTGGCCTCCACCTGCTGCTACAGATTCTGAACCGCGCGAAATACGGGGGTCGGCAGTCCGCTGCCGATCCCCGTTCCGACATTTTGAAAAGAGGAGTCTATCAACCATGACAATCGAAAAATTCATCAACAAAGAGGGCAAGCCCGTTTGGTATTATGACTTTCCGATTGAGGCGCCCAAGGCCACGGTCGTCCTCTCCCACGGCATGGCCGAGCATCCCGGACGCTATGTGCCGCTGGCGGAATTTTTAAACGGGCAGGGCTACGCCGTGCGCGCCATCGTCCACATCGGGCACGACCGCATGGCCGAGCATCTGGGGCACATGGATCAGGGAGATTTTGACCGCTGCGTGGAAAATCTGGATGAGCTCGTCCAACGCTCAAAGGAAAAGACGGACAAGGTCTTCCTCATCGGGCACTCCATGGGCTCCTTCCTCAGCCAGCTCTATCTCGAGCGCCACGGAAAGCATATCGACGGCTGCGTCCTCTCCGGGAGCACCATGAGCGCGCCGAACGCCAGGGAGACGGCGGCCATGGTGACGGCGCTGACCGAGGCGGGCGACCCGAACCAGCCCAATTTTGAGCTCATTGCCTCCATGTTCGGGGCTTACAACTCCCGCTATGAGAAGGCGAGGACGGACTTTGACTGGCTGACAAGAGATGAGAGCATCGTTGACGCCTATATTGCCGACCCCTACAGCGGCTGCACCTGCACGCTGGGCTTTTATCAGAATATGATCCAGGGCATGGCGGATATGGGCGAGGAAAAGGCGATGGAGAATATCCCCAAGGATCTGCCCATTCTTATCATCGGCGGCTCCATGGACCCGGTTTCCAACTGGGGCGAGGGGCTCTACGCACTGCAGAAAAAGTATGAGGAGCTCGGGCTTCAAAGCACGCTGATCGTCTATGAGGACGCAAGACATGAGGTCTTCAACGAGCTCAACAGGGAGCAGGTCTTCCATGATGTCCTGTGCTTCCTGGAGCAATAAAGGAGGAAGACCCGGGGCATAAACGCGCGGCGCGCCTCCGCTCTATCCGATTGAAAAGGCTCCCCGTTCAAGCAGAACGGGGAGCCCTTTTGCGCCTTATGCTTCGGAGAAGCGGTACTCCGCCCAGCGGCGGAAGTGTTCTCCGGCACGGAGGACGATGCTGGGAAAGTCCGGGTGATTGGGACTGTCCGGGAAGAACTCCGGCTCCAGAGCCAGACCCTGCCGCGGCGCGTGAGGCGGGGGGAGGAAGGCCCCTGTGTAGACCTGCAGGGCGGGGAAGTCTGTCCGGAGCTCCAGCTGCAGCCCGCCGGCGCGGAGCGTGCAGGCCTGCTCCCCGGAGAGGACGAAGGCGTGGTCGTAGTCCCGGCCGATCCGGCGGAGGCTGCGAAAATCGAAGTCCCCCTCCGCCGGCAGCAGCCGCCCCGTGGGGATGAGCCCTTCTCCCGGCTCCACATAGCGATCCGCGTTGAGCCGGAGATCGTTTTCCAGTACCTGCCCCTTGCCGGACAGGTCGAAATACATGTGGTTGGTGGGGGCGAAAACGGTGTCCCGGTCGCTCTCCCCCTCAAAGTCGATGCGCAGCGTCCCGCCTGCCACCCGGTAGGTGACGGCGGCGCTCAGATCGCCGGGATAGCCGTTGTCCCCGTCGGGGGAGAACAGGGTCAGGCGCAGGGCATTCCCGCCCGGGATCTCCGCCTCCCAGCGGCGGCGGTCAAAGGAATCCGGCCCGCCGTGGAGCTGGTTTTCCCCCTCGTTGGGGCTGAGGGCGTAGCGCACCCCATCCAGGGTGAAGGCGCTGCCGCCGATGCGGTTGCCCACCCGCCCCACCGTGGCGCCCAGATAGGCGGAGCCCGCCAGGTATTCCTCGGGGCTCTCATAGCCCAGGATGCAGTCCCGTCCCAGGAAGCGCAGGCGCTGTACCGTGGCGCCCAGGGTGGAGACGGAGACGGACAGCGTCCCGGAGGAGAGGGTATAGAGCTGATATTCGCCAAAGGCTTTCTGAGAGATCATATGTCTGCTTCCTTTCGGTGTTTTTACCAATTTACCTTAGTATATCACAGGCAATTCTTTTTTACAATTCACAAATATCCGGCTTGAATTGCCCAAATAACTGTGTTATACTCTGGGCAGAACGCCCCCGGACAGGGCGATCAGCAAAAATAATAAGGACGTCTAAGGAGGTCACTATGCTGACGAACGAGTATCTGAAAAGAGTTTATGAGCAGGTTGAGAAGCGGGATGCCCACGAGCCGGAATTCCTGCAGGCCGTGCGTGAGGTCTTTGAATCTCTGGAGCTCGTGATTGACAAGCACCCCGAGTGGGAGAAGGCCGCGCTGCTGGAGCGCTTTGTGGAGCCTGAGCGCGTGGTCGAGTTCCGCGTTCCCTGGGTTGACGACAAGGGCGAGATCCATGTCAACCGCGGCTACCGTGTGCAGTACAACTCCGCCATCGGCCCCTACAAGGGCGGTCTGCGCTTCCACCCCTCTGTGAACCTCTCTGTTATTAAGTTCCTGGGCTTTGAGCAGTGCCTGAAGAACTCCCTGACCACCCTGCCCATGGGCGGCGGCAAGGGCGGCTCCGACTTTGACCCCAAGGGCAAGAGCGACACCGAAGTCATGCGCTTCTGCCAGAGCTTCATGACCGAGCTCTATCGTCACATCGGCCAGTTCACCGATACCCCCGCCGGCGACATCGGCGTGGGCGCCCGTGAGATCGGCTTCCTCTACGGCCAGTACAAGCGCATCGTCGACCGCTTTGAGGCCGGCGTGCTCACCGGCAAGGGCCTGACTTTCGGCGGCTCCCTGGCCCGCACCCAGGCCACCGGCTACGGCCTGTGCTACTTCTCCGCCGAGGCGCTGAAGCACCTGGCCAACACCTCCTACGAGGGTAAGACCGTTGTCGTCTCCGGCTCCGGCAACGTGGCTCAGTACTGCGCCCAGAAGGTCACCCAGCTGGGCGGCAAGGTGGTCGCCATGTCCGACTCCCAGGGCTATGTCTACGATCCCAAGGGCATCGATCTGCCGAAGCTGTTCGACATCAAGCAGAAGAGACGCGCCCGCATCTCCGTCTATGCCGACGAGGTTCCCGGCTCTGAGTATCATCCCGGCTGCCGCGACATCTGGACCGTCAAGTGCGACATCGCCCACCCCTGCGCCTCTCAGAACGAGATGGACGAGAAGGGCGCCCAGGCTCTGGTGGACAACGGCTGCATGGCCGTGTTCGAAGGCGCCAACATGCCTCTGACCCCCGAGGCCATTGCGGTCGTGCAGAAGAACGGCCTGCTCTACAGCCCCGGCAAGGCTTCCAACGCCGGCGGCGTGGCCACCTCCGGCCTGGAGATGACCCAGAACTCCATCCGTCTCAGCTGGAGCTTCGACGAGGTGGACGAGAAGCTGCACACCATCATGAAGGAGATCTACAAGGCCTGCTACGACGCCTCTGTCGAGTGCGGCAAGCCCGGCGACCTGATGCTGGGCGCCAATGTGGCCGGCTTCCTGAAGATCGCCCAGGCCATGATGGCTCAGGGCGTGGTGTGATCCTTTCCTAAAACAGCATAACCGAAGCCCGGCGGTCGAAAGACCGCCGGGCGTTTTGCGCCGGGGGGCAATCCCTCCGTAGGGCCGACCGTTGGTCGGCCGTGGACATGCGTGAATGTCTAACAGCGGACGAGCAATGCTCGTCCCTACGGGGCATAGCCCCGTCCCTCCCGTAGGGGCGACCTATGGTCGCCCGCGGGTTGTGCGTTCCGCGGAGACGAGACTTCGGGCCGCCGAGGGCGTCGGCCCCTACGGCGGAGAATCACGGTTGACCTGTAGGGCCGACCATTGGTCGGCCGTGGACATGCGTGGATGCCCGACAGCGGACGAGCAATGCTCGTCCCTACGGGGAGAGCCGTCTCCGTCCCCTCTCAAGGGGACGGAAGAGGAACGAAAAAACTCCCCCGGTTGCCCGGGGGAGCCCTCCGCGTGTGCCGTGCCGGCTCAATAGTAACCTGCACACATAGGCAGGTGGGTCGCCTAAGTTCTGTTTCGCTGCTTCCAACGTCCGGCCGAGGCCGGGAGGCCTGCAATCCGCAGATTCAAATCGGCATCCCTTATAAGAGATGTGGGTTTCATGAGCCGCAAGTCTGAAAAGACAAACACGCACACCGCAGAGCGTTTTTGTTTTTCTGCTTCAGTCTACGCGTCCGACCGCCGGATCAGAACCGGCTCGGGCGCTTTATTTTTCCTCTTCTTCCTCGTCCTCGTCGTCGAAGAGGATGGTCATAAAGTGCTGGTACACGTCGTCCAGCTGGGCATCGTCGTCGATGGACTCAAAGAGCTCATCGCCGTTTTCGTCCTCCACGGAGCGGAGAATGATGATGCCGTAGTCCGGATCGTCCTCCTTCATGTCCGCGGGCAGGAAGGCCACATAGGTCTCCCCGTTATACTGCATCTCGTCCAGGACCTCCAGCTCGAACTCCTGGCCGTCGTCATCCACGATGGTGATAAAATCGCTGCCGAAATCTTCGCTCATATTTTCATCCTCCTGTCAAGGCTGCCTCTATTGTACCCGAAACGATATGAGAAATCAACTGTTTTGTGCGTATGTCGGAGCTGCCGTGCAGGAAGCCTGACTCAGTCACCGAGAAGGAAGTTGAGCTGCGTGCGTCCCTGATACTCGGTCAGGGTCGAACCGTCAAAGGTGTAGTAATACTGGCTGCCGTCTGAGGGGAAGGTGAAGAAGTACGCATCCCAGGTGAAATCTGCGGAGTAGTCGCCGTTGCGGCTCGTACCCGTTCCGTCCGCATTCACCGTCACGACCGTGGCGCTGATCTCCTCAGTCCGGTCCTCGCCGTTCACAATGCCGCGAACCAGCGTGTATGTACCGGGCTTGAGAGCGGTGCGCTTTTCTGCGCTGCCGGTTCTGGTCAGGATATAGGTACCCTCGTCCGCGTTCAGCGTCAGGCTGTCCCCCTCCCAAACGTAAGAGGCTGTTTTGCCGTTGATGGTGATCTTTGTATCCGTCCAGCTTACAGGGGAATAGGTTTTATTGCTGTCTTCCGTAAACAAAGAGTAGCCTTTTCCGTCCTCGCCCAGCTCAAGTGTGACAGAAACTGAATCCGCATCGGAGTAAAGATCGGGGAAGCTGCTTACCGTCCAGACGCCGGAAACGGTAGGAGCCGGGGAACCGCAGGCCGCCAGAGCCAGGATCATCAAAAAGACCAGAAGAAGGGGAAAGATTTTTTTCATAAGACACCTCCAAAGAAAATCAAATCAGGAACTGTATTTTATTATACAAGGAGTTGTCCAAGAATACAAGATATGACCGCATCCAAAATCTCGTCCTCTGCCGATCCGTCCGTCAGGAGCCCAGATCCTCCAGCAGCTGCAGCAGCTCCAGGCGGCTGCGCACAGGCAGCCCCGCCTCCACCATGGCCCGGTCCGCCCGCCGCAGGGTCTGCAGCTCGATCCCCGTGACGCGCAGGGGCTCCCGCCCGCCCGCCGAGGGGAAGACGCCCACATAGTCCCCCTCCCGGCGGAGAAAGTACACGGCGCTGTCGGCGTTGCGGGCGAAGGAGGCGTACACCTCCTCCGGAAAGGCCGCGGAGGGCTGGCGGCGCAGACTGCGCAGCGCCTCCGCGCCGGTAAAGAGCGCCGCGCCCATCAGGCACAGCAGCAGCGCGATCTTGACTTTCATGCGTCCCTCCGCCTTTCTTTCCCGAAATCCGGTTTCCGATGAAGATATTCTCCCTGAAATGGGGGAGAATATACGCGGGAGAAGCGCAGACAGGCGCAAATCTTAATTTCTCTGAAAATTCACAAATTCTACACCCTGCATTGACAATCTGTGTTATAATGTGCAGGATCCATTTGTATACCCTATCCCCCCGCAAGGAGGTGTTTCCCAAAATATGAAGAAAATCCCGGAAGGCGAGGCAAAAAAGCGCAATCCGCTGCGCATCGCGCTGCGCGCCCTGGGCTTCACGGCGGACGCCGCCACCTCCATCGTGAGCGCGGTGTTCAAGGTGGTGGGCTCGGTGCTGCTGGTGCTGATGATCTCCGGACTCCTCTTTGCCTGCATCTTCGCCTACTATGTGAAAAACAGCCTGACGCCCAATATGGACATCTCCCTGGAGGACTTCCAGCTCAGCGAGTCCAGCACCATCTGGTATCAGAACTCCAACGGCGAATGGCAGGAGCTGGTGACCCTGGTGGGGCGGTATAAGCGCATCTGGGTGGACTATGAGAACATCCCGCCCTATATGGAGCAGGCGCTGGTGGCCATCGAGGACAAGCGCTTCTATGAGCACAACGGGGTGGACTGGTTCCGCACCTCCACGGCCTTTATCAAGATGTTTGCCCAGATGGAGACCGGCTACGGCGGCTCCACCCTGACCCAGCAGCTCATCAAGAACCTGACCGGCAACGACGAGGTCACCGTGCAGCGCAAGCTGACGGAAATCTTCGGCGCCCTGGAGCTGGAAAAGAAGTATGACAAGAAGGAGATCATGGAGTGGTATCTCAATGCCGTCTACTTCGGGGAGGGCTGCTACGGCGTGCAGGCCGCGGCCCAGACCTACTTCGGCAAGGACGTGTCGGAGCTGGATCTGGCGGAGTGCGCGGCCATCGTGGGCATCACCAACAAGCCTACCTATTACGACCCCTTCTACAACGAGCAGAACAACAAGGATCGGCAGGAGATCGTGCTGCGGGAGATGTACGAACAGGGCTACATCGACTACGACACCTACAAGGCCGCGGTGAACGAGGAGCTGGTCTTCGCCCACAGCCCCGGGGAGAACACCAACAAGGTGATCTACACCTACTACGAAGAGGTGGTCATCAACGACGTGATCCACGATCTGATGGACGCCAAGGGCATCGGCCGGGACGCGGCCACCACCCTGCTCTATAACGGCGGCTATCAGATCTACTGCTGCATCGACCCCAGGATCCAGGCCATCGTGGACTCCGTCTACACCGATCCCAGCCAGATCCCCCGCCCCGGCAACCGCACCGACCAGCAGTTTCAGAGCGCCATCGTCATCATGGATCCCTTTGACGGGCGGATCCTGGCCCTCTCCGGCGGCGTGGGGGAGAAGACCAGCAACTTCCCCCTGAACCGGGCGGTGCCGGAGAGCGTGAACGGCTTTGACTACGGCGGCGCCACCCGTTCCCCCGGCTCCTCCATCAAGCCCATCGCCTCCTACGGCCCGGCGGTGGATCTGGGGCTCATCACCCCGGGCACCTATGTGAACGACTCCCAGGCCATCCGCCTGCGAGGCACCAGCTGGTATCCCCACAACGACAGCTATCAGAACTACGGCGTCATCACCATCGAGCAGGCGCTGAAATGGTCGCTGAACACTGTGGCCGCCCAGATCGTGGACGTGCTGCCCGGCGGCCCCCAGACCTCCTACGACTATCTGACCCAGCGCCTTGGCGTCACCAGCCTGGTGCCGGACGATATTTCCTACGCCCCCATGGCCCTGGGGCAGCTGACCTACGGCATCTCCGTGCGGGAGATGTGCCAGGCCTACTGCGCCTTTGTCAATGACGGCGTCTTCACCTACAGCCGCACCTACTCCATGGTCACCGACGCCCGGGGCAATGTGGTGCTGGACAATTCCCCCCGCACCATCCAGGCTTTCCAGCCCAACACCGCCTACGTCATGACCTATATGCTCCGCAAGAACGTGGAGGAGGGCATTGCCGGCGAGGCGCGGATCTGGAGCATGCCCGTGGGCGGCAAGACCGGCACCTCCGGCGACATGAAGGACCGCTGGTTTGCCGGCGTCACGCCCTACTACGTGGCCGTGGTCTGGACGGGCTACGACATCCCGGAGAAGATCAGCATCAACGGCAACCCCGCCGCCAGGATCTGGCAGAAGGTCATGAACCAGGTGCTGGAGGGCTATGCCTGGAAGGACTTCACCTGGCCCTACCTGGGCGAGAACACCGGCGTCTTCGGCCTGGATGAGACGGACGAGGATCCGGGCGACGCCATCATCATCGACGACGACGACGGCGGCATCACCGTCGATCCCGGCGGCGGCGGCGATGACGGCGGCGGAGACGACGCCGTTGTGGTGTACGGATAAGCCTGCAGGGGAGGGGCGCTCCCCCGCAAAAACAGGAAAAAACTCTCAAAACCCCCGTGATTTTACAAAGATTTAACGAAAAAAACGGGGGTTTTCCCCCACTTCGACCCGATTTGGCCCTTTTTGGCTGTTGACAAAACGAGCTCATTATGTTACATTTTGATTACATTATTGGAGGTGCTATTCTTGGCAAAAACATTGGAGTATAAGGGACATCCTCTCCAAAGGAAGGACAACATCATTTATTACGGCAGCTTTGCGGATAAGTACATTATCCAGCTGCAGATCCTGGACACCAAAAAGGTGAAGGATCTTGACGTGGCGACCAAGGTCTCCGTGTCGCTCCAGCTCACCGACCCGAGCATCAAAACCCGGGACAAGATCGTGAAGAAGAGCGAGAAGGACAGCCTCTATTCCGCCATCGATGTTGCCGCCGTGTGGCTTGACCGCGCACTGGCCTCCCGATAAGACCGGACTTTCTCCGGCAGGAAACGCCTGACCCAGCGTTTCCGGAGCTTCCGAACAGCCTCCGCGGGAAGAAGACGGGCTGACCGTCCGCTTCCCGAACAAAGAAAGAAGGAACTGTTTCATGAGCAAGAAGTTCTTGCGGACCCTGATCGCAGTGCTGCTGGTCTGCTCCATGCTGACGATCCCCACGGCCTACGCCGAGAGCGGCACCGTCACGGGCAGCGATGTGAATCTGCGCTCCGGCCCGGGCACCAATTACCCCGTGGTGGACTGCCTGCCCAAGGGCGCGGCCGTCACCGTCACCGACATGTCCAATCCCGACTGGTATGCCGTCAGCTACAACGGCAACAGCGGCTACATGTCCTCCCGCTACCTGAAGGTCAGCCAGGAGGAGAGCAGCGCCCCCGTCCAGGCGGAGGGCACGCCGGGACATATCAACGCCATGTATGTGCGCTTCCGCTCCGGCCCCAACTCGTCCTCCGCGATCCTGGGCGAGTATAACACCGACAAGGCGCTGACCATCACCGGCCGCAGCGGCGACTGGGTGGCCTGCGTCATCGACGGGAAGGCCGGCTATGTGTTCGGCCAGTATGTGACCGTGGACAGCACCGGCGCACCGGTGGTGCAGCCGCCTCCCGCTACTCCCGAACCGGATGACGGCGGCCTGGTGGTCGTGGTCATCGGGGAAGAGGAGCCCGCTCCCACCCCGGCGCCCACTCCCGCGCCTACCCCGGAACCTACGCCCGAACCGACTCCGGCGCCTACCCCTGTCCCCACCGAGAAGCCCGCTGTTGTGGCCATCGATCCCCCCAAGCCTGCGGAGACTCCCGCGCCTACCACCGAGCCCGACCCTGAGCCGGTGGTCACCCCGGTGGAGGGCAAGGCCGGCTTCATCAATGGCGACTATGTGCGCTTCCGCTCCGGCCCCGGCTCCGCATACGGCATCCTGGGCACCTACAACAAGGGCAAGGAGCTGACCATCACCGGCATCTCCGGGGATTGGACGGCCTGCAACATCGACGGGAAGGACGGCTTCGTCTACAGCCTCTATGTGAAGGAAAAGACCGAGGAGCCCGCGCCGACCCCGACGCCCACGCCGGAACCCAGCCAGGAACCCACCCCGACGCCCACCCCGACGCCTGCGCCGGGCCTGGAGACCCCGGTTACCGGCACGGCCGGCACCATCAACGGCGACTATGTGCGCTTCCGCTCCGGCCCGGGCACCAATTACGGCATCCTGGGCACCTATAACAAGGGCAAGGAGCTGACCATCACCGGCGTCTCCGGGGACTGGACGGCCTGCAACATCGACGGGCAGGACGGCTATGTCTACAGCCTCTATGTGAAGGAGAAGACCGAGGAGCCCGCGCCCCAGCAGGATCCGGAGCCTGAACCGACCCCGACGCCCACGCCCACGCCCGAGACCCCCGCCACCGGCGAGCAGGGCTACATCACCGGCAACAACGTCCGCTTCCGCGGCGCCCCGTCCATGTCCGGCGAGATCTACGGCGAGCTCTTCTACGGCAACGTGGTGACCATCACCGGCGAGACCAACGGCTGGACGGCCGTGATCTACAACGGCAAGGCCGGCTATGTTTACAGCCAGTATGTGGCCAAGGGCACTTACGGCGCCACCGATCCCGGAGAGACCGAGGATCCCGCGAATCCCAGCCCCGCGCCTTCCGCCAATCCCGGCAGCTCCGCCAAGGGGCAGGAGATCGCCAACTACGCCCTGCAGTTTGTGGGCTACCCCTACGTCTGGGGCGGCATGGATCCCTCCACCGGCTTTGACTGCTCCGGTCTGGTGTACTATGTGTACGGCCAGTTCGGCTACCGGCTGAACCGGGTGGCCGCGGATCAGGCCAGCAACGGCGTCCATGTGGATCCCAGCAATCTGCAGCCCGGCGACGTGCTCTGCTTCTACTCCAGCGGCAGCTACATCGGCCACGCCGGCATTTACATCGGCAACAACCAGTTCGTCCACGCGGCCAACTCCCGCACCGGCGTCATCGTCTCCGACCTCTCCGGGTACTATTCTTCCCGCGGTTTTGAGGCGCGCCGTATCGTGAACTGAATCAAACGCCAACAAGCCCCCCAAAAGGGGGCTTGTTTCAAGCTGTCGACAAAGTTGGTTTCTGTCATCGAACCTGAAAGCCTTGAAAACACGGGCTTTTTGAAGAAGAACGGATTGCCACGCCAGTGTGAGCACTGGCTCGCAATGACATGCTTTGGGGTTTGTCTACACATTGCAACAAGCCCCCCAAAAAAGGGGGCTTGTTTTCAAACCAGGAAAGAGGCGGGGACATGGAGGAAAAACAGAAGCTGGATCTCAGCAAGCCATTTGTGATCTATAAGAATAAGGGCTGTTATTGGGGCTTTCTCAGCGCGATTTTTGCGATCCCTTTTGCCATGGCGCTCCTGTCGCTGCTCTTTTCGGACATTGCCCTGCTTCCCTGGGGTGCGAACCTGGCGATCCTGCTGGGCTCTGTCGCGCTGTGGGTCTTGTTCATCCGGCTGGGCAGCAGACACCCGGATTCCGAGACGCCGGTGGTGATCGTCTCTCCCGAGGGGCTCCGCTTCTGCCGTGATACGGCCTTTGTCAAGCCCTGGTTTGTCAGCTGGGAGGATTTTTTGGATGCAGAGGTAAGAGTTACCAGTCCCGGCGGGGCGGAACATCTGGCCGTAATGGCGAGAGATCCAGCGTTTCCCCAGACGGTTCAGACGCTCTCCATCAGCCTGGCCGACACCCTGTACACACCGGACGGCCTGCTGCGGATCATTCAGATGTACAGTAGAAGGAGCAAATAAAGCGAGAAGCAGCACCCCGATCAAACCGGGGTGCTGCTTCTCATGTGTGCGACTTGGATCAGCGCTTGTTCAGATAGTGGCCGTTGTTGGTCAGCTGCCCATCCACATAGTCGTACTGGATGTAGGTGGTATGCGCTGCGTCCTTGTAGGTGATAAGAGCCTTGCCGTCGAACGTAAAGTCGCCGGCGTCCTCGCCGCTGGGCGCGCCGTCCTTGGTGTGCTTGCGCTCGTAGGTGCCGTCCTCCTTGACCACCATGACGCAGGTGATGTGGGCGCCGTTGTAGTCCCATTCGCCTTCCCAGATGCCGTAGATGCCCTCGCCGGAGGAGACGGGCGGCTCTGCCGTGACAGGTGCGGGGGCGGAAGAAACGCCCGCCAGCTTCTGTTCGCAGCGCGCGGCCCAGTCCGCGCTGTCCCGGTAAGTCCCCAGGTTCCGGAACAGCTCCAGGGCCTGCCCGTAGTCCTCACCGGCGTAAGCCTGCTGCGCCTGCTGATAGCGGCAGCTTTGCGCCAGCTCCGGGCTGTCCTTGTAGTCGCCCAGCTGCTCAAAGAGCGCGGCGGCCTCCGGGAACTGTCCCTGCTTGAAGAGTTCCATCGCCCGGTCGTAATCCTTGCTGCCGCCAAGAACGCCGGTGAAGTACAGCACGCCGAGGGCGGCGCCGGCTAGCAGCAGCACGGCAAGGCACACGATCAGAACGGTTTTTCCGCCGCCGGAGCGGGCAGCCTTTCCCGGGGCGGGAGCGGGAGTGGGAGCGGGAGAAGGAGCGGGCACGGGCTGGCCGCATTCGGTGCAGAAGACAGCGCCGTCAGGAAGTCTTGTCCCGCAATTTGGGCAAACAGCCATAACAAAATCCTCCTTTGCAATGTGTTGACCGCTTTCGCGGCCGCGCCTTTAATTCGGTAAAGTTATTGTACAATAAGAAAAGGCTCTTGTCCAGTACAAAGCCGAAAAAAAGAACAGGCTTGCCGCCGCAGAAGCGATGGCAAGCCTGTTCTGGCTTAGTACTCGAAAAATGCACCCAAGGAAAAAGCTCGGGTGCATTTTTGGTTTTTCAGGGTGCATTTCCAAAAAAGCAGGGTGCATTTTGCGGAGAGTCGGGTGCATTTGGGGTTTTGTGGTGCATTTTCGCTTGACTGTGTACTAGTTGCAGATTGATCGTTTCGGATCCGCCTGTATGATGTAACAACTAACCTCTCTGCCGTTTGTTGCGATAGTCGCGGGGAGAAAGGCCGGAATGATTTTTGAAAGCCCGGCTGAAATAAGTAGGAGACTCAAAACCACACTGTTCTGAAACAGAAGAAACAGAATAATCGGTGTTTAGCAGAAGATGCTCGGCTCTGTGAAGCCGGAGTTGGTTCAACGCTGCAATTGGCGTAACGCCATAAGAAGCCAGAGGAAACAGCGCGGATGTTCTCAGGACTCATTACAAGAGACGATTGGCCAACTGATGAAAAAACCTGTTGCGTGGAAGCGGAGTATTCGTTTTTTGGAAAAGACTTTGAAACGTATTTCCGCTCAGCACTTCCAAATTATTGTGAACTAGAGAATCGGCTCTCAAATGATTATCAGATTACCACTAAACCCGGAAAAGCAAAGGCAGTGGCTCAACACGCATCTCATTCTGTTGACTTCATTCAAAAACTGATTGAGCAATTGTCCATTATGGAATTGGTAGGATAAGTGAACCGGGACAATAATCCTTTAGCATGGCGGAAAAATGCTGCGCGCACGATTAACCTGTCCGCACTCCGGGAGCCTCACGATTGGCATGTCCAA
>ONPF01000042.1 GCA_900319635.1 uncultured Eubacteriales bacterium | reverse complement strand
GCGGGCATACTCGGCAGCACCCAGGGCGCCCATCAGCTGCGGGTCGGTCTTCAGGTTGATGACCTTCAGCTTCAGCACGTGCTCGATGGCTTCCTTCAGGCCGTCGTTCTTGGCGCAACCGCCGGTCAGGGTGATGGAGTCGGTGGCACCGGCCTTCTTCGCCATGACGAAGCAGCGCTTGGCGACCGCCATCTCGATGCCCGCGGCGATCTCATCGGTGGCCTTGCCTTCGCCAACCAGGGTGATGACCTCAGACTCGGCGAACACGGTGCACTGGGCGGTGATGGGGATGACGTTCTTCGCCGTCAGAGACAGCTTGGAGAATTCGGGCAGGCTCAGCTCGAAGGAGCGGGCCATGGCCTCGAAGAAGCGGCCGGTACCGGCGGCGCACTTGTCGTTCATGGCGAAGTTCTTCACCGTGCCGTCGGTGTCGATCGAGATGCCCTTCACGTCCTGGCCGCCGATGTCGATGATGGCCTTCACGCTGGGGTCGGTCACGTGCACGCCCATGGCGTGGCAGGAGATCTCAGAGATGTTCTCGTCGGCGAAGGGAACCTTGTTGCGGCCGTAGCCGGTGCCGATCAGGTACGCCAGCTCCTTGGAGGAGTTCAGGCCGACCTTCTTCAGAACCTCGTCCATCGCCGCGATGGCGCTCTGCTCGGAATTGATCTTGCTCTTGATGGTGGTGTCGGCAACCATCTTGCCGTTCTCGTCCAGAATAACCGCCTTGGTGTAGGTGGATCCTACGTCACAACCGCCGAAATACTTCATTATGATATTCTCTCCTCGTATTTTATGAATTACAATCGCCGCAGCGCGGCATCTTTGTTTTTACCAAACCGAAGCCCAACGGAGTGGGTTCGGTTTGGCTAAGGAAGAAGGAGCCTGCGGATATGGAGCTTTCGCGGCTCTTACGAAAACCGCGAAAGCGGAATGGAGCAGGCTTCTTCTGACGTCACATGCAGACCTCGTCCTCGAACTCCACCAGGGAAGGATCCACGGGCTCGGCGCGCTTGACGGTGCGCATGTACTCGTTGACCTTGTCGCGCATGGTGCGGCGGGAGACGGTGCGGGGGTCCATCAGGTCGTGCTCGACCCAGATCAGGTCGTAGCCGCGCTGACGACCCTGCTCGTCCAGGATGCCCTGCACGGTGGCCATGTTCTTGCAGGCCACGTTCTGGTACATGATGACCAGCGGGGCGTTCCAGGCTTCCACCTGGCGCCAGCACTCGTCGACCACGTTCTGGTAACCGCCGTTGGTGTGACGGCGCATGACCATGCGCTCGTACAGACGGGCCAGGTCACGCAGCGCCTCTTCCTTGTCCTCGGTCTCCAGGTGCTTGGTGAAGTTCAGAGACTCCATCTCCACCAGGACGTTGATGCCCCAGCAGTTGGCCAGCCAGTTGGAGAAGTTGGCGTAGTAGTGGGCCGGGCAGGACCACACGATGGCGCGGTAGCGCATCTTGCGCTCGGGCCAGGCGGTCTCGCGGTTCTCATAGGCCTTCATGAGCATCTTGTTGACCTTCTGCATGGAGGGCAGGACGCGGGGGTCGATGCCGCCGTCCATCTCGTAGTTCCACTTGCGGAAGAGCTCGTAGCTCGGTCCGATGAACTGCGGGTACTTGGACTTGTTGATCTCCCACTTCTGCAGCTCCAGGTCGGTCTCCTGGTTGAAGCGCTTCATAGCGGTGAAGTAGGCGTCCCAGCTCCACTTGGCGCCGGTGGCGTCCTCGATGGCCTTGATGCAGGCCTTGATGTCCTCGGCGGCCATCTGCACGGTGTTCTCGTCGTCCAGGTAGCGGACGGGGAAGCACAGGTGGAACACGGGGATGTTGGGGAAGCGGCGGGCAAAGTAGGAGGAGGCCATGGTGGAGCCGTCGCAGGGCATGGAGCTGGAGATGAACAGGGAGCCCATGTCAGGCAGGGCGTTGATGACCAGGGCGCCGCACTCGGAAGACGGCACCGGGCAGGTGTCGGAGGGCAGGCCGTAGCTCTCTACCGCGTCGATATAGGGGATGCAGACCAGCTGGTCGATCTCGGAGACCAGGAACATGGGCAGCAGCTGGTGCGGGATGGCGCAGAGGTCGGGGAAGCCGGCGGCGATCTGACCCATGGTCATCTCGTCGAAGGTGAACATCATCTTGTTCAGCTCGTCGCTGTTGCCGTTCTTGCGGTCGGCCTTGGAGAGGAGCACCAGGTTCTCCGCCACGTAGCGGAAGATCTGGAAGGTGACCTCGTGGCTCATGCGCAGGTTGGAGCCGCGCAGGCCCAGGATGTTCTTGTCCATGAAGCCGTGGCAGCAGAAATAGGAGATCATCCAGCGATACCACAGGGCGCTGTTCATGGCGGGGATCAGATCCTTGGAGAAGGTCATGAGCAGCATGCCCCACATGTGGGCCCACTCATAGAAGTCGTAAGCGGTGTCCTTGATGCCGCGCCACTCGCGGCGGACGGTGGCCATGGCGCCCTTGCGGTAGAGACGGCCCAGGCTGCGCTCGCCGTTCACCACACGGTCCCACTTCTCCTTGCCGTCCAGGGCCATGAAGTCCTTATACTCGCCCTTGACGCGCGCCACATTGGCCTTGCAGTCCTCCACGCACTTCTTGCCGAAGGCCTTCCAGTCGGTCTCTTTCAGCATGCCGCCGAAGATGCCCAGGACTTCCTTCAGATTCTCGCCCTGCTTTTTCCACTCGATATTGTCTTTTGCCTTAAAGAATTTAGGATTGGGGTATTTCACTTTTGCCATTACTTGTTACCCTCCTCTTTATGAATGCGCTTGATCTCCAGGGACTCCACGAAGGCCTGCACGCGGGTGCGGAGCTGGCCGGAGTTACCGTTGTTGTACAGACGGTCGATGGAGAGGACGGGCCAGCCGTATTCATCGTGCATGATGTGGCTGACCAGGGCGCGCTCGAAGCCCCAGTAGTCGCAGTACTTCATCTGCTCGTAGATGATGCCCTCGGCCTTGAACTCCTTGGCCAGGCGGTCGGCGGTCTCCCGGCGCTGCAGCACCTTCTCGTCGGAGATGTAGCGGGCGCACTCGGAAACTTCCATGTAGTGGCGGCAGATCTGGGTCAGGGCGTCCTCCTCGTCGTTGAGCTCGATGACCTCGCGGCCGGGGGTGGAGCCGAAGCAGTACCGGTCAGACACGACCAGGGCGCCGCAGCCCTCGATGAGCTTGGTGAGGCTGGGATCGTCGATCTCGGAGCCGACGATGGCCACGCGGGCGCGGAAGGGGCTCTTGGCGTCGGGCTCACGGGTCTTGAGCTCCTCCAGGGTCTCCCGCAGGTAGGGCAGGATCAGCGCCTTGGGGCAGGTGTAGGTCACCAGGTTCAGCACATGGAACTCATAGCCGGTGATGACGGGGTTCTCGGCCTTGCGCATCTCGCGGATCTCGGAGATGATCCTGCAGACCTCGTTGTGCTCCTCCACAGCCTTGCGGATGGCGGCGTCGGAGACGTCGGCGCCGAAGACCTCATGGATGCGGTTGAGCACATGGACCTGCATCTGCTGGACATAGCCCTTGATGGTGTAGTCGGTGATCTTGAAGGGCATGTCGGTGTGGGTGACGAAGAAGTTGGGGTTATCGTTGACCTTCAGGATCTCGAAGTGCTCCATGGAGCGGTTCATCATGGAACATGCGTCCACGCCGATCATCGCGTCCAGGAACTGGTAGCCGCCCTCGATGGCGCGCTCCAGCAGGGCGCGGGCGAACTCGCAGGTGTAGTTGGACATGTAGTAGGTGGCGATGTCGATGGAGCCGGTGTTGGGGGCGCGCAGTCTGGTGGAGAAGCAGTTGTCCACATTGAGCAGCACCTCGGGGATGTGGAAGCAGGTATAGCCCAGGCAGACGCCTCCCTCGGCCTTTGCCTTTTCCACGAGCTCATTGTCGGCGTTCTCAAGCAGACGTTCGAAGTAGATCAGATGCTTAAGATCTTTCAAATGTTACACCTCTTCTTCAAAGAATTTCTATTTTCCGGAGTGCTTCCTGCACTCCCTTGAGCATGGCGGAATCCGCAGGCAGCTCCATGACGCTCTTGCCCTTGATGTCGTTGGCGGCAAAAGCACCGTCTGCGGGGATCGCGGTGAGGATCTCCACCCCGGGCACCTGCATAAGCGGCACCAGCTCGGGATTGGTGACCCGGTTGATGATGGCGCCGATCCGCTCGTAGGAGATCAGATCGTCCGCCACACCCTTGATGGTGGTGATCACCTGGCCGCCCTTCTTGCTCTGATCGGTGATCAGCAGCAGGTGGGTGACCTTTTCCATCACGCGGCGCTGAATCTGTTCGATCCCGGCCTCGCCGTCAATGACCACATAGTCAAAGCTGTTGGCCAGAATGCCGATGACTTCCTTCAAATAGGAATTGACTTTGCAATAGCAGCCGGAGCTCTCCGGCCGGCCGATTGCCAGAAATGCGAAGCCCGGCATCTCCACCAGCGCGTCAAAAATGCGGAAGCGGGCCTCGCTGAGAAGCTCCAGCGCCTCCCGGGTCTCGCCGTTTTCCACGCTGTCGACGATGCTCATCCGGATATCATCCAAGGTCAGCTTCACGTCCACGCCAAGAGCCACACTCAGCCCGACGGCAGGGTCTGCGTCGATGGCAAGGATCTTCTTGTCGGGGTATTTCTCCACCAGAAGCCTCACGATGCACGCGCAGATGGACGTCTTGCCGACGCCGCCCTTGCCGGCGACCGTAATGATCTTGGCCTTATTTTCCATATGCGTCCCCCCTCAACGGAATTGCAGTATTGGGAATCGCGGCCCCATCCGCCTGCGGCGTTTTTCGGAAAGGCCCCTCTCGGCGGATGAATTCTCGACTCCCTTGCATAAAAGAACATAGAAATCCCACTATGCATACTTGTCAGTATTTTAGCACAGTGCCGGTCAAGATGCAAGAAAAACGCCGGAAAAATCCCCGAAAGCCTTATTTTGGTGCAAATTGCAAAAAAAGCGGGCGGGATTTTTGACACCCGGCAAAAACGCCCGCCCCGTCTGTTTAGACAGCGGAATTCCGTACGTACAAAAGCGCCGCCCCGGCGCAAACCAAGGCCCCGCATCACGCGGTTATGATTTATAATCCGTGCCGCGCAGCGGCACACCACAATTATTCATTATTCATTATTCATTCCTCCCCCGTCCCCAAAAAGGAGAACGGATTCCCACGCCGGTGTGCGCACCGGCTCGGAATGACAGAGTTTCGCTCTGTGCACTCCACGGCGCAGACCCGCGTTTCCCACAAACGAATTTCAATCCGTGCCGCGCAGCGGCACACCACAATTATTCATTATTCATTTTTCATTTTTCATTCCTCCCCCGTCCCCCCTGTCATTGCGAACCAGTGCCGCAGCACTGGTGTGGCAATCCGTCCCCCGTCCCCCGTAGGGGCGATTCACGAATCGCCCGCCGACCTGCGCCCAGATCCAACAGACGGCCGAGCAATGCTCGGCCCTACGGTCGTGGCAATCCGCATCCCCCGTCTCCCGTAGGGGCCGACGCCCTCGGCGGCCCGCCCCCTCTCTTCACTTTTCACTCTTCACTCTTCGCAACCCCCGTCCCCCGTAGGGGCGATTCACGAATCGCCCGCCGACCTTCGCCTAGATCCAACAAACGGGCTGTCGAGGACGCCAGCCCCTACGCAGTAAACAAACGTCCCCCGTGCCATGCGCCATGGATTTCAATCCGTCGCCGAAGGCGACACCTCAATTATTCATTATTCATTATTCATTATTCATTTTTCACTATTACCTTCCCCGTCCCCTGCGGCTTTTCCGACAACAAAAACGCCCCGAGCCGAAGCTCGAGGCGTTTTCCTCCAGTATTCCCTTTTTTCCGCTTATTTCAGCAGCTCCGCGGTCTTGTGCCGGGTCTCCTCGTCCGTGGGCTTCACGGCCAGATAGGCCTCCACCAGCTCCGGCAGGCTGGGCTGGATACGGGTAGAATCCAGGGTCGTGACATAATATTCCGCAACGCTCAGCGCGGCCTCATAGACCCGGCCGCTGGTCTTGCCGCACTTGGCATAGCCCGCTTCCCGGATCGCGCCCTTGCGCAGGAGACTGTTCAGCAGGATGTGGATGGAGCTGTCCATCCAGGTCTTCTCCGCCGGCAGCGCCAGCAGCTCGCCCCGGGACAGGGGACGCCCCTGCTCCCACAGCACGTCCATAATTTCCAGTTCATTTTTTGTCAGGTACATGGGACATCCTCCTTACGTCCAGAAGTCGAGTCCCCTTTTCCCTCAGGCTTCCAGCTTTTTCCATAAAATTAAATATTACTCAATCTTTTTCGCATTGTACCACATTCTCTTTCGCTTTGCAACAGTAAATTGTTAATTTTCTGCATAGTTTTTCCGGGAATTTCAAGGTTTTTCCAGTCTTTTCCGTCCCGCTGCAGCCCTCTTGATTTTTGCCGAAGACCTGTTATAATGGCGATGTTCAGAAATGGGACACGCTTCTCGACAGAAAGGAACATGCAAATGGAAATCACCAAGGAAACCACCATGGGCGCCATGCTGGAGTACGACATGGGCATCGCCTATATTCTGATGCAGGCGGGCATGCACTGCGTGGGCTGCCCCTCCTCCATCGGGGAGTCGCTGGAAGAGGCCTGCGCCGTCCACGGTCTGGATGTGGACGTGGTACTCGCGTCCATCCAGGAGTATCTGCAGAGCCGCGGCTGAGCCGCCAAGCGCAAAAAAGATCGGAGCGAAAAGCATCGCTCCGATCTTTTTTTGTTTTTTATGCCTGCCCGTCGTGCTCTGCGATCACGCGCTCCAGCTTTCCCAGCAGCTTCTCTGCCGGGTGGCCGCTCAGCCTGGCGGCGTCCTTCACCGTCATGCGCTTGAGCATGAAGCGGGCGGCGGGATTGTCCATCTTCTTCAGCTGCGGGTAACGCCGGGGCAGCTCCTCCTCCAGCCAGGGGTGCTCGGAGAGGATCTGGGTCAGCTTGGTTTTTTCATCGTAAGCCATGAGACGATTCCTCCTTTTCTTTCCTCCCCGATTCTATCACAATGGGGCGCGAAACAAAAGTGTTTTTTGTTGTGCGGCGGCGGGATCTGTGGTAGGATGGACGCGAAATCAAACGAGCTCGGGAGGCGCGCCATGAAGAGCGAACGCAGTTATCCGAAATATATCATCTCCGCCAAGGGGACGGACTGGGTCAAGGCCGGACACCCCTGGATCTACGAGGGCGAGGTGGTGCGCCGGGAGGGGGAGGCCCCCAACGGCGCCCTGGTGGACGCCATCAGCGGCAAGGGGCGCTACCTGGGCACCGGCTTTCTCAGCGAACAGAGCAAGATCCGCATCCGGCTGCTCTCCCGCAACGCAAACGACTGCTTTGACGAAGCCTTCTGGCGGCGGCGCATCGAGTACGCCTGGCACTACCGCAAGGCGGTGATGGACGGGCAGACGGACTGCTGCCGGCTGATCTTCGGGGAGGCGGACGGCTTTCCCGGCCTGACGGTGGATCGCTTCAACGATATTCTGGTGACGCAGACCCTCTCGGTGGGGATCGAGCGCATCAAAGATCTGCTTTTCCCCCTCTTGGTGGAGGTTCTGCAGGAGGACGGGCAGCAGATCCGCGGCCTCTTTGAGCGCAACGACGTGGCCATCCGGGAGCTGGAGGGGCTGGAGCAGGGCAAGGGCTGGTATCCCCTGCCGGGGCTCCCCACGCCGGAGAGCCCCCTGGTGGAGATCTGCGAGAACGGCGTCTATTACCAGGTGGACGTGGAAAACGGCCAAAAGACCGGCTTCTTCCTGGATCAGAAGTTCAACCGCCAGGCCGTGGCGCGCCTCGCCAGGGGACGCCGGGTGCTGGACTGCTTCACCCACACCGGCTCCTTCGCCCTGAACGCGGCGAAGGGCGGCGCGGAGTATGTGGAGGGCTGGGACATTTCCGCCGCCGCGGTGGAGATGGCAAAGTACAACGCCCGCCGCAACGGCCTGGAGCACATCGCGGACTTCCAGCAGCACGACGTGTTCGAGAGGCTCACGGAGCTGGCCGAGCGCTCCCACAAGCCCTTTGACTTCATCATCCTGGACCCGCCCGCCTTCACCAAGTCCCGCAAGACCGCCGACGCGGCGGAGCGGGGCTATCGGGAGATCAATTCTCTCGCCATGCGCCTGCTGCCCCGGGGCGGCTATCTCGCCACCGCGTCCTGCAGCCACTTCATGCCCAACGAGCGCTTTGTGCGCATGCTGGAGACGGCGGCGCGGCTTTCCGATGTGCAGCTGCGGCAGATCGAGGTGCGCCAGCAGGGGCCGGATCACCCCATCCTCTGGAACGTGCCGGAGACGGATTATCTGAAATTCTACCTCTTCCAGGTGGTTTGAACCGCATTTCAATTATCGGTTGACGGACGGGGCTTCGATACGGTAAAATGGCGTCAGGATTCCCCGGAAAAACTGAGAAAAGAGGAGTGCATATGGAACAAGGCTACATTGCCCGCACAAGCGGCATCGGCGCGAAGGACAAGATCGGCTACGCCATGGGCGACCTGGCCTCCTGTCTGGTCTTCGGCCTGACGCAGAGCGTCATGAACAAGTTCTACACCGACGGTCTTGGGATCAGCGTTCTCAGCGTGATGATCATGACCATCATCGCCCGAATCTGGGACGCGATCAACGATCCCATCTGGGGCCGCCTCATCGACGGGGCCAAGCCCAGATCCGACGGACGCTACCGCCGCTGGATCAAGATCTTCGCCGTCCCCGTGGCGCTGTCCGCCGTGCTGATGTTTGTCAAGATCCCCGGGCTGAGCACCGGCTCCTACCTGACCTACGCCTACGTCACCTACATCCTCTTCGGCATGCTCTACACCTGCATCAACATTCCCTACGGCTCTCTGGCCCAGGTCATCACCTCCAACGACAAGGAGCGCTCCGCCCTGTCGGTGTTCCGCTCCATCGGCTCCGTCTTCGGCGCCCTGCCCGCCATGGTGCTGGCCTCCATCATGTACAGCAAGACCGCCGAGGGCAACACGATCCTGAGCCCCACCAAGGTCATGATCGGCGCCACAGTCATCGCGGTGCTGTCCGTGGTGGCCTATCTGCTCTGCTACCGCTGGACCAAGGAGCGTGTGGTCTCCCAGCCCGCCCCGCGGGAGAAGGGCCAGACCATGCAGGTCATCAAGACCCTGCTCAAGAGCCGCCCCTTCATGGCGGTGTCCCTGGCCTCCATGCTCTTCCTGGCCGCCCAGATGTTCGGCCAGGGCTACAACACTTACCTCTTCCACAACTATTTTGAGAAGCCCGGCTTCACCATGCTGCCCACTGTGTTCCAGTACCTGCCCGTGGCGGTGGTCATGTTCTTCGCAACCCGGCTGAGCAACAAGCTGGGCCGCCGGGAGGTCTGCTCCTGGGGCATCCTGCTGGCCGCTGTGTTCTACATCGTGCTCTTCGTGCTGGCGCTCTTCGGCATCACCAACTTGTGGCTGTATCTGGCCGCCTGCCTGGCCTCCGGCGTGGGCACCGCCTTCATCTTCCTGCTGATCTGGGCCCTGGCCACCGACGCCATCGACTACAACAAGGTCAAGTTCGGTCTCAACGACGAGGCCACCAGCTACGCCTTCTACTCCTTCATGCGCAAGCTGGGCCAGACTGTGGCCACCATCCTCATCAACGTCCCCCTGCTCAAGATCGGCTACGAGGGCAGCAAGCTCAACACCGAAAAGCTCACCCCCGAGGCGCTGCAGAGCATGTACAACTCCTCCGTCATGATCCCGGCGGTGCTGTTCCTGCTGGTATTTATCCTGCTCCGCTTTGTCTATCCTCTGTCCAAGCAGAAGATCGACGAGCTGCAGGTGGAGAAGGAGCGCGTCCTGGGCGGCGAGAAGGCCTGAGCCCTTCGCCCGCCCGCCTTGCCTCCCCCTCCGGGGGAGGTGGCAGCCGCCGATCCCCCGCGAGGCGGCTGACGGAAGGGGTGTCCCCCCGCCCGCCTTGCCTCCCCCTCCGGGGGAGGTGGCAGCCGCCGATCCCCCGCGAGGCGGCTGACGGAAGGGGTGTCCCCCCGCACGGCACCCGTCCCGCACCCGCACGGCACCCGCCCCGCCTTGCCTCCCCCGCCGGGGGAATTGCGGCTTCGCGCTGCCAGTGGCAGGATTCCGGTTACGCGCTGCCGGTGGCAGAAAAAGCGTGACCGGAATCTCCGTAGCCGCGCCGTTGGCGGGCCGTCGTGAAACAGGCCCGCCAACGGCAAATGCGGCAAGGCGTTCAGAAGCGAAGCCGGAATTTCCGCAGCGGTCGAAAAACGCAAGCAAACGAATGTGCGCAGCGTTTTTCGGGCACCG
>ONPF01000001.1 GCA_900319635.1 uncultured Eubacteriales bacterium | reverse complement strand
TTTCACGGCTCTTCGCAACCGTGGAAGCGGAATGAAGCGAGTTTCGTTTGACGCGGTCAAGGGAAGCAACGAAGCATGGCGCAATTCTGACCGGAAAGATTCAAAGATTTCTATTAGGTGTTAGTATCAGTCCGTAAAGATGAAGCGATCCCGAAAGTGTTCCTTAAAGATCTCATACACCGCCTGCAGGGTTTTGGGATCCTCTACGTCGGCGTAGCTTTCCTCGCCCTTTTCGTCCCGTTCACGCCGGAGGATCAGGGCCTCGTCCGCATAGGGCCCCTCGGCGGGCTGCAGCACCATGTACTCCTGCTCTTCGTGCAGGATCAGATCAAGAAAGTGAAAGCCCATCTCCTGGCCGCTCTCATCCGCAAGATAGATGAGCTCCTCTTGCTCATTGCTGTTCCTGAACTCCATGTTGATTCCTCCTCAATTTCCGAAGACCCACAGATGGGTCACGCCAAAGGCCTCGCGAATGAAGTAGTTGAGCATCACCAGAGTCTCGCCCCAGGGAGCGGCTACGCCTGCGGCTTCCACGCCCAGATTCCGCGCCATGCTCTTCGCGCGGTACAGGTGATAGCAGCTGGAAACGATGGCCACCTTGCCATCGGGCTCGTCGCCCCGCTCCCGGATGATCCGGAAGGAGAACTCCAGATTTTCCTGGGTAGAGGTGGCCTTATCTTCCATGAGAATCCGCTCCTCCGGCACCTCATGGGCAATGAGCCAGTCGTGCATGGCCTGGGCCTCGGTGACGGTTTCTCCCGCCCCCATGCCTCCGGAGACGATGGCAATGCTGTCCGGGTATTCCTCCAGGTATTCCAGCGCTCCCTCCAGACGCCGTTCCATGGTGGGGGAGGGCTGATCGCCGTAGACCGCGGCGCCCAGGACAATGAGATAGTCCCGTCCCGGCTCCTCGTCGGTAAAGGCATTTTTGATAATGGGCACCTCCACGATGCAGAAGTATGTAAAGCCCAGGCAGACCAGAACCATCAGCGCCCGGAAGAGGGGCTTGGAGAGGAAGCGGTGGGCCACGATCAGCGCCGCGATAAAGGCGGCAAGGTAGCCCCACCAGGCGTAACCCCGCACTGCGAAGCGCAGCACCAGAGCGCCTGCCAGGAAGATGCCCGCCAGCACCGCCCAATTCTTGTGAAAGAGGTCGATGAGGATCACCAGCGCCGCAGCGCCCAGGATGTAAGGCAGAATGCCGCTGCCCCGCACCGCAAAGCGCAGCACCAGGGCGACGACCAGCAGCGCTGCCGCGATCAGCAGCCAGCGCAGGGTTTTCTTTTTATCCATGTAGTTCCTCCCATTTCTCGTACAGAGCCATCAGCTCCGCGTCCAACGCATCCCGCGTTTCGCCGATCTCCAGCAGCTTCTGGTAATCCGCGGCGTAGGTCTCCGCCTCCGCGTCCAGCGCGGCGATCTTCTCCTCCAGGCGAGCGATTTCACGCTCGGTTTTGGCGATCTGCTTTTCTGCGTTGGGAACGTGGGGCTTTTTCTTTTCTTCCTTTTTCTGAACTGCTTTTTCCGTCTGCTGCAGGGCGCTCTGTCGCTCCCGCCATGCGCAGAAGTCCCGGTAGCCGCCCCGATAATCGGTGATGCGCCCGTCCGCAAGCGCCCAGATCCGGGTGGCGAATTTCTCGATAAAATAGCGGTCGTGGGAGACGAAGAGAAGGGTCTGCTCGTAGTCCGAGAGAGCGTCCTCCATCCACTCGCGGCTGGCGATATCCAGGTGGTTGGTAGGCTCGTCCAGAATGAGAAAGTTCACATCCCCGCCCATGAGCATACAGAGCTTCAGTCGGCTCCGCTCCCCACCGGAGAGCGCACCAACGGGGGTGAACACATCCTCCCCGCGGAAGCCGAAGGCGGCCAGGCGATCCCGCGCCTCTTGGGGCTGGCAGCGGGCGTCGTAGAGCATGGTGTCCAGCGCCGACCGGGAATCCAGGGAGAATTCCACGATCTGGGGCAGGTAGGCAGTGCGGACGGCAGGGCCGCGGTAGAGCCAGCCTTCTTCCGGCGTCTCCTCGTCCATGATAAGCTTGAGCAGGCTTGTCTTGCCGGTACCGTTGTCGCCGATGAGGGCGATGCGCTCCCCGCCGGTGACGGTGAGAGAGAGATCGGAAAAGAGAGTCTTTTCCCCATAGCTCTTTTTGAGCCCTTCGATCACCAGCACCTCGTCGCCGTTAAACTCCCGCTCCTTGAACTTCACGCTGAGCTTCCGCTGCGTCTTAGGCTTCTCACTTGTCTGCAGCTTCTCGATACGCTTTTCCATGGCAAAGGCCCGCTTGTGCAGCTTGTCCGCCCCCATGAAGGCCCAGAGGTGCATCTGCTCCGCCGCACGGGTGAGCTGCTCGATCTTGGCCTGATCCTTCTCGTACTGCTTCAGCTTCTCCTCAAAGCGGCGCTGCCGCTCCTGGACATAAAAGCTGTAGTTGCCGCTGTAGAGCTCCGCCTTCCCGTCGGAGATCTCAATGCAGCGCTGCACCACACGATCCAGGAACCAGCGGTCGTGGCTGATGGTCAGCACCGTGCCCTTGAAGTGCAGGATGTAATCCTCCAGCCACTCCGTGGCCCGCAGATCCAGGTGGTTGGTGGGCTCGTCCAGCAGCAGGATATCTGTGTCCTCCAGGATGAGGCGCCCCAGGTTTACCCGGGTCTTCTCCCCGCCGGAGAGGGAGGAAAAGAGCTGCTCCCGCTGGGCAGAGGGGATCTGCAGGCCGTTTGCCACCCGGTTGCGGTCGATCTCCATGCTGTAGCCGCCAAGGCGCCGGTAGTCGTCGGAGAGCTTGTCGTACTCCCGCAGCAGGGCGGGGGAGCTGTCGTGCTCCATGAGCTCGGTGAGCTCCTCCATGCGGCGGCTCATGTCGGTAAGCCGCGCCTGGGCGGAGCACAGCACGTCCTCTACCGTCCAGTCCGCAGGGAACACCGGAATCTGGGAGATGAGGCCGATGCGCCGCCCCGGGGTGATGCTGATCTGCCCCTCGTCATAATCCAGCGCGCCGGTGAGAATGCGGAAGAGGGTGGTTTTCCCGCAGCCGTTGGGGCCCAGGATGCCCACCCGCTCCCCGGGATTGACGGTAAAGGAGAGCCCGTTTAAGATGTTGTTGCCGATCTCGAAGGACTTTACGAGACCGGATACGGTGATTTCAGCCATAATCGTACCCTGTTTTGTAATAGTATCTTTTGCTTATCGCCCCACGGCGTACTGCAGGATCTCGTTGGCGGCGCCTCCCGCGGCCTGGAGCCCACCGCCGCCCTGCTCAATAAGCACCACAAAGGCATAGGGGTGCTCCTCATCCAGCAGGAAGCCTGCAAACCAGGCGTTGCTGGTGCCGTCGCCCCGCTCGGCCGTGCCGGTTTTGGCGCAGAGGGCAAGTCCGGGAAAGCGGTTGGCACCGTCATAGTGGTGCACCACGTTGTAATTCATCATCTCCCGCAGACGCTCCGCCGTGTCGGCCTTCATGAAGCGCGTGCCGGTGGGGCTTCTCCCCGTGTTGATCAGGCTTGGCTCCAGCAGCACCCCGTCGTTTGCTACCGCGCAGACAAAGCGCAGCAGGGAATAGGGGCACATCAGATCGGTGGACTGGCCGATGCCTGCCCAGCCCAGCTCCGGGTCGCCCACAAATTCCTCCGGGAAGCTGCCGGTGGCGGTGGGGATGCCGTCCAGCTCGTGTCCGTCCAGGAAACCGTAAGCGCGCACATAGCGCAGCATGGTGCTCTGTCCCAAGCGGATGGAGAGCTGCGAGAAGGCCACGTTGCAGGAGTTGGAGAGCGCCTGTTCGAAGGTCTGCTCCCCATGGGTGCCGGAGCAGACGATCTCCACCCCGGCCACGTTATAGGAGCCCTCGCAGGTGAAGCTCATACGCTCCAGCTCCGGGATGCACTCGATGGCTGCGGCTGCGGTAATGAGCTTGAAGACCGAGCCGGGCACGAAGCTCGCCGAGAGGCAGCGGTTGATATACGCGCCGTCTCCGGGCGCCGGGTCGGGATCCGCCGGATCCACGGCGGGGGAGGAGACCATGCACAAAAGCTCCCCAGTGCGGTAGTTGCAGACCAGAACGGCGCCCTTGCGTCCGTTCAATACGGCGTAGGCCTTGTTGTTCAGCTCTGCGTCCACGTTGAGCCGCAGCACCGTGTCCTTTGGCACCGTGACCCCCGTGAGGGGCGAGTAACCCTTCAGCATGGCGTCGTACCGGGTCAGAAGCCCGGTAGAGCTGCGTCCCCAGTAGTCGCCGGTAATGTGATAGTTTGCGATACGGGTGGTCTCGTCGGGAGAAAAGGCGTTCTCCGTTGCGTTGAAGGATGCCAGCACCAGCCCGTTTCGATCCAGGATGGCGCCGGAGGAGCCGGCATTCGCCCGGGAATAGGCCATGGCCCAATCCTCACCCTCGTCGGCGTAGCGGATAACGTAGAGCAGCATCCCCAAGATGATCAGGACGGCCAGCAGCAGCACGGAGACCGCCCGGTTGGTGATTTTCTTCATGCCTTGCCTCCTTCCGGCAGCCGCTCCCCGGGCCGCACGGCAAAGCTCGCGTGCTTCCGGTTGTCGGCGCTCTTGATGAAGGCCATCAGCATCCAGCAGGAGAGCAGGGAGGAGCCGCCCCGGGACACGAAGGGGAAGGTTACCCCCGTGAAGGGCAGCAGATCCAGGGAGCCGAAGACGTTCAGCGCCATCTGGCAGAGCAGCATGCTCATGGCCGCGCAGGAGGCGATGGCATAGAAAGCCGAACGGCCGTTGCGTGCGCTGCGCACGGCAAAGAAGGCCAGGGTCAGCACCGCCAGCATCATACAGAGGGCGATGATAAGCCCCAGCTCCTCGGAGATCAACGCGAACACCAAGTCGGTGTCCGCTGCCACCACGCTTTTGAGCCAGCCTGCGCCGCCGCCCTTGCCGAGAAGACCGCCGGCGGCCGCCGCGCTCAGCGCGCGGGTCTGCTGATAGCCCGCGCCGTAGCGATCCGCCCAGACATGCCCCCAGACGGAAAAGCGCTGGGCGATGTGAGGCTTGACGCTGACGGCCAGAAAGCCCGCCATGCCCGCACCAGCCACCGCCAGAAACACCGTGGCGATGGAGCCGGAGCGCATGAAGGAGATGACCAGGAAGGTCACAAAGAAAATCAGCGCCGTGCCGAAGTCCCCGATCAGGGCCAGAGCCCCCACACAGAGGGCGGAGAAGGCGATGAAGGAGAAGAGGTTTCCGCGGCGGTAGAGCCTGTCCAGCGTGGCCGCGCCCACATAGACATAGCAGACCTTCACCAGCTCCGAGGGCTGGAAGGAAAAGCTGCCGATCATGAGCCAGTTTTTGGCGCCGTTCAGCTCCCGTCCGAAGAGAATGTTCACCGCCAGCAGCGCCAGCGCGGCGAGAGCCAGAGGGATGCGCAGGCTGGAGGCGCGTTTGAGATTGCGCAGCCAGAGTCCGCAGGCGAGGAAAAGCAGCACCGCCGCCGTTTGCAGCAGCGCAAGCTTATACATGTCCTCCGGAGCCGCCGAGGCGGTGACGGAGAAGCCGAGAGAGCTGAGGTAAAAGGCAAGGGTCTCCACCTCGAAGCCGCTTCGATCCATAACCCGCATGGCGTTGAAGCAGCACCATTCCAGGATGATGAGCAGCGCGAAGGACAGCGCTATGGCAGGCAGATGCCCGCTGTCCGAGGAAAAGGCGTGCTGCATCAGAAGAAAGAGCTGAAAAGTGGTCAGCTCCAGCAGGGTGAGGGAAGGGGAGATCCGCCGTCCCACGGCGGTTCTGCTGGCCTCAAGACGTTTCCGCTTGGCGGAATTGGTGTCCAGAAAGCGCACCCGGTTTCCCGCAAGGCTGATCACGTCCCCGTCGGTGACGGGCAGACCCTCCCGCCCGATGGCGGTGCCGTTGACCAGAATGCCGCCGCGGGAGAATACGTCATAAATCTTCCAGATCCCCTTATCGTCCCGCCGCAAGACGGCGTGGGTGCGCCGGATACCGGGCAGCTCCAGCCGAAGATCCGCGCTGCGGGAACGGCCGATCAGATTTTCCCAGTGGGTGACGGGCAGAGTCAGCTTCCCCGCCCGGAGATAGGCCCAGAGCTCCGGGTCATAGCGCTCCCGGAGCATGGAGCGGATACAGCGCAGCATGATCGCAAGAGACAGCAGGATCATGACGATCCTGGATGTGGGGATGATCCAGGCGGTATTGTGCAAATCCTGCCGCCTCCTTTCCGGAAATGAATTTCATAACTTATATAGTATACCACATCTCCAGCCCTTTTGACAACGAAAAAGAGAGGGTTTGACAGAACGTGCTTTTTGAGTATAATAGGATGGCACAAGCAAATACACCGAAAGGAATGAAAATATGAGCGAATGCACCCATGATTGCTCCACCTGCGGGGAAAACTGCGCCTCCCGCAAGGAGCCCCAGAGCTTTTTGAAGAGTCTGAACCCCTATTCCAGCGTGAAAAAGGTCATCGCCGTTGTCTCCGGCAAGGGCGGCGTAGGGAAGTCCCTGGTGACGAGCCTGCTGGCCTCCGAGATGCAGCGCCGCGGCCACCGCTGCGCCGTGCTGGACGCGGACATCACCGGCCCCTCCATCCCCAAGTCCTTCGGCATCACCCAGAAGGCCATGGGCACCGATGAGTTCATCATCCCCGTCACCACCCCCAGCGGCATGCAGATCATGTCCATCAACCTGATCCTGGAGGACGATACCGCCCCTGTGGTCTGGCGCGGCCCTGTTATCGCCGGCGCCGTCACCCAGTTCTGGACGGACGTGCTGTGGCAGGATGTGGACTATATGTTTGTGGACATGCCTCCCGGAACCGGCGACGTGCCCCTGACCGTGTTCCAGTCCCTGCCCATTGACGGCGTGGTCATCGTCACGACTCCCCAGGATCTGGTGGGCATGATCGTGGCCAAGGCCGTGAACATGGCGAACATGATGAACATCCCGGTGCTGGGCATCGTGGAGAATATGAGCTATTTCCAGTGCCCCGACTGCGGCGCCAGGCACGAGATCTTCGGCGACAGCAAGGTTGCGCAGGTGGCGGAGCATTTTGACATCAAGCACTTCGTGCGCCTTCCCATCGACCCGGTGGTGGCCACGATGGTGGACGCCGGCGAGGTAGAGGACGCTCCCGTGGAAGAGATCAAGCCCATGGCGGACGTGATCGAAGAGGAGGTCAAGCTGTGAAGGTTGCAGTAGCCTACGAAAACGGCGAAATCTACGGCCATTTCGGCCACTGCCCCCAGTTTGCTGTCTACGAATATGGCGAGTATGTCTATGATTGCGTAAAGACCTTGGTAGATACCTCCGCTCTGGCGGGGCATCAGGCCATGGCGGACAAGATGCGGGAGCTTGAGGTGGACGCGGTGCTCTGCGGCAATATGGGCGGCGAGGGCAAGGCCCTGCTGCTCAGCTACGGCATTGTGCCCATCGTGGGCTATACCGGCGACGCCGATACCGCGGCGGTTCTGCTGGTGACCGGCCAGCTTCCCCTTAACCCCAGCGAGAGCTCCGGCGGCAGCTGCTCCTGCGGTGGAAGCTGCAGCGGCTGCGGCAGCGATGAGGGCGGCTGCAACTGCGGTTGCGGCGGCGACGAAGGCGGCTGCGGCTGCTCCTGCGGCAGCTACGACGGCGAGGAAGCCTGGTAAAACAAGCGAATAACGAATAATGAATAGTGAATAATTGAGGTATCACGCCAAAAGGCGTGATGGATTATGATCCGTCCCGAAGGGCACCTCAACTATTCACTATTCCTTTTTATACTGATATCTGATAGAAAGGTTGGAAGGAATCCGAGATTTCTATCAGGTATCAGTATTACTCTTCAGTTTTCACAGTCGGCAGGATAAGGCTTGCGGCGAAGTGCTCCTCGTCCTTCTGCACCTCAAAGCGGCCGCCCATGGCCTCCAGAATCTTCTCGCAGGTGCGCAGCCCGATCTTTGTGCTTTCCACCCGATCGAGAGACCGCGCAACACGGTTGGAGACTGTGATGGAAAGCTTGTCTCCCTCCAGACGGGAGCACATCCGCACGGGCGATGTACGGTCAGCGTATTTTTTCAGGTTGGACATCAGATTGTCCAGCACCCGCTTTAAGTACAGCGGATCGGTGGACAGCAGGCAGTCTCCCTCAAAGTCCTCCCGCTCCACGGTGAAGCCCAGATCCGTCAGCTCAAACTGCGCCTCGCCCAGCAGCTGCTCCAGCAGCAGCCGCCCGTCCAGCTCTTCCCGGTTCAGCTCCAGCTCCGAGCGGCCGAAGACCAGGAAATACTTGAACAGCTCGTCCGTCAAATCCTTGAGCTCCATGGCCTTTTCATAGGCGGAGGCGGCAAACTGAGCGCTGCGCTGGGGATCTTGGAAGCCGTTCTCGTTCAAGAGTCCCAGGTAGCCGATCAGCGAGGTCATGGGGGTGCGGATGTCGTGGGAGATGGCGGTGATGAGCTCGGAGTTTGCCTCCCAGGCCCGCCGCTCGCCGCTCATGCGGGCGATCACGGAGTGGCGCATGGCGTCCACCTCCTGGGCAAGCTGGGACAGCTCGTCTTCGCCCTGGAGCGTGATGGGCGCTTCCAGATCCCCGTCGCCGATGGCGTCCGCCTCCCGGGAGAGGCGAATGACCCGCCGGGTCACGCGGCGGAAAAACCAGAGGATCAGCACAAAGAAGGCCAGCGCTCCCAGTCCCACGGCAATCAGCCGGTTCAGCGTATCCTCCCGCATCTGGCTGCTGTCACCAATGGCGATGTGGTAGACCCCGTCGGCAAAGCGCATGGGGTAGAGCCGGCCGTGCTCGCTGGTATACTGCAGGCGGTTGGCATTGGAGCTGGCCTGCCCCACCGGGGGCCGCCCGGCGGAATTTGACAGTGCCAACTCATCGTCCCGATAGATCAGGATGGTGGTATAGGCGTCGTTTCCCGGCCAGCGGGACACGGCGTCCTCGTCACTGCCTGCAATGCCATAAGAGTTTACATACTGGGAAAAATCCGAGTAGATCTTGGCCTGCCGTGCGGCGACGGATTCCGGGCTCATATAGATCTTGTTCAGCGCCAAAGTGGCCAGCCCGTAGGCGGAGAGGTAGACCCCCACCGCAAACAGCAGGGACAGCAGCACCATGTAGAGCATCTTGGCGTCCAGCGAGCGGGGGAAACGCAGGACCCGCCTGAGCTTAGTCAATTTGATAACCCCTTCCCCAGACAGTACGCAGAATCTTCGGTTTGGAGGGATCCTCCTCGATCTTCCGACGCACGTTCAGCACATGCACCATGACGGTGTTGCCCGAGCCGGAGAGGAATTTAGCGCCCCACACAGCCTCATAGAGCTCTGCGGCGGTGACGATGGTGCCCCGCTTCTGCAGCAGATACTCCAGGATGGCGTACTCCGTATCCGTCAGCACCACGGGTTTTCCGTTGGATTTGACGGAGCGGGCGGCAAAGTCCACCTCCAGATTGTCGATGGTGAGAACGGTTGCGGGCTTGCCCCGGTACTGCTTGTAGCGGCGCAGCAGGGAACTGATCTTCGCCAGCAGCTCCGCCTGGGAGAAGGGCTTGGACAGAAAATCGTCGCCCCCGCTCTCATAGGCGCTGACCCGATCCCGCTCGGCGGACTTGGCCGTGAGAAAGAGCACCGGCGCCGTGGAGAATTCCCGGATCTGGGCGCAGGTTTCAATGCCGTCCATGCCGGGCATCATCACGTCCAGCACGATCAGATCCGTGTCCGGGTTCTCCTTGAGATAGGTGACGGCGGCAAGCCCGTCTGGCGCCTCCGCCACAATATATGTTTCGCTCAGCAGCAGACGCAGCACCTTGCGAATATCGGGATCGTCGTCCACCACAAGAATTCGGGAAACCTCTGTCATGCGATCAACTCCTTTTCCGCCCTATTGTACCATAATTTTTCACGGATACAAACGATTTTGCAGGATTTAAGAAAACTTAAGAGACAAGGGAGCTTTCGTATGTTATAATGACTCCCGACAGAGGGGAAAGTGCCCTCTGCCTTTGGAATCCCTTTAAGGAGGACACTATGAGAAAGTTACGTTCTATTTTGGCTCTGCTGCTGGTTCTTGCCATGGCGCTGAGCCTGGCCGCCTGCGGCGGCGACAAGACGGAAGACCCCAAGGAGACCGAAAGGCCGGAAATGGTCTATAAAGCCGATTTTCTGCAGGTCAAGTCCGATGAGTTGACAGACGGCATCAACCCTGTGGTCTATACCGACGAGGGCTTCTACGGCCTGAGCTACGGCAAGATCGGCGAGATGCCGCCTCCCGAAGAAAATGCGGAGGACGGCGAGGAGACCGGGGAAGAGGAGTCCGCTGTTTCCACCGGAGAGCTTGATGTTCCAGTACCTGCCAATGCGGATCAGTACGCGATTTACGGGTACAAGATCTTTTTCGTGGGCTTTGACGGCAGCGTGCGTTCTCTGCCCAAGTATGAGTCTCTGCCTGCGCTGGAGAATACGGAGGACAAGCTGGAGTTCTACTCGGGCTCGAACCTGCAGACCCTGCTGGATGACGGGGAGGGCGGCCTGATCGCCGTGGAGAGCCAGTATACCGGCTGGTTTGACGGCACCGAGGCCGAGCTCCGCAGCGGCGGCGACGAGATCTGGGAGAAGTACCGTTCTTCCAACATCTACTATCTGCGCTATCTGAACGCCGACGGTTCGGAAAAGGATTGCGTACAGATCGACTTTGACGCCCAGGATATGTGGCTGAACTTCAATTCCTGCGTCTTGGATGAGGAGGGCAACCTGCTTGTGTTCGGAGACCAGGTCATCTACGCCTTCGCCCCCGACGGAAGCCTCAAGTATCAGATCAATTCGGATGTCTGGATGGATCGTCTGATCCCGATGCAGGATGGCAGAATGGCCGGTCTGGGCTATTCCGAGCGGGGCATGGCGCTCTATCCCATCAATGGAGAGAAAAAGCGTCTGGATGAGCCGATCCAGCTCCCCGACGATGTCGGTAATCTTCTGCCTGGTGACGGAAATTACGATTTCTATTATGTTAATGGCATGTACCTCTACGGCTATAAGCTGGAGAGCCAGGAGAAGACCCGCGTCCTCAATTTTATTGATGTGGACGTGAACGGCTATAACATGGCCGGCCTCCACGTCTTCCCCGACGGACACATGGTGGGTACCGTCAACCAGTGGAAGAACGATACTGTCAAAACCGAGATCGTTACCCTGTCGCTGGTTCCCTCTAATACTCTGCCGCAGAAGCAGACGCTGACGCTGGCGGTGCTGTATGTGGACGATATTTACGACAAGGTCGTGGAGTTCAACCGTCACAGCGATACCGTCCGCATCGAGATCCTGGACTACTCTGAATATAACGACTACGAGAATGAGAACTATGATGCCGGACGCACCAAGCTTCTGACGGAGATAATGTCCGGTCAGATGCCCGACATCATTTCTCTGGGGCAGCTGCCCTACTCCCAGCTTGCGGCCAAGGGCCTGCTGGAAGATCTCTACCCCATGATCGACAAGGATCCGGAGCTGAAGCGGGAGGATTTCTTCCCCAATGTGCTGACGGCGCTGGAGGTGAACGGCGGTCTCTACCAGATCACGCCCTCCTTTAACGTTCAGACGCTGGTTGGCTCCGCCGCGGTGGTGGGCGACAAGCCGGGCTGGAACTATGCGCAGCTCCAGGAGGCTCTTTCCACCATGCCGGAGGGCTGCGACCCTATGGATATGTACGTCACCCGCAAGGACATTCTGACCACCCTTCTGGCGGCGGATCTGGATCACTATGTGGACTGGACGAACGGCACCTGCAATTTTGAGTCTGAGGATTTCATCCAGATGCTGGAGTTTACGGCGCAGTTCCCGGACTCCATCCCCGAGAACATCGAGTGGGAG
Source organism: uncultured Eubacteriales bacterium (assembly GCA_900319635.1). Classification (GTDB taxonomy): domain Bacteria; phylum Bacillota; class Clostridia; order Oscillospirales; family Oscillospiraceae; genus Limivicinus. The sequence continues at coordinate 107,010 of ONPF01000001.1, read as the reverse complement.
TCCTCCGAGACCCGCATCGCCCAGGGACGGCAGATGCTGACCACAGCCTACCTCTACAATGTGGAAGCCATGATGTGGAACGACGTGATGTTCGGCGAGCAGGGCTGCACCTACATCGGCTACCCCACGAATAACGGCGTGGGCAGCTACATGAGCCTGGAGTCCGGCTTTGCCATCAGCTCCACCTGCAAGGACAAGGAAGCGGCCTGGGAGTTTTTGCGCAGCTACCTGCTGCCGGAGGCCCAGGAGAATGTCTCGGGCATCCCCGTGCGGTTGGACGCCTACCAGAAGCAGCTGGACAGAGCCATGGAGATCGAGTATCAGAAGGACGACAAGGGCAATTATGTCCTGGACGATAACGGCCAGCGCATCCAGGTCCCCAGGGGCGGCTATGCCACGGAGGACGGTAAGGAGTACAAGATCTACGCCATGACCCAGGAGCAGGCCGACAAGCTCTGGGAGGCTGTCATCACCTGCGACAAGCTCATGACCTATGACACGGAGATCTTTGACATCGTGACCTCCCAGGCGGAGGCCTACTACGCCGGCGACAAGAGCGCCGAGGAGGTCGCCCGTCTGGTTCAGAGCAAGATGAACCTGTACATCAACGAGCGCCGCTGAGAGAGAATACCGGGTGCCGAGCAGGCTTTGCCGGCACCCGGTCGTCTGCCTTATCAGAATTTTGCACGAAATCTTGCGCATGAATTGCGCGTGATGTATAATGTTAAATTGTCTCGCAAAACTACTCTTACTGTTGAAGCGGGTTGAAATATGGAAAAAAACCGGATCAAAAAAAGAGAAAAACGAAAAGATTTGGCGCGGAGCCTCTGCTTCCTTTCGCCCAGTCTCCTGGGGGTGGGCGTGTTTTTTGTCCTGCCCTTCTGCGTCGTGCTCTATTATTCCATGATCGACAGCGTGGCGACCCACAATTTTGTTTTTCTGGATAATTTCATTGCGCTGTTTCAAAACTCCGCCTTTCTGGAGGCGTCTAAGAACACGCTGCATTTCTCCGTTCTAGCCGTACCTCTGGCGGTGATCCTGTCCCTGGTGCTGGCGCTGATGCTGGAGGCGCGCATCCCTCTGAAATCCCAATTCCGCACCTTCTTTCTCAGTCCTATGATGGTGCCGGTGGCCTCGGTGGTGCTGATCTGGCAGGTGCTGTTCAGCAACAAGGGCACCGTGAACGAGCTTGTCACCCTCCTGGGCGGGCAGCCTCACGACTGGCTGGTGTCCAATTACGCGGTGTACGTGGTGGTGCTGCTCTTCCTGTGGAAGAATCTGGGCTATAACATGATCCTTTTCATGGCAGGGCTCTCCAACATCCCCAAGGAGCTTCTGGAGGTGGCCGATGTGGAGGGCGCCAGCGAGTGGTACAAGTTCTTTGCCATCAAGCTCCGCTATCTCTCGCCTACGGTGCTCTTCGTCACGATCCTGTCGCTGATCAATTCCTTCAAGATTTTCCGGGAGATCTACCTGCTGACGGAGGACTATCCGCCGGAGCTCTATATGCTGCAGCATTTCATGAACGGCACCTTCCGGCATTTGGATTACCAGAAGCTCTCCGCCGCAGCTATCGTCCTGGCTCTGGTCATGGTCATTTTGATCCTTGCCCTCTTTGTCATTGAAAACTGGTTTGGAAAGGACGTGGAGGGATGAAAAAGAAACATTATTTCGGCCGCACGACCATGTTCCTGCTGTGCCTTGTATTTGCGGTTCTCTTCCTCCTGCCCACGGTGTTGACCATCACAAACTCCTTTATGTCCGAGACGGAGCTCAAGGCCAATTACGGCCAGATCTTCAAGGGCCTCAACGGCGGTTATGTTTCCGACAAGGTCAATTTGAAGTTCATTCCGGAGAAGGTCAGCTTTTCCCAGTACGAGACGGGACTGCTCAAGTCTCCGGAGTATCTGGTAAAATACTGGAACAGCATCATTCTGGTGGTCCCCATCGTGGTCTTCCAGCTGGTAGTGGCCTCGGTTGCGGCTTACAGCTTTACCCGCTGGCGGGGGAGAGTGCGCAGCAGCATTTTCTTCTTCTATGTGATCCTGATGCTCATGCCCTACCAGGTCACCCTGGTGCCGAACTTCCTGGTCAGCAAGTGGCTCGGCATCTACAATACCCGCTGGGCCATCATCCTGCCGGGTATCTTTGCTCCCTTCTCGGTGTTTTTGCTGACCAAGTTCATGCGCCGCATCCCGTATTCGCTGATCGAGTCTGCCAAGGTGGACGGGGCGGGGGAGTGGCAGATCTTCACCCGCATCTGCCTGCCCCAATGCCGTTCGGCGCTTTACTCCATTGCGATCCTGGTATTTATCGACTACTGGAACATGGTGGAGCAGCCGCTTATCCTGTTGGAAGACGCGGAAGCACAGCCTCTGAGCGTGTTTCTGTCCAATATCAACGCCGGGGAGATCGGCCTGGCCTTTGCCATGGCCACCCTGTATATGATCCCGTCGCTGCTGCTCTTCCTCCACGGTGAGGAGTACCTGGTGGAGGGCATCGCCAACGCGGGCAGCGTCAAGGGCTGAGCCGCGGAACATCAACCGGAAACGGAGGATTTGGGAATATGGAAATCAAAGCGAAAAAGAGAGAGTGGGTCAAAAACGTCGCCATCATCCTGCTGGCGGTGCTGCTGGTCTTGACCTTCTTTTCCAATACGATCATGAATCGCAATCTGCCCGAGGTTGCGACCCAGTATGTGTCTGACGGCACCATCAACGCCAAGGTGCGCGGTACCGGCACTGTACAGGCCAACGGCACCCATGTGGTGAAGGCCGAGCAGACCCGGGAGATCCGCGCCGTCATGGTGAAGAGCGGCCAGACCGTGGAGGCCGGAGACGTGCTATTTGTCCTGGGCAGCGGGGAGAGATCCGAGCTGGAGCAGGCACAGGAGCAGCTCTATCAGCTGCAGATGAGCTATCAGCGCGCAGCCCTGGGCGGCTCCAGCACGGACTATACCGCAGATGAGATCCGCGTGCAGAACGCCCTGGAAGCCTATCAGAAGGCCGACGACGCGGTGAAAGCCATGGATCCCGGCGGGAATACGGACTCCGAAGGCTACCAGTATCTGCAGCGGGAGCTAGAAAAGGCAACTGCCGAGCGGGATGCTGCCAAGGAGGCTTACGACGCTCTGATGGAGGAAGCCCGCAGCGCCCTGTCTTCGGCGGAGAGCGAACGCCTCGCCGCGGAGCAGGCCGTATATCTGGCGGAGGGTTGGAACGCCAACGAGACCGACCCGGAGCAGATCGCCTATCAGCAGCGCTACCTGGATGATCCCCAGGCCCGTATCGACGAGCTCACCAACAGCATGTCGGAGGAGAATCCAGATCCCGAGCTGGATCGGAAGCTGGAAAAATGGACGGAGCTGCTGGAGAAGAAAAACGCCGTGAGCGACGCGGAGACCGCTCTGAATGCCGTCTCCACCGCCGCGGTGGACGCCGCCCAGAGCAAGGTGGACGGGATCCAGGCGGAAATGAACCAGTTTAACACCTCTCCCGAGTTTGAGCAGGCCGTCGCGGAAAGGGACGAGGCCTATCTCAATTATATCGAGCTGCAGTCCGCTCTGGACGCGCGAAAGAACGCCGAGGCCAGAACCAACGCGAACCTTGGCATTGAGCTGCGCGATCTGAACCGCCAGATCGAGGAGCAGAAAAAGAAGATCGAGGAGCTCTCCGGCGGTACGGATAACCAGGTAACGGCCAAGGTCTCCGGGACCATCCTCTCCATCGAGTGCACCGCGGGGGACACCGTGACAAAGGACAGCATCCTCTGCACCATCGAAGTGCCCGACATGGGCTACACCATGAGCTTCTCCGTGCCCAATGAACAGGCCGCCCGCCTGCGCATCGGGGACAGCGCCACCGTCAACAATTACAACTGGGGCAGCCAGGTCACCGCAACATTGGAGAGCATCCGGGTAGACCCCAAGAATCCCCAGACCAACAAGCTCCTGAACTTTGACTTGAGCGGCGATGTGACCACCGGCGCCCAGCTCACCATCTCCATCGGATCCCGCAGCGCAAATTATGACTATGTGGTACCCAAGAGCGCCCTTCACAGCGATTCCACCGGCTACTATGTCTTCAAGGTCGAGTCCCGCAATTCCCCCCTGGGGAACCGCTATGTTGCCCGTCGTGTGCTGGTGGATGTCCTGGCGGAGGATGACAACAATGTGGCCATCTCCGGCGAATTCGGCTGGGGCGACCATGTGATCACCACCAGCAGCGCACCCATCAAGAACGGCGATCTGGTTCGCCTGGCGGATTGACGCGGCTATGAAGAAACTGACGAAAAAAAGGATCGTTTTCCTGATCCTTTGCGCCTGCCTGGTGCTGGCCTCTGCGGCTTGCTTCCTCGCGGAGGGGAGACTGACACGGCTGCTCTCTTCCCAGCAGGCGGCTGAGCGCTGGCAGGGGGAGGGGGAGCAGAGCTTCACCCAGCTCTCCTGCTACCTGGCGGTGGATGAGCCCATTCAGCTCAACGAGATCTACGCCTTCCGCTACGCCATTCTGGATCAGCTCCATGGCGCCGGCTATGAGGCGGACACCGACACCCGGCTTTTCCGGGACGCCTGGTGTACCACCGGCAAGGTAAAGGTGGCCAGTGAGCTGGGACACGGTGAGGCAAGCGCCATCGCGGTAGGAGGCAATTTCTTTGATTTTCACCCCATCCGCCTGCTGAACGGCACCTATCTTGCGGAGAGCGATCTGATGAAGGATCGCGTCCTGCTGGATGAGGATCTGGCCTGGCTGCTCTTCGGCGGCACCGATCTCCAGGGGATGCCCATGGAGATCAACGGCGTTCCCTTTGTGGTGGGCGGCGTTGTGCAGCGGGAACAGGATTTTGCAAGCAGGCGCGCCTATACTGCCGGCATGGGACTTTATATGTCCTATGACGCCTATGTGCTCTTGAACGAGGACGCCGGCGCCACCTGCTATGAGCTGGTGCTGGCGGAGCCGGTGCGGGGTTTTGCGTTCAGCTTTGTGAAGGAGAAATTCCCCATCGGCCAAGGGGTCATCGTGGAGAACAGCGGCCGCTTTTCCTTTGGACGCGTGCTGAGCCTGATCGGGGACTTCGGCACCCGCTCTATGCAGAACCAGGGCGTGATTTTTCCCTATTGGGAGAACGCCGCCCGGGCGGTGGAGGACTGGTGCGCGCTGCTCTTGCTGCTGGGGCTCCTCTTCGCGGCGCTCCCGGTGGTCGTGGCAGTCGTCTGGCTGATCCGCCTGCTGAAACGCGGCAAAGAGAAGCTTGGCGATGAGGTCCTGCCAAAGGCGAAGGACAGAATAGGCGAGGCGATCCGGAAAAAACAGCGCAAACACTGGGAAAAAAAGCACCCCGGCGAGACGTAAATATGCAAAAAGAGACAGCCCCGAAAGGCTGTCTCTTTTCAATTTGATCGCAGCTCAGGGTTCGACCAGCGTGACCTGGATGTGCACCGGGTTGTGATCGGAGTTTTCAAAGCCCAGATCCAGGGTCTTCACAAACTCCAGCTGCACATTGGGGCTGATGATGAAGCCGTCGATGACGTAATACTGGGTGTTCTTCACATCCGTGGGGTCATAGGGCTGGTTCAGCAGGCGGCAGCTGGGGGTGTTCAGATCATAGACGAAGCGCCAGCCGTCCCCCTCGGGCAGCATGTCGTCGCCGAGAATGCCGGGGGTCCACAGATCTCCGTGGCTGTTCGGGTACTTTTCCAGGCCGCCGGGGAAGATCTGGTTGAAGTCGCCGCCGGCGATGACATAGTTGCCCTTCTTGTATTCGTTCTCAATAAATTCCCGCAGCTGCTTGGTCTGGGCGATCTTGCCCTCGCCGTCGTCGTAGGCCTCCAGATGCAGATTCACGAGAACCAGGTACTTGTCCGTTCCCTCGATGGGGACATAGCTCACCAGCAGGCAGCGCTTCAGGTTTGCGATCCGCAGGGGCCAGGAGAAGGGGCAGGGAAGCGACTGCCGCTCCGCGTTCTCCACCTTGTAGCGGGAGATGGTGAGCAGGCCGCTGGTCACCTTTCCGATGGGCTCGGTGACATAGGTGACAGGGTTGGGGACGAAGGGGCAGTTGAAGTTCATCGCGTGGTAAGCGGTGCCGTAGGAGAGCTTTTCCGCCTGGTTGATGTTGTAGGTGCGAGAGGAATCGGTGTCCACCTCCTGCAGGATCACAAAGCTGTAATCCGCGGCGCGGGTGACCTCGTTGATCCCGTCCAGATAGCGCTGCACCGTAGCCTCATCCGCAGCGCGGACGTTCTGGCCGCCGTCCATGATGAAGTCGGATTCCGCGCCAAGCCCGGCGTAGCCGATGTTCCAGCTCAGAATATCCAGCGTGGCGCCCTGGGGCAGCGGGGTCACGGCCTCCGCCTTCAGCGGCTCCAGCGTTTCAATGGGGTCGGGGTTATACTCCGTCAGCGTAAGCCAGCCGAGCAGACCGGCCAGCGCCACTACAACGAGCAGAACGAGAACAAGGAGTGATTTGAGAACTTTTTTCATAAGGCATCCTCCGTTCGTGTATTGATTGAATTCTATCATCAATCCCGCACAAGTGCAAGGGGAAAGCCGGTTTTGCGGCATGAAAAATCACCCGCCGATCTCTCGGCGGGTGATGGCTGCTGTCTTGTTATTTCGCGTAGATCAGACCGACGATCCAGTTGGAGAGCCGGCGGGGAAGGAGCTTGGCCAGTACGGCGGCGCCTTTGTAGGCGGTGCCCAGGGCGACCAGAGGCTTGGAGTGCTCCTTCAGCGCCATCTTGGCAACATACGCCCCGGCGTAGGCGGGAGTCATGCCCCCCCGCTCGTCCTTTTCCATGACGGCGACGGAGCGCTCGATCCGCCCGGCGTAGACGTCGTCCCCGGCGGAGGATTTTTTTCGCGCGTCGGTAAAGCCGGAGGCGATATCGCCCGGCATGACGGCGCAGACTGTGATGCCGAAGGGGCGAACCTCGTTCTGCAGCGCCAGCACATAGGCGTTGATGGCGGCCTTGCTGACGGAGTACCAGAGCTGGAAGGGGATGGGCAGGATGCCCGCGATGGAGCTCATGCAGACGATGCGGCCGCTGCCCTGCTTGCGCATGGCGGGGAGCACGGCCTTGGTGGCATTGTCCATACCGTAGAGATTCAGCTCCAACTGGGCGTGGGCGTCCTTGGACTCGGTGGTCTCCGCCGCGCCGGAGATGCCGAAGCCCGCGTTATTCACCAGAATGTCGATCCGCCCCTCCCGCTTCAAAACCTCCTCCACAGCGGCCCTGACCTGGGCTTCGTCGGTCATATCAGCGGTAATGTGCCGCACGCCCACCTGGGGTTTTTCCCGGCGGGAGAATTCATAAACCTTGCAGCCTGCCCGGTGCAGCTCTGCAGCCGTGCAGCGCCCGATGCCGCCGCTGCCGCCGGTGACGATTGCAACCTTTGCCATGGGGAAACCTCCTGTGTGTTTTACAAAATTCGTCTGTATTCTACCGCAGGAATGTACCCCCGTCAACCGAAAAAACTTAAGGAATCTTAACGAAGCAGACATTGCAACAGAAAAAACAGCGTGCTATAATATGGAAAAACTGTGATTTGGAGCATTGCCATGATCGCCTGGCTTACCGGTACCACCCTTGGCAAGTGCATAGTGACCTTCTTTGTTTCCATGCTGCCCATTGGGGAGCTGCGCCTCGGCCTGCCCTACGGCGTTGCCCTGGGACTTCCAAAGGCGCTTGTCCTGCCCGTCTCCATCCTGGGCAACATGGTTCCCGTGCCCTTTATCATTATCTATATCCGCCAGATTTTCGCCTGGCTGCGCCGGCACTGGGCAAAGCTGGACGGCTTTATCACCAAGCTGGAGCAGCGCGGAGAGGGAAAGAGCGAAGTAGTGGAAAAATACGGCACCTGGGGCCTGCTGCTCCTGGTTGCGATCCCCCTGCCGGGAACCGGAGCCTGGACGGGCTCTCTGGTGGCGGCGCTCTTGAATCTGAAGCTCCGCAGGGCGGTGCCGGTCATCTTCGTCGGCGTCGTCATCGCCGCGCTCATCATGACGGCGCTGACCATCGGCTTTACCCACTTCTTTTGAGAATACGATTTTGCCGGAAACGGATCCCTCCGCTTCCGGCGATTTTTTAAAAAATTATTTTCTGGCTTTGAAACCTTTTTTGCTTCTCAAACTTTATACAGACAGAAGGGAGGACAGAAGGGAGAATTATTGGGAAAAATTTGTTACTTTCTCGCGTTCTTGTGGAATTAAACTTTGGGAGGGGATTATATGAAGAAACACGACACCGTGAACTCGCGCCTGATCGCCATCCTAATCTTTGCCCTGGGGATGTTCATTCTTGTGTTAGGCGCGATCTGTCTTTTTGCACAGATTCGTGACTTAGGGTTGATCGTCATCATCATGGCCGGGGGCTTTTGGTTTCTTTCATGGAGAATGACGCGTCGGGAGAAGCGCCCGTGGGAAACGACGAACTTATTCTATGTTCTTATAACGGTGCTGCTATGGATCTCCTTGCTCTGCGTGCTTGCTCATCTTGTGTTTTGCATTCTCGCTTGGATACATGGCGATGGATGGATCGATGAGCTCATGATGAAGCTTGGAATCTATGGCGTTCCGTACCTGATGGAATCTTCTGGCTTTGGGTGCATCTTTGTATTTTCTGCGTCACTTGATTTTTATGGATCCGCTCGAAAAGCAAGGCGGAATCAGCATGCATAGTACGGAATGTTGGATGGAAAAACTGCTCGCCGGCAGATACAAACAACGCTGGGCAATGTCCGGCGCTTACGGCATTCAAACAGGAAGGAGGAAACCATGATAAAAACACATTCGATCCTGCGCAGCTTTTTGCTGGTTTTGTATTCCCTCTGCGCGCATATTGCAATCTCGGTGTCGCTTCTCTGCTTTTTTGAGGCTCTGAATACCAGTCACTATTATCCCGCCATGTCGCTGGGCTCCATTTTGAGGAGCGATACCCCGTTTCTCTGCTTCTTTGCCGCTTTTCTTGTCATCACGCTTCTGGGGACGATCATTTTTGCGTTTTCCAAAAACAAGGCTGAACTCGTCACGTCCTTTGTCAAGACCTTTATTCCGACTGTGTTTTACAGCGATGCGGCATTCATCCTTGCGATTTTGATATTTTCATAGAGGAAAAAAGAAAAGGAGCGTATAGGGGAACGCACGGAACACCGGGGACGGCACCGTGCGTCCGGGCTCAGCGAGAAAGGGAACAGAACACGGAGACGTGTCCCATGGGTTTGAAATCACAGATTATAAAGGATGTGACTAAATGAATATTTCTCTCACAAGAAAACAATTTGTGGTATTTTTGTTTTTGCTCGTCCTTGTGATAAGCACTGCTGTATTTCTGTCAGGTTGTTCTTCTATGTTCAGATATAGGAAATGGTCGTCTGGATATTATGACGGCATGCCGTGTAATCAGGTCGGCTCCACCTGGCGAACACAAGATGGCCGGATTGAATTTACGATCGTCAATACAGATATTCGGGATCGTGAAGTAACCAGAGGAAATGGCATCACATATATCGAGAAAGGCTACAACTGGCAGCACGGGGAGGGAACGTATCTCGCCGCCGATGGTCAAAGCATTTCCATCGTCTATCAAGAGGGCGGACCCAGCGAGGAATACCATATTTACATTGGCCCGGACGAACATTTGGAAAACGATCCAGAGCTAAAAGAAGTGATAAGCGAATACTGGAGTGTTTCAAAAGTATGCGAAGACCATATCGAATTCATCGTGGAAAGAAGCGAAATCTACGAGCCGGGTGATACCATTTGTCTCTATCGCGTGGAGCCAGAGCAGAACACAGATTAACTATTAAAAGTCAAAGCCGTAAGTGTCCCCTGTGTTCCCGCAACGAGTATTATATTTGACAGCCGAACGGGGACGCACGCGCGTCCCCGTTCTGCATAAAAAAACTATTGTTCGATTTATCGTTTGTTGGAAAAAAATTCCCTCAGCAGCCCGGCGCAGTCCTGCTCCAGCACGCCGCTGTACACCGTGGGGTGGTGACCGTAGCGCTCGAAAAACAGGTCGATGACGCTGCCGCAGGAGCCGGAGACGGGTTCTTTCGCCCCGTATACAACAGTTGGGATCCGGGCGTTGATGATGGCGCCGGCGCACATGGGGCAGGGCTCCAGGGTGACGGTGAGGGTACAGCCCGAGAGCCTCCAGTCGCCCAGGGCTTGGCATGCCTCCCGGATGGCCTCAAGCTCCGCATGGGCGGTGGCGTCGCCAGCTTCCTCCCGGCGGTTGCGCCCCCGGCCGATGATGATCCCCTCCGCGTCCGTGACGACACAGCCCACGGGAACCTCGCCGGCGGCATAGGCCTCCCGGGCCAGCGCGAGAGCCGCGTACATTTCAGATGTATGATCCATGATTCAAACCTCACCGTAGGGGCGGGCCTTGTGCCCGCCCGTATTCTTTGGATACGGATCTTGTTTCGGCGGGCGACCGCAAGGGCGAAGCGAAGCGGAGGGCGCCCCTACAAGAAAAGGGCGACCGCGAGGCCGCCCTTCTCATAACTCAAAACTGAAAACTCAAAACTTCGCTTACGCCAGCGCCGCGGTGATGATGGACATCTGGTAGACCTCTTCCGCGTCGCAGCCGCGGCTCAGGTCGTTGATGGGGGCGTTCAGACCCTGCAGGATGGGGCCGTAGGCCGCGTAGCCGCCCAGACGCTGGGCGATCTTGTACCCGATGTTGCCGGACTGGATCTCCGGGAAGATGAAGGTGTTGGCATAGCCCGCGACCTTGCTGCCGGGGAACTTGAGCTGGCCGACAACGGGGGAGACGGCGGCGTCAAACTGCATCTCGCCGTCCAGATCCAGCTCGGGGGCCTTCTCCTTCGCGATGGCAGTGGCGTTGCGCACCAGATCGACGTTGGCACCCTTGCCGGAGCCCTTGGTGGAGTAGCTCAGCATGGCGACCTTGGGATCCATACCGAAGACCTTGGCGGTCTTGGCGGTCTCCACGGCGACCTCAGCCAGCTTCGCGGCGGCGGGGAGGATCACATTGCCTTCCTTGTCCACGGTGTCCTGGTAGTCGATGTTGATGGCGCAGTCGCCCATGCAGAGCATGGGGGCGCCTTCCTTGACCAGAATAAAGCAGGAGGACACCAGGTTCGCGCCCTTCTTGGTCTTCACCAGCTGCAGCGCGGGACGCACGGTGTCGGCGGTGGAGTAGGTGGCGCCGCCCAGCAGCGCGTCAGCCACGCCCATCTTCACCAGCATGGTGCCGAAGTAGTTGCCCTTCTGCAGAGCAGCGCGGCACTCCTCCGCGGTCATCTTGCCCTTGCGCAGAGCGACCATGGTCTCCACCATCTCGTCCATCTTGCCGTAGGTGGCGGGGTCCAGGATCTCCAGCCCCTCAATGTCGAAGCCGCCCTTCTCGGCCGCGGCCTTGACCTCTTCCACCTTGCCCACCAGGATGGGGGTGAGGAAGCCGTCCTTCTTCAGACGGGCAGCAGAGGAGAGGATGCGGGCATCGTGGCCCTCGGTGTAGACGATCTTGCGGGGATTTGCCTTCAGGATTTCAATGAGATTTTCAAACATTGGTTTTACCCTCCAATAGTTTTTTGATCAACATGCATAATTTAACACCAAGCGCCGTTTTTTTCAAGGCATTTGATGAATTTTCTGTTTACAAAGCGCGATCCTGCCTATATAATACTCCCTGTTATCAAATCGAAGGGGAGAATCCCATGGAACGTAATTTTCCCGAGACCCTTTCCGCCCTGCGGAAGGGGCGCAACATCAGCCAGCGGCAGGCGGCGGCGGATCTGGGCATCAGCCAGGCGCTGCTGAGCCACTACGAGAATGGCGCGCGGGAGCCGGGGCTGAGCTTTGTGTGCCGCGCCTGCGATTACTATGGCGTGACGGCGGATTACCTGCTGTGCCGCTCTGCCCATCCCGGCGATGTGAGTGTGCGGGATTCCAGATTGTTTCTGAACGAGATGCGGGATCTCTTAAATCGGGCGGAGAGCGCGCTGAATAACATTGAGGGGGAAGAACTATGATCGACCAAAAGCAGATTCGGAATTTCTCGATCATTGCCCATATCGACCACGGCAAGTCCACCCTGTCTGACCGCCTGATCGAAAAGTGCGGCGCGGTGGAGCAGCGGATCATGGAGGATCAGATCCTGGACAACATGGATCTGGAGAAGGAGCGGGGCATCACCATCAAGGCCCGCGCCGTCGGGCTGACCTACAAGGCGGGGGACGGGGAGAACTATACCCTGAATCTGATCGACACCCCGGGGCATGTGGACTTTAACTACGAGGTGAGCCGCTCGCTGGCCGCCTGCGAGGGCGCTGTGCTGGTGGTGGACGCCAGCCAGGGCGTGGAGGCGCAGACCCTCTCCAACACCTATCTGGCGCTGGACAACAACCTGGAGATCCTGCCGGTGGTGAACAAGATCGACCTCCCCGCGGCGGAGCCCCAGCGGGTGAAGGACGAAATTGAGGAGATCATCGGCATCCCCGCCCAGGACGCGCCGGAGATCTCCGCCAAGGCCGGCATCAACATCGACGCCGTGCTGGAGGACATCGTTGCAAACGTCCCCGCCCCCTCCGGAGATCCGGACGCGCCTTTGAAGGCACTGATTTTCGACAGCCAGTATGACAACTACCGGGGCGTCATCGTCTTCATGCGCCTGATCGACGGGCGCATCCGCCGGGACACCGAGGTGCTGCTCATGTCCACCGGCGCGCGCTACAAGGTGGTGGAGCTGGGTCACCTGCGCCCCATCGGCCTGGATCCCTGTGACGAGCTGGCCGCCGGCGACGTGGGCTACTTCACCGCCAGCATCAAGAACGTGGCCGATACCCAGGTGGGCGACACCGTCACCGAAGCGCTGCGTCCCACGGCGGAGGCCCTGCCCGGCTACCGTCCGGCCCGTCCCATGGTCTTCTGCGGCATCTACACCGAGGACGGCTCCAAGTACCCCGACCTGCGGGACGCGCTGGAAAAGCTCAAGCTCAACGACGCATCTTTAAGCTACGAGCCGGAGAGCTCGGTAGCGCTGGGTTTCGGCTTTCGCTGCGGCTTCCTGGGCATGCTCCACATGGAGATCATCCAGGAGCGTCTGGAGCGGGAATTTGACCTAGAGCTGGTCACCACCCTGCCCTCCGTCATTTATAAGGTTGTGAAGACCGACGGCAGCGTGGTCATGGTGGACAATCCCCACAATTATCCGGACGTGCCCTCCATCGCAGAGGCCTACGAGCCCTATGTGAAGGTCTCCATCATCACGCCCAACGACTATGTGGGCAACATCATGCCCCTCTGCCAGGATCGCCGGGGCGAGTACAAGAACATGCAGTACCTGGATTCCCGCCTGGTGGAGCTGCACTATGAGATGCCTCTCAACGAGATCATCTACGACTTTTTCGATACCCTCAAGGCGCGCACAAAGGGCTACGCCTCCCTGGACTATGAGTTCTCCGAGTACAAGCTCAGCGACCTGGTGAAGGTGGATATGCTTCTAAATGGCGACCAGGTGGACGCACTCAGCTTCATCGCCCACCGGGAGAAGGCCTATCCCCGCGCCCGCAAGCTCTGCGAAAAGCTGAAGGAGAACATTCCCCGCCAGCTCTTCGAGGTGCCCATCCAGGCGGCCATCGGCGGGAAAATCATTGCCCGGGAGACGGTGAAGGCCATGCGCAAGGACGTGCTGGCCAAGTGCTACGGCGGCGACATCACCCGGAAAAAGAAGCTGCTGGAAAAGCAGAAGGAAGGCAAAAAGAAGATGCGCCAGCTCGGCACCGTCCAGATCCCCACGGAGGCCTTCCTGGCCGTCCTCAAGCTGGACGAGTGACAATTATCTGCTCTCTTAAACATTTCTTAATCCAATACCCTCTTGGTTCTTAATGGCCGGGAGGGTATAATGCTCTCGAGAGGTGAGGGGAAGACATGACAAACAACATTCTCATCTGCGACGACGACAGGGACATTGTCTCGGCGCTGAAGATCTATCTGGAGGCGGAGGGCTATCAGACCTTTCCAGCCTATAACGGCCGGGAAGCGCTGGCGATCCTGGAGCGGGAGGAGATCCACCTGGTGCTGCTGGACGTGATGATGCCGGTGCTGGACGGCGTGAGCACCCTTTCCAAGCTGCGGGAGAGCTCCAACGTGCCGGTGATCCTGCTGACTGCCAAGAGCGAGGACACGGATAAGATCCTGGGCCTCAACGTGGGGGCGGACGACTATGTGACCAAACCCTTCAACCCCGTGGAGCTGCTGGCCCGGGTGCGCTCTCAGCTGCGGCGCTATCTGCAGCTGGGCGGCGGCACGGTGCGGGAGGACGTGCTCACCATCGCCAGCGTCTCGCTGGACGACGGCAGCAAGAACGTCACTGTGGACGGAGAGCCGGTAAACCTGACGCCCCGGGAGTACGACATTCTGAAGCTTTTGATGCAGAATCCAGGCAGGGTCTTTCATCCCCGGGATCTCTACCGCAAGGTCTGGAACGAGGAGCCCTACGGCGCCGAGAGCACCGTAGCCGTCCACATCCGGCACCTGCGGGAGAAGCTGGAGATCGATCCCGCCAATCCCCGCTATATCAAAGCGATCTGGGGTCAGGGCTATAAGTTCCAATCGTAGGGGCGACCTGTGGTTGCCCGAAAAAGGAGGGCTGAAATATGAAAAAACTATACGGCAGCTTTGCCGCCAAGATGATCGCCGTGATCCTGCTGTGCCTGCTGGTGCTGGTTTTTACAGCCTCTGCCATCAGCGCGATCTTTTTGTACGAATGGCAGGGCTATACCTTGGGCTATCAGGATTTTCTGTACCGGACGGTCGGGGCTGAGGCGGAAGGCTATATCGGTGAGATCGGCTGGTCTGTTCTCTGGGGAACAGCGCCGGAGGATGCGTCGAGCTACGAGGGCTTGCAGGTACGGATCTTTGACTGCGACGGAAAGGAGCTGTATTCTGATTACGACGGGGCAGAGACCCTGCTGGAGATCAACAGACAGTTCAGCCCGGATTACACGCTCGTTCCTCGGACTTCGGAGGAGATCAGCTATGAGGACGGGGACATCACCGTTGTTCCCTCTGCTACCATGGCCCCTTCCGCGCCTGCTCCGAGCAGCTCTGATCACATCTCGCCGGAGAACTCGGAGAAACCTTTGTGGGTAGCGACCATACTCCTGTCCGGAGAAGAAGAACGCTTCTCCACAGAGGAAGAGGCCAGAGAATGGATCCGGCAGCATGAAATCACCGTGAAGGGCTATGTGCTGGCCGATCAAAGCGGGCAAGGGGTCTTTCAAACGCGCATCAGCTTGGCCAATTTCCTGTATTCCTGGCGTTTCACCTTCCTGTGGATCGCGGGCCTGTGCTTTCTGTTGGGCGTGCTGGTCTTTATCTTCCTGCTCTGCGCCGCCGGGCATCGAAAGGGCACGGACGAGATCGTCCCCAGCTTTGTGGAGAAGATCCCCTTTGATGTGTTCACAATCCTTGTCATCGCCGCAATCGTCGTGTTCATGACGCCTCTGTTGGGAGGCTTCAACTGGCCGGAGATCCTCTTTGCCCTAATCCCCTGCGTACTTCTGATCGGCCTAACCTTCCTGCTCTGGTGCATGAGCTTTGCCGTGCGGGTGAAGCTGGGGAATCTCTGGAGCGGCTGTATGCTCGTGCGCTTCTTCCGATGGTGCTGGCAGGGGGCAGGAGCGATCTTCCGCAATCTGCCCATCCTCTGGAAATGGGCGCTGGGGCTTGCGGTCTTTGCGCTGCTGGATCTGGGACGGCGGCACAGCGCGATTTTTTCCTATAATCGTACCACCTTCTGGTGGTTCCTCTGCTGGGCTCTGATCGGTGGGGCGACGCTGTATGCGGTGCTGGCCTTCCGGCGCCTGCGCAAGGGAGCGAAGGAGATCGCCTCCGGCAACATGAACTATTCCATTGACGAGAAGAACCTGGTCCTGGACTTCAAGGATCACGCCCACGACCTGAACCATATCCGGGACGGGCTGAACGATGCTGTGGAGCAGCGCATGAAGTCCGAACGCTTCCGCACGGAGCTCATCACCAACGTCTCCCACGACATCAAAACGCCGCTGACCTCCATCGTGAACTATGTGGATCTGCTGCAGAAGGAAGAGCCGAAGACGGAAAAGCAGCAGGAATATCTGGAGGTACTGTCCCGCCAGTCGGCAAAGCTCAAAAAGCTCATTGAGGATCTGATCGAGGCCTCCAAGGCCTCCACCGGCAATCTCTCGGTGAACCTGCAGCCCTGCGACCTCTCCGTCCTTCTGGATCAGACGGCGGGGGAGTACGGCGAGAAGCTGGAAAAGGCCGGGCTGGAGCTGGTGCTGCAAAAGCCCGAGAGCCCGGTGACGGTGATGGCGGACGGGCGGCACCTCTGGCGGGTCTTCGACAACCTGCTGAATAACATCGTGAAATACGCCATGCCCGGCACCCGGGTTTACCTGAGCCTGCAGGCGCAGGACCAGGAGGCGCGCGTGACCTTCCGCAACATCTCCCGGGAGCCGCTGAACCTCAGCGCGGCGGAGCTCACCGAGCGCTTTGTGCAGGGGGATGCCTCCCGGCACACAGACGGCAACGGCCTGGGCCTTGCCATCGCCATGAGCCTGATGAAGCTGCAAAAGGGCGATCTGGACATTGAGGTGGACGGGGATCTCTTCAAGGTCACCCTCCGCTTCCCGAAGGGATGAGAAAGGAG
This sequence comes from uncultured Eubacteriales bacterium, assembly GCA_900319635.1. GTDB lineage: Bacteria > Bacillota > Clostridia > Oscillospirales > Oscillospiraceae > Limivicinus. The sequence continues at coordinate 90,344 of ONPF01000001.1, read as the reverse complement.
AGAAAAACATGAACAAAATGAAGCTCCTGCCGGTTCTTTTCCTGATATGCCTTGCGCTTTGCCTCCTGACCGGCTGCGGCACGGAGGAGCAGGAGAGCACAGCGGAAACCGAGCTGGTCTATGCCGCGGATTTTCACAAGATCCCGCTGAACAAGGATCGGGATCTGCAGCCCGTCTGCTTCACGGAGGACGGCTTCTATGCCGCAAGCGAAGAGCAGCTCGCCGTGGGGGAGATCCCCGAGGGCGAGACGCCGGAATATGTGGGGCAGTATGATAGCTTTGGGCAGAAGCTGTATTTCGTGGGCTTGAACGGAGAGCTGCGTCCGCTGGATTATGTACTGGAAGCCTCCGCAAAACAGGAGGAGCGCAAGAATTATTCATGCAGCGCGAATATCGAGATCCTGTTCCCCCGGGAGGACGGACGGCTCGCACTTGTGGAGCGGTATTACGAATCCTGGTGGGACGGGCCGGAGGGAATGATGGAAAACGACCCCTCCTATTACGATTACTATCAGATGGCCGACATCTGCAAAGTCACCTTCCTGGACGAGAACGGCGCAGTTCTCTCCTCTGATCCGCTGGAGTGGGAAGGAGGGTCGGACAGCGTGTGGCTTGACTGGCGCAGTGCCGTCATGGACTCCGGGGATCGACTGATCGTCCCGTCGAACGAAACGACCTTCGTTTTCTCTGCCGACGGCACACTGCTGCAGCAGATCGAGCTGAACGGCTGGGCAAGTCAGGCGCTGCTGCTGCCGGACGGACGGGTCGGGATCGTCGGCACAGACAGCAGGGGATCTCGGATCGCGATCCTGGACATGGAGAGGGGAGAGGTCAGCGAGAGTCTCAGCCTTCAAAACTGGCCGGATCGCTGCTACACCGGAGCGGGCGAATATGACTTCTACTTTACAAGCGGAACGAAGCTCTACGGCTATTGCATTCCGGAGAAACGGGAGGAGCTGATCCTGAATCTGCTGGACTGCGATCTTGGCGCGGAGGGACTGCTTTGGCTACGCGCAAAAGAGGACGGCGGCTTTTTGTGCTACTGCGCAGACCAGCAGGAGCTTGACCGGGTGGAGATCAAAAGAACCGAGCGCTCCTCTTTGCAGGAAAAGCGGGTTTTGACGCTGGGGACCTTTTCACCGGATGAAGTGAGTCCGCTGGTACTCCGCTTCAACCGCAGCCACTCGGATGTCCGCATCCAGATCCTGGATTATTCTGAGGCCATGTCCGGCGTTTCGGATGCGGAGGTCATAGGGGAGATGAACCGACTCAATGTCCAGATCATGAGCGGAGAGATGCCGGATCTGCTGATGCTGCGCGGCCTGCCCTATGAGCAGCTTGCGGCCAAGGGACTTCTGGAGGATCTGTACCCCTATCTGGATGGAGACCCTGTCTTGCAGAGAGAGGATTTTCTGCCCAGTGTTCTGAAAGCGATGGAGATGAACGGAAAACTGTACCAGATCGCGCCCGGCTTTTCGATTTATACCCTGCTCGGCTCGCCGGATGTGGTCGGCACCGAGCCGGGATGGACGATCCGGGATCTGGAGGAGGCGGCCGACACCATGCCCGAGGGCTGCGCGATCCTGGGCCCCTACAGCACACGGGATCAGGTGCTGATGGAGATGATGTTCGCGGGAATGAACGACTATGTGAACTGGCAGGAGGGCAGCTGCGACTTTGACAATGATGATTTCTGCGAGCTGCTTCGTTTCTGCGCCCGCTTTCCCGCCGAAGTGGACCCGAACGGCGCGTATAGCTCAGAACTGATGCGAATCGCCTCCGGCGAGCAAATGCTGATGGAGAGCAGCATCGGCAGCATGGAGGATCTGAGCTACTGCGACCAGTATTTCGCCGGAGCCTGCACCTATATCGGCTTTCCCTGCCGCAGCGGATGCGGCAGCTACCTGCAGATGAGAAACAGCTTAGGAATGAGCGCTTCCTGCTCCGACAAAGAAGCCGGCTGGGAATTCCTGCGCATGTTTCTGAAGGAAGAGTACCAGACCAATCAATACGGTATTCCGCTGCGCCGTGACGTGTTCCAGAGTCAGCTGGAGGACGCAATGCGCATCGAATACATGCAAAATGAGGACGGAAAGTATCTTCTGGACGAAAATGGACAGCGAATCCCCATCTCCCGCGGCGGTATGGGGATGGCTGACGAGAGCGGCGGAAGCATCAGCTTTGAATACTACGGGCTTACCCGGGAACAGGCGGATCGCTTCCTGGCTCTGCTGGAGCTTGCGGAAGTCCTGCCCGGCAGTACTACCGAGATTTTTGAGATCGTGAACGCTGAAGCCGCCGTCTTTTTTGCCGGCGACCGCAGCGCCGAGGATACCGCGAAGGTGATCCAGTCAAGAGTCAGTCTGTATCTCAGCGAGCAGGGCTGATCAAAACAGTAAAACATCGGGCGGCCGATTGGCCGCCCGGTTTATCTGTTATCATGGAAAGCGCGCTGCAAATTCCTCCGGCGTGGTGCTGCGATAGATCCCGATGCGGTGGATCAGCAGGGGGTCGTCCCCGGTGACATAGGCCGGGCCGCCCATCTTGACACCGAAGCGATAGTCCTTCCGGCAGATGGTGAGCGTCTCCTCGTTCTGCCGCCCGCGGGGGTATGCGACGACATAGGGCTCTTTATTCGTCAGCTTTAAAAGCTCTACCTTGCTCCAGCAGAGCTCCTCTTCCTGTAGATCTGCGCTCAACGTGTCCAGATCCGGGTGATACTGGGTGTGGCATTGGATGGAGACCAGCCCCGAAGCCTGCATTTCCAGGATCTGCTCCCGGTTTACGTTATGGGGACTGTCCAGATAGCCGCTCACGATAAAGAGCGTCGCCTTCATCCGGTACTTCTGCAGGAGTGGAAAGAGCTCGGTGTAATTGTCCCGATACCCGTCGTCGAAGGTCAGCAGGACGGGCTTTTCGATCTGATCCACATGCTTGAGATCCTCAAACCAGATGGGCGTGTAGCCCCGTTCCCGCAGCAGCGCAAGCTGCGCATCCAGGGATTCCGCGGCGACAACCAGTTCCGCGCCGGGGCGAAGATTATCCCCCACGCCGTGATACATCAGCACCGGCACCCGATAGCCCTGGGGTACGTTCCAGTCTCCGGCGGCGGACGTGCACCAGAGCTTACTGTCGTCCGCCTCACGATAGAGGGAAATCCCCTGTGCGGCACAAAAATCCTCGATACAGAGAAAGTCCCGTCCGGCGTAGAAGACCGTCGCGCAGTGCAGCGTTTCTCCCGCCCAGAAGTCCTTGTCCAGGGCATCCAGAAACTCCGCCGCAGGCGCATAGTGCTTTGCCTCGCCCTCTGCGCTGAGGCCGGGGGAGGAGAGCAGCTTTCCGTCCACATAAACGTCCAGTTCGTGCTCTGCTGTGAAAGGCTCTTCTGATTCCTCCTGGGTCGTGAGGAAGGCGTGCAGCATGATCTCCTGATCGGGGGAGAGAAAAGCAAAAAGAGCAGAAAGAGAGAGCAGGAGAAGGAGGGATCGCCAATTCAGTCCCTTTTCCATTCTCCTGCCCTCCTTTTTTGCTCCGATAGGAGCTTATGTATAGAGGATCAGGGCGATGGCCTCCAGCGGCTCGTCGCTGATACACTTGAGGGCGTGTCCCTCCCCGTCGCCCACAACGGTCACGTCGCCGGGGCCGACTTCCCGCAGGATGCCATTGTCGTTGTAAAGGCCCAGCCCCTTCAGAATGCAGTAGGTCTCGCCGTCGCCGTTGTGGACATGCCAGCCGATCTCGCAGCCTTTTTCCAGTACCAGGTGAGAGAAGACCCGGCCTTTGCCGTACATTTCCTCCGGCCCGTTCAGAATGCGGTGGAAGATGGCCTCCCCCTCGCCGCCGAACATTTTTTTGCGCTCGTGGATTCGCTCGTCATTTCTTCTGATCATTGTTTTTCCCTCACATTCCAAGTTCTTCGTCGATGAGGACGATCTCTGCTTCCATATCCATCATGGGTGCCCAGAGCACCAGCAGCGACCGGCAAATCCGGTCGGCACTGCGGCAATCGTGGCATTTCCCGTCAAGCTGACAGGGCTGCTTTCCGGGAAAGCGCTTGCAGTTTTCCACCGCGGCCACGTTCCGCGCACGGCGAAGGGCGGATTCAAAATCCGGACACAGCTTGTTGACGCCTGCCACAATATACAGCTTCTTGTTGCCGAAGACCTGCCCGGCCAGGCGGTTGCCCCGCCCGTCGATGTTCAGGATCTCGCCGTCTTCGCTGATGGCGTTGGCGCCTGAGATATAGACCGGCGCGGCATTTGCTTTGATCAGGGTCTCCTGTCCTGGGACGCGCCAGTGCCAGTATACGGTGTTGCGCTCGCTCAGCTTTTCATAGAGCCCAAGCTGCTCTGCCGTTTTACAGCCGCCTATGCCCACTGTGGTATTTTGAATCTGCTCCGCCAGATACGCGACAGCCTCCCCGCCTGTTGCAAAGTGACGAACGGAAAAGCCTCGGAGCTGCAGATTGCGGATCGCTTTTTCAACATTCAATTGATACCCCTCCCGGCTTGATGATACATTCATTGTACTATCAAGGCGGGAGCTTTGCAACCGGAATCGCATATCACTTTTCCAATGCCTCCGCCAGCTCCTTGGCGGAGAAGGCCAGGCGGCGGGCAAACTCTGTGTCCTCCGCGTTAACGGCGATGCGTAGGGCGCTGCGGGTATCCAGAGCTGCGATTTGAAGCTCAAAGTTTGGCTTGTGCAGACAGATGCCGTCGGAGTAATCGGCGTCCATTTCCAGCATCCATTGAGAGAGCCGCCCCATCAGCGCGGCGCGATCCCGGCAGGGGAGCTCCAGGATAAAGCTCTCCGGCTCCGGTTCCGCCGCTGTCTCGGGAGGCTTGCGCTGAAAGGCGTCTCCCGGCTCCAGCTGAAGACGCCCCTCCAGCGCGTCCACACAGCACTGATAGTAGGACAGCGGCGTCCCAACATCGCACCAATAGCCCTCCAGCGGAACGCCCAGCACCAATTCTTTTTGCTGAATCAGCAGGGGAAAGAGATCCCGGCCGAAATCGAAGGACTTCTCTGCCGGGATCCGCTGCAGCGCACGAGGAGATAAGACGTAAATGCCGGTGTTGACCAGATCGGATACCACCTGTCCCCAGCAGGGCTTCTCCACAAAGGCGCGGATCGCGCCGCTTGCATCCGTTACCGTGAGTCCGTAGCGCAGGGGTGCGCTGTCCCGATGCAACGCCAGGGTCGCAATGGCGCCGCGTGCCCGGTGACGCTCAAAGAGCTCACGCAGATCCAGGTCGCAGGCTGCGTCCCCCGAAATGACAAGCACGTCCTCATCACCGATGAAATCGGAGCAGTTTTTTACTGCGCCCGCCGTGCCGAGATTCGCTGTCTCCACCCTATATTCCAGTGAGAGACCGAGAGCGCTGCCATCGCCGAAGACAGAGCGGATGTCCTCCGGGCGATATTTCAGCGCCGCACAGACCTGGGTAAAACCGTTCCTTTGCAGAAGCCGCAAAATATGCTCCATCAGGGGACGTCCCAGCAGCGGAACCATGGGCTTTGGCAGATCGCCCGTAACCGCCTTGAGCCTTGTCCCTTCTCCACCAGCCAGCAGGATTGCTTTCACAAGCCACCTCCACGGATCGTTTTTCATCTTTTGATGCCAGCATTCCCCACTTTGAGAAAATTATCAGTTGTAATGCGTGATTTGTTTTGGTATAATATCTCAATGGTTAAATGGGTGTAATCTTGGAGTATAGGAGGTGCGGCGCTTGAAAAGCAACAAGAACTTTCGGCGGCTGTCGGAGCCCGGCTTACAAATCTATCTCTTTTTCATGATCCTGTTTGCCCTTGGCGCGCTGTATTTCAAGGAATATCTGCTGGCGGCGGCGGAGGGCGGCGTGATCCTGGTTCTCCTGGTCTATGCCCTGATCGCCCGCAGAGTTCGGGAAAAACAGCTGACCGCGTTTATCGAGTCTGTGACCTATGACACGGAAAACGCCAAAAACAATACGCTTCTCCATTTTCCGCTTCCCATAGCGGTTTTCCGGCTGGATGACGCCAGCATCGTCTGGGGCAACGATATGTTCTTTACCATGTGCGGGGTGTCCAAAAAGCGGATCGACGCCCGGATCACCGATCTTGTCCCCGCCTTTTCCGGCAAATGGCTGACCGAGGGGAAGAAGCGGTATCCCGAGATCATCGTGCTGGGAGGCAGAAAGTACCAGGTTCACGGGAACCTGGTTCGCTCCGATAAGTCAGAGGCGGAGAGTGCCTTTTTGGGCGTGACTTACTGGGTGGATATCACCGAGTATGAGGATATCCGCCTGGAGTATGAAGGCTCCCGGCCCGTGCCCGGCATTGTGGTCATCGACAATCTGGATGAGCTCTACAAGAATCTGCCCGAGCGAGCACGCAACGATCTGCGTGACGAGGTGGAGGATAAGCTGCACCAGTGGTGCGACAACTACCATGGAATCTTGCGCCGCTATGACCGGGATCGCTACCTGGTTTTCTTTGAAAAGCGGAATGTCGATTCCATGCGGGAGGATAAATTCAGTATCACCGAGCAGATCCACCAGGTGGAGAGCTCCAACGGGGTGGACGCCACGGTCTCCATCGGCTTCGGAGAGGAGGCCAACAGCCTTGGCGAAGCGCTGCAGTTTGCGGACATGGCGGTTGAGCTTGCCCTGACCCGGGGCGGCGACCAGACGGTTATCAAGAACCGGCTGAGCTTTGAGTTCTTCGGCGGCCGGGGACTGGAAGTGGAGAAGCGCACCAAGGTCAAGTCCCGCGTCATGGCCAACACTCTGGCCGAGCTGATGCGGGATTCCTCCAAGGTCTTCGTCATGGGACACCGGTTTGCGGATCTGGACGCGGTGGGCGCTGCGGTTGGCGTCTGCTGCATGGCGAGAGCCTGCGGCGTCAAGGCCTATATCGTTATCGACCAGGAGCACAACGCCTCCAAATCCTTGCTTTTGCGTCTCCGGGGGGAGAAGGAATACAGGGACGCTTTCCTTACTACACAGGAGGCCATGCTTACCGCCGACGGGAAGACCCTTCTCGTCGTCGTGGATACCAACCGGCCCGAACAGGTCGAGGATGCGGATCTGCTTTCCGCCTGCAACCGGGTTGCGGTCATTGACCATCACCGCGTTGCCGCGACCTATATCCAAAACGCCGCGCTGGGCTTTATTGAACCCTATGCCTCATCCACCTGCGAACTGCTGACGGAAATCCTGCAGGAGGTCGCGGATCAGACGCAGATCACCCGCTGCGAGGCGGAGGCCCTGCTGGCCGGTATCGTGCTGGACACCAAGAGCTTCTCGCTGCGCACCGGAGAGCGCACCTTTGATGCGGCGGCCTGGTTACGCCGGGCGGGCGCCGACACGACGGAGGTTAAAAAGCTGTTCCAGACGGATATGGAGGATACCATTGCACGCTACACCATCTTGCAGAGCGCGGTACTGTATCGGAACGTGGCCATGGCCGCACCCTATGCGCCGCAGAAGCGCATCGTGGTGGCCCAGGCCGCGGATGAGCTGCTGAATATCTCCGGCGTGGACGCTTCGATTGTCCTGGCACCGGACGGAAACGGCAAGATCTATGCCTCCGCCCGTTCCATCGGAGAGCTGAACGTACAGATCTTGATGGAAAAGCTGGGCGGCGGCGGCAATCGCAGTGCAGCTGCGGTGCAGTTTGCGGGCATCAGCGTGGACGAAGCGGAGAAAAAGGTTCGCGCCGCGATCGACGAATACCTGGGCTGAGAAGACAGCGTAAATGAGGAAAAAACCCCTCAGTCAGCCTTACGGCTGACAGCTCCCCCTTGGCAGGGGAGCCATAGAAGAAAGGAGATCAAAATGAAAGTCATATTCAATACCGATGTGAGAGGACAGGGCAAGAAGGGCGAGATGAAGGAAGTCTCCGTGGGCTACGCCCGCAACTATCTGATTCCCCGCGGCTTGGCCGCCGAGGCTACGCCGGATCACATCAACGCTCTCAAGCTGAAGGAAAAGGCCAAGGCCGCCCAGGCTGCCAAGGAGAAGGCCCAGGCGGAGGAGTACGGCAAGAAGCTTGGCGCGGTGCAGGTGATCGTGCGCGCTAAGGCCGGCAATTCCGGCAAGCTTTTCGGCGCTGTTACCTCGGAGGCCATCAGCAAGGCGCTGAAGGAGCAGTTTGACATGGACATCGAGAAGAACAAGATCGTTCAGAGCGAGCCCATCAAGAATTTCGGCAGCTTCTCTGTCAAGGTCAAGCTGGGCTACGAGGTCAGCGGCAATGTAAACGTCCTGGTCGTTGAGGACAAATAATCGGTTCATTTTTGTAGATATAAGGAGCGCGCCACATGGACGAGCTTTTAGGGAAGAGAATCCCACAATCTCCCGCGGCAGAGCAGGCAGTAGTCGGCTCCATGCTCATCGACCCCAACTGCATTCCGGATGTTCTGGATAAGCTAAAGGCGGATGAGTTTTACGGAAAGCGCAATCGGGATATTTTCGAGACTATCTATGCCATGTTTGCCTATGGGCAGACCATCGACCCGGTGACCGTGCTGGATCAGATGAAGGTGCGGGGCGTCTACGAGGACGGCCTGGAAAACAGCATGGCCGAGATCATGCGCATGACCCCCACCTCCGCCAATGTCCTGGAGTATGCCGCCATTGTGCGGGATCGGGCGCTGCTGCGCCGCCTGGGGGAGACGGCGGATGAGATCAACCAGATGGTCGGTGAGGGCACCGGTGAGGCGGACGCCATGCTGGAGGCGGCGGAACGGAAGATCTACGCCTTGCGCCAGGGGCGGAACGTGGGCGGCCTGCTGCCCATCTCCGGCATCGTGCAGAATGTTTTCGACAATCTGAACGAAGCTGCCGCATCCGGTAACAAGATCCCGGGCATCCCAACCGGCCTTGCGGATCTGGACAGGATGATCCTGGGTCTCAACAAGTCCGAGCTTATCCTGATCGCCGCCCGTCCCGGCATGGGCAAGACCAGTATTGCCTTGAATATCGCCCTGCACGCGGCGGTGCACGAGGGGAAGACCATTGCGATCTTTTCCCTGGAAATGAGCCGCGAGCAGCTGGTAAGCAGACTTCTGTCCAAGGCTGCACTGATCCCGTCCCAGAATCTGCTGACCGGCCAGCTCAGCCCGCAGCAGTGGCGGGATATTACCGACGCCGCCCAGACTCTGAGCATGACGGACATCCGCATTGACGATAATCCCACGCTGACCGTCTCGGAAATGAACGCCCAGTGCCGCCGGATCCCCAAGCTGGATCTGGTGGTTATCGACTACCTGCAGCTGATGCAGTCTGCCGGCAGCGGCCATAGCTGGTCCAACGAAAGCCGCACCCAGGCGGTCAGCGATATCAGCCGTATGATGAAGATCATGGCCAAGGAGCTCAATGTGCCGGTGATCTGTCTGAGTCAGCTGAGCCGTGCCAACGAGTCCAGACAGGACAAGCGCCCCATGCTGTCTGACCTGCGGGAATCCGGCGCCATCGAGCAGGATGCGGACGTGGTCATCGGCCTGTACCGGGACGGCTATTACAACAAGGAATGTGAAAACCCCAATCTGGCCGAGGCCATTATCCTGAAAAACCGCAAGGGCTCTACCGGCACGGTGGAGCTTACTTGGCTGCCGGAGTATACTTCCTTCGGAAATGTGGAAAGATGGCACGAGGATGAATAGAGATTTTTCCCTCCTGCCTTCCGGCTGCAGGGTGCTCTGCGCCGTCTCCGGCGGGGCGGATTCTATGTGTCTGCTGCACTGGCTCTGTTCCCAGGGGGATCTGCAAGTCATCGCCGCACACTACGAACACGGCCTGCGGGGAGAGGAATCCCTGCGGGACGCCGCGTTTGTGGAGGATTTCTGCAAAGAGAACGGTATTCCCTGCGTTGTCGAGCACGGAGACGCGGGTGCCTACGCCCGGAAGAAGCATCTGGGCATCGAAGAGGCTGCGCGGGAGCTGCGCTATGCTTTCCTGGAGCGCACGGCGGATGAACATTGCTGCGACCGGATCGCCACCGCCCATAATGCGGACGATCAGACGGAAACCGTATTGCTGAATCTCTGCCGGGGCGCAGGACTCTCCGGCCTCTGCGGGATCCCGCCCAAACGGGGACGGATCGTGCGCCCGCTGCTGCAGACAACAAGGCGCGAGATCGAGGATTACCTGCTTGCAAACGCCCTTTCCCATATAGAGGACAGCAGCAACCGGGACGAGAGCTTTCGGCGAAACCGGCTGCGCCATCGGGTACTGCCGATCTTGCGGGAGCTGAACCCGCGGCTTTCCGAGACGCTTGCGCGCAGCACCGCACTGCTGCGGGAGGACGCGGAGTACCTGGAAAGTCAGTCGGAAGCGTTTCTGCAGGAGCACTTCAATGGAGATAGCCTCCCGCTCTGGGAGCTTCTTACGCTGCACCGGGCGATTTCCTCCCGCGTTTTGCGCCATGTCTGCCCGCAGATGCTGGAGCAAAAGCATGTGGAGGCTGCTCTTGCTTTTTGCGCTGGAGAGGGACTGGGCTATCTGGATCTGCCCGGCCTGCGTCTGCGCAGGGAGCAGGGGAGACTCTATATTTCCGTGGATAACGTCCGACTTCTGCCGGAACGTGCTGTTCGGGCGGGGGAGAGCCTGGAGCTGCCGGAAATCGGCCTCCGGCTCCGGATCGACCAAGTTGTATATCAGGGAGAAGTTTACGACTTATTCAAAACTTTTCTCTTCAAATGTGAGAGTATTTGTGGTACACTGTACTGCACCGGCCGCCGACCGGGGGACAGCTTTCATCCCCAGGGCAGAAACTGCGGCAAGAGCCTGCACGATCTCTTTCGGGAGGCCGGCCTGACGCAGCAGGAGCGCGAGCGCGTTCCGGTGTTCCGGGATGAGCGGGGCGTGCTTGCCGTGCTGGGCTATCCCGCGGACGAGCGGGTGCGGCCGCATATCGGGGATGCAGTGCTTCGCGTACAAATCATAAAAACAGGAGGGCGCGATGGAGCGAGCGATTGAACGGGTTTTGATTTCTGCCGAGGAGATCGAACGGCATGTTGCCGAGATCGGAAAACAGATTTCCATTGATTTTGAAGGAAAGGACCCCATTTTTGTGGGCGTTTTGAAGGGCTGCTTCATTTTCATGGCTGACCTGATGCGCCATGTAAGCATCAACTGCTCCATGGACTTCATGGCAGTTTCTTCCTACAGGGGAACGACCTCTACCGGCGCCGTGAAGATCAACAAGGATCTGAATGAAAACATCGAAGGGCGTCATATTATTCTGGTGGAGGACATTCTGGACTCCGGTATCACGCTGAACTACCTGAAAAACTATCTTCTGGTGCGCAATCCCGCCTCCATTACCATCGCAACCCTGATGGATAAGCCCGCCCGCAGGAAGGCGGACGTCTATGCCAATTATTCCTGCTTTGAGATCCCAGACGCCTTTGTAGTGGGCTATGGGCTGGACTACAACGAACGTTACCGGAATCTGCCTTACATCGGCGTGCTGAAACCGGAAATCTATATGAATTGAGCAAGCATCCCCGCGCAGAGGATCGGCCAGTCCGATCTTCGAATAGACAAGGAAGTGACTGCATTTGAAACCTAATCGCAACAGAACCAGAGACCTGGGTTTTTATCTGATCATGCTGGCCATCCTGGTGTCGGTCATCATGCTGCTGACCAGGGAGAAGTCCCCGGCAGAGATCGAGAACTATTCGGATCTTGTCCAGATCTTCCAGGAAAAACGGGTGGAATCCTTCCGCTACGTTCCCGACAGCGCAGGCGGTACGGTGATCCTCAAGGTGCGGGATAAGACGCCAGCCAGTCCGGATGATGACAGCCCCAACGCCATCACGGAAATGTCTTACGATCTGTACAGCTTTTCCGTGTTTTATGAGGACTTTCACGAGCTGATCCAGGAGCAGTACGAGGAGCACTATATCACCGAGTACGAGTATGAACCCGGCGGCACCATTCCCTGGTGGGTCAGCTTCATCCCCTATGTCATCCTGCTCCTGGGCGCCTTCATCCTCTGGTATGTGATGATGAACCGCATGAACGGCGCCGGCGCCGGCGGTGTTGCCCGCTTCAGCAAGGCGAGGACCCGCCTCGGCAGCGAGGAGAAGAACAAGAAGACCTTTGCCGATGTTGCCGGCTGCGATGAGGAGAAGGAAGAGCTGGCGGAGATCGTGGACTTCCTGAAGGATCCCAAGGCCTACACCGCCATGGGCGCCCGTATCCCCAAGGGCGTGCTGCTGGTAGGCCCTCCGGGTACCGGCAAAACGCTGCTTGCCAAGGCTGTGGCAGGCGAGGCAAACGTGCAGTTTCTGTCCATCTCCGGCTCTGATTTTGTAGAGCTCTATGTGGGCGTGGGCGCAGGCCGTGTCCGTGACCTCTTTGACCAGGCCAAGAAGGTCGCGCCCGCCATCATCTTCATTGATGAGATCGACGCAGTCGGCCGGCAGAGAGGCAGCGGCCTCGGCGGCGGCAACGACGAGCGCGAGCAGACGCTGAACCAGCTGCTGGTTGAGCTGGACGGTTTCAGCAATAACGAGGGCGTCATCGTCATGGCGGCGACCAACCGGGCGGATATTCTGGATAACGCCCTGCTGCGTCCCGGCCGTTTTGACCGTCAGGTCTATGTGAGTCTGCCCGACGTGCGCGGCCGCGAGGCGATTTTGAAGATCCACACCCGCGACAAGCATCTGGCAGAGGACGTGGATCTGAGCAGCATCGCCCGGGGAACCGCGGGCTTTGCCGGCGCGGATCTGGAGAATCTGATGAACGAAGCCGCTTTGCTGGCCGTGCGCCGCAAGCACCGCTTCATTACCCAGGATGATATTGACGAGGCCATTCTGAAGGTCCAGATGGGGCCCGAGAAGCGCAGCCGCAAGGTGTCCGAGAAGGCGCGGAGGCTCACCGCCTATCACGAGTCCGGCCACGCGGTCGCCGCCAAGTTCCTGGAGCATGTGGATCCGGTGCATTATATCACCATCATCCCTCGGGGCATGGCGGGCGGCTTTACCCTGATGCGTCCCCAGGAGGATGCGGAGAACTTCACCTCCAAATCCGAGATGTTTGAAAACATTGTCATGTCCCTGGGCGGCCGCATGGCGGAAAAGCTGTTCCTGGACGATATTTCCACCGGCGCCTCCAACGATATTCAGCAGGCCACGAACATTGCCCGTGCCATGGTCACCAAGTACGGCATGAGCGAGCGGCTTGGCCCCATCAAGTACGACAGCTCCGATCAGTCCATCTTCATCGGGCGGGACTTCGGTACCACCAAGAGCTATTCCGAGGAGACCGCCGCCGCCATCGACGAGGAGGTCAAGGCTATCTTTGACCGCGCCTCCAAGACCTGCGAGACGATCCTCACCGAGCACGCCGATCAGCTGCGCGCGGTTGCGGAATATCTTCTGGAGCATGAGACCATGGAGGGCGAGGAGTTTGACTACTTCTTTGAGCATGGCGAGTTCATGCCGGAAAGTGAAAGGCAGGCAAAGCTTGCCCGCAACGACACGACGATAGAGCGCCCGGCCCGCAAGATCGCCCGCTTCGACGAGCCCGCCGAAGCCCCGGGCGAGACGCCCGCTTCCGATCCCCCGCAGGGGATGGAATAATAGAATAAATCAAAAAACATCGGTTGTTCGGATTGGAACAACCGATGTTTTTTGCTTATCGCATCCCGCGCAGTACGCGGAAGCGGAATTTGTTGAAGAGATGCAATTGAGGATACACCGTGTCGATCAGCGTCTGCAGCGCCTCACGGCACTGCGCCAGCTCGTCCTTGCGTATCATGTGGGGACTGAAGGCGACTTTTTCCGCCGTGTCCACAATGATCTGCGGCATCTCGCCACCGAAGGCGGCAGCGCGGCGGGCGTAGCGCCAACAGGCCAGGACTGCCTTGCGTGCGTTGGCGTGGTTTACCTGGCTCAGGAAACGTGCTCTCGCAAGCCAATACCAAAGAAACAGCGCAAGCAAGAAGGCCGGGGCGATCAGAATTTTTTTCAAGGTCGAGCGGGACTCTTCTGCCGAAGACTCGCCTCCGGAAGGCGCCGTTTCGGATGAATCGGCTCCGGGATCCGGCTGCAGAGCCTGCTCGTCGGACTGCCCCTCCGAAACCGGTTCAATGCTGGAGGCGTCAGGCGTGGGAGAGGGAGCCATCGTTGGCGTGGGAGGGATCTCAAGGGTAGCAAAGCCGGACTGATGGGTGACCTCCACCGGGATCCAGCCCACACCGTCCAGATAGACCTCCACCCAGGCGTGGGCGTCTCTCGCCAGAACATCAGTGAGAAGCCCGGCCTGCGTCTGGGCCACAAAGCCCTCCGTTACTCTTGCGGGGATGCCGAGCGAGCGATACAGCACCGCGGCAGCGGTGGCGTAATGGATGCAATAGCCTCGTTGGGACTGGGTCAGGAAATAGATGGCATAGTCATCGGAGGGATAGGAGGAGACGTTCAGGTCATATTCGCCGATATTTTGAACGTAGGAAGCCAGCGCGGGAATGATATTCGGATCGTCCGCGCGCAGGCCGGCGTTCTGGCAGATAGCGAGCGCGGCGCTGCGGGTTTCCTCGGGCAAACGGGTATAGACGCTGTGTGCGTGGGTCTGATAGACAGTCTCGGAATTGGCCGCGTCTGAGGGCAAAGTCAGATTTATAAAGTCTCCGGAATAGTCAGTATAGTTGATCTTATAATTGATCTGCTGCTGTGAAGCAACAAAGACGTCGGAGCCGGAGGAGACTGCGGCATAATAGGGGATGCAGAGCTCGTCAAAATCCACCAGAGTACGCACTTCAAGCTCACGAGGAACGCCAGCAGGGGACAGCGATACCGCAAAGGCGGCAAAGGGCAGGGAAGAGCCGGAGCTCAGTTCCTCCGCGGGGAGCCATCCCGTTCCCGTGTAATCCCCATAGGATTTGCTGCGCAGGTAGATTCGTCCGCTGGTCTCAGCGCGAACCTGCATAACGCGCAGCTCGGCGCTGTCATAGTCATAGTCGTGGTCGAGGCTCATGCTGTTGTCGTCAGAATCCCAGGAGCTCTGGTATCGGGAGCGGGGAAGCGTGGTCTCGCCCGGGTGATCCGGATCGGTCACTCTGGCCTCCGCCTCCGAGCTGCGCCCGGTCAGAAGGTCGAACCAGTTGGTGTAGTTTTGAAAGCGCTGGCTAAGCTCCCTGTCATGTTCTGAATAGACATAGTCCTCCGGGCGATGGAGCATCAGCAGCCCGCCCAGCACCAGCAGCAGGGGGAGGATGACACACAGCATGGTTCGTCCCGCATTGCCATCCGGGAAAAAGCCTGGGCCGGTCAGCACCAGCAGGAACCAGAAGAGCAGCATCCCCAGGGCGGAGACGGCGGGCACTTTGCCGTTTACGATGACGCAGGCGGCGAAGATGGGCACGGTTTCCAGCATGGACAGGGCGATCCGCAGATTTTTGGAGGTAAGCGCAGAAACCAGGTAGGCGCCCAGCAGAAAGCCGAGGAACAGAAGGATCAGCGCATGGGAGCTCACGGCGTTTGCATAGGGGTATTCCCCACCGGGATGGGTGATATGCGTATAAAAAGCGCCGGAAATGCGGTCAATAAAATCCAAAGCCTCTTCCCAGGGCTTAGCCCCATAGAAGCGGTATGCGGCGTACAACAGAACCGCGGAGAGCGGCATTCCAACCAGAATACCCTTGCGGAAGGAGCCTGCGATCCAGAGCAGAACACAGGCCAGACCCATCCAGATCCAGAAAGATGTGCCGACGCGGCAGCCGAAGCTGTCCGCCATAAGGCTGAGCATGGACAGGATCCCGAGCTCCAGCAGCACCAGGTTGGTCAGTCGGTTGAGAATACGGGTCATTTGGCCGACACCTCCCCGTCTGTGATCAGAAAGACGCAGCGGGCCCCGGAGGGATCAAAGGGACAGGGCTTGTCCATGGGCTTGGCCAGAATGGTACAGAGCGCATCAATGCATTCGTTTTCATTCCCCACATCGTAGAGCGTGTCCGCCACCATGGTGTGGGCAAGTTCCCGGTTGCAGAGCTCAAGAGACAGCCAGTACAAAAGCTCCAGGCCCCGATCCTCCTTGCCGATGCGCCCCAGGATCAGATAAATGTCCTGGTTGGCGCTGATGAGAGGCTCCCGGACGATGACCTCGTCCGTCTTGGAGCTGAGCTTCCAGTGGATGCTGTTGACGGTGTCGCCGGGGCGGTACTCCCGCAGATCGTGCTCCTCGGAATAGCCGCCGCCATACTTGGGCTTGAGCTGCATGGTGGCGTCCAGCAAAGCGTCCAGATCCGGCGGGGTAGCTGGAGGCTTTGCCTGGGGCAGAACCGTCGTGATCACGGTGGGTGGGCACTTGCGCCGCAGGGCGATAAGCCCCAGCAGATCCCGGCACTCCACCTTGGTCAGGCGGCACTGGAGCTGTCCGCAAAAGCCGGTAGGCAGCGGGATCTCGGCCCGGCTGCTCACCAGACTCAAATAGTGAAAGCGATCCTTCTTAATTTCGCCGGTGAAGCGGTTTTCCACCTCGAACCAGACGGATACACGGCGTAGGGGAAGCAGGCTGCGATTCTCAAAATGGATGCTGAGATAGCCTTCCTCGCCCCTTGTCAAAGTCTCCGGGACCTCCAGATGCAGCTGCATCTTCAGCATGGAGGGCAGGGAGAGCAGAAGCATCACCGGCGGCACCCAGAGCAGGCAGTCGAAGAGATAGGGCCCCAGCCAGCCCACATAGGCCATTCGAAACAGGCGTGCAAAGCCGAGAAGCAGCAGATAGAAAAACAGCGTAAAAGTAGGCATGGTTCAACGGATGGCCGGCGCGGGCACCGAATCAAAGATTTCCCCGAGAACGGCAAAGCGCTCCTCCGAGCGGGCCAGCTCCGGCGTCCAGATCAGGCGGTGCTCGATGCAATCCTGGAAGATGAAGCGCACGTCCCGGGGGAGGACGTAATCCCGTCCCTGGATCCATGCGGTGGCCTTGGCCAGCGCGGTCAGCGCCAGGGTGGCGCGGGGGCTTGCCCCCTGCAGAATGCGGGAATCGGTTCTGGTGCGCTCGCAGAGTGTGACGATGTACTCGATGACATTGTCCTTGATATAGACAGCCTCAGCCTCCCGGCGGATCTGCATCATCTCCGCCCGGCTGACTACCTGCCCCACCTCGTCGGGACTCATGCCGCTCTGCTTGCGGCGCACCATCTCAATGGCGTCGGCATGATCGGGATAGCCGATGGAGAGGCGCAGCATAAACCGGTCCATCTGGGAATCCGGCAGCATCTGGGTGCCTTTGGCGCCGGTGGGGTTCTGGGTTGCGATGACGACGAAGGGCTGGGGCACCGGATAGGTATTGTTGTCGACCGTGACCTCGCCCTCCTCCATCGCCTGCAGCAGGGCGGACTGGGTGCGGCTGGTGGCCCGGTTCAGCTCGTCCGCCAGGAAGAGGTTGCAGAGCACAGCGCCCTTTTGATAGCGCATCTCGCCGCTGTTTTTATCGTAGATGGAAAAGCCCGTGATGTCAGAGGGCAGCACGTCCGGTGTAAACTGGACACGGTTATAGTCCAGACCAAGTGCTTTGGAGAGGGACACTGCCATGGTGGTCTTTCCCACACCGGGAATGTCCTCCATCAGAATGTGGCCGCCTGCGATCACCGCCAGCAGCACCTTGATCAGCACATCGTCCTTGCCGACAATGGCCTTGCTGATCTCGCGCACGATCTGCTTGGCTTTTCCTACGGAATTGATGGTAGTCATAGAAACCTCCTGTATTGCTCGTGGAGTGCCTGCCTGTTCTGATATGGAACATGACAAGCATACTATATTACTATAACACATATTTCGACATCTTACAAGATGGAGAAGTGGGGGACAGATGCTTGTAAAATAGGGATCTGTGTGATAATATTTTAGAGAAAATTACCTTCATTGCGTTTCAATGGGGGATACTATCGGGAGGAAGCTTATGTCCTGCACAACTGTTCTGGTGGGAAGCAAGGCCAGCAATGACGGCTCCACTATGATCGCCCGTACCGACGACGGACATTTTGATGTGAAGAAGCTGATCGTCGTTGAGCCGAAAAAGCAAAAGAAAGTCTATAAAAGCGTTCTGAGCCATGTGGAGATCCCTCTTCCGGAGAAGCCCATGGCCTACACTGCATGCCCCAGCGTGGACCCCAAGGAGGGAATCTGGGCGGCCACGGGAATCAATGAGGCTAACGTGGGCATGACCGCCACGGAGACCATCACCTCCAATCCCCGTGTTCTGGCGGCGGATCCCCTGGTGGAGCTGAAAAAGCCCCGGAAGCGGGGCGAAAAGGAAGTCCCCGGCGGCATCGGGGAAGAGGATCTTGTGGTGCTGGTGCTGCCCTATATCCGCTCTGCCCGGGAAGGCGTGCTGCGTCTGGCGGAGCTGCTGGAGCGCTACGGTACCTATGAATCCAACGGCATCGCCTTCAATGACGAGAAGGAAGTCTGGTGGCTGGAGACCATCGGCGGTCATCACTGGATGGCGCGGAGAGTGCCGGACGAAGTGGTCGTTGTAAACCCCAACCAGTTTGGCATGGATGCCTTTGATCTGGAGGACGCTTTCGGCGAGCAGAAGGCACACATGTGCTCAAAGGATCTGCGGGAGTTTATCGCGGAAAATCATTTGGATCTGAACCAGAACGGCACCTTTAATCCCCGGGACGTCTTTGGCTCCCGCCGGGACATGGATCATATCTATAACACGCCTCGTGCCTGGTTTATGGGCCGTTATCTCACCCCTAAATCTCATAAATGGGACGGCCCGGACGCAGAGTTTACCCCGGAGAGCGATGATATTCCCTGGTGCTTCGTGCCAGACCGAAAAGTGGCGGTGGAGGATGTGAAATACCTGCTCTCAGCCCACTATCAGGGCACGCCCTATAACCCCTATACCAACCAGGACACCGGCAAGCGTGGCATGTACCGCTCCATCGGCATCAACCGCACCGGCGTTACCTCCATCTGCCAGATCCGCCCGTATGCGGCGGAGCCGGTAAAGGGCCTGGAGTGGATTTGCTTCGGCTCCACCACCTTTGATGCGCTGCTGCCGGTCTACCCGCGCGTTGAAAAAATGCCTAAGTATCTCAGCGAGGTTACGCTGGACGTGTCCACGGAGAACTTCTATTGGGCAAGCCGCCTGATCGGCGCGCTGGCCGACGCCAGCTATAACACCTGCGCCCAGCAGATTGAGCGTTATCAGGACGCGGTGGTGACCAAGGGCCGCCAGATCATCCGTGACTATGATGCGCGCATCGCCGCAGGAGAGAATGTAGCCATTCTGAACACTGCAAACGAAGAGCTCTGCAGGATGGCAAGGGAGCAGAGCACCGATACGCTGAATAAGGTGCTGCATGAAGTGAGTACCCATATGAAAAACGGTTTCAACCGGGCAGATAACTGACGAAAGCGCATAAAGGAGAAAGAAAAATGTTAGAGATCCGGAATCTAAGCTTTGCCGTGAGCGAAGACGACAGACAAAAAGAAATCATCCACGATCTGAATCTTAAGATCGAGGACGGTAAATTCACGGTGATCACAGGCCCCAACGGCAGCGGAAAATCCACCCTCGCCCGGCTCATTATGGGCATTGAGAAGCCCATCTCCGGCAGCATTCTGCTGGACGGGGAGGACATCACCGCCCTGGATGTGACAGAGCGCGCCAAGCGCGGCATCAGCTTTGCCTTCCAGCAGCCGGTGCGCTTTAAGGGAATTCGGGTGAAGGATCTGCTGCGCCTGGCGGCGGGTAAGCGCATCTCTGTGTCCGAGGCCTGCTCGTATCTCTCCGAGGTTGGCCTCTGTGCCCGGGATTATATCGACCGGGAGATCAATTCCTCCCTGTCCGGCGGTGAGCTCAAGCGTATCGAGATCGCAACGCTCCTGGCCCGCCACACCAAGCTCTCCGTTTTTGACGAGCCGGAGGCGGGTATCGACCTCTGGAGCTTCCAGAATCTGATCCGGATTTTCGAGAAGATGCGCAGCGAGATCAGGGACAGCTCCATCGTGATTATCTCCCATCAGGAGCGGATCCTGCAGATTGCCGATGAGATCCTGGTGCTCTCGGAGGGAAGGATCAGCCAGCGGGGTACTCCCGAAGAGATCATGCCGAAACTAATTGGGCAAGAGGCTCCGGTGAGCACCTGCCAGAAGCTGCAGTGAGGAGGGAAGAAGAACATGGTACAGCTTGACGCCATTCAAAAACGTCTGATCGAGGAGATCGCGGATCTGCACAGTGTCCCAACCGGTGCCTACAACTTCCGTGCCAACAGCCAGCTGGCTGGACGAAACAGCACCGCCAATATCGAGATCGTCTCCAAGGAAGACGGCAGCGGCATTGACATTCACATCAAGCCCGGCACGAAAAACGAGAGCGTGCATATCCCCGTGGTGCTCTCCCAGAGCGGGATCAAGGAGACGGTGTACAACGATTTCTACATCGGGGAAGACGCGGACGTGGTCATTGTCGCCGGCTGCGGCATCGACAACTGCGGCAGCCAAGACTCCGAGCACGACGGCGTCCACCGCTTCTATGTGGGCAAGAACGCGAAGATCAAGTATGTGGAGAAGCACTACGGCTCCGGAGACGGCCGGGGAAAGCGCATCCTGAATCCGGTGACAGAGGTCTACCAGGAGGAGGGCAGCACGGTCGAGATGGAGATGGAGCAGATCAAGGGCGTGGACTCCACCGAGCGCACTACGATCGCGGAACTCAAGGCCGACGCCCGCCTGGTGGTGAAGGAGCGCCTCATGACCCACGGCAGCCAGAACGCCGTCAGCACTTATCAGGTGAATCTGAACGGCGCCGGCGGCACGGCGGACGTGGTGTCCCGCTCTGTTGCAAGGGACGAATCCACGCAAACCTTCAACGCCCGCATCACCGGAAACGCCCCCTGCAGCGGACACACAGAGTGCGACTCCATCATCATGGATCACGGCCGGATCCTGGCGATTCCGTCCCTGGAGGCCAATGATGTGGACGCCATGCTGGTGCACGAGGCCGCTATCGGCAAAATCGCCGGGGATCAGATCATCAAGCTTATGACTTTAGGCCTGAACGAGCAGGAGGCGGAAGAACAGATCATCAACGGCTTCCTGCGCTGAGAGTCGGGGCTTTGGACGAGTTGGGGAAGTGTGGTATGACAAAAACGGCAGGAACTGGTTATTTCCAGCTCCTGCCGTTTTCGTGTTAGATGAAGATCAAAGCAGGTTCAAAACCTTCTCATATCCTGCCTCGGCCAGGGGAAGTGACTTTGCCAGCAGCGCCTCGCCTTTTGCCCGGCAATCCGCCCGGAAGGCCTCATCCTTGATGGAGCCCAGGTTAATCAGCACGTTCAGCCAGGCGCCCCGAATGGCGGCGGAGAGGCTGAGAAAAGCAACGCCCAGATCGCTGGCGGAGCTTGTGTTGAAGCCCTGTTCCAGGAAATCGTGCGCCAGCACCACTGCCTCGCATCCAAGTGCCATGCATTCCAACGGCGTTTCCGTACAGGCCTTCAACCCTTCCTGGATGGCGGCGGAGCGCTTAGCTTTCTCTTCCTCTGTTTCCTTGGGGAGAGAGAAGGCCGCGCTGACCAGGTTAAAGGCTTCGGTGTCCCGATCCATCACGTCCAGCAGCTTCGCCTTCAGCTCATTCCCGCGGTTTTCCACCTGGGCGGCGAATTCCGCATAGTCCGCGTACTTTTTCCGCCCCTGGGTCAGGCAGCCCACCATGGCTGCAAGTCCCGCGCCCAGCGCGCCCATCAGCGCCGCAGCGGAGCCGCCGCCGGGAGCCGGCGCGTCAGAGGCCAGGGTATCGACAAACTGGGTCACGCCCATCTCTGCCAGTTTCATGTGCTGTCCTCCTCAGTTCTCCATGTCGATCAGGTGATATTCCATGATCTGATTTTTGCAGTCAAAGTTTTCGATCTTGAGATAGTACTCGGCGCAGTCGATCAGCGCCTTGGCTGGGGTGAGCCCCACGACCTCCGTCCCGATGATGCGTGCGCCGTAGCGGTCAGCCAGAGCGCGGATCATCTCATAGGCGTAGAAGAGGGGGGTGTCCTCGTAGTTTACCATGTTCATGGAGACTTGGGCGATGTTCCGCTCCTCCAGCATGATGCCGATGGCCTTGCAGGAGCGGAAGCCGCCGGAAGAGCCGCGGATGGCCTTGGCGATCTTCTTGGCGATTTCCACATCGGAGGTATCCAGGTTCACATTGAAGGCGATCAGCGGCATCCGGGCACCGATGGCGGTGATGCCGGCGGTGGGGTGGATCTTCCGCTCGCCGTAGTCCGGCGCCCAATCCGGCTGCAGCAGCTTTTCGGGCATGCCCTCAAACTGCCCCTTGCGGCAGGAGGCCAGGTTCCGGCGCTCGGGACGGGTGGCGGAGTCCTCATACAGGAAGGAGGGGAGCCCCAGCTCATCCCAGCAGCGCTGGGCAACGCGCTTGGACATTTCCACACATTCCTGAACGGTCACGTCCATCTGGGGTACAAAGGGGATCACGTCCACCGCGCCCATGCGGGGGTGCTGTCCCTCATGCTTCCGCATGTCGATGGTCTCCACGGCTTTTTTCGCCAGTTGGAAGGCCACCTCTTCGATGGCGGCGGGGGAGCCGATCAGCGTGAACACGCAGCGGTTGTGGTTGCCGTCGGTCTGCACATCGAAGAGGGTGCAGCCGGGGACAGCGTTGGCCGTGTCCACCAGAGCCTGAAAAACGGGTTCGTCCTTTTCCTTACTGACGCTGAAATTGGGGATGCATTCCACGAGTTTTGCCATGTCGCGTACCTCCAAAAAGTAATTTCCGGGACGAGTGTATCACAGCAGTGCACTTGTGTCCAGAGTCTTTCCGCTTTTCTGCGGAAAGAAGGCACTTCCTCTTGCGCTTCGCGGGAAAAAATGCTATAAATAGTAGTCGGGGTCTGCCCCTATAGTTTATCTATTATCCCGCGCCTGCGGACGAACGAATATGTTTTGGAAGGGAAGGAGTTTCAACAACATGAACCTTGCAGACGAAGCCATGACCATTAAGCTGGACTATGAGCTGCCGGAGTATCCCAAGATGAATCCCAGCTACCGCCGGGCTCCCCGCCGGGAATCCAAGCTCAGCGAAGCGGATAAGGCTCTGGCGATCAAAAACGCGCTGCGCTACATTCACCCCGATCACCATGCGCAGATGGCA
Source organism: uncultured Eubacteriales bacterium (assembly GCA_900319635.1). Taxonomy (GTDB): domain Bacteria; phylum Bacillota; class Clostridia; order Oscillospirales; family Oscillospiraceae; genus Limivicinus. The sequence continues at coordinate 67,230 of ONPF01000001.1, read as the reverse complement.
AAGGAATTTGCCCAGGAGCTGGAGGAGAAGGGCAGAATTTACGGCTACCGCTTCCGTCCGGAGGGCAAGCTTTCCGGCAAGCCCATCGACCAGTACAAGGGCAAGTGCGTGGAAGGCAAGGCCATCCAGGTCATGATCGACAACAACCTGGACTTTGATGTGGCCCTCTATCCCTATGAGCTGGTGACCTACGGCGAAACTGGCCAGGTCTGCCAGAACTGGATGCAGTATCGGCTCATCAAGAAGTACCTGGAGGAGCTGACCGATGAGCAGACCCTGGTGGTCATGTCCGGCCATCCCCTGGGCCTGTTCCATTCCCACAAGCTGGCGCCCCGGGTCATCATCTCCAACGGCCTGATGGTCGGTACCTTTGATGATCAGGAGCACTTCAACCGCGCCGCTGCCCTCGGCGTTGCCAACTACGGCCAGATGACCGCCGGCGGCTGGATGTACATCGGGCCCCAGGGCATCGTCCACGGCACCTTCAACACCCTGCTGAACGCCGGCCGTCTGAAGCTGGGCATCCCCCAGGACGGAAACCTGGCCGGCAAGCTCTTCGTATCCTCCGGTCTTGGCGGCATGAGCGGCGCCCAGGGCAAGGCTGCCGTCATCGTGGGCGTCTCCTCCATTATCGCGGAGGTTGACGAGAGCCGGATCCAGACCCGTTACGAGCAGGGCTGGGTCACCCACCGTACCGATGATCTGGATGAGGCAGTGAAGATCGCGCTGGAGTACCAGAAAGAGGGTAAGGGCTGCGCCGTCGCCTATCACGGCAACGTGGTAGATCTGCTGGAGTATCTGCTGGAGAAGAACATCCATGTGGATCTGATGAGCGACCAGACCTCCTGCCATGTGCCCTATGACGGAGGCTACTGCCCCCAGGGTCTGAGCTTCGAGCAGCGTACCGAGATGCTGGCAAACGATCCGGAGGACTTCCGCAAGCTGGTGGACAAGTCCCTGCAGCACCACATCGAGCTGATTGAGAAGTTCCACGAGCGCGGCACCTATTTCTTTGACTACGGCAACAGCTTCCTGAAGGCTGTGTACGACACCGGCGTCAAGTCCATCTGCAAGAACGGCGAGAACGATTTGGACGGCTTCGTCTTCCCCTCCTATGTGGAAGACATTCTAGGTCCCTGCCTCTTCGACTATGGCTACGGCCCCTTCCGCTGGTGCTGCCTGAGCCGCGACCCCAAGGATCTGGAGAAGACCGACAAGGCCGCTGCCGAGTATATCAAGGAGCACAATCGCCGCTATCAGGACTACGACAACTACGTCTGGGTGCGCGACGCCATGGAGAACAAGCTGGTCGTCGGTACCCAGTGCCGCATCCTGTATCAGGACGCTATGGGCCGCATGAACATCGCTCTCAAGTTCAATGAGATGGTGCGCAACGGCGAGATCGGCCCCGTGATCCTGGGTCGTGACCATCACGATACCGGCGGAACTGACGCTCCCTTCCGGGAGACCTCCAACATCAAGGACGGCTCCAACATCATGGCCGAGATGGCCACCCAGTGCTACGCCGGCAACGCGGCCCGCGGCATGAGCTACATCGCTCTGCACAACGGCGGCGGCACCGGCATCGGCCGCGCCATCAACGGCGGCTTCGGTATGGTGCTGGACGGCTCCGAGCGTGTTGACAACATTCTGAAGATGGCCATGCCCTGGGACACCATGGTGGGCGTTGCCCGCCGCAGCTGGGCCCGCAACGAGCATGCAATGACCACCGCCGCGGAGTACAACAAAATGTACGCCGGGCAGGATCACATCACCATGCCCTATGTGGCGGACGATGACGTGGTCGCTGAGGCCGTCAGGAGCATGAAGAAGTAATCAAAAAGGGGAGAGGTTTATCTTCTCCCCTGAAAGGATTTGTATGGATAAACTGCTCATTGAGAATATCGGCATGCTGGCCACGCCGATCGGCACTTCCGCTCGCAGAGGCGCGGAGCAGGGGCAGATCCGGATCCTGCGCAATGCCTGGCTTCTGATGGAGGACGGGCTGATCGCGGATCTGGGTACCGGAGAGCCGCCGCAGGACATCACGGAGCGTTTTGATGTGGAGGGGAGCCTTGTGACCCCCGGCCTTGTGGACGCTCACACCCACCTGATTTTCGGCGGCTGGCGGCAGAACGAGCTCGGGCTCAAGCTCCACGGTGTGAGCTACTTGGAGATCCTGGCCCAGGGCGGCGGCATCCTCTCGACTGTGAAGGCCACCCGCGCTGCGGAAGAAGAGGAGCTCTTTGAAAAGGCCTGGGACGCGCTGGATGAAATGCTGGATCTGGGCGTGACCACGGTGGAGGCCAAGAGCGGCTACGGTCTGGATGTAGAGACGGAGCTCAAGCAGCTCCGGGTGATCCGGGATCTGAACGAAGCCCATCCCATTGATCTGGCAGCGACTTTCCTGGGCGCCCATGCCCTGCCGCCGGAATACAAAGAGAATCGGGAGAGCTATCTGCGCCTGCTGTGCGACACTGTTATTCCACAGGTCTCGGAGAAGAAGCTGGCGGAGTTTTGTGACGTCTTCTGTGAGACCGGCGTTTTCACCGCGGAGGAATCCAAGAGGATTTTGGAAGCGGGGAAGCGCTGCGGGCTGATCCCCAAGATCCACGCGGATGAGATCGACCCCATTGGCGGCTCTCAGCTCACGGCGGAGGTGGGCGCCATTTCCGCGGAGCATCTGATCGTCTGCCCCCCCGAGGGAATTGAGGCAATGGCGAAGGCCGGAACGGTTGCCTGCTGCCTGCCCGCAACCAGCTTTTACCTTGGCTCCACCTACGCCCCGGTGCGGGACATGATCCAGGCGGGCGTGCCTGTGGCGCTGGCCTCGGACTTCAATCCCGGCTCCTGCCCCAGCCTGAATCTGCAGTTCGTCATGAATCTGGGCTGCCTGCGTTATAAAATGACGCCGGAGGAGGTTCTCACCGCAGTGACGCTGAACGCCGCCGCCGCCATCAACAGGGCGAACACCATTGGCTCTCTGGAGCCGGGGAAGAAGGCGGATCTGGTGATCTGGGACGCCCCGGATCTGGACTATATCTGCTACCGCATGGGCAGTAATCTGGCCGGAACGGTAATCAAAAACGGAAAAGTTGAAAGGGGATGGCTACATGGCGTTCTTGACTGACATTGAAATCGCCCAGCGCTGCCAGATGCGCAAGATCACAGAAATTGCGCAGAAGGCGGGTATTGAAGAAAAGTATCTGGAGCAGTACGGCAATTATAAGGCCAAGGTGGATCCCGCGATCCTGAAGGATCTGGAGGATCGCCCCAACGGCAAGCTGATCCTCGTCACCGCCATTACGCCCACCCCCGCCGGAGAGGGGAAGACGACCACCTCTGTCGGCCTGACCGACGGGCTGCGCCGCATCGGTAAGAACGCGGTGGTGGCGCTGCGGGAGCCCTCGCTCGGCCCCGTGTTCGGCGTCAAGGGCGGCGCTGCCGGCGGCGGCTATGCCCAGGTAGTGCCCATGGAGGATATCAACCTCCATTTCACCGGCGATTTCCACGCCATCGGCGCTGCCAACAACCTGCTTGCCGCCATGCTGGACAATCATATTCAGCAGGGGAATCCCTTGGGCATCGATCCCAAGTCCATCACCTGGAAGCGGGCTGTGGACATGAACGACCGGCAGCTTCGCCACATCGTGGACGGCCTGGGCGGCCGGATGCAGGGCGTGCCCCGGGAGGATGGCTTTGAGATCACTGTCGCCAGCGAGATCATGGCGGTGCTGTGCTTGGCAGACGGTCTCATGGATCTGAAGGCAAGACTGGCCCGCATCGTAGTAGGCTATACCTACGGGGGGAAACCCGTTACCGCTCACGATCTGAAGGCGGAGGGAGCAATGGCAGCCCTGTTGAAGGATGCCATCAAGCCCAATCTGGTGCAAACCCTGGAGGGTACCCCTGCCTTCGTACACGGCGGCCCCTTTGCCAACATCGCCCACGGCTGCAACAGCGTCATGGCTACCCGCCTTGCCCTCAAGCTCAGCGATTATACCGTGACCGAGGCGGGCTTTGCCGCGGATCTGGGCGCGGAGAAGTTCGTGGATATCAAGTGCCGCATGGCCGGGCTCAAGCCGGACGCCATGGTGGTGGTGGCCACGGTGCGCGCGCTCAAGTATCACGGCGGCGTACCCAAGACCGAGCTGGGCGAGGAGAATCTGGAGGCGCTGGAGAAGGGGCTACCCAACCTCCTGCAGCATGTCAGCAACGTGAAGGACGTCTGGGGCGTGCCCTGCGTGGTGGCGCTGAACCGTTTCCCCACGGACACAGAGGCGGAGCTCCGGCTGGTGGAGGACAAGTGCCGGGAGCTTGGCGTGAACGTGGCCCTTAGTGAGGTCTGGGGCAAGGGTGGCGAGGGCGGCATGGCCCTTGCAGAAGAGGTGGTGCGCCTCTGCGAGCAGCCGAATACCTTCCGTTTTACCTATGAGTTGGATCAGCCCATCGAAGAGAAGATCCGTGCAATTGCCAAGCGGATTTATCATGCAAAGCACCTGCTGATGCTGCCGGCGGCGAAGAAAAAGGCCGCGGAGCTGGAAAAGCTGGGCTACGGCAATCTGCCTATCTGCGTTGCCAAAACCCAGTACTCCTTCTCCGATGATCCCACTCTGCTGGGCGCGCCTGAGGGCTTCACCGTGAACGTGTCCAACGTGAAGGTCTGCGCCGGCGCAGGCTTCATCGTGGCCTATACCGGCGACATTATGACCATGCCCGGCCTTCCCAAAGTCCCCGCCGCAGAACGCATCGACGTGGACGAAAACGGGGTCATTTCGGGCCTGTTCTGAATTATACTCTTCCCATCTGAAAAGCGGAGCCGCAATACTGCGACTCCGCTCTTTTCATATATCATATATTCAGTTGCTCATTCAAATTCCGGCACGAGCTCGTCCGCGATGTCCAGCAGCTCGCCGGAGCGAACCATGCGCTCCACCTCAAGAATGTCCGGCCAGAGCTCCCGGTCGGTCTCCATGAAGGCGACCTTTTCCCGCACATGGGAGAAGACGGCCTCGTGGACGGGGGAGAGGCCCTGCCCGTGAGTGCCGAGTCTGCGGCGAATGTCCACTGCCTGGCAGGCGGTCAGCAGCTCGTAGGCCAGGACGGAGCGTGTGTTCTCCAGGATCTGTCCCGCCTTGCGCGCCGCGGTGGTGCCCATGGAGACAAAGTCCTCCTGGTTTGCGGAGGAGGGGATGGAGTCCACACAGGCCGGATGGGCTAGAACCTTGTTTTCGGATGCCATGGACGCCGCAGAATACTGTACGATCATGTAGCCGCTGTTCAGGCCGCCCTCGGTGGTCAGAAACGGCGTCAGTCCGTTGGAGAGAGCGGCGTTCACCATGCGCTCGGTGCGGCGCTCGGAGATGCCGGCCAGCTCCGAACAGGCGATACCCAGAAAATCGAAGGGCAGGGCCATGGGCTCCCCGTGGAAGTTGCCGCCGGAGATGACGGCCTCGTCCTCCAGGAACATGAGAGGGTTATCGGTGACGGCATTGAGCTCAATATCCACCTTGGACTTGATGTAGGCCAGCGCGTCCCGCACGGCGCCGTGCACCTGGGGCATACAGCGCAGGGCATAGGCGTCCTGCACCCGGTCGCCCTGGGAATTTCGCAGGATCTCACAGTTTTCGGTCAGAAGACGGATGTTCTTCGCCACCTGCATCTGGCCGATCTGTCCGCGAACACGATGTACCCGATCCTCAAAGGCGTTGAGCTGGCCGGTCAAGGCGGTCAGCGTCAGCGAACCGATCAGATCCGCGAGACGGGCCGCTGCCATTGTGTCATAGAGATGCAGCGCGCCCACGCTGGTCATGGCGCAGGTGCCGTTCGTGATGCCGAGTCCTTCCTTGCTAACCAGAGTCTGCAGCGGCTTGATCCCGGCGCGGCGCATAGCCTCTTTGCCGGGCAGCAGCTCACCCTGATAGTAGGCCCGGCCAAGTCCCAGCAGCACCAGACCCATGTGGGAAAGCGGCGCAAGGTCGCCGGAGGCGCCGAGAGAGCCCTTCTGCGGCACCCAGGGGGTGACGCGCTTATTCAGCAGCTCCACCAGCCGCTCCACCAGCAGCGGCCGCACGCCGCTGACGCCCACGCAAAGGGCATTTGCACGCAGCAGCATCATCCCGCGGACGACCTCTTCCGTATAAGGCTCGCCCGTGCCCACACAGTGGCTGAGGATCAGGTTGGTGGAGAGCTGACTGCTCTGCTCCTCGGGCACGGCGACGGTGGCAAAATCACCGAAACCGGTGGTGATGCCGTAGGCAACGCGCTTTTCCGCCATGATTTTTTCCGCCAGCTCACGGGAGCGGCGCATGGCCGCCATGGCCTCCTCCGTAATTTCAACGGGAGCACCGAAGCGTGCGACGGCGACAAAGGCTTCCAGGGTCAGACTGTGCCCATCCAGGGCAACGGAACGAATGGTCTTCGCGTGATCCATTTCGTAATTTCCTCTTTTCCTGTTTTGATAATCGGCGTGATCTGCACACGGGTAGAGTGGTATTTTCCATAACTATTTTACAATAATCACGTCATGAAAGCAAGCCCTAAGAACAGATCTGGTCGAAGAATCAGCGCATAGAACCTGCACCTTCAACAGCAACCACAAGATATGGAAGAGATTGCTTGTTTCCACAACAATTTGTATTGAAAGTAGAGGAGATTTAGAGTATAATAAGATGATTAACATTGAGCGGCGACTCTCTATTGTCATCTGCGTGTCAGAGCGCCGTCCCCAAAGGTGAAGCGTATGCAGGATAATATCATCATCAAAGGCGCGAGAGAGAACAATCTGAAGAATATCGATTTGAGCATCCCGCGGGACAAGCTGGTGGTCATCACCGGCCTCTCCGGCAGCGGCAAGTCCAGCTTAGCCTTCGACACCATCTATGCCGAAGGGCAGCGCCGCTATGTGGAGAGTTTGAGCTCCTATGCCCGGATGTTCCTGGGGCAGATGGACAAGCCGGATGTGGACTATATCGACGGCCTCTCTCCCGCCATTTCCATCGACCAGAAGACCACCTCCCGGAACCCGCGCTCTACTGTGGGGACGGTGACGGAGATCTATGACTATCTGCGTCTGCTCTGGGCGCGGATCGGCGTGCCCCATTGCCCCAAGTGCGGGCGGGAGATTCGGCAGCAGAGCATTGACCAGATCGTGGACCAGATCATGGCGCTGCCCGAGGGAAGCCGGATCCAGATCCTGGCTCCTGTGATCCGCGGTAAGAAGGGCGAGCATGTGAAGGTGCTGGAGGACGCGAAGAAATCCGGCTATGTCCGCGCCCGGGTAGACGGCATCGCCTATGATTTAAGCGAAGAGATCAAGCTGGAGAAGAACAAAAAGCACGATATCGAGATCGTGGTGGATCGCCTGGTAATCAAGCCCGAAATCTCCCGCCGGCTGACCGACTCTGCCGAGACGGCGCTGTCCCTGGCCGGTGGGCTGCTGCTGGTGGATCTGGTATTGGAAAACCGGCAGATCGCCTTTTCCCAGAACTATGCCTGTGAGCACTGCGGTATCTCCATCGAGGAGCTGACGCCGCGGCTGTTCTCTTTCAACAATCCCCACGGCGCCTGCCCCAAATGCACGGGCCTTGGGATGCAGATGCTCATTGACCCCTCGCTCATCATCCCCAACCCCAATCTGAGCATTCTGGACGGCGGCATCACCGCCAGCGGTTGGAACAATGTGCGGGGAGACACCATCTCCAAAATGTACTTTGACGCGCTGGCCAAGCGCTACCACTTCAAGCTCTCCGATCCCATCAAGGACATCCCCAAGGAAGGCATGGATGCCATCCTCTACGGGACGAAAGGTGAGCCCCTGCAGCTTCGTTACGAGAAGGCGGAGGGGTTCGGCACGATCCGGCGGGAGTTTGAGGGCATTGTGACCAACCTGGAGCGCCGGTATCGGGAGACCCAGAGCCCTTCCATGCGGGCGGATATTGAGGAGTGCATGTCCGAGACGCCCTGCCCGGAGTGCCAGGGGAAGCGGCTGAAAAAGTCCGCCCTGGCCGTGACGGTTGGGGGGCTGAATATCGCGCAGTTCTGTGAGCTGTCTGTAGGCAACGCCCTGCAGTTTGTGAACAGTCTTGAGCTCAGCGAAAAGCATATGCTGATCGCCGCCCAGATTCTGAAGGAGATCCGCTCCCGCCTGGGCTTTTTGCAGAGCGTCGGCCTGGGCTATCTGACTCTCTCCCGCATGGCAGCCACCCTCTCCGGCGGCGAGAGCCAGCGCATCCGCCTTGCCACCCAGATCGGCTCCAGTCTGATGGGGGTGCTGTATATCCTGGACGAGCCCAGCATCGGTCTGCACCAGCGGGATAACGCCAAGCTCCTGCAGACGCTTCGGCAGCTGCGGGATCTGGGCAACACCCTGATCGTAGTGGAGCACGACGAGGAGACCATGCGCTCTGCGGACTATGTGGTGGACATTGGTCCCGGCGCCGGGGTAAATGGCGGGCGCGTGGTCTGCGCGGGCAGCATCGACGAGATCTGCGCCTGCGAGGAGTCTATGACGGGGCAGTATCTCAGCGGCAAAAAGCGGATCCCCGTCCCCGGTACGCGCAGAAAAGGAAATGGAAGGAGCCTCTGGATCCGCGGCGCCTGTGAGAATAACCTGAAGAATATCGACGTGGAGATCCCGCTGGGGAAACTCATCTGTGTGACGGGGGTCTCCGGCAGCGGGAAGTCTTCCCTTATTAACGAGATCCTGTACAAGACCCTTGCGGTGGAGAAGAACCGCAGCAAGCTCCGCCCCGGCAAGTGCGCCGGCATTGAAGGGATGGACGCGGTGGACAAGGTCATTGCCCTGGATCAAAGCCCCATCGGGCGCACGCCCCGCTCCAACCCCGCTACCTATACGGGCGCCTTCAACGACATCCGCGATCTCTTTGCCTCCACCCAGGACGCCAAGCTCCGGGGCTACGGGCAAGGGCGTTTCTCCTTCAACGTGAAGGGCGGGCGCTGCGAGGCCTGCTCCGGCGACGGTCTGGTGAAGATCGAGATGCATTTCCTGCCGGACGTGTATGTCCCCTGCGACGTTTGCGGCGGCAAGCGCTACAACCGAGAAACCCTGGAGGTGCGCTATAAGGGGAAGAACATCGCTGAGGTGCTGGACATGACGGTGGAGGAGGCCTGCTCCTTCTTTGCCAACCAGCAGAAGATCCTGAACAAGATCCAGACCCTGTATGACGTGGGCCTGGGCTATGTGAAGCTGGGCCAATCCAGCACGACGCTCTCCGGCGGCGAAGCGCAGCGCGTGAAGCTGGCGACAGAGCTTGCGAAACGCAGTACCGGCAGCACGGTGTATGTGCTGGACGAGCCCACCACAGGCCTCCATGTGGCGGACGTGCACAAGCTTATTGACATTCTGAACCGCTTGACCGACGCGGGGAATACCGTTGTGGTCATCGAGCACAATCTGGACGTCATCAAGGTGGCGGACCACATCATCGATCTCGGCCCCGAGGGCGGTGACGAGGGCGGCACGCTTGTTTTCGCCGGGACGCCGGAGGACTGCGCCCGCTGTGAGGAGAGCTTTACGGGACAGTTTCTCAAGCCCATTCTGGAGAACGCGGCGCGGGAGAACGGATAATGGACGAGGAAAAAGAACTGATTGAGCTCAGCGGCTCTGTGGAGTCGGTGATTTATAAAAACGAAGAAAATGGGTATACGATCCTTCGGCTGCGCAATGAAAACGATGAGATCATAACGGTAGTTGGCACCATTCCTTACGCGGCGCCGGGGGAGACCCTTTTTGTCAGCGGCAGTTGGACAACACACAGCGTGCACGGGCGCCAGTTTAAGGCGGAGTTTGCCCAGCACAAGATGCCCACGGAGGAAAACGCCATCTATCAGTACCTGGCCTCCGGCGTGATTCGCGGGATCGGCCCTGCTACCGCCTCCCTGATCGTCCAGCGCTTTGGCGCGAAGAGCCTGGATGTGCTGGAAAACCAGCCGGAGAGCCTTGCTCAGATCAAAGGAATCAGCCTGGCAAAGGCCAAGCAATTGTGCAAGAGCTTCAGCAGTCAGCTTGGCGTGCGGCGACTCATGGAATTTGTCTGTTCCTTTGAGCTTCGCCCGATCCTGGCTGTAAGGCTGTATAAATACTATGGGGAGAAGGCGCTGGAGCTGCTGCGGGAAAACCCGTATTTGCTTGCGACTACCCACGTCGGCGGCAGCTTTTACGAGGCCGACCGCCTTGCTCTGGATCTGGGACTCGACGAGAATAACCGCAGCCGTATAAACGCCGCGGTGCTCTTTGAGCTGCGGCACAATCTTGGCAACGGACACTGCTTTATTCCCCGGGAAAAGCTCTGTGCCGTAACCGCGGAGCTGATCCACATTGATCCGGAGCATGTGGACGAGAGCATTGAGGAGCTGATCGAATCCGGCTTGCTGATCCTGGACGAGATCGCAGGGCAGCAGGCCTGTTACCTGCCGGAGCTCTATGAAGCGGAGACAGATACGGCGGAGCGCCTTGCCGCCCTTTGCCGCCGCCGCTTCCAGGAAAAGCTGGACTTGAACCGCTTTCTTGTGGAGCTTGAAGAAAAGCAAGGCATTCACTATGCGGATCTGCAGCGGCAGACTCTCAGCCTGGTGCTGCAAAACCAGGTCGTTGTGATCACCGGCGGCCCCGGAACCGGCAAAACCACCTCGATCCGCGCGATTTTGGCGCTCTTTGACAGACTGGGGATCGACGCTCTGCTGACCGCCCCGACCGGGCGAGCAGCAAAGCGCATGACCGAGCTCACCGGCCGGGAGGCCGCTACCGTCCACCGGCTGCTGGGCGCGAAGTTTGACGAGGATGGGGAGCGGGTGGTCTTCACCAAGGACGAAGCCGACCGCCTCTCCTGCGATGCCGTGATTCTGGACGAATGCTCCATGGTGGATCTGCCGCTGATGGACGCGCTCTTGAAGGCGCTTCCGCCGGACAGCCGCCTGATCCTGGTGGGGGACGCGGATCAGCTTCCCTCGGTTGGCCCGGGCAACGTTTTCTCTGCGATCATCCGCAGCGGCGTGATTCCTACGGTGCGTCTGACAGAGATCTTTCGTCAGAACGAGGGCAGCCGCATCATCCGCAACGCCCACATGATCAACAAAGGCGAGCACCCGGATTTTTCCGAGAACACCGGGGACTTTTTCCGCCTGAAGCGGATGCAGGCCGGCAGCACCGTGGATACTATCGTGGAGCTCTGCGCCCTGCGGCTCCCCACAAAGATGAAGATCCCGCCCGAGGAGATCCAGGTGCTGACGCCTACCCGGAAGGGGGAGCTTGGCACGGTCAGCTTGAACAAGCGTCTGCAAGAGGCGCTGAATCCGCCCTCGAAGGAAAAGAAGGAAAAGGTCTTTGGCGAGGCCGTTTTCCGCGAGGGCGACCGAGTCATGCAGATCCGCAACAACTACGATATTCTTTGGCATAACGAGAGCAACACCGCCGCCGGGATGGGGATCTTCAACGGCGACATGGGGCGCATCCTTGAAGTGAATCTCGCAGAGGAGCAGCTGACCGTGAATTTTGACGGGCGCATCGTCCAATATGGCTTTGACGCTCTGCTGGAGCTGGAGCATGCCTGGGCGCTGACGGTACACAAATCCCAGGGAAGCGAGTATCGGGCGGTGATCCTGGCCTTGGGCAGCAGCGCGCCCATGCTGATGACAAGGGATGTTCTCTATACCGCCGTCACCCGCGCCAAGGAGCTGCTGATCCTGGTGGGGGATGAGAGCGTTGCCTACCGCATGGTGGACAATTACCGCCCCAGCAAGCGCTACTGTGCCTTGCGGGTAAGACTGCGGAAGCTCTGCGGTCTTGCCTGAACGGAAAGAAAAGAGAGCAACATGGATCATCTGATCGATTACATTCAATGGATGGCGGACGTGCCCTTTTCCGCCTATCCCTTACAAGACGCCGACGCGCTGGTGCTGAGCTTCCTGTCCTACTACAAGTTTACGCCGCTGTTTGAGGACAGAGAAAAGCCGGTTTTTTTGAAGGACAGTCTGAAGCTGCTGGAAGACGGCGACGTGCGCGCCATGCTGGTGGGGAGAGATCGGGGCTTTCGCGCGATCCTGGAGACTGCCGCGTCTTCCCGCCGCTTCGGTGAGCTGCGGCTGAGCGACTATGTTGACCTGCGCCGTGCGGAGCCGCCACTGCAGTTTGCGGCGATTACCTTTCATGGCGAGGACTTTTCCTTCCTGGCCTTCCGGGGCACGGACGGCTCCATTGCCGGATGGAAGGAAGACTTTATGATCAGCTTCACTGTCACCGAAGCACAGAAGCTGGCCGAGGAATACGCAAAGCGGATCATTCAAGAGAATCGTGGGTATTATATCGGCGGGCACTCCAAGGGCGGCAATCTGGCGCTCTGCGCGGCCTGTGGGCTTTCGGATGAACCCCTGGAGAAGGTACGGCGCGTGTTTCTGCTGGACGGCCCCGGTCTGTGTCCCGAGGTGATGGACACCAGCACCATACGGCGCATTGAGCCGCGCACCACTAGGATCATTCCAACTTTTTCCGTGGTAGGGGAGCTCTTTGCCCCGGAGATCAGCGACAGCAGGATCGTCCATTCCTCCGCCGCCGGTCTTGTCCAGCATAGCCTGGACACCTGGGGGATCGACCATGGGAAGCTCTTCTTGGCGCAGGAGCCAAGTCCCCGCAGCCGCTGGGTGAACGAGACCCTGTCCCGCTGGATCGAAGGGATCAGTCAGGAGGATCGGGCGGTGTTCGTCCAGGAACTCTTTGATGCGCTTACCGCCGACGGCGCGGAGACGCTGGAGGATATTGAGGCGCAGGGCGCCGGCGGCTTTGAGGCGATCCTGGCAAGGCTGTTCAGCGCCAGCGACGTGACCAGGAAAACGATCTACGCTCTGCCCAAGCGGGCGATCCTGGGGGAGCACTACGACGCGATTTCCCAGATGGGTCTCTCTTCCTGGCTGCGTCAGCGTTTTCAGGACTGGCAGGCGCAGCGCGTCGCCCGTAAAGAGGAGAGCTCTGGGCAGATAGAGGAAGAGGACGAAGGCGAAAGCTGATAATCGCATAAAAATTGCAGGAAAGCCAAAGCTCTCCTGCAATCCTGCGTGTAAGCAGACGCTTACTTCATGCCGTTTTCGTAGGCCTCGATCATCTTCTTGACCATCTGGCCGCCGACGGAACCGGCCTGACGGCTGGTCAGATCGCCGTTATAACCGTTCTTCAGGTTGACGCCAACCTCGGAAGCGGCCTCCATCTTGAACTTGTCCATGGCCTCACGGGCAGCGGGGTTCACAAGATGATTGCTGGAATTGGTAGACATGATTTCCATCTCCTTTTGATCGTTTTGGGTTTTTTGCCCGTGCTTATCTTTTGCGCTTCCGGCGCAGATATTCAGCAGGAAATATGCAATTTTTGTCTTTACCTGCTGCAGAAAAAATTGTAGAATAATAAATCAGAAACAGACAGACGGATGGAATCCGATATGGGAGTGAAGGATATGGCCAGGCATTTTGCGCCTACCACAAAAAAGAAAATCAGTTTGCCGAAGCTCCGCCTTTCGGCGCTGCCCAAGCTGTTTCCGGAACCAAAAAAGCTTGTTCGCAGGAAAAAATATGAGCGCGTGTTCTCCATGCAGGATATGATCCTGACGCTTGCGGCCACGCTGCTCTTCATTGTGGGGCTCCTGTTTGCGCTTCCGCCCTGGGCGTCGACGGCGCTCTTTGGAGTCTGCGCGATTCTGGCGCTTATACCGGTACTGCTGCATGTGCTGCAGTCTGCACTCTCGCGGAAGCTGCCGGATGAGGATCTGCTTTTTCTGCTTGGCGTGATCATCGCATTCTGCATTGGAGAGTCGATGGGCGCTGCGATCGCATCGATCCTCTATCGCCTGATGCAGATCCTGGAAGCCTATGCTGTAGCCAGAGGGGAGACAGGCCTTGACCGGCTGCGGGACAGTCTTCCGGAGAAGGCAATGCTGCTGATCGGGGAAGAGACGATGGAGCTTGCACCGGAAAATGTCAATCCCGGTCAGATCATTCAGGTGGAGCATGGAGAGGTGATCCCGCTGGACGGAATCATCGACTCCGGCGTGACAGAGCTGGATCTCTTCGCTCTGTCGGGAAATCACAGTCCGCGCCGCTGCGGAAGAGGGGACGAGGTGTTCTCCGGGACGCTCAACTGCGGTGAGCGAATTACCGTAAGGGTGAGCAGACCCTTTGGTGAATCCGCAGCGGCAAGGCTGCTCCGGGATGTACAGCAGGCGGAGCGTTATGAGACCCAGGTGGAGCGCATCTCCGATTTCATTTCTACATGGTGTGCCCCGGCGTTGGCGATCTGTGCCTTTTTATTGGTGCTGATCCCCTCGCTGATCACAGGGAACTGGATGCGCTGGCTCCGCTGCGGGGTGATCTTTCTGTTGATCGCCTCTCCCAGCACACTTGCTGTCTCCATCCCCCTGGCCTGCCTCGGCGGGGAGCTCAGCGCCGTTCTCAATGGCATTCTCAGCAAGGGACATGACTGCTTTGAGGTGCTGGCGCGGGTCAAAACCATGGTCTTTGGAAAGACCGGCACGATTACAGAGGGGCGCTTTGCCATCAGTGGAATTTACACCACCGGCGTCAGCAAGGAGGATCTTCTCTCTGTAGCTGCCGCGGCGGAGAGCTTTTCCCGGCATCCTGTCGCGCTGCTTTTGAAGGGAGCTGCCGGCTGGACGCCGGAGATCGCAGAGGGCGTGATGGAAGTGCAGGATGTACCCGGCCGCGGCGTCAGCGCCTTTATCGAGGGGCGGCATGTGTATGTCGGCAACGCCGCCCTGCTGGAGGAACATGGAATCAGCTATTCCGTTCCCACGCGGGCCGGGACTGCGATTCATGTTGCGGTGGAGAATCGCTATTGGGGGCATATCCTGCTGAGCGATAAAACCCGGGACGGCGCATTTGACGCCCTGGAATCTCTGCGCAGTATGGGTGTGGATCAGCTGGTAATGCTCACCGGCGACGTGCTTTCTACTTCCCGACCGCTTGCTTCCTCCCTGGGCTTTGATCTGCTGCGCACGGAAATGTCGCCGGAGGCAAAGGTTTCAGCCATAGACTATCTGATCTCCGGGAAAGGCAAGGGAACCAGCGTGGGCTTCGTGGGCGACGGGGTCAACGATGTGCCGATGCTGGAGGCTGCAGATGTGGGAATTGCGATCGATGCGCTCCATGCCTGGAGCGAGGCGGACGCCGCTGACATCCTGCTGCTGGATGACAAGATCGAGCTTCTGCCCGCAGCCATGCACATCTCCCGCTCCCTGCGCCTGATCCTTTGGGAGAATCTTGGCGCCCTTCTGGGCGTTAAATTGATCCTTTTGCTGCTGGCTATGGCTGGCCTTCTCTCCATCCCCGCTGCCGCCGCGGTTACCACGCTGTCCTCTGCGCTTGCGCTATTGAACAGCCTGCGGGCCTTTGGACTTGAATCCTGATGAAAGCTGGGTCGCGCTGATGAATGCCTACGACTTTGATAAAACGATCTTCATGCCGGACAGTTCCTATAGCTTTGTCCGGTACTGCATGCGTCATTATCCTCGCGCTGTTTTGAAAACGCTGCGTCCGACCGCGCTAACCGCGCTTCTTTACTTCATGAAGAAAGCGGACACCAAGCAGATGAAGGAAAAGGTTTTTGCCTTCCTTCCCGCGCTTGATAATGTGGAACAGATCGTTTTGGACTTTTGGGAAGAGTATCGGGATCATCTCCAGGACTGGTATCTGCGCCAAAAGCAGCCGGACGATGTGATCCTCTCCGCCTCGCCGGAGTTTCTGCTTGCGCCGATCTGCGAAGAGCTTGGCGTCAGGCTGATCGGAACGCCCATGGACCCCTATACCGGGAAGATTCGCGGTCTCAACTGCCATGACGAGGAAAAGGTTCGCCGCTTCTATCGGGAATTTCCGGAGGGGCATATTGAGCGCTTTTACTCGGACTCCCGCTCGGACGAGCCGCTGGCGAAAATTGCCGACCAAGCTTTCCTGGTGGGAAAAGAAGTGATCCAGCCCTGGCCTGATCTGTAAAAATCATCTATAATACAAAAGCACGGTCTCCCGCAGGGGAGGCCGTGCTTTTGCTATGGCTGTTTTTTACTTGAATTCGGGAAGAAAAGTCTCCCGAATGCCCATATTTTTCAGCCGCGCCTTGATCTTGCCGTAGTCCTTATTGTATACGATGGTGCGCAGCTCATCGTCGGGGATAAAGCGATAATACGCGTTGCTGAAAAGATCAAACATCGCCTTGTTGGTGGGCTTGATACGGAACACAAGGCATACAAAAGCAATCACAGCACCGCCCGCAAAAGACAGCGTCATATAGAGCTTGCAGAAATGGATGATCAGAAACAGAATAAGGCCCGCAACAACAAAACAGACAGCATCAGACATGATGGTATATTTCGTTGCGCCGGATGCGATCAGGTCTTTTTGCAGCCCGTTCATTTTGCGGATCATGGGATGCGCAACCATGATATTAAACATAAGCTGACGCAAAAAAAGATAAGTCCATAAAAAGCCGCCGAGAAAGAAGACACCGCTCAGCATGATATCCATGGGGAATTCCTCCCAATCTATAAGATAGCTGCATCATAGCATATTCCTCAAAAAGTTTCAAGAATAAATCCATTGCAGTCTCATAGATTGGTGTTGGGATGTGATGAGATGGATCAATTGAAGCTTGCCGGGGAACTGCTTCCTCTTGCCTGGAGACAGGCTGGGAAGGCATGCCTTCCGCCGGACACAGAAGAGATCCGACTTCGCGTCGGCAGAACACCAACGTATCTGCGAGGAGGCGAGGAGCAAGCGATCTGCACAGGGACTGTGACGGAGGAGGATCTGCTGAGGATCCTTGAAAAAGCAACCGGCGCATCCATGCACACGGCAGCACCCACGTTGGCGCAGGGCTATGTCAGCTATAGAGGACTCCGCATCGGAGTTTGCGGTACTGGTGTGGAGGAAAACGGAAAAATGTGCGGCATGAGAAGCCTTAGCTCGCTCTGTATTCGCATTGCAAGAGCTTGTCCGGGCATCTGTGCGGATGCAGCGCGAGAGCTTTTGAAATCTGGCTTTGCCAATACGCTTATTCTGGGCAGACCCGGAGACGGGAAGACAACGGCGCTGCGGGAGCTGATCCGTGTGTTGGCCGACGCGGGGCGCCGTATTTCCGTGGTGGACGAGCGGAACGAGCTTGCGGCCATTGATGGAGCGAAGGCATGCTTTGACCTGGGCCGATGCAGCGATGTGTTGACAGGCGTCCCGAAGGAAGTGGGAATTCTCATGCTGCTTCGGACCATGAACCCGGAGATCCTGGCCATGGACGAGATCACAAAGCCCCGGGACGCGGAGGCGGCGATACAGGCATACGGCTGCGGCGTGGGCATCCTGGCAAGCACACACGCTTCCAATTCGGACGAGCTTTGGAAACGTCCGGTTTATCGGGATCTGCTGCAGGCACATGTGTTCTCACAATGTCTGCAAATCCGTCGGCAAGGCGCAGCAAGGACATATACTCTGGAGAAGCTCGGCGCATGAGACCGGCAGGTGTGCTGTTGGTCGTCATCGCCTTTCTCTCCTACGCGCTGCTGACACTGCGGGACAAGCACGCCGCCATACGCAGCCTGCGGGATGTCAGCGCTGCATTGGAGCTGCTCTACGGGGAACTGGAAATGCATGAAACGCCGCTCCCGGAGGCCATAGCTCGGTCAGTCCGCTACAGCAGGGGGGACGGAAAAATCCTGTTCCAAAATCTCACCGTGCTGCTTTTGCGCTTGGGAGAGGAGAGCTTTGCCGATCTCTGGAGCAAAGCGGTTTCCCAGAGCTGCCGTCAGCTCCCTGCCTCTGCGCTGGACGAGCTGGCACGTCTCGGCTTGAGCCTTGGCAGGTATGAGCTATCCACGCAGCTGCGGGAGATGCGCGGCTGCATCGCCTTACTCTGCCGCACAAGAGAGGAGGGAGAGCGGTCTTTCCCCTCGGAAAGGAGGCTCTGGCTGGGACTGTGCGCCGCGGCGGGCTGCTTTCTTGCGATACTGATGATTTGAGGAGAAGCCATGGACGTAGATCTCATTTTCAAAATCGCCGCCATAGGGATTCTTGTCGCGGTTCTCAATATCCTGCTGCAGCGTTCGGGGCGGGAGGAGCAGGCGCTGATGACGAGCATCACGGCGCTGGTGGTAGTTTTGATGATGGTCGTGCAGAAGATCAGCGAATTATTTGCGCTGATCAAATCTTTATTTAACCTGTAGTGGAACTGATTCTGAAAGCGGGGGCCGCGGCGCTGCTCTGCGCGCTGACAGGGCTTCTGATCAAAAAACACAATCCGGAGGCAACGCTGCTGTTGGGCGCCGCAGCATCTGCGGGCATTCTGATCGCATCGCTTGGTATCCTCAATGGGTTTCAGGAGCTGCGGCGTCAGCTGGAAAAAATGCTGGGTGCTGGGGGAGAGCTTTTGATTGCCCCAATCGTAAAATGTCTCGCCATTGCGATTGTCACCCGGTTTGCTACAGACCTATGCAGGGACGCATCCCAGAACGCTCTTGCGTCGGCTGTGGAAATGGCGGGGACAGCCTGCGCGATGACAGCGGTTCTGCCGCCGCTGCTCAGCGTCATGAAAATGATCGGAGAGCTGACGTGAAAAAAATCATCTTGATCCTGCTTCTGCTCCCCTGGTTCTCCTGTGCTTGCTATGCTCAGGATGTGGGCGAGGAGACTGCGTCTATCACAGGGGCAATGCAAGTGGAGGACGGTTTGGGCGAAGAGGAACGGGAAGTTGTGGGTGATCTCACGCTGGATGGCAGCTACGACGGACGAGGGGCTCTGTCCCGTCTTTGGACAAGACTTGTGGACGCTGTGCGAGCATCTCTTGCCGACGAGCTTCGTTTTGCGGTGAGCCTGCTGGCCATTGCGTTCTTTTGCAGTCTGAGCTCCGCCTTTATCCAGAACCCCAGATTTACCGAGTTCATGGAGCTTGCAGCCTGCTGCGCCGCGGCGCTTCTTCTGGCCGGGAGTATGAACACGGTGATCGGCCAGGCGGCCGAGACGCTGACCCGGCTCAGCGATTACGGAAAGCTCGCGCTGCCGGCTTTTTTTACGACGGTGGCCGCCTGCGGCTCCGCCGTCTCCGCTTCTGTCAAGTATGCGGCTGTTTGCTTTGTCACGGAGATCTTCATGAGTCTCTCCCAAAAGCTGATTTTGCCTATGATTTATGCCTTCCTTGCCGCCTCGATCTGCAGCAGCCTGTTTGAAAACGCGCTGCTGAAAACGGTAGTTCGGCTGTGCAAGTGGTGTGCGATCACGGCGATGACACTGATGACCAGTGCCTTCTGCCTGTACATCTCGCTCTCCGGCGCCATCAGCGGCAGCGCGGACGCTCTCGCCGTGAAGACCACCAAGAGCGTCATCGCAAGCGCTCTGCCGGTTGTGGGCGGGATCCTCTCCGATTCGGCAGCCGCCATGCTTTCTGCAGCGGGGCTCATCAAAAACTCCGCCGGGGTCTTCTGCCTGATTGCGGTGTGCGCGCTTTGCGCAGGGCCGTTTGCGCTGCTCGCGGTCAAAATGCTGGTATTCAAGCTGTCCTCCGCCCTCTCTGAGCTCGCGGGCAGCGGACGCTATTCCCGGCTTTTGGACAACATGGGGACAAGCTTCGGAATGCTGCTGGGGATGGTGGGAAGCTATGGTACGATGCTCTTTTTCTCCATCATGTCGGGCATTAAAATGGTGCATGTGTAATGGGATCTGCAATTCAGCAAATCTGCGCCCTCTCCGTGATCTGCGGCTTGTTGTTCCGCCTTGCGCCGGAGGGCACGGTACGAAAAGCTATGGGCTTTGCCTGTTCAGTTGTGCTGCTGGCCTGCCTGGTGCAGGCGATCAAGGGGCTGAACCTGGACACTTATGCACTTCAGATCTCCCAATATCGCGAGAGAGAGCAGGAATTTCTCGCGCATAGTCTGGAAACGCGGGACGCTCTGGATCGACTGGTCATAGAGCGGGAGTACGGGACATATATTATGGACACAGCTCGTCTGCTGCAGGTGCCGCTGCAATCGGCCGAGGTGGAGGCGCGATGGAGTACGGAGGGGCTGTGGGTGCCGTATGCGGTGAAGCTCACCGGAGAACCGGACGAAGAGGGAAAAGTGGCTCTGACATCGCGGATCCAGACGGATCTTGGGATTCCGGCAGAGCGTCAGACTTGGGCGGACGGATGAGGAGCAGACCATGGCAAAGCTGGAAAAACTGAAATACCCGCTCCTGATCCTGGCTATCGGGCTTTTGTTTCTTTTGCTTCCTACCGGTTCCGGCAAGCAGACAGAAATGCCGGATGCGGATGTGCGGCTGCAGGATCTCCTGTCCGCAACGGAAGGAGTGGGGGAGGCACGGGTGCTGATATCAAGCACAGGCGTTGTGGTGCTCTGCAGCGGAGCGGAGGATCCGCGAGTGCGTTTGGATATTTTACACGCGGTGACTTCATATACTGGCTTTGGATCGGATAAGATCACGATATTGAAAATGTCGAAAAGCTATCAGGGAGGAATGGAAACATGAAAAACAGGAAACGAAACATCACCATGATCGCGGTGCTGCTCTTCGTGTGCGCGGCCGTATCGCTCAACTGGTCCTATAACCAGCGCTGGGGAAAGCCGGATGCGGAAATGGTGCAGGCCATGGACGAGGCGAGAGCCAGCGCAGATGCGGCCTATGCCGAGGCCGTGACCACCGGCGCCTCCGCCTACTTTGCCGAGGCGCGGCTCACCAGGCAGCTGTCCCGGGATGAGGCGCTGGAGCTGCTGCAGACGGCGGCCACGTCGGATACCGCCTCCCAGGAGACGATCGACAGCGCCATGAACGCAATCAGCTCCATGGCCGCCTGTTCCATGCGGGAGGCGCAGATCGAAAACCTGCTTATCGCAAAGGATTTTTCGGACTGCGTCGTGTACATCGGAAACAATACCGTTACGGTAGCCGTTCCTGCTCCCGCTGAGGGGCTGAGTGAGGAGGCGGTTGCCCGCATCACGGACATCATTTGCAGAGAAACGGAATTCGAGGCTTCTCAACTCAGCATCATCGAGGTTCGCGGTTGATGGCTTTTGCAGGGTCTTCCACAGGAGAAGACCCTGCATTTTCATTTTGTTTCCCTTATGATTTTCAGGATTGCTCTTCCTTTTTTGAGAAAGCTGTGGTAAAATACTCTGAATCCATTTGTAAAGTGGGAGATTTTCCCCGGTAGGGGTTTATATCAGGATAGTTTTACAGCAGTATACCTTCAGGAGGAACAATCATGGGCGAAAACTATATTACTTGCCGCGAGGCAAACGGCAGCATCAACATCTCGGAAGATGTGATTGCCGACATGGTGAGAAATGCCATCGTGGAAGTGGAGGGCGTTGCAGGCCTCTCCAACACGGCAGGAGCGGAGATTTCCGATCTTTTGGGGATCCGTTCGCTTACCAAGGGCGTGAAGGTTCAGTTCGTGGATGAGAAGATCGTGGTGGATACCATCATTACCATCGCTTACGGCAGCAATGTGGTCAAGGTCGCACAGAACGTGCAGGACAAGGTTCTCACCACCGTTCAGATGACGACCGGACTGGAGAAGGTGGAGGTCAACGTCCACGTCACCGGCATTGCATTTTGATTTTGTACTAAAGGAGAACGGCCGATGAAAAGAACCGTTGCCAGAGAGCTTGCCATTCAGATGAGCTTTGCCGCTGCCTCTTCCGGGGTGCAGCCCGGTGAATTGCTGGACGCTTTCTTTGACCGGGAGCATTACGGGAGTCTCGAGGCGGAGCAGGAGCTGTTTGCGGAGTATCCGGACGAGCGACAGATGGAGTACATCCGCCGGCTGACGGAGCTCACCGCGGAAAACCGCAGCGAGATCGACGGCTTTATCGAGCGCTATGCCCGGGGATGGAAGCTGGAGCGGATCTCGAGAACCGCGCTGGCCGTGATGCGCTGCGCTATCTGTGAGATCTTGTACATGGAGGACATTCCCAATGCCGCCGCCATTAACGAGGCGGTAGAGCTGGATAAAAAATATGACGAGCCCGATACGGTCGCCTTTGTAAACGGCGTGCTGGGCGGCTTTATGCGCGGGGAGTTCCCGGAGCAGGCGCAGGAGTAAGCCATGGAACGCAGAACGCTTACGGTCACAGAGCTGAATGCGTATGTAAAAGATCTGCTTGGGCAGGATCCCGCGCTCATGAATGTCTGCGTGCGCGGAGAACTCTCCAATTACAAGATCTACCCCTCCGGGCACCACTATTTCACCCTGAAGGATCAGGAGAGCAGCCTCAAATGCGTGATGTTTCGGGGCAGCGCCTCCAAGCTGCGCTATCGCCCCGAAAACGGCATGGGCGTGACTGCCACCGGACGGCTGGAGGTCTATGTACGGGACGGCGTATATCAGCTGATCTGCACTTCCTTGATGCCAGAGGGCATGGGGGATCTCCAGGTCGCCTTTGAGCAGCTGAAGGCCAAGCTCTCGGAGGAGGGGCTTTTTGACCGGGCGCACAAAAAACCGCTGCCAGAAATGCCGGGACGCATTGCCATCATTACGTCTTCTGCGGGCGCGGCTGTCCATGATATGATCCGGATCCTGGGACGGCGCTGGCCCATGAGCAAGGTGATCCTTCTGCCGGTGCGGGTTCAGGGCGTGGAGGCACCGCCGGAGATTGCCGGCGCGATCCGCTACGCCAATGAGTTTCAGGTAGCGGATCTGATCATTACGGGCCGGGGCGGCGGATCTCTGGAGGATCTGTGGGCATTCAATGACGAGCGGGTTGCCCGCGCCATCTACGCTTCTCAGATCCCGGTCATTTCCGCCGTAGGGCATGAGCCGGATGTGACGATTTCGGACTATGTTGCGGATCGGCGCGCATCGACCCCCTCCAACGCCGCGGAAATCGCCGTGCCGGATCAGCAGGAGATGCGGGAGGCGCTGGAGAGTTACGGCATTCGCAGCCGCCAGGCCATGGAGAAAAGTCTCCGCGTTGCGGCGCAGCGCCTGGATGCCTTGCGAAACAAACGGGTGCTGACAGAGCCGGGCGCTTTTCTGGACAGCAGGCGACTGGATCTGGATCGCCTGCGGGACCGTCTGCTGGCTTCCGAGGAGCGGCAGCTTGCGGAGAAGCGCCAGCGCTTCGTTAAGCTCGGCGCGTCTCTGGACGCCATGAGTCCGCTGCGTGTGCTTTCCCGCGGTTATGCCCTTGCCACAGGCAGGGAAGGAAAGCCTCTCAGATCCGTCCGTGGACTGGCCAAAGGCGATGAGATCACAGTCCGGTTCCAGGACGGGCAGGCGGCTTGCCGGGTGGAACAGGTTCAAGAAGGAGAGGAACGCTATGGCAGATAAAATGAGTTTTGAACAGTCGCTGGGGCGTCTGGATGAGATCGTGCGGCATCTGGAAAAGGGCGATCTTCCCCTGAGCGATTCTCTGGCGCTGTTTGAAGAAGGAACTTCTCTGCTTGCCTCCTGCAGCGCCATGCTGGATGAGGCGGAGCAGAAGGTCGTCAAGCTTCGCAAGGGCGCCGACCGGAGCCCGGAAGAGCTTCCGTTTACCGACGAGGCGTAAAGATGACGGAAAAAGAATATAAACAGCTGGTGGATGAGGAGCTGTCCCGCAGCTTTCTCCTCGAAGACAGCTATCCTGTCAAGGGGCTGGCGGAGGCCATGCGCTACAGCCTCCTGGCCGGCGGCAAACGCATCCGGCCGATCCTGGTTCTTGAATTTTGCAAAATCAGCGGGGGAGACCTGCAGGCTGCCCTTCCGGCCGCCTGCGCCATCGAGATGCTGCACACCTACAGTCTCATTCACGATGATCTGCCCTGCATGGATAACGATACCCTGCGCCGCGGCAGACCTACCAACCATGTGGTCTACGGTGAGTGCACCGCAACCCTGGCCGGGGATGCCCTGCAGGCCGAGGCCTTCGGTACGATCCTGCGTTCTGCGCTGCCTGCCGAGCGCCGCGCCCGCTGCGCCATGCATCTGGCAAACGCTGTGGGACTGGACGGCATGTGCGGCGGACAGTATCTGGACATGCTGGGCGAGGGCAAGACGCTCTCAGAGGCTGAGCTGGACGAGATCAACAGTCGCAAAACCGGCGCGCTGCTCATTGCTGCCTGCCTAATGGGCGTGGCCGCTGCAGGCGGCACTTTGGCGCAGGAAGAGGCGGCAGCCCGCTATGGCGCCGCACTCGGCATGGCCTTCCAGATTCGGGACGATATGCTGGATGTGCTCAGCACCGAGGCGGAGTTGGGCAAGCCCATCGGTTCCGATCGGGAAGAAGAGAAGAATACATATATGGCCTTGTATGGCGCGGAGAAGTGCGCGGCATTGATCGAAAAGCTGACAGGCGAGGCGAAGAACGCCCTTGCCGGACGATTTGAGGATCCTTCTCTGCTCTGCTCCCTTGCGGATTCCCTTGCTACAAGAAGAAGCTGACATACAGGCAGATCGAGGTTAGATTTGAGTATATTAGAGAAAATACAGAGCTCAGACGACGTAAAAAAACTCTCTGAGGAGGAGCTGGAGCCGCTTTGCGCGGAGCTTCGGGCCTTTCTTGTGGAGCATGTTTCCAAAACCGGCGGCCACCTGGCATCCAACCTTGGTACAGTGGAGTTGACGCTTGCGCTGCACCGGGTGTATGACACCAAGACGGATCGGCTGGTTTTTGACGTCGGTCACCAGAGCTATATTCATAAGATCCTGACGGGAAGAAGGGATCGTTTTTCCACCCTCCGGCAATACGGGGGGCTTTCCGGCTTCCCCAAGCCCAGAGAAGCGGAGGATGACGCTTTTATCGCGGGTCACGCCTCCAACTCCGTTTCCGTCGCTCTGGGTATGGCGAAGGCGCGGAGCCTTTCCCATCAGGACTACGACGTTGTGGCGGTGATCGGGGACGGCGCCTTGACCGGCGGCCTGGCCTACGAGGGCTTGACGGCCGCTGCGGCCAGCGGGGAGTCCATGGTCATCGTGCTCAACGACAACAACATGTCCATTGATCCCAATGTGGGCGGCATGGCGCGGCTGCTGCAGCGAATGCGCGTCCGCCCCGGCTATTTCAATTTCAAGCGCTGGTATCGGGAGCTTTTCTCACACATGCCGCCGCTCTACCGCTTGAATCACAGCGTGAAGGAGTGGGTCAAATCCCAGGTTCTCCCGGATAATATGCTCAGCGCCATTGGCCTGGACTACATGGGACCTGTGGATGGGCACGATGTAAAGCAGCTGGAGTGTGTGCTTCGCTGGGCGAAAGAGATGAAACGCCCGGTGCTGGTGCATGTGCTGACTCAGAAGGGGAAAGGTTATCCCTACGCGGAGGAGCATCCCGAGCTCTATCACGGGGTTGGCCCCTTTGACCCGGAGACGGGCGTGATGAAGAGCTCCTGCAAATGTTTCTCGGAGGTGTTTGGCGAGAGCCTTTGCGAATTCGCGTCTGCCAGCGATAAGATCGTTGCCATCACGGCTGCCATGGCCTCCGGCACCGGACTGGATCGGTTCGCGGTGCAGTTTCCGGAGCGCTTTGTGGACGCCGGCATTGCGGAGGGACATGCCACCGCCTTCGCCGCGGGGCTTGCAAAGCAAGGGCTGTTACCGGTGTTTGCTGTGTATTCCAGCTTCCTGCAGCGCGGCTTCGATATGCTGATTCATGACGTCTCTCTGCTGGGGCTGCATGTGGTGTTCGGCGTGGATCGTGCCGGCATCGTGGGCAGCGACGGCGAGACCCACCACGGCGTCTTTGACCTGTCCTATCTGCACACCGTTCCCGGCATGCAGATCCTGTGCCCCGCCTCCTTCCGGGAGCTGCATGACCAGCTGCAGAGAGCACTCTTTGCGCTGCACGGGCCGGTGGCCATTCGCTACCCCCGGGGCGGGGAGGGCGAATACAAGGCCTCCTCCTGCGAGGACGAGCAGCTTCTGCGGGAAGGCGCGGATCTGACGCTGCTCTGCTGCGGCACCATGGTAAACGAAGCACTTGCCGCCGCAAGAATACTGGAAGAAAAGGGTATTTCTGTGGAGCTTGTGAAGCTCAACCGCATTGCCTCCGATCTCTTCCCGCTTGCGCTTGCTTCTCTTCAAAAGACCCGGCGTATGCTCATGGCAGAAGAGGTCTGTGCCACCGGCTGCGTGGGTGAGCTGCTGCTGCAGCAGGCCGCGGAGCAGGGGATCACACTCAAGGCCGCAAAGCTGCTGAATCTGGGCGAGGGGATCGTTGCCCACGGCACGCGCACGGAGCTTTTGCGCGACCACGGTTTGGACGCCGCTTCCATTGCCGATGCGGCGGAACGGCTTTGCGCGGAGGGAAAACAGTAAAATGAAAAAGGTCAGGCTGGATCAGCTTGTGTTTGACCTCGGCTATACTGAAAGCCGGGAACGTGCCAAAACGACCATCATGAGCGGGCTGGTCTATGTGAACGGCCAAAAGGCGGACAAGCCCGGAATGCCCGTTGACCCGGAGGCAAAGATCGAGGTGCGGGGCGACGCCCTGCCCTTTGTGAGCCGGGGCGGTTTTAAGCTGGACAAGGCGCTGAAGGTCTTTCCGGTGGACCCCAAGGGGAAAATCTGCATCGACTGCGGCGCCTCCACAGGCGGCTTTACGGATGTTCTGCTGCAGCACGGCGCCCAAAAGGTCTATTCCGTGGACGTGGGCTATGGGCAGCTGGCCTGGAAGCTCCGCACGGACGAGCGCGTTGTGAATCTGGAGCGCACCAATCTGCGGTATATTACAAAAGAACAGATCCCGGAGCTGCTGGATCTGGCAGTGATGGACGTGTCCTTCATCTCCATCCGCCTGGTGCTCCCTGCGGTGAAGGAGCTGCTGAAGCCCGGCGCCGACTATATCTGCCTCATCAAGCCCCAGTTTGAGGCGGGGCGCGAAGAGGTTGGCAAAAAGGGCGTGGTGCGGGATCCGGCTGTGCACGAACAGGTCGTGTGCGGGATTCTGGACTTTGCCGCCTCCATCGGCTTTAGTGTGATGGGCTTGGACTTTTCCCCCATCAAAGGGCCGGAGGGAAACATTGAATACATTTGTTGGCTGAAAAACGGAGAATATCCTGCGGCTGAGCTTGATCCGGCCGCAGTCGTAAAAGCCTCGCACGAGGCGTTATAAAGGAGGCATTCCGATGATCGCTGTTTGCCCGAATCCGTTTCGTGACCTGGAGCTGAAGCTGACCCGCCAGTGCTGCAGTATGCTGGAACAGGCGGGCTTTGAAACCGTGATCTGTCCCGTCTTTGCCGAGGATGAGCCGGAGGCGCTTCCGAAGGATCTTACTTTCCGGCGCCTGGAGGAGCTTCCCGGCGCGTGCTCCCTTGCAATCGTGATCGGCGGGGACGGCACCATCCTCTCCGTTGTGCGCCGCCTGCGGGATCGCGCTGTACCGCTGCTGGGGATCAACCTGGGCACCAAGGGCTTTATGGCCAATGTGGAGCCGGAGGAGATCGGACAGATCTTGAAGGCTGCGCGGGGCGAGTATCGTCTATCCCGCCGGATGATGCTGGAGACTGAGCTTTGGCGGGATGGGAAACTGATTTGTCGGGATCACGCGCTGAACGATGTGGTGCTGCATGGCTACGGCGACTGCATCGGGATGACCACCTGGTGCGACGGGCAGCGTGTTTCCCACTTCTCGGGAGACGGCATCATCGTCTCTACCCCCACCGGCTCTACCGGGTACTCCATGTCCGCCGGCGGCCCCATTGTAGAGCCGGAGGCGGAGAACATCATCATCAGCCCCATTTGCCCTCATGTGATGGGCGCCCGCTCCTTTGTGCTGGATCCCCAGCGCACCGTGCAGGTCACGGCGGAGCGGCTGCACGGGCGTAGGGCGTATCTCGCTGTGGACGGCAATTCTGTTGCCGATCTGCAGGGAGGCGACCAGGTGTTGGTTCGCCGCTCCCCGCATGTGACCGCTATGGCGGATCTGGGGCTGAAGAGCTTTTATGAGATCGCTTACGAGAAGCTGATTTGACAGAAAGAGAGGCGGAAGTATGCTCAACGAACTGCATATTGAGAATATCGCGGTGATCGAACGGGCGGATATCCGCTTTGAGCGCGGGCTGAACGTTCTCACCGGCGAGACCGGCGCGGGCAAATCCATTGTGATCGACGCCATCGGTGCGGTTCTCGGTGAGCGAGTCAGCAGGGAGCTTGTGCGCCGCGGCGCGGAAAAGGCGCTGGTGACGGCGGTCTTTGACAGCGCTGATGCGGAGGCCTGGCTGCGGGATAATGAGATCGACGCCGATGAGGAGCTGATCTTGCAGCGTCGGATCAACGCCGACGGCAAGAGCAGCTGCCGTGTCTGCGGCGCGCCGGTTACGGCGGCGCAGATGAAGGAGTTGGCTGCGCTGCTTGTGGACATTCACGGACAGAATGACGGCCGGCAGCTGATGGACGAGCGGCGGCACATGGGCTATCTGGACAGCTTCGGCCAGCTGCAGAAGGAAATCGACGCCTATCAGACAGAATATCGGCAGTATCGGGCTCTGCGCAAGGAGCTGGATCAGCTCAGCATGGACGAGGTGGAGAAGGCGCGGCTCAGCGAGAGCCTGCGCTATCAGATCGCTGAGCTGGAGCGCGCGGAGATGAAGGCAGGGGAGAAGGACAGCCTGATTTCCCGGCGGGATCTGTTGCGCAACTCCGAAAAGCTCACCGAGGCCTTGGACGAGGCGCTGCGTTTGCTCTATTCCAACGAGGATAACGCTGTTTCCATGGCGGAGAATGCCGAATACTACGCCGGCCGCGCCGCGACCCTTGTTCCCGAGCTGCAGGGCGCTGTTTCTGCGATCCATGAGGCGGCCTTCTCGCTTTCTGATGCGGCGGAGACCTTACGGGACTTTCGGGAGAATCTGGATTTCTCTCCGGAGGAGTATGACCAGCTGGAGGAGCGGATCTCCCTGCTGAGTAAGCTGGAGCGGAAGTATACCCGGGATGAGGAGCACCTGATCGCCTATCTGGACGAGTGCAGGGAAAAGCTGGACAGGATCGAATACGCCGACGAGCGCAGCGAGAAGCTGCGGCGGGAGCTGGAGGAGCAGAAAAAGCGCTGCCGGAAGGCGGCAAAGCTCCTGCGGGAAAAGCGCCAGGCAGCCGCAGAGGAGCTGCAGCAGCGGATCGTGCGGGAGCTGCGGGAGCTGAACATGCCATCCGTGCGCTTTGCGGTGGAGTTTTCGCCCCTGGAAGGGGAGCCCGGCTTTGATTCTACCGGAGCCGATCAGATCCGCTTTCTCATGTCCGCCAACGCCGGCGAGGAGCTGGGGCGCATCAGCCGCATCGCCTCCGGCGGTGAGCTGAGCCGCATCATGCTGGCCATGAAGAATGTTTTTGCCGAGCACGACCCGGTGGCCACCATGATCTTTGACGAGATCGACACCGGTGTTTCCGGCATCGCAGCCCAGCGGGTGGGGGAGAAGCTCTACAGCGTCTCCCGGGGCAAGCAGGTCATGTGTGTGACCCATCTGCCCCAGATCGCCGCCATGGCGGACAGTCATTACTTGATTGCCAAGGAAGAGCGAAACGGCCGCACCTATACCGACGTGACAAAGCTGGATCGGGAGGGGCAGCGCATGGAGCTGGCCCGCCTCCACGGCGGTGACAACATCACCATCACCACCCTTGCCAGCGCCGAGGAGCAGCTGGAAGCGGCGGAGAGATACAAAGCGATGTAAAAACACCGGGTCTGCAGGACTGTGTCCCTGCAGACCCGGTGTTTTATTGCCATTCCGAGTCGGACTGCAGCAGGCGGAGCACCCGCTCCGGCTCCGGGATCCCGTGAAGCTCGCTTGAGAGCCCGGTCAAGCCTCTGGTGTTCATTCCGTATCGGACACTAAGCCCATAGCCCGGCTTTCGCATAAACAGATTGTTTGGCTCCAGGGCGATGGAACCGGTCCCGTCCCGGTGTTTTCGCACAGTGAGGATCGGGAGATCGCTCTTTTTCAAAGCCTTGATTTCCCTGCCTTGATTGAGCAGAACGCGTTTGTCTGTGATCACATAAGAGCTTCTCTTCAGGGTCATGGCTTTGAAGAGAAAACGGCCGAAAAAGAAGAACAGGCCGAAGAGCATCATGAGTCCGCCGATAACAGGAAACGGCAGCGGCGCGTGCGCTTTCAGAACCCCGTATTCCCAATATCCGGCAAAGCCGCACCAGAGAAGCCCAAAAGGGATCAGAAATACATCATTTCGATCAAATAGATGAAGCTTTTCCGGATGACCTTTCCACAGGACGGTTTCATCCGCGTTCAGATAGGGTCGCGCCCATTGATAGTCTGATTCTGTCTGCATGGGAATCCTCCTTTTTCGCTGCTGCAAAAATTCTAGCATGATCGTTCGGATCAGTCAAGGAGTCCGCTCCAAAATCAAAGAAAAGATCCGCTTTTGCTTGACAGATCAAGAATAACTCAGTATAATGCACGGGTAAATGCGAGGAAGAACAGAAGTAGCGTGCTTTTTCCTGCACAGAGAGCCCCCGGTCGGTGGAAGGGGGAGAGGGGAGCGCGTGAAGTACCGTTCGGAGCGGCGTGGCTGAAGCCGAAAAAGGTGGGTAGGCCGCGACGGGTGCGCCCGATAACGCGCGGAAGTCCTGGACTTCGTGAGGCTCTCTCCGCGAGGGGAGAGCAAACCAGAGGTGGTACCGCATATTTTGCCCTCTGTCCGGAAGGACAGAGGGTTTTATATTTGAAGGAGGTTTCATGATGAGCGTTCAAGAGAAATCTTTGCGTCTGCACAGCTGCGGCTTTAACTGCGCCCAGAGCGTGCTGGCGGCGCTCGGCAGCTATACGGGCTTGGACGAGAAGACGGCTCTGGCCGTGTCTGGCGGCTTTGGCGGCGGTGTTCGCTGCGGAGAGATCTGCGGCGCGGCCTCCGGGGCGGTGATGGCTCTGGGGTTGGCATTTCCCTATCATGACGGGGAAGATTCGGTTGCCAAAACCAGGATCGCAAAGCTGACCATGGCTTTTAACCGGGATTTTGCGGAAAAATTCGGGTATATGCGCTGTCAGGATCTGAAGCGAAACGGCGTACCTTGCGACGAGCTGATCGCCTGGGCGGCAGAGCACGCAGAAGAATTGATTCAAAAGAACAAATAATCAGATAGGGGAGAAAATCACAATGGGTATTTATGAGGAACTGGTCGCCCGCGGGCTCATCGCCCAGGTGACCAACGAGGAAGAGATCCGCGAGATGGTGAACGCCGGCAAGGCCACTTTCTACATCGGCTTTGACTGCACGGCGGACAGCCTGACCGCCGGCCATTTCATGGCGCTGACGCTGATGAAGCGCCTGCAGCAGGCGGGCAACCGCCCCATCGCCCTCATCGGCGGCGGCACCACCATGATCGGAGATCCCTCCGGCCGCACCGATATGCGCAAGATGCTGACCCGGGAGGACATTGACCACAACGCCGAGTGCTTCCGCCGGCAGATGGAAAAATTCATCGAGTTCGGGCCGGATAAGGCTTTGATGGTGAATAACGCCGACTGGCTGCTGAATCTCAATTATGTTGAACTGCTGCGGGAGGTTGGCGCCTGCTTCTCCGTGAACAACATGCTGCGCGCCAAGTGCTACGAGCAGCGCATGGAGCGGGGACTGAGCTTCTTTGAGTTCAACTACATGATCATGCAGAGCTACGATTTCTACTACCTGTTCCAGCACTACAACTGCAACATGCAGTTCGGCGGGGACGACCAGTGGAGCAATATGCTGGGCGGCACGGAGCTGATTCGCAAGAAGCTGGGCAAGGACGCCCACGCCATGACCATCACCCTGCTCACCGACTCCCACGGCATGAAGATGGGCAAGACCGCCGGCAACGCCGTGTGGCTGGATCCCAACAAGACCAGCCCCTACGACTTCTACCAGTACTGGCGGAACGTGGAGGATGCGGATGTCCTGAAGTGCATCCGGATGCTTACCTTCCTGCCCCTGGAGCAGATCGAGGAGATGGCCAAGTGGGAAGGCAGTCAGCTCAATCGCGCCAAGGAGATCCTGGCCTATGAGCTGACAAAGATGGTGCACGGCGAGGAGGAAGCCAAGAAGGCCGAGGCTTCCGCCAAGGCGCTTTTCGCTGGCAGCGGCAGCAGCGAGAACATGCCCACCACCGAACTCACTGACGCAGATCTGACAGACGGCGCCATCGACCTGATGAGCCTGCTGGTAAAGACCGGCCTCTGCAACACCAAATCCGACGCACGCCGGAACATCCAGCAGGGCGGCGTTACCGTGAACGATGAGAAGGTCACCGACATCGGCAAGAGCTTTTCGACAGATGAGCTGAAATCCGGCATCATCCTGAAACGAGGCAAGAAGAACTTCAACAAGGTCGTTCTGCAGTGAAACGAGCATAGACAAAACCCCGGGAGTCAAGCTCCCGGGGTTTGCACATGTTGTGGACTTTTGGTTCAGTTCTTCTTCAGATCTGCGCCGGTGAGGTACTTGCGCATGGGCGCCCAGAGGGCAGCGAACACAACCAGGCAAATCACGATATTCGGCAGCATGTAGGCCAGGTTGTAGAGCAGGGAATAAAACCAGGGGCTGTGCATGCTCATGCCAAAAAAGGTTTCGGGCATGTACTCGGCCCAGATGGTGGCGCCAACCACATAGTGGACCAGGAAGCGGGCGAGGCCGCCGATGATCGTTCCGGTAAAAATACTGCCCTTCTTGCCATGGACAAGTCCGGCCAGACCCAGAACAGTAAAAGCCAGCAGATAATCACCGATGATGGATTGCCATCCGATGGCAAAACCGCCGTCAAACATAAACTGCAGTATACCGAAAACAAAACCAGCCAGCAAGCCCGGACCAAGGCCCCAGCGTACCGCATAGAGCAGGATGGGGATCATGGCCAGCGTGATGCTGCCGCCCCAGGGCATTTCCCAGAGCTTCAGGTAACTAAGCACCTGGGCCGCGGCCACCATGACGGCGCCTTCCGTAAGGGCGCGAAGAGTGAGTTTGGATTTCATACTTTTGTTTCCTCCCATTTCTAAGTTTTTTTGGAAGCAGGGAAACAAAAAGACAGGTTCCTGCAAAAGAACCTGCCGTCGCTTCTCCGTTTCCTACGCCGGCATTACCCGGATCAGGTTCCATGGTCTCAGAGCTCGATTACTCCGTCTCAGCCAGGAAAAACCCAGCACCCATCTGATTGCTTCGTTATTTTAGTCTCTTTTTCAGGAAACGTCAAGTGTTTTTTGAATAGAGCAATTCACGAAGAAAAGCTTTGCTTTTTCTCATGGAATATGGTAACATAAACCGATTACACGATGGATAGGATGAATTCGTTATGTTGACACCGCCATAAGCACATTTACCTTCCGTATTACCATCAAATTCAGAAAGGAAGTTCAAATGACTGCTTATCAAAATGAAATTCAACGCCGCAGAACCTTTGCGATCATCTCTCACCCGGACGCGGGCAAGACGACCCTGACGGAGAAGCTGCTGCTTTACGGCGGAGCCATCCAATTGGCCGGCTCTGTCAAGGGCAAGGCCACGGCCCGCCATGCTGTATCGGACTGGATGGAGCTGGAAAAGCAGCGCGGCATCTCCATTACCTCCTCTGTCATGCAGTTTGAGTATGAGGGCTACTGCATCAATATCCTGGACACGCCGGGACACCAGGACTTCTCCGAGGACACCTACCGCACCCTCATGGCGGCAGACTCCGCCGTTATGGTCATCGACGCCGCCAAGGGTATTGAGCCGCAGACCCGCAAGCTCTTCAAGATTTGCGCCATGCGCCATATCCCTATCTTTACCTTCATCAACAAGCTGGACCGAGAGGCACGCAGCCCCTATGAACTGATGGAGGAGCTGGAGACGGAGTTCGGCATCGGCACCTATCCCATGAACTGGCCCATCGGCTGCGGCCAGGAGTTCAAAGGCGTCTACGACCGGGAAAAGCAGGCCATTCTGGCCTTCAACGAGTTTCACCGGGGACAAAGCAAGATCCGCGCCATAGAATGCTCCCTGGACGAGACCGAGAAGCTGGACGAGCTGATCGGCCACCGTCTGCGGGAGACTTTGGCGGACGATATTGAGCTGCTGGACGGCGCTGGCTATGACTTCGATATCGAGGAAGTACGCGCCGGGCGGCTCAGCCCCGTGTTCTTCGGATCCGCTCTGAATAACTTCGGCGTGGAGCCCTTCCTGGAGCACTTTTTGAAGATGACCATGCCGCCGCTGCCGCGCCTCTCCGGGGAGCAGATCGTGGATCCCATGGACGAGCATTTCTCCGCCTTTGTCTTCAAAATCCAGGCCAACATGAACAAAGCTCACCGGGACCGCATTGCCTTCATGCGCATCTGCTCCGGCAAGTTCGAGCGGGATAAGGAATACTTCCATGTCCAGGGCGGAAAAGCGCTGCGTCTGGCCCAGCCCCAGCAGCTCATGGCCCAGGATCGGGCGATCATCGACGAGGCTTTCGCCGGCGATATTATCGGCGTCTTCGACCCGGGCATCTTCTCCATCGGAGACACCATCTGCGATAAGGGGCAAAGCATCTGCTTTGAAGGCATCCCCACCTTCGCGCCGGAGCATTTTGCTTCGGTGGAGCGCGTGGACACCATGAAACGCAAGCAATTCGAAAAGGGCATTCAGCAGATCGCTCAGGAAGGTGCGATCCAGATCTTCCACGAGCCCCATACCGGCGTGGAAGAGGTCATCGTGGGCGTTGTCGGCGTACTGCAGTTTGAGGTGCTGGAATATCGGCTCAGAACCGAGTATGGCGTGGAGATCCGCCGCCGCAGCCTGCCCTATGAGCTTTTGCGCTGGGTGGATAATGAAGGGATCGACATTCGCAGTCTGAATTTGACCAGCGATACCAAGTGGGTGCAGGATTTCAAGGGCAACAACCTGCTGCTCTTCACCTCCTCCTGGTGCATCAATTGGGCGCTGCAGAAGAACGAAGGACTGCGGCTGCGGGAGTTCAACCGAGAGTAAGAAAGGGGTCATATCATGGCAGAATCGATTAAGATCCAAATTTTTCGCAAAATGGACGCAGAGGACTTTACCAAAGCGCTTGCCGACCCGGAAAGCCGTGCACAGACGGGCAGCGGCACAGCCATGACCGCGGCAGTTGCGTCTGCACTCCTGCAGCGCGCCGCGAGGGCGACCCAGGCGGAGCGGCCGGAGAGCGAACGCGTAGCTTACATTGTCCGGAATTCCGAGATCCTGCGCAGCTACATGGTCAATCTGATCGACGAGGATGTGAAGGCCCGCGGTCCATACCGCAAGGCGCTGAAGGACGGCGACCCCCGTGGAATCGAGGCCGCCGGCCAGTCTGTCGGCGCGGTCTGCGCGGAGATCGTCAACATGATGACCACGGCGCTGAGCTTTCTGGAAGAACTGGCGGAGCTCTGCCCGGCGGAGGAAAAGCATTTTGTGGCCGAGAGCGCCGATCTGGCCCTGGCTGCCATCCGGGCTTCCATGCGTTTTTGTGTCCATTGGGGGAACAAAAGCAGTGAGGACACCCGGCGCTATGTAATCCGGAGGGAGAACGAGCTTCAATGGGAGCAGATCCTGCCCTCGTATCAGCGTGTGATCGAAAAGGTCGAAAAATGAAATGCCGCACGAAAAGCCGCCAGCAGGCGGCTTTTCCATTTAAGAAAACTTCATAAGCTGTTTACTTGCCAAGGCGTTGCCTGGGGTGTATAATCAGAAAAAAGAATCGGAGGTGCGCGATGAACGAAGAAATAGCCAAGCTGAAACAGTGGATCCAGGAAAGCGACAATATCGTCTTTTTCGGCGGCGCCGGCGTCAGCACGGAGAGCGGCATCCCCGATTTTCGCAGCGTGGACGGCCTGTATAATCAGAAGTGGAAGTACCCGCCGGAGACGATTCTGAGCCACAGCTTTTTTGAACGCTATCCGGAGGAGTATTATCGCTTCCACCGAGCGAAGCTTGTGATCGACGGCGTTCAGCCCAACCGCGCCCATAAGCGTCTGGCGGAGCTGGAGGCGGAGGGAAAGCTCCGTGCGGTGGTGACACAGAATATAGACGGGCTCCATCAGGCCGCCGGCAGCAAAAAGGTGCTGGAGCTGCACGGCAGCATCCTGCGCGCCTACTGCTCCCGCTGCCGCAAGCCCTATCCCGCGGAGCAGATGAACCACGGGGAGGGCGTGCCTCGCTGCAGCTGCGGCGGCGTCATCCGGCCGGATATTGTGCTGTATGAGGAACCGCTGGATCAGGACGTGATGAGCGAGGCGGTGCGCTATATCCGCCATGCGGATATTCTGATCGTGGGCGGCACTTCTCTGAACGTATATCCCGCCGCAGGCCTCATTAACTACTATCGCGGCACGAAGCTGGTGCTGGTCAATCGCAGCGAGACCCCCTATGACCGTTATGCGGATCTTGTGATCCATGCGAATATTGGCGATGTTTTCAGTCAGATTTGAGGCGTATTGAAATGGCGAAAGGAAAACTGATCGTATTAGAAGGCATTGACGGCAGCGGCAAATCCGCGCAGTTCCGCCGTCTCTGCGCCCGCCTGGAGCAGGACGGGATCGAGTATAACCATATCGTGTTTCCGCGCTATAACGAGGAGAGCAGCGCGCTGATCCGGATGTACCTGAACGGGGATTTCGGCACAAACCCCAACGATGTTAACCCCTACACGGCATCCACCTTTTTTGCCGTGGATCGCTATGCGTCCTATAGAAAGGACTGGGGCTCCATTTATGAAAACGGAGGCATCTTTCTCTCTGATCGCTATACGACTTCCAACGCGGTGCATCAGGGCTGCAAGCTGCCGGACGAGGAGCTTCCCGCCTTTTTTTCCTGGCTGACAGATTTAGAGTACAATAAAATGGGCCTGCCTGAGCCGGATCTTGTGCTCTATCTGGACGTAGATTTGGAAACCTCCATTGCCAGGATGCGCCGGAGAGAGGAGAAAACCCACACCCACGCGGACATCCATGAAAAGGATCTGGATTATCTTCGCCGCTGCCTCCACACGGCGGATCGGGCCGCAGATTATTACGGCTGGACCAGGATCCCGTTTCAAAAGGACGGCGCAGAGCGGGATGTGGATGAAAAAAACCAGGATTTATACCGCATTATCCTGGAGACAATATAAAAAAGAGGCCTCCGAAGAGGCCCCGGGGTATGCGCTTGTTTCTCAGTTGCAGCCACAGCCGCAGCCGCAGTTATTGTTGTTGTCGCAGCCGCAGCCGCATCCGAAGCCGTTGCCGCCCCAACCGAAGAGCAGGATGATGAGGATGATGATCCAAACGCCGTTATTGTTGCAGGAATTGCAGAACATTTTTTCTTCCTTTCTCCGCTTTGTTATCATTTCGCTTCGCCCCGCGGATCGGGCGAGGTTTTTCGCTTGAAGCTTCCGCTGCGTCTTGCAGCGTTCAAGCCATAGTATGCCAAGGTTACGCAAGGTGTTCCCACGGGGAATACCCAAAGGAGGCCGCTGATGAGCGACGAATTTGAAAACCAATACGAGCTCTACGAGGGCTCTGTTCAGCCTGAGACGGAGGAGCCGGAGCTTCCGCAGCAACCGCCCCAGAGTTCCGGCGTGAGAGATCCCGAGAACGCAAACCCTGTCGACCGTTTCTTGTTCGATAAGAAAGGTGGCGAGGCTGCCAACTACACCGGTGATGAGGAGTCGGAACGGGATTACCGACCCATCCGACAGAGCCACGAGTATCGCTCCGGCTGCCTGGGCGGGATGATGTATTTTTTGTTTATCATCTGTCTGAGCGTTGTGCTGGCTTGCCTGGGCTGGATGGCAGCAAGCGACGTGCTGGCGCTGAACAAGAAGGATATTACAACGACGATCACCCTTCCTGTCAGTATTTTTGAGACGGAAACCGTCGTCAAATACGATGAGAATCACAATCCTATCGGGACGGAGCGTGTTACCCACGCGGATGTTGACTATATTGCGGACGCATTGAAGGACGCCGGTCTGATCGAATACAAATGGCTGTTCAAGGTCTTCTGTCAACTGTCCCACGCAGATACCAAAGTTGCGCCTGGAGAATATGAACTAAAATCCAGTTACGACTATCGTGCGCTGATCCAGCATATGACGCCCTTCTCCGGCGGTGCGCTGACCGTGAAGGTCACCTTCCCGGAGGGACTTAACATGCGGCAGATGTTCCTGCTGCTGGAGGAAAACGGCGTCAGCAAATATGACGATCTGATGGCAGCTGCCGCCGATTACAAGTTCAATTACGACTTCCTGGACGAGCTCGCCGTGGGTGATCCCAGCCGTCTGGAGGGTTATCTGTTCCCAAACACCTATGAGTTCTATGTCAACATGCAGCCTGCCAGTGCCATCAACAAGTTCCTGGAGACCTATTACTACAGCTTTGATGAGGAGATGCAGCAGCAGCTGGAGGCCAGTGGCCGGGATATGCGGGAGATCGTCATTATCGCGTCCATGATCGAGAAGGAAGCTGCCAATGACGAGGAACGGCCTTTGATCGCTTCCGTCATATATAACCGCCTCAGCACCGGTATGCCCTTGGGCATCGACGCCACGATCCTCTATATCCACCCGGAGCACGAGGGCGCGCCTACCGCGGAGATGCTGGCGGAGGACAGCCCCTATAACACGAGAGACAGGATCGGTCTGCCGCCCACTCCTATCTGCAACCCGGGTCTGGCTTCTTTGAAGGCCGCGCTGAACCCCGCCACCACGAACTATTATTATTACGCGTTGGATACGGAGACGGGAACGCATCGTTTCTTCACCAACATCAATGAATTCAACGCCTTTGTGGCAACTCAGAACTATGAGGGATAAGGCGGAGCTGTTATCTCCCGCGGGTGATCGGGAGCGCCTGCAGATGGCGATTCACTATGGAGCGGACGCGGTGTATCTGGCCGGACGTCAGTTCGGGATGCGCTCCAGCGTTGTGAATTTCGGCGATGAGGATATGCGCTGGGCGGTGAGCTATGCTCACGCGCGGGGCGTAAAGATCTATGTGACCTGCAACACCCTGCCAAGGGAAGAGGAATTAAAGCTTCTGCCGGAGTATCTGGAGTTTTTGCAGGATGCAGGCGTGGATGCACTGATCATTGCGGATCTCGGCGTGTTGGAGCTGGCAAAACATCACGCGCCCAAGGTGGGAAAGCATGTGAGCACCCAGTTTGGCGTCATCAACAGCGCGACGGCCCGCGCCCTGTACGATCTGGGCGCGGACACCGTGGTGCTGGCGCGGGAGACGCCGTTGGAGGATATTCGGAAGATTCGCGCCAACACGCCGAAGGAACTGCGCTTGGAAGCCTTCGTCCATGGAGCCATGTGCGTGAGCTTTTCCGGGCGCTGCCTGCTATCCAATTATCTCACCGGACGGGACGCCAACCGGGGGCAGTGCGCCCAGCCCTGCCGCTGGAAGTACCACCTGGTGGAGGAGACGAGGCCGGGGCAGTATTTCGAGATCAGCGAGGACGGGGGTACCTTCATCATGAACTCCCGGGATATGCGCATGATCGAGCATCTGCCGGAGCTGCTGGATGCGGGCGTCACCAGCCTTAAGATCGAGGGACGGATGAAATCCGCCTATTATACGGCGGTGGTCACCAACGCCTATCGGCACGCCCTGGACGAGGCGATGGCCGGAAAACCGCTGGATCCGCTCTGGGTAGCGGAGACGGAGAAGATCAGCCACCGCCCCTATACCACCGGCTTTTACTTTGATCAGCCCGGAGAGAGCTACGGGAAGGAGACCTATTCCTCCGACGCTTCCGTGGCCGCGGTGGTGGAAAATTGCGGGGGAGACGGCTGGGCGACGCTTACCATGCGCAATAAGATCGCCCCGGGGGATGCGCTGGAGCTGCTGCTTCCGGAGGGAGCGCCCATACCTTTCACGGCAGGGGAGATTTTTAACGAAGAAGGTCTGCCCCTGGCTGAGACAAAGCTCGTGATGATGCGCTATCGGATGCGGCTGCCCGCGGAAGCTCCTTCTCTTGCGATTGTGAGGAAACTGATTCGCGTAGAAGAGGGAAATAAATGACGAAAGAAGAGTTCATTCGGGAAATCAAACCGATCCTGAAGCAGAAAGGGTATCGAAAAAAAGGAAGCTATTGGTATCTGGAACAGGATAATGTCATTTTGTGCTTCAACGTACAGGGCTCACAGTGGGACACGAGGAATTATTACATCAATATCGGAGCAGCATCGAACCAGCATGATAAACGAAACCCCACACTTCTTCATTGGCTGTGGCAGCATCGCTGTCCCGGGATTCATGTTACTGTTCAGGATGCTTTAGACGAAGCTGATCGATATTTTACAGAATTTGTTGATACGGGTGATTTGGGGATCTTCTGCCGGAAGCACGGCGCGATCGGTCTTATGACCGGTCAGTATCTTCTCTAACGAAGTTCTCCTCAATGGTTGTGCTTGACAAATATCAAAGCTGTGATATAGTTACATCGTTATATCGGCGTTGACGAAACGAGCCGGAACAGGACATATCAGAGAGAGATCGGGTGGTGTGAGATCTCATGTTCCAACCGGCGGCCACTTCGGAGCCACCTCGGGAGGACCGGGGCGTCTGCCTGCGTTAAGGGCGCTTTGAGGCCGCATATTGCGGCGAATCAGGGTGGTACCGCGAACGAGTAAATTCGCCCCTGTTCCTTTATGGGACAGGGGTATCTTTTTTTGAGAGGATAAACAACACATGGAAAAGTACGGACTCAATCAACTGCGCGAAATGTTTCTGCAATTCTTCGAGAGCAAAGGCCATCTGCGCCTGCCCAGCTTCTCCCTGATCCCCCAGGGGGACGCCAGCCTTCTGCTCATCAACTCCGGCATGGCGCCGATGAAGCCCTATTTCAAGGGCGAGAAGGAGCCGCCACGGCACCGTGTTTGCACCTGCCAGAAGTGCATCCGCACCGGCGATATCGAGAACATCGGCAAGACTGCCCGCCACGGCACCTATTTTGAGATGTTGGGCAACTTCTCCTTCGGCGATTACTTCAAGCGCGAGGCCATTCACTGGAGCTGGGAATTTCTGACCAGCCCCGACTGGGTGGGTCTTGATCCCAACCGTCTCTATCCCTCCGTGTATGTGGACGACGACGAGGCTTTTGACATTTGGAACAAGGAGATCGGCATTGCCCCGGAGCGCATCTTCCGTTTCGGCAAGGAGGACAACTTCTGGGAACACGGCGCCGGCCCCTGCGGCCCCTGCTCGGAAATCTACTATGACCGGGGCGAGAAGTATGGCTG
The DNA here is from genome assembly GCA_900319635.1 of uncultured Eubacteriales bacterium. GTDB lineage: Bacteria > Bacillota > Clostridia > Oscillospirales > Oscillospiraceae > Limivicinus. The sequence goes on along the minus strand of ONPF01000001.1, from coordinate 26,076 downwards.
CGGCAAGCCCGGCTGCACCGTGGGCTGTGACTGCGACCGCTATATCGAGGTATGGAACAACGTGTTCTCCCAGTTCGATAACGACGGCGAGGGTCATTACACCGAGCTCAAGCAAAAGAATATCGACACCGGCATGGGGCTGGAGCGTCTGGCCGTTGTGTGCCAGGATGTGGACTCCCTCTTCGATGTTGACACCGTGATGAACATCACCCATAAGGTCAGCGAACTTACCGGTGCATACTACGGCAAAAGCCACAAGATGGATGTATCCCTGCGCGTCATCACCGACCATATCCGCTCTGCCACCTTCATGATCTGCGACGGCGTCCTGCCCTCCAACGAGGGCCGCGGCTATGTGCTGCGCCGCCTGCTGCGTCGTGCTGCCCGCCACGGCAAGCTCCTTGGCGTGAACGAGCCCTTCCTCTATGAGGTCATCGACACCGTTATTCATGAGAATGAGTGTCAGTATCCCGAGCTGCGGGAGAAGCAGGCCTACATTACCCGCGTGGTGAAGACCGAGGAAGAAAACTTTGCCAAGACCATCGACGCCGGCATGAAGATCTTCAGCGACATGCTCTCGGAGCACAAGGCGAAAGGGGAGAGCACCTTCTCCGGCGCTGACGCCTTTAAGCTCTATGATACCTACGGCTTCCCCATTGATCTGACGCTGGAGATGTGCGCCGATGAGGGCATGTCTGTGGATGAAGAGGGCTTCAAGCAGCTCATGCAGGAGCAGCGCGTCCGCGCTCGGGAAGCTCGCGCCGCGCTGGGCGATCTGGGCTGGGCCGGCGTCAGCTTCGGCAAGGAGATCCCCGAAACGGTCTTTGAAGGCTACGACAAGCAGCAGATCCAGGCAAAGGTTCTGGCCATCGTGGCGGACGGCGAGCTGCGGGACGAGATCCCCGCGGGGACCGAAGCCATTGTGGTGCTGGATCGTACCACCCTGTACGCCGAGATGGGCGGCCAGGTGGCCGACCATGGCAGCATTGCCGCAGAGGGCCTCCTGTTTGAGGTTCTGGATGTGCAGAAGAACAAGGGCGGCAAGTTCATGCACAGCGGCGTTTTGAAACAGGGCGTCCTGAAGCTGGGCGACACGGTTTGCGCCGCTTATGATCCTCAGCGCCGCGCCGCCATTGCCCGCGCTCACAGCGCCACCCACCTGCTGCAGAAGGCGCTGCGGGACGTGCTGGGCGAGCATGTGCACCAGGCCGGCTCTCTGGTGGAGCCCGACTTCCTGCGCTTTGACTTTACACATTTCTCTGCCGTCACGGCAGAAGAGCTGCGCCGCGTAGAGGACGCTGTAAATGCCGCCATTCTGGAAGGCCTGACGGTCGACACCAAAGAAATGTCCATCGACGACGCCCGCAAGAGCGGCGCTACCGCCCTCTTCGGCGAAAAGTACGGTGACGTGGTGCGCGTGGTCAGCATGGGCGACTACAGCGTGGAGCTTTGCGGCGGTACTCATCTGAGCAACACCGCCAAGGCCGGCCTCTTCCACATCAGCTCCGAGGGCTCGGTTGCCTCCGGCGTGCGCCGCATCGAGGCCACCACCGGTCTCCGCACCCTGGAGACGCTGCATCACGATATTGAGGCCATTTCCGCAGTCTCCGCGCTCTTCAAGGCCAATCCAGCCGATATGCTCCAAAAGGTGGAGCAGCAGGCCAACGAGCTCAAGGAAGCCAAGCGCCTGATCCAGCAGTATAAGGACAAGGAATCCTCCGGCGGCGCGGATGCCCTGCTGAAGAACGCCAGGGAAGTGGGCGGCCTGCATGTGGTCACCTGCAGCCAGGGCGAATGCGACACAGCGGGTCTGCGCAAGATGGGCGACGCGCTGCGGGACAAGGATGGCGCGGTTGTGGCTGTCATCGCCGCGGTGAACGGGGACAAGATCACCTTCCAGTGCGTTTGCGGTAAGGAAGCGGTGGCCAAGGGCGTTCGTGCAGGGGACATTATCAAGTACATCACCGCGATTGCCGGCGGCAAGGGCGGCGGCAAGCCCGATTCCGCCATGGGCGGCGGCAACGACGTCAGCAAGCTGAACGACGCCCTTTCCGCAGTGGAAAGCTTTGTCAAAGAAAAAATCTGAGGAGGAAGGATTCATGGATCAGGATTGTCTGTTTTGCCGGATCATCGCCGGGGAGATCCCCAGCGACAAGGTCTATGAGGACGAGTACGTCTTTGCATTCCGGGACATCAACCCTCAGGCGCCGGTGCACATCCTTGTTGTGCCGAAGAAGCACATCTGCTGCGCCCGCGGCATCAACGAAGAGAACTCCGTTTATGTTGCAAAGTGCTTTGAGGCCATCGCCAAAATCGCCAGGCAGGAGGGACTGATGAACGGCTTCCGCGTCATCAACAACTGCGGCGAGGACGGCGGTCAGTCTGTCATGCACCTGCATTTCCATCTCATCGGCGGCGTGAAGCTGTCGGAAAAGATCCTGTAAAAACGCTGAAACCGCAGAGAGCCCAAGCCCTCTGCGGTTTTTGAAAGTGTGGTGAGCAAGGTTTGCGCAAGCTGGCGATCTTTCTGTTCTCCTTCTCCGCGGTCATCTTTGCTGCCAATTATCTGCTGCCGCTGGCCAGTCTTCTCTGGCTTGCCGCCGCGCTCTCGCTTTTGGGACTGCTTGTGCTGCTTCGGAAGCAGGAGTGGCTGCTCGCCTTTGCGCTGCTCTTTCTTGGAGGCGCTTTCGGCTGCCTGCGCTATTATATCCAAGCGCAGACGACACTGGAGCCGGCCCTCAAGCTGGATGGGCAGAGCCTGGAGATCGAAGGCCGCGTCACGGACTACCCGCAGATCTATGACGATTCCGCCCGGGTGGAGCTTGTGTTGACCGGGGATGGGCTGCCTCATGTGCGGATGCTGCTCTATGACTACAGCGGCGCCCTTGCAGATGCGGTGCCGGGAGATCAGATCCGCTGTACGGCCAAGCTCAGACGGGGAGATCAGCGCTACGGCGAATATGATCCTGTCTATCTCTCTCGAGACATCTATCTGACCGGTCGCGCACAAAGTGAGATCGTTTTATCCCATGGCGGCTTTGATCTTCGCGCTATGCCCGCCCGACTGAACCACGCGATTGCTGCGATGGGGGACAGCATCTTTCCCGCTGATACCGCGGCTTTTATGAAATCTCTGATGCTGGGGGACAAGAGCGATCTCTATCAGGACGATGCGCTGCTTGTGGCTATGACCCGGGCAGGGCTCATGCACATCGTGGCGGTTTCGGGGATGCATATTGCCTTTTTCATCGGGATGCTCCAGCAGCTGCTGGGGAAGGGACGCAAAAGCTCGCTGGCAAGCCTTGTTCTGGTCTGGCTTTTTGTGCTGACAACCGGTTCGCCGCCCTCTGCCGTCCGCGCGGCTGTTATGCAGAGCTTTCTGCTGCTTGCTCCGCTTGTCCGAAGAGAGAACGATCCGGCGACCTCGCTGGCTGTTGCCCTTTCGCTGATCCTTCTGATCAATCCATACGCCGCGACCAGTGTGGGCCTGCAGCTCTCCTTTGCGGCGATGTCCGGTATCCTGTGTCTGGCGCAGCCTCTTCGTGAATTCTTTGCAGGCCTCTTTTCCAAGCCCTGGCGGAAGCGGCTGCGCATTCCCATCACCACGGCAGCAAGCTCCCTCGCCGTGCTGGCTTTTTCCGTCCCGCTCCTGCTTGTCCATTTTCGCTCGGTATCTATCCTTTCGCCGCTTTCCAACATTCTTTGCCTCTGGGCGGTCTCCTTTTGCTTCAGCGGAGGCTTTCTCTCCTGCGCGCTGGGTTTCCTCTATGCGCCGCTGGGGAAAGCTGCGGCCTGGATCTGCAGCTGGCTTGCTCGCTACCTTCTCCTTGTGGCGAAAGGCGTCTCGGCAATTCCCTTCGCAACGCTCTATGTTCGGGATCTTTTCTCGGTGCTCTGGATCGTTCTGGTCTATGTGCTGATCCTGCTGGCCTGCTTCAGCCGGATGAGGCCCTGGAAGAAGTTTCTCCTGCCGCTGCTTTTGTCCGGGCTGTGCCTCGCCCTTCTGCTCACGGTGACACGCAGCCGTTACAATTCCGGCCTCGGCACCATCTGTGTTCTGGATGTGGGACAGGGACAGAGCATTGCGGTGATGTCCGGGGACAAGACCGTCGTGATCGACTGCGGGAATACCTATAGCAGCCGGAATGCCGGCGAAGAGGCTGGCGCCTATCTGCGCGCCCGCGGGCGAAGCCAGGTGGATCTTTTGCTGCTGACCCACCTCCATGCGGATCACTGTAACGGTGTGCCGAGGCTCATGGAGACGATCCCGGTTAAGCAGCTCATCCTGCCGGCCAATACGAATGATGAAGACGATCAGCTGCAGGAGATTTGCGATGCGGCCGAGCGGAACGGGACGGAGCTCATTTTTCTCTCTGAGGACAGCTTCATCCGGCTTGACGGCATCGGGATCCAGCTTTTTGCTCCTTCCGACAAGGGAGACGAAAACGAACGCTGCATGATGATGTTGGTTTCCATCGGAACTTATGATATGCTTGTCACGGGGGATGCGCCCAAGCCCGCGGAAAAGGACTTGATCCAAAATCATCTGATCTGCGACGTGGAGCTTCTGATCGCCGGACATCACGGCTCCCGCTACGCCTGCTCCGGAGAGCTTTTGGGCAGCATCGGGGCGGACACCGCCATCATCAGCGTGGGCTACAACACATACGGGCATCCGACCTATGAGACGCTGGAGCGGCTGGACGCCTACGGATATACGATCTATCGCACGGATTTGAACGGAAGCGTTGAAATACATGTGGGGGATAGCTATGGCGAAGAAAACGGAGGATAAACTCAATTACAAGCAGGCCGTGCGCAGCCTGAAGGAGCAGGGGCCTGGCAGGCTCTACCTTCTTTGGGGGCCGGAGGATTATCTGCGGGAGTATTATGTGGGCGAGCTCAAGAAGCTCTGTCTTCCGGACGGGGAGGAAAGCTTCAGCCTGAAACGTATGAACGGGCCGGAGCTGGACCCTCAGGAACTGCAGCAGGCGATCGACGCCGTGCCCTTCCTCTCGGAGCGCAGCTTTGTAGAGCTGCGGGGCATTGATCTCAATCACATAAAGGATGCCGATAAGATCCAGGCGGTTCTCTCCGACATTCCCGATTACTGCACGGTAGCCTTTATTCAAAGCGCAGATTTTGAACCGGACGGCCGTCTCAAGCTGATCAAGGGTCTGCGGAATCTGGGCCAGGAGATCCAATTCACCAGGCAGAATCAGGGCGATCTGATCAATTGGCTTGCCAAGCGTTTTGCCGCCTTGGGGAAGGGACTTGAGATAGAGGCTGCGCAGCGGCTGATCTTTGTTTCCGGCGATTTGATGAATCGCCTGATTCCCGAAGTCGAAAAGGTTGCGGCTTTTGCAAAGGGGGACAAGGTGACGGTTTCCGATGTGGACGCTGTGGCCAATCATATTCCGGAAGCTGTGATCTTCGAGATGACAGAACAGATTTCCCAGAAGAAGTTCAATCTCGCGCTGAGCACGCTTGCAGAGCTGATGGCGGACAAAAATAACGAGCCGATCCCCATGCTTGCCATGCTGGGGACGCAAATGCGCCGCCTTTATGCCTCGAAGCTTGCGCAGGAGAGACAACTGGGAACGAAATACGTGATGGAGACCTGCGCCTGCAAGTACGATTTCCAGGCGACAAAGCTCCTGCAGGCTGCGCGGGGCTATACACTCTCGCAGCTGATTCGTGCAGTAGAGCTCTGTTCGGAAGGGGATTACCGCTTGAAGAGCAGCGGAGAGGATGGCAGGGAGGTCTTGAAGGAGATCGTGGTGCGCATCGCGGCAGGGGAGAGCAATGCCAAAAGTCAATGAAGTCATCTTGGTGGAAGGCCGCTACGACAAAAACACCCTCAAACAGGTGGTGGACGCGGATATTCTGGAGACCTCCGGCTTTGGCATTTTCCACGACAAACAGAAGCAGAAGCTTCTGCGCCGCATTGCCGAACGGCGGGGCCTGGTGGTTCTGACAGATTCCGACGGCGCGGGCTTTGTCATCCGCAATTTTATCCGCTCCTGCGTGCCACCCCAATATCTCAAGCAGGCCTATATCCCGGATCTGTACGGGAAGGAACGAAGAAAAAGCTCCCCCTCCAAGGAGGGGAAGCTGGGTGTTGAAGGCATGCGCCCGGAGGTGCTTCTGGACGCGCTGCGCCGTGCCGGTGTGGAGTTCTGCGACGGTCAGGCAGATCCGCAAAGCGGTGTGCCGATCACGAAGGCGGATCTGTACGCCCTGGGCTTGAGCGGCAGGGAGGACAGCAAAGCCCGCCGCGCCGCGCTGCTCAAGGAGCTGGATCTGCCGGAGCGGCTGACGGCAGACGGTCTCCTGGAGATCCTCAACGTTTTGATGAGCCGGGAGGACTTCCTGCGCCGTTTCCAAGCGTTTCCTCCAGACAGGGTGGAAGAATAGCGCCAAACAGCAAAAAGAGCTGTGCGCACTCCTGGAGCGCGGCAACCGTCATCTGGTGCTCGCCCCAGACCTGACTTTTAGACAGAAGCAGCAGCGAGCAGAGCAGGAACAGACAGCAAAACTGCAGCGAGCGGATCAGGCATTCCCAGGCGGGCTCGCACATCCGCAGCATCCGATTGAATACTTTATGTAACATCAAAGATCCCTCCCCTGTGTGAGCATACACGGGGGAGGGATCTTTTGCAAGGAACAGTTTCTTCCATCATTCGGTGCGAAGCGCTTCCACGGGATCCTTCTTGGCTGCAAGGCCGGAGGGAATTAGACCGGCGATATAGGTCAGCAGCACGCTGATGCCCACCAGAACCGCGCCGCCCACCGGGGGCAGGGAAGAGTTCAGGGCCATGATACCGGTCAGATTATGGACGATGATATTGATGGGGATATTCAGCAGCAGAGTGATCCCGATGCCGATCACGCCGGCGGTCAGCCCGATAATAAAGGTCTCTGCGTTGAAGACCCGGGAAATGTCCCGCTTGGAGGCGCCGATAGCGCGGAGAATGCCGATCTCCTTCGTGCGCTCCAGAACGCTGATATAGGTGATGATGCCGATCATGATGGAAGAGACCACCAGTGAGATCGCCACAAAAGCGATCAGCACATAGCTGATGACATTGATGATGGTCGTGATAGAGCTCATGAGCAGGGCGACGACATCGGTGTAGCTGATCTGATCTTCTTCGGCCACGGTCTCGTTGTAGTGTTCGATGGCCTCGGCAATATTGTCCTTAGCCTCAAACGAGGAGGCGTAAATGTTGATGACACTGGGGTTGTCCAGATCCACATAACCAAGCTTTTTCAGCGTGTCCTTCAGACTGCCGCTGGCATAGACGGGAGGCATGGCGTTTTCGTAGATCCAGAGATAATCGTCCTCCTCCAGGGAGAGAAGGCCGAAGTCTTCCGCCAGCTCCTCCGGGCTCAGCTCCCGGTACATGCTCTCCATCTGAACGGCGTACTGGCTCCGCGCCTGTTCTCCGATCATCTGGCTCATATAATTGTTGAGCATCTCGTCGTCCATCTGGCTGAGCATAGAGGCGTATTCCGGATAGTAGTCCAGGATCGTCTTTTCGATGTCCTCCCGGCTGGTTCCTTCCATCTGCTCGTCGATGATCTGCTGCAGATATTCCTCATCCGGCTCGCTCATGAAAGCGATATAGAGCTCCGCAAGCTCTTCTGTTGTGGCTTTTGCGATATAATCCTTGGCTGCCTCGACTTTTCTGGACTTTGTCATGGCCTCGTCTTCCTTGTCCAGATAGGGAAGGCCGGTAAACACATCGTGCTCCGGGTCTTCCAGCTGCCGCCGGATCAGGTCTTTTTCCGCACTTTCCGCTGCAATATGCTCCACCAGAGCATGGGTATAGCCTACCGAGCCTGTCAGCATACCGGAAAGGGCGTCATTGTTTTTGCGAATGATCCCGACGATCCGGATCTCGAGACCGTTGTTGTACAGGGTACGCAGGCCAAGCTCTTCCTGGGTGAGATCAATATACTCCCCGGTCTCCTCGTTATACTGATACTGATCGGCAGGGTAGATGTAGCGGAAGCTCTTTCCGCAGATCTCCTCATAGCTCCAGCTTTCCACTTCGGTATCCAGTGCCTCCGCGGATACCAGCGCCTGCATGTTTTCCGCGATAGAGTCGTTGGTTTTGAGTCCCAGGGAGTACAGCACCAGGTCCGAGACCTCGTTATTCTCGTTTACGATCAGAACGACCTCATTGTAGCTCTCCGGCCAGCGGCCATAGAGCATGTCGTACTGCTCTGTCAGCAGGGGATTGATCAGTTCGCCGTTTTCTCCTGGCAGCATTTCCTGCCAGACATTGAAGTTGCTGTACATCTGCCCATATGTGGAAAAATAGCTCGAATAGTCACCGCCGAAGGTGGCGGACATGGCGGTTTGCAGGATCTGCACAGCGTCTGTCTTTCCGATGTGGCCATTGGGATCCTCCGCGTAAGGCGTCATGTCCACATCATAGGAATACTGAACGGAGCTGATATACTGGGCGATCTCGCTGTCCTCCGACTCGATATATTGGCGAAAAGCCCGCAGATTGTTGGACTCCACCTCCGTGTTGAAAACAGAGTTTACCAGATTATACAGCACGTTGCTGGAGTAAACCGCGTTATTTTCATGTCGGTAGGAGGCGCTCTCCGCCTGGGCGCCCATGAGAGAGGCCATCATGGCCGTCATATCCACGCTTTCGGCCTGGATGGTAATGGGATAGCTGGAAAGCGTGTCCTCCTGCACTTTGTCGATATAATTCTGAATCCCGTTGGAGAGGGACATGATCAGGGCAATGCCGATGATGCCGATGCTGCCGGCAAAAGCGGTCAGCAGCGTCCTGGTCTTCTTGGTCATCAGATTGTTGAGAGAGAGGGAGAGGGCGGTAAAGAAGCCCATGGAGGTCTTTTTCCCAAGGGGCGCGTCGGTTGCAGTATCCTGCGCGTCAAAGGGATCGTTGTCATCGACGATCAGCCCGTCCTTCAGCCGGATGATGCGGCTGGCATAGCCGGTGGCCAGCTCCGGATTGTGGGTGACCATGATGATGAGCTTGTCCTTCGCGATCTCCTTCAGGATCTCCATGATCTGCACAGAGGTATCGGAATCCAGAGCGCCGGTGGGCTCGTCAGCAAGGAGGATATCCGGATTATTGACCAGGGCGCGGGCGATGGCAACGCGCTGCATCTGTCCGCCGGAGAGCTGGTTGGGCTTTTTGTGGATCTGATCGCCCAGGCCTACCTTTTCCAGCGCCTCCACCGCACGCTGGCGACGCTCTGCTGCTCCAACGCCCGAGAGAGTCATGGCAAGCTCTACGTTTGCAAGCACAGTCTGATGGGGGATCAGGTTATAGGACTGGAACACAAAGCCGATGGAGTTGTTTCGATAGGTGTCCCAATCGCTGTCAGTAAATTGTTTGGTGGACTTTCCGTTGATGACAAGATCGCCGGAGCTGTACTGATCCAAGCCACCGATGATGTTCAGCAGGGTGGTTTTGCCGCAGCCGGAGTGACCGAGGATCGCAACAAATTCATGCTCCCGAAAGCTCAGGTCAACCCCCTTCAGGGCATTGACGGTGAAATCGCCGACATGATAGTCTTTTTTGATGGATATAAGCTTTAGCATAGAGTATCCCTCACTTGACAGTTCCGGCAAACTGCGGTAGAATGAGCAAGCGCGCCGGAACCTGCGCGAAAAAAATATGCCCACGTAGCTCAGCAGGATAGAGCGGCCGCCTCCTAAGCGGCAGGTCAGAGGTTCGAATCCCCCCGTGGGTGCCAGAAACGCCGGAAGTCTTTGCTATCAAGGCTTTCGGCTTTTTTATTCGCCTCATCTTACTCTTCTTTCCGGCCCAAATGATGTACAGTCTGTAAACATCAAAAAACGTCCTTTTGATTCGATGGGACTCGGCAAAGCTTGCGTAACGAAGATCGATTTGTAAACCTGCATTCCGTATCTGCGCTTTTTGTCACTAAATTGTGATAAATAATTAACACAGATTTAACAGGCTGTTCACGCGCTATTCAGCATTTTCGGACGCTCTCATGCTATTATAATCATGCTCCGGAGAGCCGATACATACAAAAGACTGGTGATGCCTGTTTCCCGATGCCGTTGCCTTGCAGCGGATAAAGCCTACGGGGAAGGGGATCCGTGAAAGCCAGTGTTCTCTATTCCTTGGGCGTGGTTCAAATGGCGAACCACGCCCAAGACCATCTCAAATAACGATTGCTAAATTAAATGTAGTTAAATAAACGTTGGGGCTTGAAATTACGTGATAGGCATGATACAATCACATTAATAGAACGCTACGCTTTTTCCGGTTCTGTTTTTGCGAGTTTGGTATGAAAAGAAAACGATTTCACATACTACTGTCCGCTGTGGATCCGCAAGAATTGAAAGAGCATGTTCTCAATTGATTTAGAAAGACATGGAAAGGAGATTACACAAATGGCTGAAATCATTTTAACCGCAGAAAACTTTGAGCAGGAGGTTCTTCACTCCGATATTCCCGTCCTGGTGGACTTCTGGGCCACCTGGTGCGGCCCCTGCCGCATGCTCGCTCCCGTGATCGCCCAGATCGCCGAAGAGCAGGAGGGCAAGATCAAGGTCGGCAAGATCGACGTGGACGAGCAGCCTGAGCTGGCCATCCGCTATGGGATCGCCAGCATCCCCACGCTGAAGGTCTTTAAGAACGGCGAGGTCACAAATACCTCTGTCGGCGTGATCCCCAAGCCGATGATCGAGCAGCTGCTTGCCTAATCCTTTTGTATATGAAAAAACCACGGATTTTTTCCGTGATTTTTTCTTGCCTATTTATCTTCCCGCCTCCGGGAGGCAGTGCATCTGAGTCTGCCCCAGCACGCGGAAGCCCTCGGCTGCGGTGCTGAGACAGCGCAGGCCGTGATCCGCGGAGCGCAGTTTCAGATACAGGCGGATCGCCCGGCCCTCTTCGCTCTCCGGCGGAAACTGACTCACATGGCACTGGAAAATGGCGTCCAGCTGGCGCTGCAGTAAGCCCGTGGTTTTCACATAGCGGTTGGGCTTTGCCGTCATGTAAAAGGCGAGGGCCTTGACCGCGGCGGCTTTGCCGCCGTAGGCCTCAAAGAGCTCCGGGTAGGGCGCAAAGCAGGCCAGGATCTTTGCAGCCTCGCCCACGTTCCGGTGGTCAATGTGGCATTCGCTGCTGACGTCCGGGTCTGGCGCGAAAATCACGTCAGGCTGAAAAGCGCCGACGATCCGCGCCATGGCGCGAAGCTGTTCTCGGGCATCGTACAGACCGCCGTCGCTGAAATCCAGAAAGCAGACGTTTTTGACGCCCAGGAGGGCGGCGGATTTCCGTGCCTCCTCTCGGCGGAGCTCAACAAGCCTTTCCGACGTGGTGCCGGCTGGTGCGTTCGAGAGCCCATAACGCCCGTCGGTGCAGATCAGAAAGCAGATCTCTTTCCCGGCCTCCGCCAGCTTTGCGGCGGTGGCGCCGGCGCCGATCTCAATATCGTCCGGATGGGGGCCGAGGAAGAGAAAGCGCGCATAGTCCTCCAGGTTAGGAAGCGGGGCCGCGAAGCGAAGAACCGCCGATGTGAGACTCATTAGGCCTTCCGCTCCTTCTTCTTTGTTTCGAGCTCTTTGCAGATCCGATCATACTCCGTCTCGTCCAGCGTGTAGTGCTTCTTATAGAGCAGGTAGGAGATCAGCATCAGCAGGAAGGGGAGTACCGTCATCACAAGCAGCAGGCCGCCGCTCTGGGAGGGTTCTACGCCTTGCAGCAGTTCCGCGATTTTCTGGTTCTTTTCCACATCCGTGATGAGATGTCTGTTGGCTTCCGTCTCAATATCCGAGATGCCATTGGTGTACTGCAGGATGTTGAAGATCACATAGGTCAGATAAGCAATGGCAACGTACAGGGCGGAAGCAAGCTTTGTGATGAAGGGTCGCAGGGAGGAAATGATGCCTTCATCCCTGGTGCCGCGTTTCAGCTCGTTGTACTCCACCGTGTTCATGACGGAGATCATCATGATCAGATAGAAGCCGTACTGCCCGAAGTTTGCAAGCATGTAGCCCAGTGTGACCACGACAAACTTCATATCAAAGCCCGCAAGGCTGCCGGAGCCCTTCTGCATGAACAGATAGGCGAAGAGCATGAAAGCATAGCCAAGGGTGGAAACCAGCATCATGATGTCCATGAAGCGCTTCCGCTGCAGTCGGCGGGAGATGACAGGATAAAAGATCATCAAAATGCCGGTCACAGCCATACCCACAATTTGGAAGGTAGAGAACAGGCCGCCCTCATAGCCAAACTCCATGTACACATAGTTCTGGCCGATGCCGGAGAGCACGATGCCGTTGCCGACCTGCTGGATCAGCAGGATCAAGGAAATCCAGAGCAGCTGATCGTTGCCCGTGATGGTGGACCAGATCTTTTTGAAGCTGACATGCGGGGCAGGCTCGTCGTTAATATTCCGTTGCTCCTTGACGCCGAAGACCGTGATAGCCAGGAAGGCCGGCGCCAGGATGGCGATGACCAGCGCGATCACCCCATAGGCTGTGAGGGCGTCGCCGCCGATAGCGCTGTCGCCGTTCGTGAGCTTGGGGATCAGCGACGTTGCGGTAAGTCCGCCGATGCCGGCAAAGAGCGTGGTGCGGGCGGTGAATTTATTACGCGTGTCCGCGTCAGAGCTCAGCGCCGGGATCATGCCCCAATAGGAAATATCGTGCATGGTGTAGGTGATGCTGTAGAGAAAATACATGACGCCGAAGAAGACTACAAAGGCCCAGCCTCGCAGATCCAGATTGAAGGTCAGATAAATGACGACGGAGGTAGTCAGGATGCCTATGACCAGCCAGGGCTTGAATTTGCCCCAGCGTGTACGGGTGCGCTCGATAATGTTGCCCATGATGGGGTCGTTCAGCGCATCAAAGACGCGGGCTGCGATCATGATGACGGTGATCACGCCCAGCTGTGCCGTGTTCAGCCTCTTGGTGTACAGCACAAAGGAAAGCAGAAAATAGGTGACAAGGTTATAGACCATATCCCTGCCCACGGTTCCGAGAGGGAAAAGCCATAGGTTTCTTTTTGTGATTTCTTTGTCTTCCATTATACCATCTCCTTACTTGGATTGTATCATCGTTTGGACGATCTGACAAGAGATGGTGAGAGCGTTTGGCGCTTTATTACCCTGCCTTTTTAATGGATCAGTTCTTTTTTCGGTTAAAACGCGGAGACTGTGGACTGCTGAATCCTTTGATTTTGGATAATCTGCCGCCTTGACGATGTCAAACTCCAGGTATAAACTCATAAAATGGGGAAGGAAGAGTTCCCGAATCCTGAAATGAGATGAGGCTGATGCTATGAATTCTGTGACGGAAACCTTCGGGTCGATGGTGTTTAACGACTCTGTGATGCGGCAGCGGCTGCCGAAAGAAGTGTTCCAGCAGGTTCAGCGCTCCATTATAGACGGCAAGCGGCTGGACAGCGGCGCCGCCACCGTGGTGGCCAACGCCATGAAGGACTGGGCCATCGAAAAAGGCGCCACCCACTTCTCCCATTGGTTCCAGCCCATGACCGGCATTACCGCCGAGAAGCACGAGAGCTTTCTCTCGCCCATCGGCGGCGGACGGGTCATCATGGAGTTTTCCGGGAAAGAGCTGATCCAGGGCGAGCCGGACGCCTCCAGCTTCCCCTCCGGCGGGCTGCGCGCCACCTTTGAGGCGCGGGGCTACACCACCTGGGATCCCACTTCCTACGCCTTTATAAAAGATGGCATCCTGTGCATTCCCACGGCCTTCTGCTCCTACGGCGGCGAGGCGCTGGACAAAAAGACGCCTCTGCTGCGCTCCATGGAAGCGATCAACCGCCAGGGGATGCGGATTCTGCGGTTGTTCGGGAATACGCAGGTTACCTCCATCAAGACGACGGTTGGCCCGGAGCAGGAATATTTTCTCATTGATCGGGGCGTATTTGAAAAACGGAAAGACCTGATTTATACCGGGCGCACCCTTTTCGGCGCCAAGCCCCCCAAGGGGCAGGAGCTGGACGACCACTATTTCGGCGCCATCAAGCCCCGCGTGGCAGCCTTTATGAAGGAACTCAATGAGGAGCTGTGGAAGCTGGGCGTCATGGCCAAGACGGAGCACAACGAGGTTGCCCCGGGACAGCACGAGCTTGCGCCGATCTTCTCCACCACCAATATCGCAGCCGATCACAACCAGCTGACCATGGAGCTGATGCGGAAGATCGCCAAGAAGCACAACATGGTCTGTCTGCTGCATGAGAAGCCCTTTGCGGGGCTGAACGGCAGCGGCAAGCACAACAACTGGTCTATCAGCATCAACACCGGCGTGAACCTCCTGGAGCCCGGAGAGACCCCCTATGAAAACGCCCAGTTTCTGCTGTTCCTCTGCGCCGTGATCCAGGCGGTGGACGACTATCAGGATATGCTGCGCATCTCCGTGGCCTCCGCGGCCAACGACCACCGGCTGGGCGCAAACGAAGCGCCTCCCGCTGTGGTGTCCATGTATCTGGGAGACGAGCTGGAGAGCATTCTTGAGGCCATCGAGAACGATACGCCTCACGGCGGCACCCGGAAGGAGCAAATCAAGGTCGGCGTCCATGTGCTGCCCAAGTTTCCCCGGGATAGCACAGACCGCAATCGTACCTCTCCCTTCGCTTTTACCGGCAATAAGTTTGAATTCCGCATGTCCGGCTCCTCCGCCTCCATCTCCGGCGTCAACGTGGTACTGAATACCGCTGTGGCGGAATCCCTGCGGCAGTACGCGGATCTGCTCGAAACAGCGGCGAATTTTGAGACTGCGCTGCACGATCTGATCCGGGATGTGATCCGTAAACACAAGCGCATCCTCTTCAGCGGAAACGGCTATGACGAGGCCTGGCTCCGGGAGGCCGAGAAGCGGGGACTGCTGAACCTGCCCTCCACGCCGGACTGTGTGCCCTATTATCTGGCGCAGAAGAATCTGGAGCTTTTCAGCCACCATCGGGTATACTCGGAGACGGAGATCCGCGCCCGGTATGAGATCAAGCTGGACAGCTACTGCAAGGTACGTCGCATGGAGGCGCTGACCCTGCTGGACATGACGCAGAAGGAGATCCTGCCCGCGGCATCCCGCTATGCCGCCGCCCTTGCGGACAGCGCACTCAAGCGGAAGACGCTGCTCCCGCAGGCGGACTGCCGCTTTGAGACCGAGCTTTCCGAGAAATTAGGGGCGCTTGTTTCCGCCGCCTATGAAAAGACGCTGCGGCTGGAGGGATACCTGGCCGCGCCGCCCAAGGGGGACAGTCTGCAGCTTGCGATCTTCTATCGGGATCAGGTGCTCTCTTCCATGGAGGAGCTGCGCGGCGATCTGGATGAGCTGGAGCGGCTGACCGCCGCGGACTACTGGCCGCTGCCGGATTACGGCGAAATCCTGTTCAGCGTAAGCGATTGAGCCTGATGACAAGAAAAGAGACCGAAGTCACTTCACAAAAGGACTTCGGTCTCTTTTCTATGGTTCCGGGTCGGGGATCTCCAGGATCTTGTAGCCGCAGGCGTTGATGATACGGGTCTTGCCTCGCTGCAGGTCTCCCGTGCGGCGCTGGACATAGCTGGGATGGATATGACCGTGAATGAGAAAGCGAGGCTCGTATTGATCGATCAGATCCACAAAGGCCTGAAAGCCCCGGTGGACAAGATCCTCCTGGTCGCCCAGGCCCCGCGCAGGCGCATGGCTCAGCACGATGTCCACGCCCTTGTATTTGCGCAGCTTCCGCCGCAGCTTGCGGATCCGGCGGCACATCTGCTTTTCCGTGTATTGATGGGGGCCGCCGTTATAGAGCGGGCAGCCGCCCAGTCCCATGATCCGCAGGCCCTTTACACAGACCAGATCCCCGTCGATACAGTCACAGCCCTCCGGCGGGATCTTCTCATAGCAGCCGTCGTGGTTTCCGTGAATATACAGCAGAGGGGCGCGCCCCATGGTCACCAAAAATTCCAGATACTCCGGTTTCAGATCGCCTGCGGAGAGGATAATATCGATGCCGTCCAGCCGACCCGGCCTATAGTAGTCCCAGAGATAGGAACTCTCTTCATCAGAAATGAGCAGCAGCTTCATGGCCGCCTCCTCAAAGAATCAATCGTGGTGAATCGCAAGGATCCGGGAGGTCTCCTGTGCCTCCGGCCGGAGCGTCTCCAACGCCGGGATGCAGCCCTCCACATTTTCGCAGAGCCAGTCCATCTGCAGCAGCTCCTCCGGGGAGAAGCCGCGGCTGCCGTCGTTGCGTAGCGTCTGGGTTTGATCCAGGATCCGGCATTGGAAGGGGTCAACCCAGCCATCCATCAGATCATGACGCAGGTGCTCCGCCATGCGGTGAATGCCTTCCGGCAGGCCGGAGGAAAACTGTACATCGATCACATGCCCGCTCATACCCCACCAGTAGTTGATGGCCTGGCCCTCCTGGCTTTTGGAGAGGGTGTCCCAGCTGCCGTTGAAAATGCTCTGCACCACTTGGATATAAAAGCGTCCCCAATCCCAGCAGGGGAGGGCGAGGGGCTGCACCACGCCGTCCTCCATCAGGCGATAGAGTCCCCAATCCAGCGCGCCGCCGCTTTTGAGCTCCGTTTCCGCATCCCGGTTGGAGATGACGCGGATCCCGTGCTCCAGGAACTTGGCAATGGGATTGGTGTCCTGGGAAGACCAGAGCAGCTCGATCTTCACCCGGGGATTTGTCATCTGCGCACCCAGGGCAAAGGCGTTGATGTCGGCTGGGACGCCCACGATGGGGTAATTGGCAATATAGCCGATGCGATCCTTCTCCGCCATGGCGCCGGCAATGGCGCCGGTGATGAACTTGGCCTCATAGCTGCGGCTGTAATAGGTGCGCAGCCCCGCGTAAGGCTGGGAGAGGGCGCAGTCCATCACCCGCAGCTTCGGATTTTTCGCGGCGATCCGGCGACAGGCGCCCAGCATCTGGGGGGTAGTGGCTATGAGAAGTTCCGCGCCGTCTGCCGCGGCCTCCTCCATGGCCTTGTCATAGTCTCCATCCAGCGCCCAATACTCCTTGAGCGCGAGCTTTGCGCCCATGGCGGCCTGCAAAGCCTTGGCGCCCTGAACATGTCCCCGCGTCCAAACGCTGTTCTCCGGCTTGTGGGCATAGATAAAGGCCAGCTTCAGATGATCCTGGTGGCTGATGCCGAGAATGCGGGAGACAAGGCCCTTTTCCTTTTCCTCCGGCTGGGTGCTGAGAGCGATCTGCTTGGGCAGGGCAGCGCTCTTGACGTCCGCCCACATGCCCTCAATGGTTTTGGCAAGCTGCTCCGTGCTCTGCGCCCGAAGCTCCGCAAAGGGGAAAACCTGCAGGCAGCTGAGCAGAGCATCGGAAACAGTGCCGGGAAGGGAAGCGCCGCCCAGCTTCCGGTAAATCGAGGCAAAACGGCTCTGCAATGCCAGAAAGGCCCGCTTTTCATCTGTCGTCCAAACATGCTCCCGCTCATAGCCCATGGCTTGGATCAGCTTCTCGTAGCTGCCGGGCTGGGTAAACTGGATCTGATACAGGCTGCAGCGGGGATAAAACTGCAAAAACTCGTAATAGAGCTGCACTGCCGGATCGTCGGAATACACCGGCAGGATACGCGTCACATAGCCGGGGATCGTGGGCGCGTCATAGCTTTTCAGCACACTGACTCGCTTGTTGCCCTCCTGCACATAGAATCTGCCCATATACTCGCAGCAGCGGATGGGATCCCGGATCCCCTCGTCTCCCAGATGCGCCTCGCAGAGCGAGATCCATTTCGTGGCAAATTCCGTCTCGGGATCAAAAAGCGGCATGAAATTCCCCGCAAAGGCAAAGCGGCGCCCATGAGTTTTGGTTCCGACGATCTGCTCCGCCGGAATATCCACCAGGCCAAGCTCGATCCGCCCTGCGGACATGCGCTCGTTCAAAATCTCCTCCAGAACTTGGGGATAGGGGTAGCTGCCCTTGGCAAGAGCGGCTTTGTAATAGCGCTGCCCCAGCTTCCATGCGGCGGTATATTGGGCGATTGCCTCCTGTCTGCTCATGTACTCCCTCCTTGGGAAAGAATTTGCTTCAGTATAGCCGAGGGCGGCAAAAAATCAATGGCCAAACTGCACAAAATTAGCTTGTTTTCCGCAGCATGAGAATATTGCTGACCAGGGTGGCGCTATATCGGCTTACATACTCGTCATACTCGCTGCGTTTGATGTAATACTCGCTGCCCCAGGAGGAGATACGCAGCCAATTCTCGTCACAGCCCGTGGCCGTCACATAGTGGGCGATGGCAGAGGAGGAGGGGAGATAGCTGTCGTCAGGGCGTTTCTTATAGAAGCGCAGGCGATGCTTGCCCCAGAGGGCCGGGAAATTTGGCCCGATGGAGAAGATCACGGGGATATCCTGAGAGAGCAGCTCCTCAATACGGCTCCAGAACTTTCTTCCGGAGACCGCCCAAAAGGCCCGATACGGGAGCTTGTTTTTCCGCAGCAGGCGATTCATCCCGACGGCAAGGAGCAGACCGTTGATCCCGAAGGGCTTGATAAGCGGGAAGTAGCGGCGGCTGACGGCTTCCAGTTCCCGGAGGTATTCCTCGTCCGTCATATGCTCCTTCTGTCTGCCGGAGAGATACAGGTACGCGTCAAAGGCCGCCACCGCGCCGCAGCCGCAGATCCGCATGGTCTCCTTGCTTGACCACATCTGGCTTCCGCCGTAGGACAGAACGCCCTTGCGCAGCACCTGCACATAATCGTTCATCAAGCTCGGCATTGTCATTCCCCCTTTTTGATCAGTATATCGTATTTGCAAAAATCTTTCAATCCCCGGTAGAAATAGTGAGAAAAATGTGATACCATACACCCGGAAAGGAAGGTTGACAAGTATGCTTGATTATTTGCGTTCCGAGGGGATCGAAGAAGAAATCCTGCAGCGGATCCAGCGCTTCCGGGAGCAGTTTCCGGCTGACCCGGCCCTGGATCACCGCATCCCGCGGCCGAAGTTCCTCTATTACGGCAAAGAGGTGTGGCGCCAGGCGCTGACGGCGCTGCTGGCGGGGGAGAACCTGCTGCTGGTCGGCCCAAAGGCTACCGGCAAGAACATTCTTGCGGAGAATCTGGCCGCCGTGTTCGCCCGCCCGGAGTGGGACATCTCCTTCTATCTCAACACGGACGCCGCCTCTCTCATCGGAACAGATACCTTTAAGAACGGGGAAGTGGTCTTCCGCCGCGGGCCCATCACGCAATGTGCGCTGGAGGGCGGCTTTGGCGTGCTGGATGAGATCAACATGGCCAAGAACGAGTCTCTTGCTGTCCTGCACGCCACGCTGGACTTCCGGCGGATCATCGATGTGCCGGGCTACGACCGCATCAGCCTCCACCCGGGAACCCGCTTCATCGCCACCATGAACTACGGCTACGCGGGAACGCGGGATCTGAACGAGGCGCTGGCCTCCCGCTTCATGGTCATCAACATGCCCATCATCTCCAAGGAGAATCTGCAAAAGCTGCTGCAGTCCCAGTTTCATAGCCTCCGGCCGGAATACGCCGAGCAGCTGGCCGAGCTCTTCCAGGACATCCGCAAAAAGTGCGACAGCGCAGAGATTTCCACCAAGGCTCTGGATCTGCGGGGACTGCTGGCCTCCATTACCCTGGTGGAGAACGGCCTGCAGCTGGGACAGGCCCTGGAAATGGGCATGATCAACAAGTCCTTTGATCCCTTCGAGCGTCAGTTGGTGGCCGATTTGATCCAGACCCGCGTCAAGAGCGAGCTCACCGCCGCGGAGCTCTTTACAAAGACATGAACAGCGTTTCCGAGCTGCAGCGCAGGCGCGCGGTGAACCTGATCTGGAACGCCGCGAGAAACTATTCCTTCGTCCCCGATTTCAAGGCCTATGACGCTGAGGGAAACGCGGACGTCTACTGGAACAGCATCATCGGCGCGGTGCGCAGACATTACGAGTATCCGAAAATTGAAGCGATCTTCGCCTCCTTCCAGCAGTACGAGGATGGGGACGAGTATGAAAGTCTGCTCTGGCTGGGTCTGGAAAACGCCGTTTACCGGAAGGAGCTGGCGGAGAGGCCTGTCCTGTCGTCTCTGCGGGAGGATTATGCCAGACGGTTTCTGCAGGAATACGGCGGGGGGCCTCTGGATGATTTTCATCTCTACGACTGCATGGCCGCCGGCCATTTCATGCGCGCACTGGGGCAGGAGCCACGGCTGAGCGCCTATGATAAAAAGCTCCTGGACGAGCTGGAATTCAGCCCGGAGCTGGACACGGACGCCATTGTGCAGCGGGCGCAGGAGCTTTTTCAGCGTTGGTTTCAGATCAAGACTGCCCAGCACAAGGCGGATCGCGGATTTCGTCTCTTCGGCCTAAAGCGCCAAAGCGGCGGCAAGAAAGGGCGCTTTCGGAAATTCGGCATCGGCTTTGCCGACCATCCCCGCCACGCATACAGTGGGGACGAGGAGCTGCTGCGGCAGGAGGACGCTCCGGCCACCAAGCTTACGGCAGCGGAGCTCCGCGCTTTCATAACGGGGAAATACGGCATGCCCATGCTGAGCGAACAGGAGAGCATGGAGCTGGAGCGCAAGCTCTGTACAGGCAATCACACCAACTGCCACCTGCATATCACCAAGGGCGTGCCCGGCAAGGAGAAGATTCGGAACGCCTTTGAGGCCCTGCGCAAGGATCAGGAGCGCAGGCAGCATGATGCAAACCGCCGGTATTACCAAGAGCATCTGGCGGAAAACCGCAGCTCCATCGCCCGCCTTGCGGCAAAAATACAGAACTCCATTCTGCTCTATCTGCAGCCCAGCGAGCTGAGAGCCGACGCCGGCCAGCTGGATGGCAGCCGGGTCTGGCGTGCTGCCAAGCTGCAGGACGGCAGCGTATTCAAACGCACGGAGCAGGGGAATATGGGCGATCTCAGCGTGGACATCCTCCTGGACGCCTCCACCTCCCAGGAGACCCGGCAGGCGCGGGTCGCCACCCAGGGCTACATCATTGCCGAGGCACTGACACGCTGCGGCATTCCCTGCCGGGTCATGTCCTTTTGCTCCATGACCGGGTATACGATTCTCCGCGTCTTCCGGGATTACGGAGAGGCTCGCGCCAATGAGAAAATCTTTGAATACGTTTCCAACGGCTGCAACCGGGACGGTCTCGCCGTGCGCACCGTACACGAGCTGATGAACAGCAGCCCCTATGAGCACAAGGTTCTGATCCTACTTTCAGACGTCAAGCCCCATGACGCTGTCCGCATCCCATCGGAGGATTCGGGGGAATATACGCCCTATGAGCAGGAGGCCGGCGTGCGGGATACGGCCGCCGAGGTCAGGCGCGCCAGAGCGGACGGGATCGCCGTGGTGTGCGTATTCACGGGGGAGGAGAAGGACGTGCCCAACGCAAGGCTCGTCTATGCCAAGGACTTCACAAAAATCCCCTCGGTGGATCTGCTGGCTGACGCGGTGGGAACCCTGCTGCAAAACCAGATCCGAAATTTATAAAAAATGCACCCCGACGCGGCAAAAACGTCGGGGTGCACTCTATAAGGTAGAGATTATTTTGCCAGAACCTTCTTCAGTCTGGCGTAGCGGGGGAGGGAGTGCTTCAGCGGGAGCTTGGGCTCGCCCTGAATCAGGGGCAGAACATAATCGATGAACTCCTGCTTCATGCCATTCTGGGTATCGTTGATCCAGGAGAGGGGAACCTTCTTCTCGTAATTTGCGACCTCGGTGAGAGGCAGGAGCGTCAGCTTGCAGGCGTATTCGCCATTGACAGACTCCCGCTCAAAGGCGACCATCTTGCCCGTGACGCCCTTCACAGCCTGGAGAACCGCTTCCTCGCCGGAGCGGCGGGCTTCCTCAATATCGGTGGCGGAGGCCAGGTGCGCGCCGCAGCGCTGCAGCAGGCTCAACTCAATGCCGCGAACCTTGGCGCCGGTGTGCTTCTTCACGATGTCAGCCAGCATGGCAGCAAGGCCGCCCAGCTGCGCGTGGCCGAAGCCGTCGGTGGCAGAGGTCTTGGCCTCGGAGACAAAGCTGCCGTCGGCATAGTGGATGCCCTCGGAAACTGCGACCAGAACCTTGCCGTTCTTTTTATAAACCTCGTCCACATCCGCCAGGAACTTGTCCATATCGAAGTCGGTTTCCGGCAGGTAAACCAGATCCGGGCCAGAGCCGAAGGCGGTGGCCAGGGAAGCGCTGCCGGCCAGCCAGCCGGCGTGACGACCCATGATCTCCACGATGGTGATCATACCGTTGTCGTAAACCCGGGCGTCCTTGTTGATCTCCATGCAGGAGGTGGCGATATACTTGGCGGCGCTGCCGAAGCCGGGGCAGTGATCGGTGCCGTACAGATCGTTGTCGATGGTCTTGGGAACGCCCATCACGCGGCACGCATAGCCAACGGACTCCATGTAGCGGCTGATCTTATTGCAGGTGTCCATGGAATCGTTGCCGCCGTTGTAAAAGAAGTAGCGCACGTTGTACTTCTTGAAGATCTCCAGAATACGCTTGTAGTCCGTATCATCCTTTTCCGGATCGGCGATTTTGTACCGGCAGGAGCCCAGGGCAGAAGAGGGGGTGTGCAGCAGGAGCTTCAGCTCTTCGGGATCCTCCTCGTCCATAACATAGAGCTTATCCTCCAGCACGCCCTTGATGCCGTTGGCCGCGCCGTAAACCTTGGTGATCTCCTCCGCATCCAGCGCGGCGCGGATCACACCGTAAGCACTGGCGTTGATAACAGCGGTGGGGCCGCCGGACTGGCCAAAGATGGCTGCGCCAATCAATTTCTCACTCATTCAAACAAACCTCCGTGAATAAAAAATATTTCAATTTGTGAAATGTACTTCTTGATTCTGGCATGGATTGAGAATATAATAGAAAAGCAGATTTGTAAATATGCTATTTCAACAAAAATGAGCAAGGAGAATGAAAAATGTCACTGGTAAACACAAAAGAAATGTTCGCAAAGGCCTATGACGGCGGCTACGCCATCGGCGCCTTCAACGTCAACAATATGGAGATCGTCCAGGGTATCACCGAGGCGGCAGGGGAGCTGAAGAGTCCTGTCATCCTGCAGGTGTCCAAGGGCGCCCGGGCCTATGCCAACCACACCTACCTGGTGAAGCTGGTGGAGGCTGCTATTATTGAGAATCCCGAGATCCCCATCGCGCTGCATCTGGATCACGGCGATACCTTTGAGCTCTGCAAGAGCTGCATCGACGGCGGCTTTACCTCCGTCATGATCGACGCCTCCTCCAAGCCCTTTGAGGAGAACATCGCTCTGACCCGCAAGGTGGTGGAGTATGCCCACGACCACGGCGTTGTGGTAGAGGCCGAGCTGGGCACCCTGGCCGGCGTGGAGGACGAGGTCAATGTGGAGCACGGCAAGGAGAGTTACACCCACCCCGAAGAGGTGGAGGAGTTCGTCTCCCGCACCGGCTGCGACTCTCTGGCTATCGCCATCGGCACCTCCCACGGCGCCTACAAGTTCAAGGCTTCCCAGTGCACCCGCAATGCCGAGGGCATCCTGGTTCCGCCCCCGCTGCGCTTCGACGTGCTGCATGAGTGCATCAAGCGCCTGCCCGGCTTCCCCATCGTGCTGCACGGTTCCTCTTCCGTTCCCCAGGAATTCGTGAAGATGGTCAACCAGTACGGCGGCAATATGCCCGACGCCATCGGCATCCCCGAGGATCAGCTCCGCGAGGCCGCAAAGCTGGCTGTCTGCAAGATCAACATCGACTCCGATATCCGTCTTGCCATGACCGCCACCATCCGCAAGTACTTTGCCGAGCATCCCGATCACTTTGATCCCCGTCAGTATCTCAAGCCCGCCCGCCAGGCCGTGAAAGACATGGTCGCGCACAAGATCGTTCACGTTCTCGGTTCTGACGGAAAGGCCTGATCGCATCAGCCTTCCTGTATAGAGAGATTATTGGAGGTGGCAAGTATGAGCCAAAGACCCGAACGAGCAAGATTTGCTGTTAAGCCTGCCCAAAAGCCAGCCGGCTCTCTGGATCTGATCCTGATCGGCCGTCTGGTGCTGGCCGCGGTTCTCCTGGTGCTGGGTGCCTTTGTTGTGAAAAACGAAGTGATCAGCATCATTCTTCTGGTGCTCTCGGCCGTCGCGTCTGCCTATGATATGGCGCTGGAGGCCTTCGACAGCGTTTTGGAGAAGAAGTATTTCGCAACGCCGATCCTGCTTCTGTTTGTTGCCTTTGTATCTTTCTTCATTGGCTTCGGCGCGGAAGGTGCCGCGATGCTTCTCCTCTACCAGCTGAGCCTGCTGGTGATCGCATATGTGATCAAGCGTACCCGCGGCTCTGCCATGCAGCTGCTTAACGGACAGGATGAGGAGATCCAGGAGCGTGCGTCTGAGCTGTTTGGCAAGGAGGATGCGCTCAAGCTGAAAATGGAGTCTGCCGCCTATCGCAGCGCCGATCTTCTTCTGAAAATCATGATGGGCCTTGCCGTGGTCTTTATCTTCGTGCTGCACTGGCTGGGTTTGGGCGTTTATCCCTACAGCGTCTGCATCCATCGTGCACTCATGATCTTTACCGCTGCCATCCCTGCGTCCGTTGTCGTTGCGCTTCCCTATACCGCTCTGGTCGGCCTTTGCCACAGCGCGCGAAACGGCGTTCTGTTCCGTGACGCGGTTGCAATGGAAAAGACGGCTGAGGTCAACGTGCTGGCGATCGACAAGGCCAACATCTTCTCCTCTGACGCGCCGGAGCTGGAGGATGCGCATTCCGACATGCTGGATCAGAACACCTTTATGAGCTTTATCGCGCATGCGGTGTACTACTCCGAGCAGTCCTTTGCAAGAGCGATTCCCACTCTGGGCGAAAATGACTATCGCCTGGATGTGATCAGCGATTTCGTCGATGTGCCCGGCTGCGGCGTAGAGCTGAAGATCGGCGGCTCTCCGGTGATCCTGGCTAAGGCGGATTATCTCGCCTCCCGCGGGATTCTCGTTCCGGAAGGGGAGAGCGAAGGGGAGCAGTACTTCCTCGTCGTCTCCGGCCGCTACGTAGGCTACCTGACCGTCTCTTCTCCCGCCAATGAAAACGGCGCAGAGCTTCTGGAGGCTGTTCGGGAAGCGGATATGCGCGAGCTGGTTCTTTTGACCGAGGATGGTGCGGCAGAGAGCAGACGCCTTGCTGATGAGCTTGGCTTCGACGAGGTCTATGGCGAGTGCGATACCGAACGCAAGCTCAAGCATATCGAGGATCTGAACCAGGGTGATCGGAACCATGTGATGTTCCTCTATGCAAACGGCGTGGAAGCACACAGCGCGGCTGATGTGGATGTGCGGCTCAGCAAAAAGGCCAAATTTGCCGATGCCAACATTGATCCCGATAATGCCGAAGCTCTTCCTCTTGGCATTCAGATCTCCAGGCGCATGTGCCAGGTTGCAAAAGAAAATGCGATCTTCGTCTTTGCTGTCAAGGCGCTCATGATTTTCTTGAGCATTCTTGGCTTCTGCAGCATCTGGTTCGTCCTCTTCATGGATACCGTCGCGGTGCTGGCCTCGCTTCTCAATGCGATCCGTGTCACCAAGGATCCCCTGATCGATATGAAGCGTCTTGCTCCTCCCCGTGCCGAGGAATTAGAGTAACTTGAATATGCGTAACCTCCCCGATAGAACCGGGGAGGTTTTTTACATCTTTTCCTTGTGATGTTTTCTTTAGGACTGAATGCTTTTCTCGTTTTTTTATATCATACTAACACCTAATAGAAATCTTTGAATCTTTCCGGTCAGAATTGCGCCATGCTTCGTTGCTTCCTGACCATATATCTCCATTATGCTCTGCGGGAAGCGCCTCGCCTGTCACAATTCTGCCTCGGAAATCTTTCTAAAGCTTTCTATCAGGTATTAGTATCAGCAGTCGATTGCAGAGATGCTCGTCCTCAGATATTTTGGCAGCAGATAAAAGGGGAGGGGAGCACTTCCCTCCGTGTCCTCGTGTTCGACGCCTATCTTTCGGAGAGAATTCAAATCTGCATACAAAGGCGGCAGGACGATGTTTCGTCCTGCCGCCAGTTGTTTCATGCCAGTTTATTCGTTGGGCTCGTCAAAGCTCTCCAGCTCGTCGCCGGCTTCGGC
>ONPF01000040.1 GCA_900319635.1 uncultured Eubacteriales bacterium | reverse complement strand
GGAGCTTGCGAGGACGACATTATGCTCTGCGGGAAGCGCCTCGCCTGTCACAATTCTGCCTCGGAAATCTTTCTAAAGCTTTCTATCAGGTATTAGTATTAGAAATTTCTCTACACTTTAATGGGTAAATCAGAATATAAAGAGATTTCTTAATATTCATGAATCCGCATACCCGGCCGCTTGCATTTTTCCTGTGCGGGACTATAATGAGCCTTGCATCAAACAAATGGAGGACAAGCATGAAAAAGACTGTACTTACTTTGATTCTTATCGCAGCCCTTGTGCTTTCGCTGGCCGCCTGCGGAAGCGCTCCGGCTGCTCAGCCCCAGGAAAACGCCGGGGCCGACGCGCCACTCGTGACGGACGCGCCGCAGCAGAGCCTTGAAGCGGACGCCGAACAGCCCGCCGCCGAGGCGACCGAAGTCCCCACTCCTTCCGAAACAGAAGTTGCTGTCAACACCATGACCGCCTACCGAGCGGGCGGTGAGCCCGTGATCCTGAAAGGCGAGGACGGGGTCTTTACGACCGAGGACGGAACCGTTTATTATCTGGGCAATGACGGTATGCTCCGCGCCGAGGGTTTTGAAGATCTCTACATCAACGACCTCGCGGCCAAGGCGGCCGCCCCCGAAGACGCAGCCGGCACCGCTCCGGTGATCGAGAGACAGGACGGCGAGCGTTTTGAAGCGGTCATCGTCATGGAGGGCATGGAGGAGACCGTCAACTACGAGCACATCCGGAACGAGGCGCTCGGCTTTGAGATGGACTACGACTATGAATCCTTCTCTCGCAGCAGTGAAGCGGATCGCGAACGCTTCGTACTGGTCTGGGACGATCCCGCGAACCCCGAATACTATCTTGAGCTCAGCTACAGCCCGGAAAGCGCCGAATATACCGCCGATTCGATCAGTAAATCGCTCTCTGCGGAGTATGAACTCTACCGGGACGATTCCTTCATGCTTGAGCGTGCGGGCCGCTGCATCTACATCAGCACCTCCTCGGTCAAGGGCGGAGACTCCTCGCCCGAGCATCTGCAGACGGTGTACCTCATCCCCGCGGGTGACGGCTGTATCGTTGCCACGGAGCACTGCTCAATCGAGAGCGCCGAAGGCATCGGGAGACGTTTCGCCTATATGATGCACACCCTCTCGCTCATCGAAAAATAATTGACGCACACCGAGCATCGGGCCTTTGAAAGCCTTACACGGGATAAGCCCGGAAAATAGCATCCCTTCCCTCGGCAATTGACATCACCGGGGAAAAAGAATATACTGTCTGTATTATCGGACAGGATGTTCGAGGAGGCGATATGCTTGGAAACAGCGGGATCTGAGCTTCGGGGCAAAATTACAGAGGCAGCCGTGCGCTGCTTTCGGACTAAGGGCTATGACGAGGTATCCGTCAATGACATCTGCGGGGAGGCGGGCATCGCGCGCTCGACCTTTTACCGCGTCTTCTCCAACAAGAAGGACGTGATCCGCTACCGCTTTGAGCACAAGGATGCAAACCAGATCGTCAGCATCGAGGAACTGCTTGCTGCCAGGAATGACTTTGACCGCATGTGGGTGATCGGAGACAGATATATTTCCCTGTGCTGTGAATTGGGACCGACCTTCTGTGCCGCGATGATGAACCTCACCCTGTCGGGCGAGATCGACATGCTTCAGGTGGCCCACTCGGTCGACGCCTGGTTCGTGCGCCTCACGCGCAACTGCCAGCAGAACGGGATCATTCTGAGCCGGGAGCCGCCGGAGCTGCTGGGACCGCTTTTTGTCGATCTCGAGTATCAGACGCTGTATGAGTGGTGCCGCAGTCAGGGAGAGTACCCCGTCCGCGCGCAGGCGCGCCGCCGGGCAGAGATGCTTGCGAACCTTGCCCCGGAATACCGCTGGTCAAAGGAACAACTGGAAAACGCGGATAAAGTGTAAAAATTCGGACGTTTTTGCCGGAACTGTCTCATGCTTTGGGACGGTTCCGGCTTTTCTATTATCGAAGATGAAACAGCTTTTTTGTGAGTTTTTGAGAATCGCCCGTCAGGTGCTTGACGGAGCATTTTTCCTTTGGAAAAATGGGAGCAAGCTTCGAATTCGCAATTTGAAAACGAATTCTTTTTCGTTTTTAGGGTTTCAATCTGTTTTTGGAGCAGCTTTGCCGCCCCAAAAACTCCTTAAGCCGAGCAACGCGAGGCCTCGCGCCGACCAAAGCGGGCTTTGGCCCGCTGCGATGAGCGCGAGTCCCACAATTGCGAAACGGAGTTTTGCAATTGAATGAAGGAGGAATGCGTATGAGCGAATGGAAAAAGACCCTGTGCAATCTCTGCGCCATGACCTGCGGACTGGAGATGGAGGTGGAGGATAACCGGATCCTCAACGTCCGGCCCGACCCCAATAGTCCCAGCAGCGAGTGCTACTGCTGCCGCAAGGGCAGAAGCGCCAAATACTTTGTGGAAAACAGAGAGCGGATCCTCTATCCCCAAAAGCGCGTGGGCGACCACTACGAGCGAATCTCCTGGGAGCAGGCTTACGCGGAGATCGCGGAAAAGGCCAACGCGATCCTGAAGGCCCACGGGCCTCGCTCCGCGGCGATAATCGGCGGAGGCGGCGGCGCCACCGGCGCGGCGGCCGCCACGGCGCAGCCCTTTTTGAAGGCCATCGGATCCCAGTACTTTTTCAACCCCATCGGCGTGGAATTTATGGGCATTTTCTGGAGCTGCGGCCGCATCTTCGGCGACCAGTTCCATCCCCTGGAGCCGGACGACAAAAACTGCGAGATGCTGATCTTCTGGGGCTCCAACTCCTATGTGTCTCACCAGCTGCCCAACGCCAGGCCCATGATCCGGGAGTTCTCCCGTGATCCGAACAAGATGGTCATCGTGGTGGATCCCCGTCTCTCGGAGACGGCCCGTATGGCGGATATGCACATCCAGGTGCGGCCGGGCTCGGACAGTCTGTTTCTCCGGGCGCTGATTGCGCTGATCGTGGAAAAGGGCTGGCAGGACCGGGACTTTCTGTACCGCTATTGTCGCGACTGGACCCAGGCGCGGGGCTGGTTTGCGGATTTTGACATCGACGGCGCCCTGCAGGTCTGCGGCGTTTCCCGCGAGCAGGCGGAGAAGTTTGCCCGCATCCTCACCACCAAAAAGTGGGGCATGCACCAGGATCTGGGCCTGTATTTCGGGCGGCAGTCCACCATGTCCAGCTACCTGTGTCTGGTGCTGATGGCGGTATGCGGTACGCTCCTGGTGCCCGGCGGCAACATCCCGCCGGTGCGCATCATCACGCTGGACTACTCCGACGAATACGATCCCAAGGTCTGGCGTATGCCGGTGACCGGGCGCTTCCCGGTGGCGGGCATGTACCCCGAGGGCGCGCTGCCGGACGAGGTGTTGGGCGATAACGAGGACCGCATCCGCATGGCCTTCTGCAACATGTCGAACCCGGCCCGCAGCTACCCGGACTCCCAGAAGATGGAGGAGGCGCTGCGGCATCTGGAGCTCTTTGTGGCCATGGACTGCGTGGAGACCGAGACCACCCGCCTCGCGGACTACATCCTGCCGACGCCCAGCGCCTACGAGGTGGGCGGCGACTTTGACGTGTTTGCCTTCCACTATCCGGAGATCATGTATTTCAGCCGCCGCGGCGTGGTGAAGGCCCCGGGCGAGGCCCGGGAGGACGCCATGATCTATGCCGAGCTGACGGAGGCCATGGGCCTCATTCCGAAGCTGCCGCAGTCCCTTTATGACGCGGCCGAGGAGGCCGTGCGCACCGGCGACCGCATCAAGTATTTTATGAAGGTCGTGGGCTGGATCGCCAAGGGCGGCATGAAGTATTTCGATCAGGCGGCCATCATCATCGCCCTGACCCTGGGCAAGGCCATGGGCAGCGCGGGGCACGCCATGTGCTGGGCGGCTTTGCTGATCTCCAAGCTACCGGAGCGGGCCATCATGGACGTAAAGCCGGACACGAAGCGGCACCCCATCCTTGCCCGCATGCCCGGGCTGAGCGAGTTCTGCACCATGGACGCGGCCTTTGAGCTGGTGGACAGGCACCCGGAGGGCGCCGTCATCGCTCACAGCGACACCGAACATCTGATGGCGCGCCACATCAAGCACAAGGACAAAAAGTTTCATCTTTGGTGCAAGGAGATCGACGAGGCGCTCAAGACCCTCACGCCGGAGCATGAGCGGGATGCTCTGACGCTGCGGGACGGCTGCAATATGATCCTCTCGGCGGGCCGCCACTCAGACGGCGGCATGAACACCTCCATGCGAAACCCGGGCACCTACCGCTTCCGCGATCCCTACCGCCTGGCCTTGAACCCGGAGGATGCGGAGGAGCTGGGGCTTCATGACGGGGAGACTGCACGCGTCACCACAAAGAAAGGCAGCATCACCGTCCCGGTGGAGATCACCTGGCAGACCTCCCGGGGCTACTGCATGATCCCGCATCATTTCGGTCTGAGCTATGAGGGCAAGGCCCATGGGATGCACATCAATTATCTGACGGACCACCAGGATCTGGACGAACTGACCGGCAACGCCAGGTGGCGCTATACGCCCTGCCGGGTGGAAAAACTGGAAGGGAGCGTGTGATATGATCTCTTACGAAAGCATCATTCAGAAGGCACTGGCCGACGGCGGCCTGCTGGACGCGCTGCTCGCCCTTCAGAACGCCGAAGGCTATGTGAGCGAGGACGCGCTCAAGGCTCTGGCGGAGCACGCAAAGGTCAGCCCGGCGGAGCTCTATGACGCGGCGAGCTTCTATTCCATGCTCCGCTTTGCCCCGACCGCCAGAACAGAGATCCGCGTCTGCCGCGGCACGGCCTGCCACAGCGCGGCCAACGCCGCCGTGGTGACGGCCCTGGAAGCAGCCACCGGTTTGAAGATGGGCGAGAGCAATGAAAGCTGCAGCCTCAGCTGGGTCGAGTGTCTCGGCCAGTGCCAGAGCGCGCCGAACCTGCTTATCAACGGAAAGCTCTTTCAAAACGTGGCTGCCGGCAGCATCCCGACCCTGCTGGGAGGTGAGCATTGATGGAGGAAGTACGCATTGCTCTGCGGAATGTGGGGAAGATCCGCCCCGATTCCATTGAGGATTATCTCGCCTCCGGCGGCTATGAGGCGCTGCAAAAGGCCCGCAGCTTGGATCGGAGCGAGCTGATCGCGACCATTGAGGAGACCTCGCGCCTGCGCGGGCGCGGCGGCGCGGCCTTCTCCACCGGCAAAAAGTGGAGCAGCGCCTATGCCAGCAAGGAGGAGACAAAATACCTGGTCTGCAACGCCGACGAGGGCGAGCCCGGCACCTACAAGGACCGCGTCATCATGGAGGGGGATCCCCACACCGTGATCGAGGGCATCCTGATCGGGGCCTACGCCGTCGGGGCGAAGGAATGCTTCATCTATGTGCGCGGCGAGTATCAGAAGTCCATCGAGCTGCTGCGCAAGGCGGTGAAGGCCGCCGAGGAAAAGGGCTTCACCGGCGACGTGAAGATCCGGGTGGTCTCCGGCGCGGGGGCCTATGTCTGCGGCGAGGGCACGGCCATCGTGAACTCCCTGGAGGGCCTGCGCGGCGAGCCGAGACTGAAGCCGCCCTCCATGGCGGTGAAGGGTCTGCACCAAAAGCCCACCGTCGTCAACAATGTGGAGACCTTTGCGGTCATTCCCGAAATCGTGAACCGGGGCGCGGCCTGGTTCGGCTCCATCGGCGCCGAGAAATTCCCCGGCACCAAGCTGATGTGCCTCTCCGGCGATGTGGTGAACAAGGTCTGTGTGGAGCTTCCCACCAACGCCACCCTGCGGGATGTGGTGGAAGGCTTCGGCGGCGGTGCGGCCAATGGCAAAAAGCTCAAAGCGATCCAGCTGGGCGGCTCCAGCTGCGGCTTTGTGACGCCGGACAAGCTGGACACCCCCATCGACTTTGATTTCATCCGCGCCATCGGGGCGGCGCTGGGCTCCGGCGCGGTCTTCGTTCTCGACGAGACGCGAAATGTAGTGGACATCCTTGCCGAGATCGCCCGATTCTTCCGGCATGAGAGCTGCGGCAAATGCACCCCCTGCCGCGAAGGCACCATGCGCGTGGCGGAGCTTCTGGACAAGCTTTCCGCCGGCGAGGGCACAAAAGCGGACGTCGAGCTCATCAAGACTCTCTCGGGCTACATGCAGAAGACCTGCTTCTGCCCCCTGGGGCAGAGCGCGACCACGGCATTTATGAGCGCGCTGAAGCTCTTCACCGAGGACTTTGACGCGAAGCTGAAAAAGGAGGCATGAGCATGGCAAACGTCAATCTTACCATCAACGGCAAGGCCCTGTCCGTGCCCGCCGGAAGCACGATCCTGGAGGCCGCGAGGGCAAACGGCATCCACATCCCGACCCTGTGCTTTTTGAAAGAACTGGATCCCCGCGCCTCCTGCCGCATGTGCGTGGTGGAGGTGGAGGGCGCCCGCAGCTTCCAGCACGCCTGCGCCGCCAGGGTGCGGGAGGGCATGGTCGTCCATACCGACACCGAGGCGGTGCGCGCCTCCCGAAAGCTGACGCTGGAGCTGCTGCTCTCGAACCACGCGGTGGACTGCCACCATTGTCTGCGCATCGGCAGCTCCCGCTGCGACGATCTGGACCCCAAGTTCTGCGAGATGTGCTTCTTCTGCGACTGCGTGAAGGACGGCTTCTGCGAGCTGCAGGCGCTGGCCAGGGAATACAAGGTGGATGTGCTGCCCTTCGAGCAAAAGCACAACACCCTGCCCATAGACGCGAGCACGGTCATCGTCCGCAATCCCAACAAGTGCATCAAGTGCAGGCGCTGTGTGGACGTCTGCGGCAAGGTGCAGGCAGTGCACAACCTGGCGGCCTCCGGCCGCGGCTGTGAGCTCACCATCGGCCCCGCCTTCGGAAAACCCATGGCAGAGAGCGCCTGCATCGGCTGCGGCCGCTGCGTCCAGGTCTGCCCCACAGGCGCGATCTACGCTGCGGAGCACAAGGACGAGCTGGTTTACTACGCCCACCGCGACGGCGTCAAGACCGCCGCGACGGTCTCCGCCGCACTGATCCCCGAGCTGGAGCGGGTGCTCAAGCGCGAGAGCGGCAGCGTGAGCCTCGGCGAGATCGCCGGTGCGCTGAAGAAGATCGGCGTGGATACTGTTTTCGATACCGACGAGGCGGAGGACGCCGCTCGGGCGCAGGCCGAGAAGCTGCTGGACGAAAGACTGGGACAGAGAAAGCCCGTGATCCTCACAAACAGCTTTGCCGCGAAGGCCTTTCTCGAAAAGACCTTCCCCGGGGAGAAAGACTGCTTCCTGTTCTACGATTCCGCGCTGGCCGTTTTCGGCAAGGCGGCCGCGGGCTATGACAAGCGTTTCGCCTTCGGCCCGGTGGGCGGCGACGCCGCAGAGTGTGAAAAGACCCGCTGCGTAGACATCGCCGTGAACGCCCGGGAGCTTGCCCGCATCATGATCCGCACGGGCTCAGAGCCCAATCCCGGGCGGACGGCAAAGACGGAGGCGCTGGGGCTGCCCGGTGCTGCCGGGCGCTACAAGAGGCTTTTAGGCGAGGCCGCATGGAACATGGACTCCGAGCCCGAACGCTTTGAGGAGAACGGCCTTCGCTGCGTGATCTGCCGCAATCTCTCCGAGGCGCGCAGGGCGCTTGCCGAGGCGGATCGCTATGACGTGATCCGGGTGATCGCATGACTGCGGGGCAAAGCCCTTGTTTTTCCGCCGCCGTGCTTGCGGGAGGCTTCTCCTCCCGCATGGGGCGGGACAAGGCTTGTCTTCCCTTTGGCGGCACGACGCTGCTCGGTTTTCAAGTCGGCAAACTGCGCGCGCTCGGGATCGAGGATATCATGATCTCCGGCTCCGAGCAGGCGCTCCCCGGCACGCGTTCCGTACCGGACGTCTATCCGCACAGAGGCCCGCTCAGCGGGATCCACGCCTGCCTCACCGCGGCAAAGGGCAGGGCGGTACTGTTTCTCGGGGTGGACACGCCGCTGATCCCCCTTGAGACGCTGCGGGAGCTGCTCTCCTCTCACGAAAACGGCGTGACGCTCCTGCGCCACGGGGAACGAACGGAACCGCTGATCGGCGTCTACGACTGTACGCTTGCACCGCTCTGTGAAGAAATCCTCCGAACCGAGCATACCGGGGTATGGCAGCTGCTGAACCGAACGGCGACAAAGCTGCTGCCCTTTGACGGGGACGAGACCGTGTTTCTGAACGCGAACACACCGGAGGATCATGCGCGGCTGCTGCGGCTCTGGGAAGGGGGCGGGAGCCTATGAGGGAAAAAATCCTGCTGGTCGGACGTCGGCGCAGCGGGCGAAGCAGTATGATCCGGGCGCTGCTGCGGGAGGTCGAAGCCCCTGTTTTTGGCTATGAGACCGTCACGATGGGCACGCGTACAGACGGATACCACGAGATCTATCTCTATCCCTACGGACATGCGCGGCATGAAAAACGCGAGGAAAACCACGTGGGCGACTGCAACACGAGGGAGAGAGTCATTTACAAGCAGGTGTTTGATACGCTGGGCACATCCTGCCTGACCCGTAAAGAGGCCGGGATCCTGGTCATGGACGAGATCGGCTTCATGGAGAGCGACGCGGCTGTATTCTGCCGGACGATCCTGGACTGCCTGGAGGGGCCGCTGCCTGTGCTGGCGGCGGTTCGCACCGGGATCGAAACGCCGTTTCTCCATCAGGTCACGGAGCATCCGAACGTCCGCTGCATTGAGATGGCTCCAACACGTTTTGATGAAATCTATCGGGAGCTGCGGCCCATCGTGCAGTCGTGGGATCGCCGTCTCAGAAAGGGGGAAGGCTGTGAAAGAGCATATTGAAACGGAGGAAGCACGGCAGCTGCTTGAGCGCTTCTCTTTTTCTCCCGAGACAGAAAGCATCGCCCTTTCCGATTCCCTTGACCGCATTCTGGCGGAAGACTGCTTCGCCCGGCTCGCCGTGCCGCCCTTTGACAAAAGTCCCTTTGACGGCTACGCCTGCCGCGCGGAGGACACGCCCGGCAGACTGCGCGTCGTCGGCGCCGCGGCGGCCGGCTGCGGAGCGCTGCCCCGGCTCGGTCGGGGGGAGGCCATCCGCATTTTTACCGGCGCGCCGCTCCCCGCAGAGGCGGATACGATCGTAAAGCAGGAAGACGTGACGGCGGCCCAGGGCGAAGCTTTTGTTCCCTTCCCCTGCCTTCCCGGACAAAATGTGATCATGACCGGTGAAGATATCCAGGCGGGCGCCCGCCTGATCGGCAAAGGGACTCGCCTGGAGCCGGGGCATCTGGGCTTGTTGGCTTCTCAGGGGATCCATCAGCTCTCTGTGTTCCGCAAGCCCCGCGCCGTTCTGATCCCCACCGGCACAGAGCTTTTCGAGCCCGGGCAAGCGTGCAGCACCTATGGGATCTACAACAGCAGCAGCTTCACGCTGAGCGCCGTGATGAAAAAGCTGGGGCTGGAAGTATCTCGCAGGAGCATCGTTCCCGACGACGCGCAGGCCGTTACCGCCGCTGTGCGTGACGCCCTGGAGAGCGACGCGCAGCTGGTGTTTACCACCGGCGGAGCCTCGGTGGGGGATTTCGATTTTGCCGCCAAAACCGCAGGACAGCTTGGCGCGGAGCCTCTGTTCTGGAAGGTCAACATGAAGCCCGGCGGCGCACTGATGGTTTCGACCTGGCAGGACAAGCTTTTGGTCAATCTCTCCGGGAATCCGGCGGCGGCTATGATGAGCCTGCTTGTCATCCTGCGCCACAGCCTGGAGCGCATGTGCGGGATGGCTCCTCAAGAGGAAGAATGGCGGCTTCCCGTTTGGTCGCCTATGCCAAAAACCTGCAGCGTGAAGCGTCTGCTGCGCGGCCATCTTCTGATGGCGGAGGGCCGGGTCTGGTTTTCGGAGCACCAGGGGCGCGGCAACGGAAATCTCGGCTCCTTTGTCGGCTGTGATCTCATCGGGATCGTACCGGGAGGCAGCGCCCCGCTGGAGAAGGGCGATTTGATTTGTGCCCTCCGCCTGCCCTCCTATCTGACTTAACGCATTCATTGTTTCATTACAGGAGGAATTCATATGAGTGAAAACATCATCTATTGCTACTCCGGAGCCGGTCACTGTCTCGACATGGCCAAAAAGATCGCCAAAGCCCTCGGCGATACCGACATCGTCATGATGCGCAGCTTTCCCGCCATCACAGACGCCCGCGCGGCCAAGCGCGTCGGCTTCATCTTCTCCTGCATGGCGGGCGGTCTCCCCGGCGATGTGGAGAGCTATGTCAAGGCCATCCGGATCGCTCCCGGCGCGTATAAATTTGCCGTGGAGCAGTATGCCGGATATCTCGGCTGCGGTCTGTGCAAAATCGACGAGATCGTGCATCTTGACTACTGGACGGGGATCTCCAACCACTCCACAGCCATCTGGCTCATGCCCCACAAGCTGACGCTCCCGCCCACCACGCCCAGAACCGCTCAGAAGCGGATCGACAAGAAGGCCGCGGAGGTCGCCGCGGCTGTGCTTGCCGGAAAGCGCAGCGAGAAGAGACCGCCCAGGGAGGCCGCGTTTGAACTGATGAGCAAGGGACTTGGCAAAACCCACGCCAGGCGCGTCAAGAAGTTTGCCGCCAACGACAGCTGTATCGGCTGCGGCACCTGCGAGAAGGTCTGTCCCCGCAATAACATCCGGCTCGCGGGCGGGAAACCCGTCTTCGGCTCCAGCTGCATCGGCTGCCTGAGCTGCGTACAGCTGTGTCCGAAACAGGCCATCAACATCGGCAAAGTCACCGAGAAGCGCGAGCGCTTTCCAAACTCGAACGTCAAGCCGGGCGAACTGACCGAGAAGGTCATTCACATAGACTGAACGCATAGGGAAACAACAGCGCACAGGCAGTAAAAACTGCCTGTGCGTCAGACTGTAGACAAAGTCGGTATTCTGTCATCGCGAACCTACCAAAGGCACGCACAAGTTCTAAGGCTCCTTCGTCGCCAAGAACTTGTAGTGAGTGACCGATGTCTGCATTTTTGC
>ONPF01000021.1 GCA_900319635.1 uncultured Eubacteriales bacterium | reverse complement strand
CATACAGTTTCCTGTAATCCAGTTCCTCAAGCTGGGCGTTGGTCAGCCGCACGGGTGCGTCTTCCGGCAACATGATTTCGCTGTTCAGTGTAAATACCACTTGACCATTCCGCTCCGTCATATTACACTGTTCTAGCGTGGATTTTGTCTTCACAACCAAATTCTAACGCAAACGAAAGCACCAGCCAAGTCCTTTTTGGACCTAACTGGTGCTTTTGTTATTCTGCGCTATTTTGCAACGCGCCCTTTTTGATGTTGCTTGCTGTCAGAGATCCGGATGCTCAGCGGCCGAAGATCTGCTCCCGTTCCATCTCGCCCACGTTCAGGAAACGGCAGATCTGATCCACGTTGTGCTGCTCCCAGTTGTTGGAGGTGATGAAGCTGCGCAGCTCGTCCACCCGGACGTACCACTGGTCGGCCTGCAGATACCAGCGCTCCCGCTCCCGCACGATCTCCGGCTCCAGCAGCGCCTGGTACTCGTCGATGAGGGAGAGCACATGCTCGTTGGAGAGCACGGTGCGGTTCAGCTCCGCGAAGCGGTAGAGCACCTTGTCCCGGAAGTAGCGGTTTTTCAGCAGGTTTTTGATCAGCGGCGGCATCTGGTTGCCGGCGTTGCCGATCTCCTTCATGATGATGGTGAAGTCGCTCTGGGCGTACCAGAAGCCCCAGTCCAGATCATAGAAGCAGAAGGTCCACTTGTTGCCGTTCTCCGGCGAGCGGTACATGCGGGTGTTGCCCTGGATGTCCGTGTTGGCGCAGTAGCTCTCCAGCAGGAACCAGTCGATCAGACTGTCGATGTCCACATGGTCGCAGACGTACTGGTAGTTCTCCTCAATGGTCAGGTCGTTGTGGTAGATGAAGTCCAGCACCTCGTGATAGAACTCGGAATCCAGGCTCACAGGGCACTTGTTGGCCACCACGCTGTCCACACTGACGCCGGCGTGGGAGGCGTAATACTGCTTGGAGAAGTCCTCCTTCAGGCAGTAGATCCCGTAATAGCGGCCGTTGACATAGAGGATGCAGTACTTGCTGGCCTGGGTGAGGCAGGCATCCCCGGCCTCCAGACAGAGCTGCTGGAAGAGCTCGTTGCGGAAGATGGAGAAGGTGTAGTCCTGCCCGGCGCGGATGGCCAGGGAGGAATACTCCGTGATGCCGTTATCGAAGACGTTGGCCTCCAGGTTGCCGCCGTAGCGGCCCTTGAAGCTGACGCCCATGCTCTTTTTGGGCAGATCCAGGCTGGTGTAGCCCTTCATGCTCAGATCGCAGGCCCGGTTGAAGCTGTGCTCCCCGTCGTAGAGGGCCAGGTTCGAGGGGATGTCGTGATGCTTGAGCTTATTGTACCAGATGTTGTTGAAGTCGGACATGTCGTCCACCACCAGGCTCAGCACCGGCAGGGTGTGGTTTTCGTTGATGATGTAGCTGTAGGTGGCGACATTGCTGGGCAGGGCGCCCTCCTCCCGGGCGACGGCGCGCACCACGGTGGTGCTGCTCAGCGTCAGCGGCTCGGTGTACAGGGGAGAACTCATGGTGGGCACGGTGCCGTCGGTGGTGTAGTGGATCTCGCCCTCGGAGCGGAGCTCCACGGTGACGGTCTCCACCTGGTTGTAGACCCCGTCGGGCTCGGCGGGCAGGGGCTGCTCCGTCACCCGGCGGTAGCCCTGGGCGTTGTTGGAGCCGGGGGTGCGGTCGGAGAAGTAGAAGTGGCCGGGCTGCCCGTCCATGCGGCCCATGCTGCAGCCGATGGGGATGTCGTGAAGGGCCACCGCGTCCAGCAGGACGCCGTTTGCGTCGTACAGGTAGAGCTGATCGCCCGCGGCGCTCAGATCGAAGCCGGTGTTGAGGGCGCTGCCGATGCTGCCCTCCTCCGTGTCGTCGTGACAGCAGATCACCAGAAGCTCCCCCGGCTGCAAGGTGCGATCCTCCGGGAAGGTCCAGCGCAGCTCTCCGCTCTTGTTGGAGAGGGAGCAGCCGGCCAGGGAGATGGGCGCGTCGGAGACGTTCTTGATCTCCGTCCAGTCGCAGGCGTCCCAGTTGCCCTGGGCCACAAAGCTCCGGTTGTAGACCGCGGTCTCGTTGATCACCAGCCCCTCCCCAACAGGCTGGGTCTCGCACCAGGCCTCATAGCCGGCAGTGCTGTTTTCCAGCCCCGGGCTGAACCAGGGCGTCTCGGCAAAGCTGCCGTCCGCCCGGCGGACGAGAGAGCGGTCGGAATGGGCGCCGGCGCAGGCGGCCTGATCCCGCAGGGCCCCCTCCGGCGAGTAGAGATACAGCGTCTCATCCTCGGAGAGAGAGAAGTCCGGGCCCTCCACCCCGTCGAAGAAGACCAGCAGCCGCTCGCCGGCCTTGAGCTCCGTTTCCGGGAAGCTCCAGCGGGCCGCGCCCTCCTTGTCGCTGAGAGACCAGCCCTCCAGAGACAGCGTCTCCCCGGAGATGTTCTCCAGCTCCGCCCAGTCGGCGTAGCCGCCGGTACCGTCCCGGACGGCGGCCTTGTTCTTGGGCATCAGCTCCGAGATCTGCAGCTTGTCGGCATACTCGCCGGAGAAGAGGATGGGGGGCACGGCGGGAAGCGTGGGAGCCTCCTCTGCGTCCTCGCCCTCGCTCTCGCTCTCGCCGGGCTCCGGCGCTGCGGGCGCTGCGCCCGGCGCCTGCACGCTCTGCCCGGGCGCGTCTGCCGGCCCGAGGAACATAAGCCCCCTGTCGGCCAGCAGACCGAAGAAGCTCAGCAGAAGAATAAATACGATCAGCAATAGTCTTTTCATGGAAATCTCCCGAGAAAACAAAGGTTCGGAAAGCCCCGCGTCCAGCAGGGCTCCATAAAACGCATAGACTTTATTATTTTAGCAAGAATTGTCGAAAAACACAAGCGCTGCGGGAAAATTTTGCCGGCTTTTCAAAAACTTGCGGATTTGTGATTGACGAGGGAAAAATAAAATTGTAAAATAACTCAGTTATCATGCAGAGAGGGGGGAGCCCGTGGAGCGGATGAACAGGGAGCAGGTGGAGCGGATCGCCCATGCGACCGTTGTGTCCGCCGCCGATCGGGAGGCCTGCCTTTCCAACGCGTCCCAGCTTGCCGCCGCGCTGGTCTGCCAGGCGGAGGGGGCCAGGCCCTGCGGCGTCTGCCGCGCCTGCCGGAAGGCGGAGGCGGGCATCCACCCGGACATCATCCGCATCCGGCGCCCGGAGGACGACAAGGGGCGGCCCAAAAAGGAGATCCCCGTGGATCTGATCCGCGGCATGGCGGCGGACGCTGCGGTGCTGCCCAACGAGAGCGAGCGGAAGGTCTATCTCATCGAGGATGCGGACACGATGAACATTGCCGCCCAGAACGCGGCGCTGAAGCTGCTGGAGGAGCCGCCCCAGGGGGTGTATTTCCTCCTGTGCGTCACCAATCCCTCCCTGCTGCTGCCCACGGTGCGCTCCCGCTGCGCCGTCTGGAGCCCGGTGACCGGGGAGGAGGAGCTGGATCCGGAGCTGCGGAAGCTCTCGGAGGACTTTCTCCGGCTCTGCGCCCAGGGGGATCGGGCTGCGCTGCTGCGCTGGTGCGTGGCCAATGAGGACATGGACAACCGGCGCCTGAGCGCCTTTCTGGACTGCGCCGCCGCCTGTACGGCGGAGCGGATCACCGGCAGGGTCAAGGCTTCCGGTCTGCGCCTGGAGGAGCTGCTGCGCCTCCATGGGCTTTTGAACCGCTGCAGGGCCTGGGCGAAGGTCAACACCGGCGCCCGGCATATCTTTGGACTATTGGCGGTGGACGCCATCGCCGACGAGGAAAACAGAGGAGAACCACATTGATCGAAGTAGTCAGTATTCGTTTTAAAAACCGGGGCAAGAGCTATACCTTCGCCCCCAACGGCCTGAATATCAAAACCGGCGACCGGGTGATCGTGGAGACCGCCAAGGGTCTGGAGATCGCCGAGTGCAGCCACGGCAACCACACTGTGGAGGATACCGCTGTGGTGCAGCCCCTGCGCCCCGTGGCGCGGATCGCCACCGCCGACGATCTTCGGATCGCGGAGCTCAACAAGAAGCGGGAGAAGGAGGCCTTCCAGATTTGCCAGCAGAAGATCGCCGAGCACGGCCTGGAGATGAAACTGGTGGACGTGGAGTGCAATTTCGAGGGGAACAAGACCCTGTTCTTCTTCACCGCCGACGGGCGGGTGGACTTCCGGGAGCTGGTGAAGGATCTGGCCGGCATCTTCCGCAACCGCATCGAGCTTCGGCAGATCGGCGTCCGGGACGAGGCCAAGATGATCGGCGGCATCGGCATCTGCGGCCGCCCCTACTGCTGCAGCCAGTTTCTGGAGGATTTCCAGCCGGTCAGCACCAAGATGGCCAAGATCCAGTCCCTGTCCCTGAACCCCACCAAGATCTCCGGCAGCTGCGGGCGGCTCATGTGCTGCCTGCGCTATGAGCAGGAGGCCTATGAGGATCTGATCAAGAAGGTGCCCAAGCAGGGCGCCTTTGTGGAGACCATCGACGGCTACGGTACCGCCGCCCAGGTCAATCTCCTGCGCCAGACCGTGAAGGTCAAGCTGGATGCGGATAAGGACGACACCCTGCATCTCTACAAGGCCAACGAGCTGGCTGCCGTCCCCGGAGGACGGCCCCGGGACGGAGAAGAGCCGCCCCATGTGCTGAACTATGTGCCGGAGGAGACGGAGGCAGCGGAAGCGCCGGAGGATGTCTGGGCGATCCCGGTGGTGCCGGAGCCGGTGCCGGAGACGGTGCCTGTCCAGGAGCCCCAGGAGGAGAACCGCCGGAGCCGCCGCCGCAGAGGCGGCCGGGGCAAGGGCAAGGGCGAGAGCGCCGCGCCCGTCCGGGAGGAGAGCCCGGCCAAGCCCGCCGGGGAGAAGAAGCAGAAGCAGCCCAAGCCCGTCCGGAAGAAGACGGAGAGCCCCGAGCCCGAGCAGAAGCCCCAGGAGGAGCACAAGAAGAGCTTCGGCCGGCGGCACAGCCATGTGAAGGCCGTGAAGGCCGAGGACAAGGCCGCCAAGCCCCCGGCGCCCAGGGAGGAGAAGCCCCCCAGGGCCGAGAAGGCGCCGAAGGGGGAAGGCGAGCCCGCCAGGGAAGGGCATCGCGGCGGCAATCGCCGGCGCCGTCCCCGGGGCAAGGGCAAGCCCGACGGCGAGGGCAAAGGTACCGCCGAATAAAAAACACAAAATGCCCCTCCCGCAATTTGCGGGAGGGGCATTCTTGCGCTTTTCCAAGCACGAAGCACCACTACAGCAGTTAGGAATTCGTGCTTAGTACTTAGGGGACGAGGGAAGTGAAAAGCGCTGCGCACTACGCACTAAG
This sequence comes from uncultured Eubacteriales bacterium, assembly GCA_900319635.1. Lineage (GTDB taxonomy): Bacteria > Bacillota > Clostridia > Oscillospirales > Oscillospiraceae > Limivicinus. The sequence continues at coordinate 28,969 of ONPF01000021.1, read as the reverse complement.
CACTACGCACTAATTCGCGATCCGGTGGTGGGCCGTGGGGCTGTCCAGCTCCAGCGCCCGGAAGGTGTAGCCGTTGCGGAGCCCCCAGGTGATGATCTGCTCCACGGCGTTCACGCTGTAGTCCTTCACGTCGTGCTGCAGCACGATGGAGGTGCGCCGCTCCGCGCAGCCGGAGGTGACGTTGGCCACCACCCCCGGGGTGGTGTTGGTGCCGCCGGCGTCGCCGCTGTCCACATGCCAGTCAAAGTACTGGTAGCCCATGTCGTTCATGGTGGAGGAGAGGCGGGACATGATACCGGGGTTAAAGTTGCTGACGGTGTTGGAGCTGCCGCCGGGGAAGCGGAACAGGCGGGTGTATTCCCCGGTCTGCCGGAAAATCATCTCCTCGGTTTCGTTGAAGTCGTTCATGAAGTTCTGCTCGCTGGCGTAGATCAGATAGTAGTTGTGGCTGGCGGAGTGGACGGCGATGGTGTGCCCCTCCCGATAGGCCCGGCCGATCATATCCTCATACTCCGGATTCAGGCAGGTGACAAAGAAGGTCGCCTTCACGTCATATTCGGCCAGAATGTCCAGCAGATGCTCGGTGTAGGGGCCGGGGCCGTCGTCAAAGGTCAGATAGATGGTCTTCTCGTCTGGCGGCACCGTGGCGGGGATCTCCACCGGCTCCACCTCCACCGTCCGCGTCACGCTCACCGTGTCGCCCGAATCGTTGGAAATGCTGTAGACCAGCTCGTAGGTGCCCGCCCGGTAAGGCGTCACCTTGCCCTCCACCTGCACATACTCGGAGAGATCGTTCCCGCTGCCGTCCACGGCGGTGAAGCCCGGATCCTCAAACTCGATGCGGGCGCTGATGGTCATGTTCTCCCCGCCGTTGAGCTTGATCTCCGGCGGCGCGACAGCCGAAAGCTCCCGCACGGCCAGACCCTCGTTGCCGGCCTTGTCCGTGACCCGGTACTCGATCCGGTCGCCCAGATCCTCCCGCTGCACCAGGGCGGTCACGTCTCCGTCTATATCGTCCCAGGCCAGGAAGCCCTCCTCCTCGTAGCCGGTGAACCAGCTGGGCTCATAGCCGTCCACGGTCTGGAGGGTGATGGTGGGCGGCGTCAGATCCGCCACATGGACCACCCGCCGTGCGGTGTAGGTGGTGGACAGAAACTCGGTGGAATAGGTGAGGATATAGGTGCCGATGGTGTTGGTGTCCACGGTGCCCTGGGTCTCCACCGGCAGCTCCCGCACGCCGGGGCCGAAGAGCCGCCCGGTGGTGACGGCGCTGCGGCCGGGATCCACGTATTCTACGCCATAGGGCACGGTGATCTCCGAGCTTCCCACCAGGCGAAACTGCACATGCCGCCCGTCCAGGGTAAAAAGCGCCGCCCCCGCGCCGATGATCACAACGAAGAACAGCAGCAGGGTGAGCTTCCACCCTCTGCCGGAGCTTTTTTTCTGTTTCTTTTGAGCTGCCATCTTGCCGCCTCGAATAAATAGTTATGTAACCTTATTATACACCATTCGACCCGGGATGGAAGAGAAATTTTTCGGAAATTCAGAAAGATTAAGGATTTTGTGGCGGGACTGCGGAAAAGCCGCTCTGCTGCGCATTTTTTCTTGCTGCCGGGGGGAGAATGTGCTATACTATTTTTTTGTGAAAGCGCTGCCTTCATACAATAACTTGATCTCTGCGGCAGCCAGCCGCAGGAAAGGAAGAAAAACATGAACAACACCGAAAAAACCATGGACAAGATCATCGCCCTGTGCAAAAACCGCGGCTTCATATTCGCCGGCTCGGAGATCTACGGCGGCCTTGCCAACACCTGGGACTACGGCCCTCTGGGCACCCGGCTCAAGAACAATGTGAAGGACGCCTGGCGCAAGCGCTTCATCCAGGAGCGCCGCAACAGCTATGAGGTGGACGCCGACATTCTGATGAACCCCCGGGTCTGGGAGGCCAGCGGCCATGTGCAGAGCTTTTCCGATCCGCTGCTGGACTGCAAGGAGTGCAAGATGCGCTTCCGCGCCGACAATCTGATCGACGACTTTGATCCCGAGGCCCATGCCGACGGCATGACCAAGGAGCAGATGTTCCAGTACATCAAGGATCACCACATCCCCTGCCCCAACTGCGGCAAGCACAACTTCACCGACATCCGGGAATTCAACCTGATGTTCCAGACCTACCGGGGCGTCACCAACGACGCCAAGTCCGTCATCTATCTCCGCCCGGAGAACGCCCAGGGCGAGTATGTGAACTACCCCAACGTGCTGCGCTCCATGCGCACAAAGCTGCCCTTCTCCATCGGCCAGACACCATCGAGTTCGAGCAGATGGAGTTCCAGACCTTCTGCAAGCCCGGCGAGGATCTTGATTTCTACGCCTACTTCAAGGAATTCGGCAAGAAGTTCTTCATGGATCTGGGTCTGCCGGAGGAGAATCTCCGCTTCCACGACCATGAGAAGCTGGCCCACTACGCCAAGGCCGCCTGCGACATCGAGTTCCTCTTCCCGTCCCTGGGCTGGGGCGAGATCAACGGCACCCACGACCGCACCGACTTCGACCTGAGCCGTCACCAGGAGTACAGCGGCCAGAAGCTGGAGTATATCGACCCCTTTACCAACGAGCGCTACGTGCCCTACATCGTGGAGAGCACCTACGGCCTGGACCGCACGGTGCTGGCCCTGCTCTGCCAGGCCTACGACGAGGAGGTCGTGGACGCGGAGAAGAACGATGTGCGCGTGGTGCTGCACCTGAACCCCGCCATGGCCCCCATCAAGGCCGCGATCCTGCCCCTCTCCAAGAAGCTGGGCGAGAAGACCATGGAGATCCGGGACGAGCTGTCCAAGTCCTTCATGGTGGAGTACGACGAGACCGGCTCCATCGGCAAGCGCTACCGCCGGGCCGACGAGGTTGGCACCCCCTTCTGCGTGACTTACGACTTCGATTCCGAGAATGACGGCTGCGTCACCATCCGGGAGCGGGACAGCATGGAGCAGGTGCGCATCCCCATCGCGGAAGTCAAGGACTATATCGAGGCCCGCGTCCGCTTCTAAACAGGCGTGAAGACCAAGACAAAAGCCCTTGCCCTTTTGCGGGCAAGGCACGGGGGCGAGCTGGAGCAGCCCTGGCAGCGCGGTCTGCTCACGGCCTGGAACCTGGCGGCGCTGCTGCTGAGCTCCCTGGGCACCACGGTGCTGAGCCTGGCGCTTGCCGTCGGCACCTACGAGGTGGAGGAGTTCATCGGCTATTTCACCCACCCGGTCATCCTGCTGCTGAACTGGCTGCCGGTCCTGCTGCTGCAGACCCTGTTCTATTGCCTCTGCCGCCGGAATTGGCTGGCCTTCCTGCTGAGCGCGCTGCCCGTGCTGCTGGCCTCCGCGGGAGACTATTACAAGATCCAGTTCCGCTACGAGCCCTTCACCTTTCAGGACATGGACTCCGTTCTGGCGGGACTGCAGGTGGCGGGCGCCTATCCGCTGACGCTCAACAAGCGCGTCCTGCTGGCGGCGGCCTGGGTGCTGCTGAGCACGCCCGCCCTGGGGCTGCTGGCGCGGCTCCGCCCCGGGAAACGGCAGCGGCTCGCCGTCGGCGCGCTGGCGGTGCTGGCCGCCGTGCCCCTGTGGTTCGGCGTCTATGCCAACCGGGAGCTGTACCAGCAGGTCTCCGCCCGGAATACCTACATCGGCAACATCAGCGAGCAGCAGAATTTCATCGCCGCGGGCTTTGTCTACCCCTTTCTGCACAGCATCGAGACCAGTCGCCCCCGACCGCCGGAGGGCTACGACCCGGAGCGTGCGGCAGCGGTGCTGGCGCGCTATCCCGAGGCGGACATTCCGGGGGAGCGCCGGGTGAACATCCTGGTGCTGCAGCTGGAGTCCTTCACGGATCTGGAGGCCGCAGGCTTTTCCGGCGTTGCGCCGGGAACCTATGACCTGCTGCACCGGATCCAGGCCGAGAGCATTTCCGGCACCATGGTGCCCAGCGTCATCGGCGGCGGCACCATCCGCACGGAGCGCTGCGTCCTCACCGGGGACTATAGCATGCCCGACGTTACCCGGGATCACAGCTCCTTCGTCCGCTACTTTGACGAGCAGGGCTATTTTACCACCGGCAGCCACCCCAACCGCGCGGACTTCTATAACCGGGTCAATGTCTGCAAGTACCTGGGCTTTGCGGAGTATTTCTTCGCGGCCGACCATTATAACGCCCTGACTGGCGGCAAATGGAACTGCGACGGGATCTTTCTGCCGGAGGTCTTCCGCCTTTTCCGGGAGGACATCGCCGAGGGAAAGCAGGTCTTCTCCTTCAACGTCAGCCTCCAGGGGCACGGCCCCTACACCGCCGATTCTGTCAATTACCAGGGACGCTACTGGCTGGATGACAGCGTCTCGCCCGAGACGCGGGAGGCGCTGAACGCCTACCTGGCGCTGATGGCGGAGACCCAGGACGTGCTCTGGCAGGAGCTGGAGCAGATCCGGAGCGCGCCGGAGCCGGTGGTGGTGCTGATCTACGGCGACCATCCCCCCACCCTGGGCAGCCAGGACATCTACGCCGCGTGCGGCGTGATCTACGCGGACACGGGGGAGGATTTCCTGCGCCGCAGCGGCACCCCTTACATGATCTGGGCAAACGACGCAGCCAAGGCGCTGCTGGGCAGCGATTTTATCGGGGAGGGCCCCGCGGTCAGCCCCGGGTATCTGATGGCCCTGCTCTTTGACGCGCTGGGCTGGCAGGGCAGCTCCTATCTGCAGTATACCGCTGCCTGTATGGAGCATCTGCCGGTGATCAACAACAACGGCTCCTATGTGGAGGACGGGGTCTTCCGCCACAGCCTGAGCCCCGCGGGGGAGGCGCTGCTGAGAGAGTACAGCTGCGTCCAGTACTACATGCACACACGTCCCGTGGAGGAGCCCTGAGGGCCTGTGTTTTTCCCGAGACCCAAGACGGAATAAAGTTGGAGCAGAAAGGAATATAAGAGATGAAAGACGGATTTGTGAAGGTCGCGGCGGCGTCCCCTGTCATCAAGGTGGCCGACTGCGATTATAACGCCCAGCGGGTCATTGACTGCATCCGCGAGGCGGATGAAAAAGGCGTCAAGGTGCTGGTGTTTCCCGAGCTGACCCTCACCGGCGCCAGCTGCTGGGATCTCTTCCGGCACCGGGTGATCCTGGACGGAGCGGAAAAGGCCCTGGTTCGGGTGGTGGAGGCCTCCGCCGGAACGGACGTGCTGGCCTTCGTGGGTCTGCCCCTGGCAGTCGGCCCCCGGGTCTACAGCGTGGCCGCCGTCCTCTGGGACGGCGAGCTGATCGCCTTCGTCCCCCGCCGGACGGCGAGCTGCAGCTTCAACGGAAGCGGCGACGGGGACTATCATGAGATCGAGCTGGACAGCTTCGGCACCGTTCCCCTCTGCAGCGACGCCCTGTTCAACTGTGACGCGCTGCCGGAGCTGAACGTGGCCGTGGATCTGGGGAACGATATCCAGAGCATCTGGACGGACACCACCCGCCACGCCCGTGCCGGCGCGCAGATCGTCTGCCAGATGGCCGCCTTCCCCGCCACCGTCTCCAGCACCGCCGAGGCGGAGCTGCTGGCAAAAGCAAGCTCCCGCCACCTGAACGCGGCTCTCGTGCTGGCCGCCCCCGGCAAGGGGGAGAGCAGCACCGACCGGGTCTACACCGGCCTCTGCCTGGTGGCGGAGAACGGCGAGATCCTGGCCCAGGACGAGCAGAACGGCCCCGCCCGCCAGAGCCTGGCTCTCAGCGAGATCGACGTGGAGCTTCTGACGAACCTCCGTCGGGACAGCGGCGAGTTCGACATGATCGACGAGGACTACACCAGCTTTGCCTGGGGCGAGGAGCCGGCGGACACCGCCCTCACCCGGCACTACAACAAGCACCCCCATCTGCCGGAGAACCCGGCCGAGCTGCCCGCCTATTGCGAGCGGATGATCGACCTGCAGGTGTCGGGCCTCGTCAAGCGCATGGAATACGCCGGCCTTACCCACTGCGTGGTGGGCATCTCCGGCGGCGTGGACTCCACGCTTGCCGTGATGATCTCGGCTCTGGCTGTGAAGCGCATGGGTCTGCCCTCGACCAACGTCATCGCCTGCACCATGCCCTGCTTCGGCACCTCCTCCCGCACCAAGTCCAACGCCATCGTGGTGGCCGAGCAGTGGGGCTGTGAGGTCCGCGTCATCGACATCGGCAAGGCCGTGTATCAGCACTTTGACGACATCGGCCACGCCCATGACGACTACTCCATCGCCTTCGAGAACGCCCAGGCGCGGGAGCGCACCCAGGTGCTCATGGACATCGCCAACAAGGTGAACGGCCTGGATGTGGGCACCGAGGATCTCAGCGAGTTCATCGACGGCTGGTGCACCTACAACGGCGACCACACCAGCATGTACGATGTGAACCTTGGTCTCACCAAGACCCAGGTGCGCGCCGCCGTGAGCCACATCGCCGCCACCACCGAGGACAAGGTGCTGAAGGCCGCCCTCTACGACGTGCTGGACTGCCCCGTGACCCCGGAGCTGCTGCCCATCCACGACGATCTCATCGAGCAGAAGAGCGAGGACGCGGTGGGCTCCTACGCGCTGCAGGACTTCTTCACCTACCACATCCTGCAGGACGGCTTTGCTCCCTCCAAGGTCTTCCGGCTGGCCAAGGCCGCCTACGGCGACGAGTTTAGCGACGAGGAGCTGAAGCGCTGGCTCACCAGCTGGTGCAAGCGCCTCTTCTCCCAGCAGTTCAAGCGCAGCTGCCTGATGGACGGTCCCGCGGTGATGGCCTTCACGGTCTCCCCCCGCTCCGGCTGGCTCATCCCCTCCGACGCGGAGGCAGCCCTGTTCCTGAAGGATCTGGAGAAGATCTGAGTCCAAATTCAGACCGTAGGGGAGGGACTTGCGACGCGAAGCTAGTCCTTTAGGGCCCCTCCCGGCAGGATCAGGTATAAAAATGAAAACATGTGCGGCGAATTCGACTCAAGCGGTGAATTCGCCGCACTTTTTTCATGCGCTCACGGGCGGGCGCAAGCAGAGCTGGGATCGTCGCGCGTTTCTCGCGCGTCGCTATGCCCGCCCCTACGGCGGCAGACAGAGCCTCCCTCTCTGAGGGAGGTGTCGCGGCGCGCCCTCCGCAAGCGCCGCGACGGAGGGAGTCCCCCGTAGGGAGCGATCCCCAGATCGCTCCGCCGATCCGCGCCCATATTCGATATCCGGACGACCAATGGTGGTCCCTACGGGCGGAAGAGACGGCGACAGCTTTTTGCGTCTTTTTCCCTTGACTTTTCCGGACGGTGTGCTAAAATAGGTCGCACACGACATATTATAGGGGTGATGCTATGGACGGAAACATGCCCGTCGGGCTCCGCTTTTCCCTGCTGCACCGCTCGTTCAAAAAGAAGATGGACGAGATGCTGGCGGAGAAGGAGCTGACCGGGGTGCAGTTCGGCGTGATGGGCGCGCTGATGCGCATGGAGCGCCGGGGCAAGGAGGAGATCAGCCAGCGGGACCTGGAGGAGGCCACCAGGCTTGCCCATCCCACCATGACGGAGATCCTCAAGCGCCTGGAGAAGAAGGAATTCCTCCGCGCGGAGCAGAGCGGGCGCGACCGGCGCTGCAAGTGCATCCACGCGACGGAGAAGGCCTATCTGCTGCGGGACGAGGTAGCCGAAGTGGAAAACAAGACCTTCTCCTGGCTCTGCAGGGGGCTTTCGCCGGAGCAGATCGAAGCGATCCTCTCCGCCACGGACGTGATGCTGCAAAACGCCCGGCAAGACTGTAAGAAAGGAAGGGATTGCGGCTGTGATTAAAACCTTTGTCAAATGCATCCGCGAATACAGGACGCCCACGCTCCTGACCCTGTTTTTCATCATTTTAGAGGTCTTTCTGGAGGTGCTGATCCCCACCCGCACGGCGGATCTGGTGAACAGCATCAAGGCCGGCGACCCCATGGGCGGCGTGGTGAAGATGGGTCTGATCCTGGTGGGCATGGCGCTTCTGAGCCTCTGCTGCGGCGGCGGTGCTGGCTTCATGGGGGCCAAGGCCTCCGCCGGCTTTGCCAAAAACGTCCGGGGTGACGTGTTCCGCCGGATCCAGAGCTTTTCCTTTGAGAATATCGACAAGTACTCCACCGCCTCCCTGGTCACCCGCCTGACCACGGACATCACCAACGTGCAGATGGCCTTCATGATGACCATCCGGGCCGCGGTGCGCGCGCCGCTGATGTTCACCTTCTCCATCGTGATGGCCTGGCGCATGGGCGGGAGCCTGGCCGCCACCTTCCTGGTGATCGTGCCGGTGCTGCTCATCGGCCTGATCGTCATCGCCCGCAAGGCCATGCCCGCCTTCCACTCGGTCTTCCGCCGCTACGACCGGATGAACGAGTCCGTGGAGGAAAACGTGCGCGGCATGCGGGTGGTGAAGGGCTTCGCCCGGGAGAACTACGAGAAGGAAAAGTTTGCCGCCGCCTCCGAAAGCATCGCCAGGGACTTCACCAAGGCGGAGCGGATCGTGGCGCTGAATAACCCGCTGATGACCCTCTGCATGAACTTCAACATGGTCTTCGTGCTGCTGGTGGGCGCCAAGCTCATTGTCACGAACAAGGGAACCACCATCGATGTGGGCCAGATCTCCGCCATGCTCACCTACGGCATGCAGATCCTCATGAGCCTCATGATGATCTCCATGATCTACGTCATGATGACCATCTCCTGGGAGTCCATGAAGCGCATCAGCGAGGTGCTGAACGAGGAGCCCTCTCTGCGCAATCCGGAAAACCCGGTGACAGAGGTCTCCGACGGCTCCATCGACTTTGAGGGCGTCAGCTTCAAGTACAGCGCCCAGGCCGAGAAAAACGCCCTGGATCAGATCGACCTGCACATCCCCTCCGGCGCCACCGTGGGCATCCTGGGCGGCACCGGCTCCAGCAAAACCACCCTGATCCAGCTGATCCCCCGGCTCTATGACGTGACCGAGGGCAGCGTCAAGGTGGGCGGCGTGGACGTGCGGGACTACGACATCGAGACCCTGCGCTCCGCCGTTTCGGTGGTGCTGCAGAAAAACCAGCTCTTCTCCGGCACTGTGCGGGAGAATCTGCGCTGGGGCAACCCCGAGGCCACGGAGGAGGAGATCCGGGAGGCCTGCCGGCTTGCCCAGGCGGACGAATTTGTGATGGCCCACGAGGACGGCTACGACCGGCACATCGAGCAGGGAGGCTCTAACGTCTCCGGCGGGCAGAAGCAGCGGCTTTGCATTGCCCGCGCCCTGCTGAAAAAGCCGAAGATCCTCATTCTGGACGACTCCACCAGCGCCGTGGACACCCGGACCGACGCCCTGATCCGCAAGGGCTTCCGGGACTACATCCCCGAGACCACCAAGATCATCATTGCCCAGCGGGTGGCCTCCGTGGAGGACGCGGATCTGATCCTGGTGATGGAAAACGGCCGCATCGTGGATCGCGGCACCCATGAGGAACTGATGCAGTCCTCTGAGATCTATCGGGAGATCTACCAACAGCAGACCAAGGGAGGTGAGGAAGATGCATAAATCCCGCGGCGAAATGCTGAAGGAGAACTTCGGCGCCATCAAATGGACGCTGAAAAAGTTCTTCGGCTACTACCCCCGCCTGGCGCCTCTGGCCATGATCTGCATCCTCTTCTCCGCCATCGTGGCGGCCATCCCCTCCGTCTTCATTCAGAAAATCCTGGAGGTGATCGAGAAGTGGGTGGAATCCGGCGACTGGGCCGCCGCCAAGGCGGAGCTGCTGCCCTATATCTTCCTGCTGATCGGGCTGTATGTGGTCTCCATCTGCTCCCTGACCCTGGAGACCCAGCTCATGGCCGTCATGACCCAGGGCTTCCTGGACAAGATGCGCCGGGAAATGTTCAACGGCATGCAGGATCTGCCCATCCGCTATTTCGACACCCACCAGCACGGCGACATCATGAGCTTCTATACCAACGATATCGACACCATGCGTCAGCTGGTTTCCAACTCCCTGCCCTCGCTGGTGCGCTCGGTGGCCATCGTGCTGGCCGTGTTCTTCATCATGCTCTGGTACAGCCTCTGGATGACCCTGGTGCTGCTGCTGGGCGTGGCGGCCATGTTCTTCGTCACCAAGACCGTGGGCGGCGGCTCCGCCAAGTACTTCATGCGCCAGCAGAAGTCCGTGGGCGCCATGGAGGGCTTCGCCCAGGAGATGATGAGCGGCCAGAAGGTGGTCAAGGTCTTCTGCCACGAGGAGCAGAGCATCGAGGATTTCGACAAGGTCAACGGGGAGCTCTTCGAGGTCAGCTACAAGGCCAACGCCTTCGCCAGCACCCTGGGCCCCATCATCTCCAACATCGGCAATATCCTCTATGTGGGCCTGGCTCTGGTGGGCGGCGTCCTCATTCTGACAAAGGCCCCCAGCGTGAGCCTCTCCGGCATGGTCTTCGACATCACGGTGCTGGTGCCCTTCCTGAACATGTCCCGGCAGTTCACCGGCAACGTGAACCAGCTCAGCCAGCAAATTAACTCCATCGTCATGGCCGGCGCGGGCGCCCAGCGCGTTCTGAGTCTGGTGAACGAGGCGCCGGAGGTGGACGACGGCTATGTCACCCTGGTGAACGCCAAGGTTCTGCCCGACGGCAGCGTCACCGAGACCGCGGAGCACACCGGCCACTGGGCCTGGCGGCATCCCCACACGGCGGACGGCAGCGTCACCTACACCCCCCTGCGGGGCGACGTGCGCATGGTGGACGTGGACTTTGCCTATGTGGAGGATAAACCCGTGCTCCATGACATCTCGGTCTACGCCGAGCCCGGCCAGAAGGTGGCCTTCGTGGGCGCCACCGGCGCGGGCAAGACCACCATCACGAACCTCATCAACCGCTTCTATGACATTGCCGACGGCAAGATCCGCTACGACGGCATCAACATCAACAAGATCAAGAAGGCGGATCTGCGCCGCTCTCTCGGCATCGTGCTGCAGGAGACGAATCTCTTTACCGGCACCGTCATGGAGAACATCCGCTACGGCAACCTGGACGCCTCGGATGAAGACTGCATCCGGGCGGCGAAGCTGGCGGGCGCCGACGACTTCATCACCCGTCTGCCCCAGGGCTATGAGACCCAGCTCCAGAATAACGGCGCCAACCTCTCCCAGGGCCAGCGGCAGCTGCTCGCCATCGCCCGGGCGGCGGTGGCGGACCCGCCGGTGATGATCCTGGACGAGGCCACCTCCTCCATCGACACCCGCACCGAGGCCATCGTGCAAAAGGGCATGGATAAGCTGATGGAGGGCCGCACCGTCTTTGTCATCGCCCATCGGCTCTCCACCGTCATGAATTCCGACGTCATCATGGTGCTGGATCACGGGCGCATCATCGAGCGCGGCAGCCACGAGAAGCTGATCGCCGAGAAGGGCACCTACTACCAGCTCTACACCGGCGCGTTTGAGCTGGAGTGAGCTTGTGAGTTTTGCGCAAAAAACGGAGATAGGCACTTCAAAAGTTGTGCCTATCTCCGTTTTTGTTCCTCATTTCATATGTTGGAATGGATGTAGTACAAAATTCCTGACTCGACGTCGAAAAAAAACAGGGTATAATCGTCATACTGGCTCCAGTGGGTGGAGCCGATCTCGATCCTCACATAGTCTCCCGCGCCGATGCAGGCCGGGTCAAAGTCATATTCGTCCAGCCGCCTGTCCGATTCCATCCAAGCCCGGAAGTTTTCAAAATAGCCCCGGATCTCTTCGATCTCCTCTTCGGAGACCGGATGCCAGCGCCCGTCCTGCGCAAACGCTTCCCCATCGGGATACCAATATTTGCAGTAGTCCACATAGTCCTGGAACCCGTCCGGATCGAAATGCTCCTCTTTTTGCAGATAACCCGCGGGGATCTTGCGTTCCACCGTTGAAACGCCCGCGCAGCCCACAGCAGCGCAGCTCAACAGCAGAACCAAAAGAAATGCGATCAGCTTATTTGATCGCTTTGCTTTTTGCATGGAATATTCCTCCTTTATTCGGGATTTGTCATCCGAAGTGCCAGGGAAGCCCTGCCCCTCTGCCAGAAAAACGTTTGGGCGGCGCAAAAGGTTCCGTCGAGAATAGAAGTTTTACAATTCCGAATTCCGAATTCCGAATTCCGAATTTTTCCGGTATTCCAGCAGATCTCCGGGCTGGCAGTCCAGCGCCTGGCAGAGCTTTAAGAGGGTGCTGATCTTCACCGCCTTGGCCTTGCCGTTTTTCAGGATGGACATGTTGGCCAGGGTGATGCCCACCCGGTCGGCCAGCTCCGTGACGCTCATCTTGCGCTTGGCCAGCATCACGTCAATGTTGAAAATGATCTCGTCTTCCATGGCCGCGCCCTATATGGTCAGCTCGCTCTGCTCCTGCAGCGCGGCCGCCTTCATCACCAGATGGGAAAGCGCCGCGGCCGCCACCGAGATGGCCACGCCCACAAAGACCACCAGCAGGCACAGCAGCGTGACGCCGGGGTGACTCCAGCCCAGCAGAAGATAGAGGATGTTGCCCAGGAAGAAAAAGGCCGCGTCCGCGGCGGCAAGGGCGGAGATCCACTTGAGAAGCCGGGCGTTCTCCACGCAGAAGGAGCGATCCCTCCCAATGTTCACGGCGATGATCCAGCCGAAGGCCAGTGCCGCGTAGACCGGCAGCGCCGTCACCCAGATGAATACCAGCCAAGGCCAGTACAGATGGTCAAAGACCCCGTCCTCCGCCACGGCCACCGTCTGCCCCAGCATGGGCACCACCAGCAGATAGACCACCAGCCCGCAGATACCCACGCCGATGATAATGAATTTCAGCCAGTTGGAAAGAGCTTTTTGCCGCATTTTTGCATGCCTCCTTTGAAATTGAGCTCCTTTTCAATTGCGTCCTCAGCATAGCACGATGCTTTCCGCAAGTCAAGTATTTTTTATCGTAACACAATAAATGTAAAAGAAATGTAAAAAATCCTTTCCCTTTTTTCTGCGGGGTGCTATACTGTTTTTATCTGTGCAGAAAGGGGAGAACACCCGATGAAAAAGCTGTTTTTGCTGCTGCTGACAGGTATGCTGCTGCTCTGTGCCTGCGGCCAGGTTCCCGAGGCGGAGGCCCCGGAGGCGCCGGAAGGCCCTGCGGCGGTCGAGCCGGAGGCGACGCCCGCTCCCGCCGGAGAGGAGCTCTATGCGCTCCTTGGCGAGCTGCGGGAGACTGTGAGCATCGGCACCGCCGGCAGCTCCCTGCGGGCGGTCTCCATGGCGGCAAAGCTGCTGGACTGGGCGGAGGAGGCGGAGCTTACGGACGAGGAGCTGCTCTCCGCTCTGAGCCCCTGGCTGGGAGAGCCGGAGGACGGGATCCCCGCGGATTTCCTGGAGCAGCTGGCCGCCGTGGACGGAATGGTCCAGCTCCTCACCGGGGAGGACGCCGCCCAGGCAATGGGCCTGCTCTCGGACGCCGGCTGCGAGGACTGCGGCTATCCCTGGAGCGAAAAGGCTGTCTCCACGGTGGAGCGGCTCATGACCCTGGCCGGCCTGCGCTAAGCACGAACAGAGATTGCATGATTTGGTGAATGACGATGGATGAAGCGATAAAACCGAAGAGGCAGATCGGAAGGCTGATCGGGAAGACGCTGCTGCGCTTTTTGGCCGTGCTGCTGGTGACCGCGGCGGTGTTGGTCGTCGTGATCCTGGGGGCGGTCTTTGTGTTCTGCCACGGCGGCTCGGAAACGGCGCGGGAAAAGTTTGTTTTCACCGTGAAGGAAACCAGCGCCATCGGCTTTCTGGCGGATATTTTCCTCAGCCCGGAGGAGGTGGACGCCATCATCAACCGCCCGGTGGTGCAGATCGAGGCGCAGACCGACACCTCTCTGGTGGAGATCGCGGAGCCGGCTCCCGCGGACGCCGAAGGGCCGGTGGCCGACGCCTGGGGCTATGTGGATGACGACGGCGACGGGCTGATCCTCGTCCCCATCCGGGGCGGCAGCTACACCGGCTATATGCTCATCGTGCTGGATCCATCCCGGGTGGTGCTGGGCTGCGACCCGGGCACGATCGGCCACCGCGGCCACTCGGTGGAATGGTATGTAAACGAGATGGACGCCGTGGCGGGCATCAACGCCAGCGGCTTTGAGGACAAAAACGGCCAGGGCGACGGCTCCACCCCGGATACGATGGTCGTACACGAGGGACTGACCTACTGCAACTGGAAGGGGATCGGCAACGGCTGGGTCGGCATCGACGACGAGTACAAGCTCCGGGTGGGCTTCCAATCCGCCCGGGACGTGATCGACTGGAATATCCAGGAGGGCTGCGGCTTTGCGCCGGGGCCGATCCTGGTCATCAACGGCGAGATGGCGCCGGAGGAGAATCTGCGCAGCGGCCTGAACCCCCGCACCGCCATCGGTCAGCGCTCCGACGGGGCCATCCTCATGCTGGTCATCGAGGGGCGGCAGCCCTCCCGCCTGGGCGCCAGCTACACGGATGTGGCGGAGGTGATGCTGCGCTTCGGCGCGGTGAACGCCGTGAATCTGGACGGCGGCTCCTCCAGCATGATGTATTATAACGGCGAGTATATCAACAACAGCGCCTCCGTCATCGGGATCCGCCCCATTCCCACCAGCTTTGTGGTGCTGAAGGAAGGGAGGCGCGGCAATGACTGAGAAAACCGTGGAGCCCGGTCAGAAAAAGAAGAGCCGCTTCGGCGTCTTCCTGCTGCTCTACGCCTGGATCCTGCTGATGCTTGGCGGGGCTGCGCTGTTCATCCTGAACGACTATCTGATCGCCTATGAGAAGTCCCAGGTGAAGTATTGCCTGTCCGACTACCGGGACGGGCTGGAGAAGACCCTGCCCGCCGCCGCGGTAGAGGCGTTGGGGGATCTGGATCCCGCCGTGCAGAGCCCGGAGGCAAACCAGGCCTGGGCCCTGGAGCAGCTAAAGGGCGTGTATCTGACTTATGACGCCGCCGACAGCGCGGATGACCGGCTGATCTACTGGATCAAGCGCGCCGACGGCGGCTGGATCGGCACCGTGGTCTTCGGCGTGACCGAGCACGGGAGATATGGCGTGCCTGTCTGGGCGCCGGTGGAGGAGCAGTTTGACTTCTCCCCCTTCTACCGGACCGCCGGGATCACCGTTCCCGCCGATTATACCGTCTACCTGGGCGGCTGCCGCCTGGGGGAGGACTGCATCACCCAGACCGGCATCCCCTATGACGCCCTGGCGGAGTGCTACCTGCACTATGACGGGCTGCCCTCCATGGTGCGCTATGAGAGCGTCCCCTTCGTGGGAGAGCCGGAGCTGCGGGTTTTCGATGAGACCGGCCGGGAGCTCGGGCCGGAGGAGCTGGATCAGGAGCACTTCCTGTTCCGCTGCTCGGCGGAGGATCGCGCCGCGGTGGAGGCCTTCATCCCCGAATTCATGCACGATTACATCTTCTATTCCGCCGACATCGGCGGCGGCGCCCTGCGCTGGTACAATGAGCTGCGCGCCCAGGCGGTGCCGGGCAGTCAGCTCTACGCCCGCATCAACCAGGCCCTGGAGAGCTTTGGCTACGCCAACACCCGGGATGTGGAGATCCTCAGCATCGAGGTGGGGGACATTGCCGATCTGGGCGGCGGACTTCTGCTGGCGGATGTGCACTACAAGACCGTCATCACCGCCCTGCAGGGGCCGGTGGAGGTGGAGGATCAGGCCCAGGTGGTGCTGCGCTGGGTGAACGGGGAGCTGCTGGCCGACGCGCTCTATCACTATTAAAGGAGGCTGGGGCATGAAACGCGCGCTTATCTGCCTCTTGATCCTGGCGCTGTTTCTGGCCGCCTGCGGCGAGGCTGCGCCAACCGCAACCGAAGAAACGCCCCTTCCGGAGGAAACGGCAGCGCCAACGCCGGAGCCAACGCCGGAGCCTACGCCGGAACCCACCCCGGAGCCTACGCCGGAGCCCACCGAGTGGGTCGTCACCGACGAGAGCGCCGAGGAGATCCTGGCGCTGGCGGAGCGGGAGAGCCTGAAGCGCATCGACGCCACCGCCAGCACGGAATATGAGGCGCTGCTGGAGCTCTATCGCCTGCGGCCGGACTGCGAGGTGCTCTGGAACTACGAGTTCGAGGGAACCGTCTACCCCAGCACGGCCACCGAGCTGAAAGCCCAGGGGCTGGAGGGGCTGGAGGATGCGCTGCGCTATCTGCCGGCGCTCAGCTATATCGACGTGATCGACACCGGCGCCACGGTGGAGGATCTGGATCGGCTGTATGAGATCAACCCCGAGGCCTTTTACTACTGGTCCTTCCGCTTTGACGGGCATATCCTCACCACGGATATCCTGGTCTATTCCACGCTGCTGGACGGCATCAAGCACCGCTTCACCGACGAGGAGCTCTACCCGCTGATGAAGTACTGCAAGCGCCTGAGGGCCCTGGATCTGGGACACAATGACCTGACGGATCTGACCTGGATCGGCAAGCTCACGGATCTGGAGGTGCTGATCCTGGCGGACAATCCCCATCTGGTGGACGCAAGCCCCCTGGCGAATCTGACGAAGCTGCACTATCTGGAGCTTTTCATGTGCCCCCTGGTGGAGGATTATAGCTTCCTCTGCCGGCTTCCGAATCTGGAGGAGCTGAATCTCGCCCGGAACGACGGGCTGACGGATCTGTCCTTCCTGGAGTATCTGCCGAAGATGAAGTTTCTGATGATCAAATTCTCCGGCGTCTCCGAGGAGGACTATCTGGCCTGACAGGAGCGCATGCCGGAGACCCGGATCGTCTACATCGGCTACGGGGATCTGGAATCCACCGGCAACGGCTGGCGAGACACGGAGAAGAACGCCATGATCCGCCGGGCCTTTGGCTACTGGTTCAAGGTGGAGAGCTATGAGGGCTACGACCAGGTAACGTTCCGGGATTGAAGAAATGAAAAATTGCGCCGCAGGGGGAAACAATTTTTCCCCTGCGGCGTCTTACTGCCGGTTTCAAAAAGGCGTTGACAAGGGCGCCCGGAGGGACTAAAATTCAAATGCGCCGCACCCGGCTGGACTGGGGCGACAGCAGAAAGGAATTGAATATGAAAAAGAACCGCATGGAAACCCGCACTATGACGGGGGTGGCTCTGCTGACGGCCATCGTTGTCGTACTCCAGCTGCTGGGCAGCTTTATCCGCTTTGGCATGTTTTCCATCTCCCTGGTTCTGGTGCCGATCGTCATCGGCGCGGCGCTGTACGGCGCCGGAGCAGGCGCGTGGCTGGGCTTTATGTTCGGCGTGGCAGTGCTGATCTCCGGTGACGCCGCAGCCTTCCTCACCTTGAGCGTCTTCGGCACGGTGGTGACGGTGCTGCTGAAGGGCACCCTGGCCGGCCTCTGCGCCGGTTTGGTCTTCCGCGCACTGGAGAAAAAGAATCGCACTCTTGCGGTGACCTTGGCCGCCATTACCGCCCCAGTGGTGAACACGGGTGTGTTCATTCTGGGCTGCCTGGTATTCTTTATGGACGCGATCGGAGCCATGGGCGTTGCCAACGGCGTGGAAAATGCCTTTACCTTCCTGATCGTGGGCATCGTGGGCATGAATTTCGTGTTCGAGCTGCTGGTGAACCTGGTGCTCGCCCCGACCATCGTGCGCCTGATCGCCATTGGTCGGAAAGAGAAGCGGGAGGCTCCTGTGCGGACGAAATATTCCGCCCACGCGGTGGGCAGCATGGCGGTTGGCGCGCTGCTGGTACTGGGCAACAGGCTCTGCGGCACGGTGCTGTTCCAGCTGTATGCCGCTGCCCGCGGCTATACCGTCTATGTGGATGGCGCGGAGGCCTACTTGAACCAAGCGGTGTTTGACGCCAACCGCGTCAGCCGGGTTTTTGCCGCTGACTTCCAGCAGGTATTCGCCTTTGCCGGCGCGCTGCTGATCGCGTTCGGCCTGGTGCAGTTTTTCAAGCACCTGAATGCGGAGCCCAAACAATAAAGAAAAGGGGAAACAGCCATGATCCTCGCCATCGACGTCGGCAATACCAATATCGTCTTCGGCTGCATCGAAGAAGGAGAGATCCGGGACATCGTCCGGATCCAGACCCGCGTGGGGGAGACGGACGCGGAATACGCCATCAAGCTCATGCAGCTGCTGTCCATCTCCAACCTTGACCCCAAGGGTTTCGAGGGGGCGATCCTGTCCTCCGTGGTGCCGCCGGTGACGGTTCCGCTGACCCATGCGGTGAAGAAGGTCACGGGACTGGACTGCATGGTGGTAGGCCCCGGGATGAAGACCGGGCTGAACCTGCGCATCGACGATCCCGGCACCCTGGCGGGGGATCTGCTGGTGGGGGGCGTGGCGGCGCTTAGCTGCTACGGCGCGCCGGCCATCGTGATGGATCTGGGTACAGCCACCACCATCACCGTGGTGGACAAGGACGGCGCCTTCCGGGGCGGCGCGATCCTGCCGGGCGTGAAGCTGGGCTTCCGCGCCCTGGCCGCGGGCACCAGCCTGCTGCCGGAGATCTCCATCACTCCGCCGAAAAAGGCCATCTCCTCCAACACCGTGGACTGCATGCGCTCCGGCGCGGTCTTCGGCACCGCTGCCATCCTGGACGGGATGATCGAGCGGATGGAGGCGGAGCTGGGCTATCCCTGCAACCTGGTGGCCACCGGCGGCCTTGCCTCCTATATCACCCCCTACTGCAAGCGGGAGATCGCCTGTGACGACGACCTGCTGCTCAAGGGCCTGTGGGTCCTGTGGCAGAAGAACCGGAAGTAATTCGTAGGGGCGGCTATCAGCCGCCCGCAGATACTCGCGCTGCGATAGAAACAACAACACACAGAGGCCGCATCCTTTGGGATGCAGCCTCTGTGTGTTGTTTTATATTCCCTAAAACAGCAGGGCCTTGGCGATGCCGAAGTACACCAGCAGGGACAGGGCGTCCACAATGGTGGTGATGAAGGGGCTGGCCATCACCGCCGGGTCAAGCCCCAGCTTCTGGGCGACCATGGGCAGCGTGCAGCCGATGACCTTGGCGATGAGCACGGTGACCGCCATGGTGACGCAGACCACCGCCGCGGTGAGCAGGGAGATCTCCGCCCCCATCATCACGACGTCCACCAGCATGATCTTGCCGAAGCACAGCACCGCCAGCGCGCAGCCGCAGAGCACCGCCGTCTGGATCTCCTTCCAAATCACCCTGGGCAGGTCTTGAAATTCCAGCTCGCCCAGGGACAGGGCGCGGATGATGGAGACCGAGGCCTGGGAGCCGGAGTTGCCGCCGGTGTCCATCAGCATGGGGATGAAGGCGGTGAGCACCACCACGGCGGCCAGCGCGTCCTCAAAGCCGGTGATGATCATGCCCGTGAAGGTGGCGGACACCATAAGCAGCGCCAGCCAGGGGATCCGGTGCTTGAACAGATCCCAGGCGTTGGAGCGCAGATAGGTCTTGTCCGAGGGCAGGATGGCGGCCATCTTCTCAATATCCTCGGTGACCTCCTCCTGCATGACGTCCATGGCGTCGTCGAAGGTGACGATGCCCACCATGTGCCCATCGGTGTCGATGACGGGCAGCGCCAGGAAGTTGTACTTGGAGAGCATCTGGGCGACCTCTTCCTGGTCGGTCAGGGTGCTGACGGAGATCACGTTCTCGTCCATGATTTGCGAGATGGGGGTGCTCTCGTCGGCGCAGAGGATCATGTCCTTCACCGAGACCTGCCCCAGCAGCTTCCGGCTCTCGGTGACATAGCAGGTGTAGATGGTCTCCTTGTCCACGCCGGTGGAGCGGATGCGGCCTATCGCGTCCCGCACGGTCATGCCCGGGCGCAGGGAGACATACTCGGTGGTCATGATGGAGCCGGCGGAGTTCTCCGGATAGCGCAGCAGGTCGTTGATCTCCTTGCGGGTGTCGGGGTTGGCCTGGGCGAGAATGCGCTTGACCACATTGGCCGGCATCTCCTCCACCAGATCCACCGCGTCGTCCACATAGAGCTCCTCGATGATGTCGTGCAGCTCCGCATCGGAAAAGCCGCGGATCAGAAGCTCCTGCAGCTCCGGCTCCAACTCGGCAAAGGTCTCCGCCGCCTGCTCCTTGGGCAGCAGACGGAAGAGCTTGGGAATGCGGGCGTCCCCGATCTCCTCCAGGATGCCGGCCACATCCGCCGGCTCCATGGTCACGAGAACGTCCTTGATCGTGGAATACTTCTTTTCCCCCAGCAGCACCTCGATGGTGCTGCCAAGCGTCGCGTTGCGTTCTGCCATTGGTCTTTCCTCCTTCTGATAGATGATGTTCAGGGTAGGGAAGGCCGGTACGGCAGACCGAAGTTCCGCTATTTAGTTATGGGACGGAAGCGCCCGCAAGGGCAGGGGTTCCGCCGCTGTACTTCGGCCTGCGGATGTGCCGGTACTACTTCCACCGTCCATGGACGCTTCCTCCTTTTTTGTATAGAATGGCAAGTCCAGAATACCGGATTTTCCGTTTTCTGTCAAGGAAAAAGCCCTTCCGGGAGGCGGAGTTTTCCGGGCGCAGCCCTCTTTTTCGCGCTCTGCTTGACCGGAGCGGCGTGGGGAGAGTACAATAGAACAAATCAAGAGAAAAAAGGGGGAATTGCCGTGCGCTTTTTGCATCTTGCGGATCTGCATTTCGGCAAATCCATCCACGGCGTGTCGCTGCTGGAAAACGGAGACCAGGGCTTTTGGGTGGATCGCCTTCTGGCGCTGGCGGAGGAGCTGCGGCCGGACGCGGTGCTCATCGCGGGAGACGTCTATGACCGGAGCGCCCCCTCCGGGGACGCGGTGGAGCTGCTGAGCCGGATGCTGGAGGGGCTGGCGGCGCAGGGGATCCCGGTGATGCTGGTGGCGGGCAACCACGACTCTGTCCAGCGGCTCTCCTTTTTGAGCCCGGTGCTGGCGCAGAAGGATATTTTCATCTCCCGCCCGCTCTTCACCTCCCGCAAGCTGGACTGCGTCACCCTGGAGGATGAGCACGGCCCCGTCCGCTTCTGGCTGATGCCCTATGTCTACCCCGCCCTTATCGCCCAGACCCTGGAGGATGAAAGTCTCCGCGACAACGACACGGCGGTGCGCGCCCTGCTGGCGGAGCAGCCCATCGACCCCGGAGAGCGCAACGTGCTCATCGCCCACCAAAACGTGACGGCAAACGGCGTGGAGGCGCTCCGCGGCGGTTCGGAGTCCATGGTGGGCGGCGTGGGGCAGGTGGATTTCCACGCCTTCGACGCCTTTGACTATGTGGCGCTGGGGCACATCCACGCGGCCTACGCCGTGGGCCGGGATACGGTGCGCTACGCCGGCTCGCCCCTGTGCTACCACTTTGACGAGCTGCGCCAGGCGGAGAAGGGGCCGCTTCTGGTGGAGCTGGGGGAGAAGGGAGAGCCGGTGAAGATCCGGCTGCAGCACACTCCGCCCCTTCACCCCATGCGGGAGCTGCGGGGCGCCTATGAGGAACTGCGGGCGGCGGAGCTCCAGCATCCCCGGACGGGGGAGTATCTCCGCCTGGTGCTCACCGACCGGCGTCTGAGCCCGGAGACCTGCGCCTTTTTTGAGGAGCTGGCCCGCTCCCGGGGCAGCATTCTGATGGACAGAAGCTCGGAGTACGATCCCTTCCGGGGAGAAGTCACCGCGCCAAGCACCGGGGCCGTCCGGGAGAAGCGCGTTGAGGAGCTCTTCTGCGACTTCTACGCCGAGCGCAGCGGCGGCACGCCCCCCACGGAGCAGGATCAGGCGCTGCTGGCCTTTGCCGGGGAGCTGCTGCAGAACGCGGATCCCCACGGTGTCCCGACGGGGCAGGAGATCGAAAAGCTCCTGGACTATCTGACGGAACAGGAGGTGCGGCCATGAGACCGATTTTGCTGGAAATGACGGCTTTCGGCTCCTATGCGGAGCGAACGGCGCTGCCCTTTGACAAGCTCAAGCGGGGCCTCTACCTGGTGACGGGGGACACCGGCGCCGGCAAGACCACCATTTTTGACGCCATCATGTTCGCTCTCTACGGCGTGGCCAGCGGCAACGACCGGCGGGGGGACATGCTGCACTGCGACCATGTGCCCAAATCCACCGATACGGTGGTGAAGCTCTGCTTTTCCCAGGGGGAGAAGGTCTACACCGTCACCCGCAAAATCCACTTCGCCAAAAAGCGGGGCACGGAGGATCAGTACGGCTCCGGCACGGTCTCGGCGACGCTGGAGGAGCCGGAGCGGCCGCCCCTGGAGGGCAGCGACCGGGTGCGGGAGCGCTGCGAGGAGCTGCTGGGGCTGAACGCGGAGCAGTTTCGCAAGATCATCATGCTGGCCCAGGGGGAGTTCAAGGAGTTCCTCCGGGCCGACAGCGACAAGAAAAACGAGATCCTGGGGCAGCTCTTCGACAACTCCCTCTATGTCTGGTACCAGAACCTGCTGCAGGGCGCCCGGGACGAGCTGCGCCGCCGCCGGGAGCGCCGCAGCGAGGAGCTGCGCCGGCTGCTGCAGACGGAGTTCACTCCGCCCGAGGAGCTGACAGGCGAGGAGCTGGAGGGCTTCCAGCCGGAGCACCCGGAGCTGCTTTTGAACCTGCGGGCGCTTACGGAACGGGAGCAGGCTGCGCTGGAGGAAAGCCGCGCCGCCCGGGAGAGCCTCCACGGGCAGCTCACCGCCCTGCACACCCAAAAGGGCGCGGCGGAGGGCGTGAACGACCTGCTGAGCCGACGCGACAAGGAACAGAAGCACCTACAGGCGCTCCAGGCGCGGCAGGAGGAGATGGATCTGCGCCGGGCGCGGCTGCAGCGGGCGGACGCGGCCTATCGGAAGGCGCTGCCCGCTCTGCGGAAGGCCGAGCTGGCTTATGACGCGCTGAACAGCCTTCTGGCCGAGATCGAGACCCGGCAGGAGCGGCTGCGGCATGGACGCCTGACCTTAGACGAGGCGCAGCGCGCCGTAGACGCAGACGCATCCGCCTGTCAGGAGCTGGAGACCGTCACCAACCGGATCGGGCTGCTGGCGGCGCAGCTGCCCCGCTATGGGGAGCTGAATCGGCGGCAGGCGGCCAGGGACGCGGCCGACGCCGCCGCCCACAGCGCCGGGGATGCGCTCGCGCAACAGGCCGCGGCAATGGCCAAGCTGGAGGAAGCGCTGCAAGCCCTGGGCGAACGGCTCAAGGAGCTGGAAAATGTCGAGGCGGAGGCGCAAGCCTGCGCCCATCAAAGGGAGCGGGCCGGCGAAATTCTGGAGGAGCTGACAGGGGAGAGCGGGATCCGGCAAGAGCTGGAGGCGATCCTGCGGCAGGAGAAGACCCTGGAGCAGGCCCGGGAAGCGCTTCTCGCCCGCACCGGGGAGGCGGCCGAGGCGGCGGAGCGCCATGCCGCGCTGTACCGGCGCTTCATCGCCGGGCAGGCGGGGCTGCTGGCCGATACGCTGCGGGGCGAGCTGAAGGAAAAGGGCGCGGCGGACTGTCCGGTCTGCGGCAGCCGCCTGTGCCGGAGCCACCTCGGGCAGCTTGCGCTGCGGCGGGAGGACACCCCGGGAGAGGACGCGGTGAACCGGGCGAAGGAGGCCATGGCCCGGGCGGAGCAGGCCCGCAGCGAACAGCAGACAAAAACCCAGGCCCTTGCGGCCCGGGTGGAGACCAGAAAGCAGACGCTTCTTGCCCGCGCACAGCGTCTTTTGCCCGCCTGCGGCGACTGGGCGCAGCTCAGCGACGGGAAGCTTCTGCCCGCTGCGATCGAAAAGGCTGCGGAAAATGAAAGAACCGCTGCGGCGGCGCTTGCGGCCGCGCGGCAGCGGCAGACGGAAAGGGAAGACTGCCGCCGCCAGCTCCAGGAAAAGGAGAACGCGCGGCAGAACCTCTCGGAGCGGATCGAGGTGCTCCGGGCGGAGGAGCAGAAGCAGCTTCTCGCAGCCCGAGAGGCGGAGGCCGCCATCGCGGAGATCCGCAAGCAGCTTTCCTTTTCGGACGAGGCCTCTGCGGTGGAGGAAAAGATGCGGCTGGAAGAGCGGCAGCATGCGCTCTCTGCCCGGCTTCGCGCCCACGAGGAGGCCCTTGCCGGGGCAAAGCAGCGCTGCGCCCAGCTGGAGGGCGGTCTGCGGGAGAAGGAGAGCTCGGTGGACAAGCTGACGCTGGCCCAGGAGCAGGCCCTTCAAGAGCAGGAGCGGGTGCTGGCGGACTGCGGCTTTGAAAACCCCGCCCGGGTGCAGGAGGCGCTCTCACCCATCGGGAGCGTCGACGGGGATCTCTGGCTCAAGAGAGAGCAGCAGCTCTTGTCCGACTTTGACGGGGAACTGAGGCACGCGCGGGAAGGCCTTGCGCAGCTGCGGGAGCAGACGGAGGGGAAGAGCTACACCGATCTGGCCGCCCTGGAGGAGCAGCTCCGGACCCTGGGCGAGCAGTATCAATCGGCAAACGAGGAATGCCTGCAAAAAGAGGGGCTTCTCCAGAAGCACCGGCAGGTTCTGGAGCGGGCGGCGGAGGCGAAAAACGCCCTGGCTGGCACGGAGGACGCCTGGCGGCGGCTGGAGAATCTGGCGGCGCTGGCGGTTGGCGTGAACAGCGAGGGCGGCAAGCTCAGCTTTGACCGCTACGTCATGGGGGCGGTGTTCCGGGAGATCCTGGAGGCGGCCAACCGGCGCATGGAGCGCATGAGCGGCGGCCGCTACGAGCTGATCCACAAGCTGGGCGCCGACCGGCGCAACGCCAAGGCCGGGCTGGAGATCGAGGTGCTGGACAACAACACCGGCCTGCAGCGGGGCTCCGCCACCCTCTCCGGCGGCGAGACCTTCTTCACCTCGCTGTCCCTGGCGCTGGGACTCTCGGACGTGGTGCAGAACCACGCCGGGGGCAAGCGGATGGACGCGCTCTTCATCGACGAGGGCTTCGGCACTCTCAGCGACGACGTGCTGGACAAGGCGCTGGAGGTGCTGAACGGTCTCACCGAGGGCGAGCGCCTGGTGGGCATCATCTCCCATGTGGATAAGCTCAGCGAGAGCATCCCCCAAAAGATCCGGGTAAAGCACGGCGAGAAGGGCAGCAGCCTGAGTTTGGAGCTGGCATAAAACCAGCCGTAGGGGCGGCGGCTTGCCCCGCCCGGCGGGATCAGGTGCAAAACATAGAAAAAGTGGGGCGAATTCGCGTTTTGGCACGAATTCGCCCCACATTTCTCATACGATCAGCCCTATGTGCCGCACGGGAGGGCACAAGGCCCTCCCCTACGACGGAATTCAGGCTTCGGGCTCGAACATGTCCTTGCCGACGCCGCAGAGCTCGCAGGCGAAGTCTTCGGGCAGATCTTCCCACTTCACGCCGGCCTCGTCCTCGTCATAGACCCAGCCGCAAACAGTGCAAACATACTTCATAATTTTTTCCTCCTGTAAATTGTTGGAATCCTAGAATCGCGCTTTACCTGCCGAAGTAGCGGTCCAGCAGGCCCTTGAAGGTCTTGCCGCGGCGGGCCTCATCGCAGAAAGCGCAGGCTGACCACAACCATGATGCCGCCAATCAAAAAAGAAAGAAGGGAAATCCAGTGCCCAAGGTACTGCCTGATGATGATTGCAACAAAATTGAACAGTCCGATGCCGATGATAAAGGCGCCAACTCCGCCGAGAATGAGCCAGCCGCTTGCAGCAGACAGGACAATCAGGGTATAAAGAGCATAAACACAGTATGGAAGCAGTAAGGCGAAGATCCCCAGAGCGACCAGAAAGCCGTACCCGATGGGGTGCGCTCGCTTGAATTCGGCGTCAGAACCCCTGCAGAAAAACGCGGCGGAACCCTTCGGCGGCCACCATTGATGGATCCACTTTCTTTGGGGAGATTCCTTGTAAAGAATGACGGCTCCCTTCGGCGGCCCGTTGCGGTTCCTTCGCTTTTTGGCCATTGCTTACTTGAAATATCTCTCCAGCAGGCCCTTGAAGGCCTTGCCGTGGCGGGCCTCGTCGCGGGCCATCTCATGTACGGTGTCGTGGATGGCGTCCAGGTTGTACTTCTTGGCAAGCTTGGCCAGCTCGAACTTGCCGGCGGTGGCGCCGTTCTCGGCGTCGACGCGCATGGCCAGGTTCTTCTTGGTGCTGTCGGTCAGCACCTCGCCCAGAAGCTCGGCGAACTTGGCGGCGTGCTCGGCCTCTTCCAGACCGGCCTTCTTCCAGTACTCGCCGATCTCGGGATAGCCTTCCCGCTCGGCCACGCGGGCCATGGCCAGGTACATACCGACCTCGCTGCACTCGCCCTCAAAATTGGAGCGGAGACCCTTGATGATTTCTTCTTTCACATCCTCGGGCACATCGGCGCCGAAGACCTTGCCAACGCCCAGCACATGCTCGGCCGCCCAGCTCAGCTCCTCGGCCTGCAGCGTAAAGCGCTCGCCGGGAACCTTGCAGATGGGGCACTTCTCGGGGGGCGTGTCGCCCTCATGAACGTAACCGCATACGGGACATACCCATTTCTTCATGGTAAAAATCCTCCTGTCATAGAAGTGGTTTTATTGGGATTTCGCTTGCCCTCAATGTACCAGAAGAACGCCTTTTTGTAAAGCACTTTACAAAAAATTCAGTTTTCCCCCGGCGCCTCCGCCAGCGCCAGCAGGGCCGGCCCCGCCGCCCCGGCGAAGAGCCGCACGGCGGCCAGCGCCTCCTGCAGGGTGTTGCCGCTGCAGCCCACCTCCAGGATCAGCGAGCCGCCGGTGAGCTGCTGGTTGTAGCGCTGGGGTACCAGGGACACCGGGCGCATCAGCGTGGGGTGCTCGCGGGTGACGGCGTCCTGCAGGTACAGGGCGAGCGAGAGGTTTGAGCGCCAGTTGGGGTGCTCCAGACCGCTGTCGTCCGTGCCCACCAGGATCATGATCTGGCTGGCCACGGTACCCTCCTCCTCGGCCATGGTCTTGTAGACCACGCCCCCTGCGCCCAGCGCGTCCCGGTGCAGGTCGATGACCACGGCGATGTCCGGGTACTCCTCCAGATAGCGCTCCACCGCCTCCGCCGAGCGGCCGTAGGAGCCGGTGTAGCTGGGGTAATCGTAGATCTCCCGGTCGTGCAGCACCCGCAGCCCCTGCTCCTCCAGCCGCGAGGCCAACTCATCGCCCACGCGGATGACGTTGTAGTGGCAGTCCTCGGTGCGGTTGGGGTCGTCGGTCTGGTAGCGATCCAGCCCGGCGGGGGTGTAGGCCTCGCTGCCGTGGGTGTGGATGATCAGGATCTGAGGCCCCTCCGCCGGCAGACGCAGCTGGGGGCCCTCCTGCAGGATCTGCTCCACGTCCACGGTGTAGCCGGTCTCGTTTTTGAGCTTCAGCCCGCCGGAGATGGTGGTGGGGCGGATGTCTGCGGAGGGGGAGCTGTCCATCACGGAGGAGAGGATCTCCGGCTCCTCCTCCGGCACGCCTGTTGCCTCCGGCAGGGCGGCGGTCTCCGCCACCGGCTCCGTCTCGGGCGGCTCCGTCGCCGTCGGCGGCGCGGTGGGCTGCGGCCTGTCCGGCGTGAGCAGCACCACGTTTCTCATCCGCCCTGCCTCCACCCGCTCTCGGTGCAGCGCGGCGGCGCGGTCATAGACGCCCGTGCCCGACAGCAGCAGACTCAGCAGCGCCGCCGCGCCGAAGATTGCAAGTTTCCCGGAAATGCGCACAGGCATGCCCCCTTTTGTTGTTCTCAAAGAGTATTCTATGCGCGGCGGGCTATGAATAGTTCTCTGGCTTGCAAATGCCCGGAAAATATGGTATATTCGACGGGAAAAGGAGTTGATTTTATGCAGTATACCTACTATCCCCAGGGCGTCTGCTCCCAGCGCATGGACGTGGAGGTCGAAGACGGCAAGATCCAAAAGGTAGAGGTGCTGGGCGGCTGCAACGGCAATCTGCAGGGCATCTCCCGCCTTGTGGTTGGCATGGACGTGGAGGAGGCCATCCGGCGTATGGAGGGCATCCGCTGCGGCGGCAAGCCCACCTCCTGCCCGGATCAGCTGGCCAAGGCGCTGAAGGCCTGCCGGGACGGGGAATAAGCCCATGCTGGAGGAGATCCTGCGGCAGAGCCTGCCCCTGGACGAGACGGCGCTGCGGCGCTTCCGCCGCTATTACGAGCTGCTCACCGAGTGGAACGCCGTCATGAATCTGACGGCCATCTCCGGCGAGGAGGACACGGCGCGGCTCCATTTTCTGGACTGCGCGGCCCTTGCGGAACTGGTGGATTTGAGCGGCAAACGGGTGATCGACGTGGGCACCGGCGCGGGCTTTCCCGGAATGGTGCTGAAGATCCTGCGCCCGGAGACGGAGCTGACCCTGCTGGACAGTCTGGACAAGCGCCTGCGCTTTTTGTCGACCGTGTGCGGCGAGCTGGGTTTTGCCGACGTGCAGTGCCTCCACGCCCGGGCGGAGGAGGCGCCGGGCGAGCTGCGGCAGAGCTTTGACGTGGCCTGCTCCCGGGCGGTGGCGCGGCTCAACCTGCTTGCGGAGCTGTGCCTGCCCTTCGTGAAGCTGGGCGGCGTCTTCGCTGCCATGAAGGGCCCGGAGGTCACGGAGGAGCTGCGGGAGGCGGAAAAGGGCATCCGGCTCCTGGGCGGCGAAGTGGAGCGGGTGGCGGAATACGCCGTCCCCGGCACGGAGCTGCGGCACAACGCGGTGCTCATCCGCAAAGTATCCGAAACGCCGAAAAAATATCCCCGCAAGTGGGGACAGATGAAAAAGAATCCTCTTTGATGTTCGTCAAAGAGGATTCTTTTTCAAGGAAGGAATGAAAGAATGAAGCAATGAAGCACAATGAAGTGGAATGAACCCCTTTCGTCACGGCTGCGCTGCGCTTGCCGTGCCACCTCCGCCTTGCGGTGCCCGAAAAACGCTGCGCACATTCGTTTGCTTGCGTTTTTCGTCCTCCCCCCTTTTGTCCGCTTCGCGGACATTTCCCCCGCCGGGGGAATCTTCCGCTGCGGAAATTCCGGCTTCGCTTCTGAACGCCTTGCCGCATTTGCCGTTGGCGGGCGTGTTTCACGACGGCCCGCCAACGGCGCGGCTGCGGAGATTCCGGTCACGCTTTTTCTGCCACCGGCAGCGCGTAACCGGAATCCTGCCACTGGCAGCGC
>ONPF01000038.1 GCA_900319635.1 uncultured Eubacteriales bacterium | reverse complement strand
GGAAGGAGCGGATATGCAGCTTTCACGGCTCTTCGCAACCGTGGAAGCGGAATGAAGCGAGTTTCGTTTGACGCGGTCAAGGGAAGCAACGAAGCATGGGGCAATTCTGACCGGAAAGATTCAAAGATTTCTATTAGGTGTTAGTATCAGCCGGTTTTT
This sequence comes from uncultured Eubacteriales bacterium, assembly GCA_900319635.1. Classification (GTDB taxonomy): domain Bacteria; phylum Bacillota; class Clostridia; order Oscillospirales; family Oscillospiraceae; genus Limivicinus. Next base: position 23,401 of record ONPF01000038.1, on the reverse strand, counting down.
CTTGCACAAGCGCTCACTTGGTGCTATACTGGATAAAACAAAGGCGGGAGGGATACGCAATGGCAAAAAAGACAAAGGTTCCCAAAAAGGTCTATCTCTGGAAGGATCGGAAGCGCAATTTCCTGGGTCTGCCCTGGACCTTCACCATATACAGGCTGGATCAGGATCGGCTCTACATCAACACCGGTATCTTCAACACCACCGAGGATGAGGTGCGCCTCTATCGGATCACGGATGTCACCCTGAAGCGCAGCTTCTGGCAGCGGATCATCCGCACGGGCACCATCCACTGTGACAGTGCGGACGCCACCATGAACAACTTTGACATCAAGAACGTCAGGCACGCCAAGGAGGTCAAGGACATGCTCTCCAAGCTGGTGGACGAGAGCAGACTGCGCAACCGGGTCTACACCAGCGAGAATGTCACGCCCGGCCCCCACGAGCACGACCGGGAAGGGGAGCCCGTTTCGCCCCCGGAGGTCGACATGACCGATGAAAACGGCAATCACATTCCCGATGTGTACGAGCGCTGATACGTGCATAAAACCGCCGCCGGCTCCGTTGAGAGTCGGCGGCGATTTTTTATTTGGCTTTACCGGGCTTTGGCTGTATCCTTGGCCTGGTTTTTCAGTCTTGCGTCCTTGGGCAGGCCGAAGCCGGGCGCAAAGCGATCCCAGCCGGTGAAGGTCAGCAGCAGCGCGCTGCCCACAATGAGCCAGCCCATGTAGTTCTGCGCCAGAATGTCACTGGGGCTGAACTCCTGCAGCGGATAGACCATCGTGGCAATGGAGGCGAAGAACACCGGGAAGCAGTGCCAGGGGATCAGCTGGGAGCCGTAGATGCCCATGGAGGAGGTGAAGGTTGCCAGGCGCAGGCGCAGCTTGTAGGCGCTCTTCTCGTCGTCCGTCTCCACGTTTGTCTCCACGATGTCCCGCACGATGGGGCTCATGGTGGCCACCTGAGCGGCCTCATCCGCCAGGGCCATGTTGCCCATCAGGCAGAGCACCCCGCACCAACCCATGAGCTGATGCACGTTGCGGGAGATTTTGACCACCAGCCTGGACAGCGGCGCAAAGGCGTTCATGGCGTTCATGATCCCGCCGAAGGCCGAGACCCACATCATCATCACGATGACCCACTCGCCCGCGCCGGAGAAGCCGCCCTTGACCAGATCATTCAGCCAGCTGACCAGATCCACGGTTCCGGCCAGCGCACCGAGCGCCAGCGAGGAGACCATGCCCGCACCCAGGCACAGCAGCGTGTGGAAGCCGGTGAAGCTCATCACAATGACGACCAGCATCGGGATCACCAGGTAGTAGGGCACGCCCGCCTCCACCTGCTGCAGCAGCAGAACCGCAGAGGGCCGCTCCTCTTCCAGCGCCACATAGGATTCCTCCGGGATGCTGGCCAGCGCCTCCTGCACATCGCCCTGGACATTGGGCAGATGGGAGCCCGCAATGTAAAAAATCACCAGCGCAACGGCAAGGCAGCTGAAGCACCAGACCATCTGATGCTTGATGCGGTTGATGATCTTCACATCCTGCATGCCGCAGCTGAGCACCGTCACGTCCGAGATCATGCCGATGTTGTCTCCGAAGCAGGAGCCGCCGGCGATGGCGCAGAGGGTCAGCATGGTGTCGCCCCCCACCAGGTGGTTGAGCCAGAGGAAGATCGGCGCGCAGGCGGCGAAGGTACCCCAGCTGGAGCCGGTGGCGATGGAGAGCACGCAGGTCACCAGCATGGAGACGATGGCCACCGTCCGGGCGGTGATGCCCAGCTTCAGCGCCAGCAGAATCAGAGCGGCGCCCACGCCCGTGGCCATAAAGCACTCCGCCACGCCGTAGGCAAACATCAGAATGAAGAAGATCAGCGCAATGTTCCGGGTCGCCTTCAGGCCATGCTCAAAAGCTTTCTCAAACTTCTTCTCCCGGTACAGAAGCATGTACACCGCCACCGCCGTGAAGGTGGCGACGGGAGCCGCGATCAGAAGATCCAGCTGAAAAACGATCACCAAAAGGGCAAAAACAAGCAGCGGCAGGAATTTTACCGCCGCAATCCATCCATTGGCTCTTTTCTGATTTTCCACTGGCACGTCCTCTTTATTCTCATATTTGGTACTATTGTATACTTTACCTTATTTTCCCTTCAAAAGCAAGGCGTTATTGGAAAGATATTCACAAATTTTGCCCAATCCTCCGCCGTATGCGGCAGAGCATCAGTCTGGCCCCGCCATGCTCCGGCTCCAGAGTCAGAGGGGCGGAGGGCGTCAGCAGCAGCGTCTCCCCCGCCTGCAGCGTCTCTCTTCCCCCCGGGTCGGTAACGGTGCAGCCGCCCTCTGCGCAGAAGAGCAGCAGGGTCTCCGTCCCCGGATCGGGTGCGACAACATAGCGCCCGTCCAGGAGCAGCGCCTCCATCTCCCCTTCCGCCGCATCCCGGCGGAGCATCAGGTTAAAATCCCGGCAGCGGCCCACGGAGTGGGTGTCGTCGGCGCCGTCAAAGGCGTGCACCTCATAGGGGCGCAGCAGCAGCGGCGCGCCGCCGTTGTGGCGCAGGGTGATCTCCCCCTCCAGGGTGGCGATCTGCCGGAGATAGTCCGGCAGCGGGGTGAAGTCCGACTCCTCCAGCTCCACCGTGGCGGAGCTGACGCGCCAGAGGAAATCCCGCTCCGCGTACCGCGCCCCCTCCGGGGCGATGGCGATCTGGGTGGTCGTCCCGCCGCTCCAGACGCTGACAATATAGTCCGCAGGCCTTAGCTTTCTGAATACTCCCATCCGTCCAGCCCCCGCAGGCTCCGAACCGGGATAAACGCTTTTACCCTTCATTCTTCACGCCTCCTGCACGTTCCTTGCCATAAGGATACCATAAAAGCACCACCGCCGCAAGGGTACGCTCCCGCCTCACGCTGTCGACAAAGCACCGGCGACTGTGGTATAATGGGGATACAGGTAAGGAAAGGGGGCGCCGAACATGCATCAGATCATTCTTCATGTGGATATGGACGCCTTCTTTGCCGCGGTGGAGATCCGGGACGATCCCTCTCTGCGGGGAAAGCCCCTGATCATCGGCTCCCTCCCCCACGAGTGGGGCGTTGTGGCGACCTGCAGCTACGAGGCGCGCAAATACGGCGTCCGCTCCGCCATGAATATCAAGGAGGCCTTCCGCCGCTGCCCCAAGGGGATCTACATGCACCCGCATATGGAGAAATACAAGGCGGTGTCGCGGCAGCTCCATGAGATCTGGAACCAATATGCCGGCGCCCTGGAGGCCATCGCCTTTGACGAGGCCTATCTGGACGTGACCCAGCGCGCCGGGGATTTCGCCGGAGCAAGAGCCATCGGCCTGGAGATCAAGCAGCGCATCCGGGACGAGCTGGGGCTGAGCTGCTCCGTGGGCGTGGCCTACTCCAAAACCGCCGCCAAAACCGCCAGCGAGGAGAAAAAGCCCAACGGCTTCTTTGAGATCCCAAGCCCGGAGGACTTTGTGAACCTGATCATCGACCGGGACGTGCGCGCTCTCTACACCGTCGGGGAGCGGACGGCGCAGAAGCTCTACGCAAACGGCATCCGCACCGTACGGGACATCCGCGAGCACCAGGAGGAGGTCGTCCGCCTGCTGGGAAAGCAGGGGCGCTGGATCACGCGGCTCGCCTTCGGCATCGACGAGCGAAAGGTGACCCCCTATCGCCCGGAGGACGCCAAATCCATCGGGCGGGAGGTCACCTTTCAGAAAGATGTGGGGAATTTTGAGCTGCTGCGGGACATTCTTCTGCTGCTGGCGCTCTACGTGGATCGCAGAGCCAAGCTCATCGGCCTCCACGGGAAGGGCGTCACCCTGAAGCTCACCTATTATAATATGAAGCAGATCTCCCGCTCCCAGGGCGTCTTTACCACAGACTCCCCTCTGGCGGTCTACCGGAAGGCCGCGCAGATGCTGGAGCAGGTGGAGCGGCAGCCCGTCCGCCTGGTGGGGCTCGGTATCTACAATCTCTCCCGGGAGGCCCAGCGGCAGATCAGCCTGGACGATCTGCTGGAGGATGCCGCCCGGCGGGAGGATGCGGAGCTTCAGGAGCTGCTGGCGGAGCTGGAGGCGCGCTACGGTCTGGACTTTGCCGGACATCTGGAGCAGATCTACCAGACGGACACGCTGCACAAGACCGTGGAGTATATGCGCAAGCACAGCTGAGGTACACCTGGCCTTCCCCCAGCTCGTAGGGGCGGCTGCCAGCCGCCCGCCGTTTCCCCCGTCCTTCGTGTCATTGCGAGCCAGTGCGCGCACTGGCGTGGCAATCCGTTTTCTCGTCTCTCCGTCTCCCCGTCTTGTCCCGCCCTCGGCGGGACGCACGCTGGTTGGGATCCGCTTTGCCTTCCCCCAGCGGGGGGGAAGGTGCCGAGCGAAGTGAGGCGGATGAGGGAGAGGCTATGTTTCTCTGCTGCCCTGCCGGCCGACGCCCTCGGCGGGACGCACGCTGGTTGGGATTCGCTTGCATTTTGTTTTCCCTTGCGAGGAGACGGGACCTGTTTCATGCCGTAGGGGCCGACGCCCTCGGCGGCCCGTTCCCCCCGTCTCCCTGTCTTGTCCCGCCGACCGCGGTACGCACGCTGTAAGGGATTCGCTTGCATTTCTTTTCGCTTGCGGGGGACGCGAAAAGAAATATGGGAATTCGCCAGTGTGCGCACTGGCTCATGCACATGCCACCGGCATGTGCGTACATAATTCGAATCCCAACAGCGTGGCAAAAACGCCCGACCCCAAAGGGGTCGGGCGTTTTTGGCACGCTGTAAGGGATTCGAACCCGCACGCTGTAAGGGATTCGAACCCCTGACCTTCTGGTCCGTAGCCAGACGCTCTATCCAGCTGAGCTAACAGCGCATTTTTTCGTGCTGGAGTATAATAGCACACTCCTCCAAAAAATGCAAGCCCTTTTTTCAAGTTTTTTTATGGATCTTTCGCGGAGCTTTCTTGCCGCTTCGCACAGAAATACCGTGAAATTTTCCCCTGAAATTTGTTGAAATTTTCTATAAGATTTCGTATAATAGGAAAGCGGTTTGCTCTGCACCCGCTGTCCCCTCACGGCGGCAGCGGAATAGCGGCGGCCTGGAAAGGGGTTAGAGGATGAAAGGTATTTGCGTCCACAACGAGATCGGCTCGCTGAAAAAGGTGCTGCTGCACCGGCCCGGGCGGGAGCTTTTGAACCTGACGCCGGATCGGCTGCAGGAGCTGCTGTTTGACGATATTCCCTTCCTGCGCGTCGCCCAGCGGGAGCATGACGTCTTTGCCGACACCCTGCGGCAAAACGGCGTTGAGGTGGTCTACCTGGAGGATCTGATGACCCAGGTGCTGGAGAAGTACCCGGAGCTCACCGAGCGCTTTCTGCACCACTGGCTGCAGGAGGGCGGCATCCGCACCCAGCGTTGGCAGGATCGGCTGACGGACTATCTGCGCAGCCGCTACCAGGGAAAGGCGCTGGTAGAGAAGACCATGGAGGGCATCACCCTGGCGGAGATGGGCAACGTAAAGGCCTACTCCCTGCAGGACATGATCGCCCCGTCGGACGATCTGATCGTGGATCCCATGCCGAACCTCTATTTCACCCGGGATCCCTTCGCCTCCGTTGGCAAGGGCGTGCTGCTGCACCGGATGCACTACCCCACCCGCCGGCGGGAGACCCTGTATGCCGACTATATTTTCCGCTACCACCCGGACTTTGCCGGCCTTGTCCCCCGCTACTACGACCGGGACATGCACGCCAGCATCGAAGGCGGCGACGTTCTGGTGCTGTCGGAGGACACCGTTGCCATCGGCATCTCCCAGCGCACCAGTCCCGACGGGATCGAGGCCGCGGCCCGCAACCTCTTCCGGGATCCGGAGTCGAAGATCCGCCGGGTGCTGGCCTTTGACATCCCCCGCTGCCGCGCCTTCATGCACCTGGACACGGTCTTCACCCAGATCGATCGGGACAAGTTTACCATCCATCCCGCCATCCTCGGGCCGCTGACGGTGTATGAGCTGACGCCCGGCCCCGCGGACAAGGGCGGCCTCTCCATCCGGCAGATCGACACGGAGCTGGCCAGCATCCTGGCCGAAGCCCTTGGGGTGGATAAGGTGGAGCTGATCCTCTGCGGCGGCGGCGATCTGATTGCAGCGGCACGGGAGCAGTGGAATGACGGCTCCAACACCCTCTGCATCGCGCCGGGAAAGATCGTAGTCTACGAGCGCAACGACATAACCAACAAGATCCTGAAGGACAAGGGGCTCCAGGTGCTGGAGATCCCCTCCGCGGAGCTGAGCCGCGGCCGGGGCGGCCCAAGGTGTATGTCCATGCCCCTCGTCAGAGACGAGCTCTGATCAAAGAGAAAAGAGAATCGTGAAAAGTGAAAAGTTGTGGTGTCGCCTTCGGCGACAGATTGGAATTCCCCCTATTCCCCAGTGTGCGCACTGGGGACTTCCCCCCGAGGGGGAAGCAAGGGTCTTGCCTCCCCCTCCGGGGGAATTGCGGCTTCGCGCTGCCAGTGGCAGATGAAGCGAAGCCGGAATTTCCGCAGCGGTCGAAAAACGTAAGCAAACGAATGTGCGCAGCGTTTTTCGGGCACCGCAAGGCGGAGGTGGCACGGCAAGCGCAGCGCAGCCGTGACGGAAGGGGTTCATTTCTTTATTTCTTCATTTCTTCATTTCTTCATTTCTTCATTTCTTCATTCCTTCATTCCTTCATTCCTTCATTCCTATCGCGTTCCCTTAACTTTATCATAAAAACCAACTTACAGGAGGACTACTATCATGGGTGTCAACATCAGAGGACGGAGCTTCCTCACGCTTCTGGACTACACTCCCCACGAGATCAACTACCTCATCGACCTGGCTGCGGAATTCAAGCGTCTGAAGGCCGCCGGCGTGGAGCACAAGTGGCTCACCGACAAGCAGGTCGTGCTGCTGTTCGAGAAGACCTCTACCCGCACCCGCTGCTCCTTCGAGGTGGGCGCCCGCGACCTGGGCATGGGCGTGACCTTCCTGGATCCCGGTTCCAGCCAGATGGGCAAGAAGGAATCCCTGGCCGACACCGCCAAGGTTCTGGGCCGTATGTACGACGGCATTGAGTACCGCGGCTTCAAGCAGAGCGTGGTGGAAGACCTGGCCAAGTACTCCGGCGTCCCCGTGTGGAACGGCCTGACCGACGACTTCCATCCCACCCAGATGCTGGCCGATATGCTGACCGTTCGCGAGGAGTTCGGCCATGACCTGCGCGGCCGGAAGCTCACCTTCTTCGGCGACGCCCGCAACAACGTGGCAAACTCCCTGATGGTGGTCTGCGCCAAGCTGGGCATGCACTACTGCGCCTGCGGCCCCAAGGAGCTGATGCCCAAGGACGAGCTCATCGCCAAGTGCCAGGCTGTCGCGGCCGAGACCGGCGCCGTGCTGGAGTTCACCGACGATCCCGCCCAGGGCGCCAAGGACTGCGACGTGCTCTACACCGACATCTGGGTCTCCATGGGCGAGCCGGCGGAGCTCTGGGCCAAGCGCATCGAGCTGCTGCTGCCCTACCAGATCAACAAGGAGCTGATGGCCAAGGCCAAGCCCACCGCCATCTTCATGCACTGCCTGCCCGCCTTCCACGACCGCAACACCACCGTGGGCGAGGACATTTACCAGAAGTTTGGCCTGGAGGCCATGGAAGTCACCGATGATGTGTTCCTGGGGCCCCAGGCGCGCCAGTTTGACGAGGCCGAGAACCGCATGCACACCATCAAGGCCGTCATGTACGCCACCCTGAAGTAAAGTATGGCGGAGCGGATCGTTGTGGCCCTGGGCGGCAACGCCCTGGGCAAGACCCCGCGGGAGCAGCTCTCCCTGGTGCGGGAAACCGCGCGTCCGCTGGTTGACCTGGTGGAGAAGGGCGTCGATCTGGTCATCGGCCACGGCAACGGCCCCCAGGTGGGCATGATCAACCTGGCCATGGAGTATTCCTCCCAGCGGGGCGGCGGCACGCCCTTCATGCCCTTTGCCGAGTGCGGCGCCATGACCCAGGGCTACATCGGCTACCATCTGCAGCAGGCGCTGCAGGAGGAGCTGCGCCGCCGGGGCATCCGGAAGGAAGTGGTCACCGTCGTCACCCAGGTGGTGGTGGACGAGGACGACCCGGGCTTCCAGCATCCCACCAAGCCCGTGGGCAGCTTCTACACCCGGGATCAGGCCGAAAAGATGGCCGCCAACAAGGGCCTCACCTTCATGGAGGACGCAGGCCGCGGCTATCGTCGTGTGGTGCCTTCCCCCATTCCAAAGCGGATCGTTGAGATCAATGTGGTGGATCAGCTGGTGAAAGCCGGCGTGATCGTCATCACAGTGGGGGGCGGCGGCATCCCCGTGGTAGAGACGCCCGAGGGGCTGCGCGGTGTGGAGGCTGTGATCGACAAGGATCGGGCCTCGGCGCTGCTGGCGCGGGAGCTCCACGCCGACCGGCTGATCATCCTGACGGCGGTGGATCGGGTCTGTGTGAATTTTGGCAAGCCCGATCAGCAGGAGCTGACGCAGATAAACGTGGCGGACTGCAGCCGCTACATCGCCGAGGGGCAGTTTGCCCCCGGCAGCATGCTGCCGAAGGTGGAGTCCTGCATGGACTTTGTGCAGGGCTGTGAGGGCAGCGAGGCGCTGATCACCTCCCTGGCCCGCGCGGCGGACGCCCTGGAGGGCAAGACCGGCACGGTTATCAAAGCTTGAATCGCATACAGACGTAAAAACAGACCGGGTTTTTTCCCGGTCTGTTTTCTATCGCGTGCCAATATGGGATGCCCATAACTGCGGGCTGTCGAGGGCGCCAGCCCCTACGGTGCTAAGCTCATCCTGCTCCGCGTCCCCCGTTCTCTGAACGCTGAACTCTGAACCCCGAAAACTCAGTCCACCCGCTCGCTGCCCCAGAAGAACAGGGCTACGGTGCCGGGGCCGGTGTGGGAGCCGATGGTGGTGCCCACATAGTTGATGAGCACCTTGCCGTTGAGTTTGGGGAACTTTTCCTCCACCAGGGCGGCCACAGCCTGGGCATCGGGAATGCAGGCGGACTGAGAGATGTAGCACTTGCCGTCGTAATCGTGTCCGTCCCGGGCAAACTCCTCCATCTTCTTCACGATCTCCCTGATGACCCGCTTCTTGGTGCGGATCTTGAAGCGGGGGATCAGACGGCCCAGGTTATCCATGTTCAGCAGGGGGCAGATCTCCAGCACGCTGCCGAAGAAGGCGGCGGTCTTGGAGATGCGGCCGCCCTTGACGTAGAAGCTCAGATCGGTGGAGAAGAACCAGTGGTGCAGCTTCAGGCGGTTTTCCTCGATCCAGGCGGCCATTTCGTCCACGCTGAGCCCCTCATCCCGCTTGGCGGCGGCGGTGTCCATCAGCAGTCCGTAGCCCGAGGAGGCGCCCAGGGAGTCGATGATGTAGATTTTCCGCTCCGGGAAGCGCTCGGAGAGGATGTTGGCGGCGTTGCGGGCGGAATTGATGGTGCCGGAGATCCCGGAGGACAGGCACACGTGGACGATGTCCTGGCCCTGCTCCAGGAAGGGGGTAAAGGCGTCCACATACTCGGCCACGCTGACCTGGGAGGTCTTGGTGTCCGCGCCCTTGGTCATACGGTCATAGAACTCCTCAAAGGGGATGGACTGGCCCAGGTCGTCCGGGTACTCCACCCCGTCCAGGGAATAGTGGAAGCAGACGTAGTTGACGCCGATGGATTCAAAATGCTCCTTGCTCAGATCGGCGGTGGAGCAGCAGCTGAGGATATAGCTCATAATTGTGGACTCCTTTCCTTTAGGCAAATGCGAAACCCATTTCGCATTTGAGAACTCGCGCTTATCGCAGCGGGCGGATGCCCGCTTTGGTCGGCGCGAGGCCTCGCACAGCTCGGCTTAGGGTGTTTTTGAGACGGCAAAGCTGCCTCAAAAACGGATTAAAAAACCCCTGCGGGGGAAGACCAAACCTCACTGTGTTTTTTGTAATTGCCCAGCATTTTTCATTTAGAGCATATTCCCTGCCGTGTCAATCCGCAAGAAACAGTTTTGCTTCTCTCCTCTACAATTGGGAGCGCCCCCGGTTTTTTCTCTACCGGGGGCGCTCCATCGGCTCTACGAATCGTAGAATATCAGTTTTTTCAAGGCTTTGCGCTATCCGTCTCCTGTTTCTCCCTCTGTGGGGCGGCGCTCTTCTTCGGCCGCTTCTGCACATGGAAGCTGAGGAAAACCAGCACCTCCGCCATCACCAGGATCAGGAAGATCTGCCAGGGGTTGTGGTTGATGAAGAGCAGGTAAGCGGCGGCAAACAGGCTCAACACAAAGAGCGCCACCACATATTTGAGATACCGCGTCCGTTTGAAGATGCACAGCAGCACCAGCAGGGTTAGAACAGAGACCGGGAAGGCCGCCACAAAGATCTTCCAGCGCACCATCCCCCCCAGCCAGAGGGCCACAAAGGCCGTCAGCGCCAGGGTCCAGACCCCCAGCACCGCAATGGCAATGATGACACTGGTGCTGTATACCACGTCCCGCTTGGGATCCTCCGGTGTCTTGAGGGGCTCCCAGTCTGTGTGAGAGGAGAGGATATAATCCACGGTCACGCCGAAGAGCTCCGCCATCTGGGTCAGCACATAGGCGTCGGGAATCGCCTCGCCCCGCTCCCATTTGGAGATGCTTTTGTCGGAATAATTCAGTTTTGCACCCAGCTCCGCCTGGGTCAGTCCCGCGGCGGTACGGAGGTTTATGAGGTTGCCGGCTGCCACCAGCTTCAGTTCTTCCAGCTGCATAAAAAAGCTCCCTCAAAAATGTTCATAAGATTATAGCACAGATCGGCCTTTTTTTCAACGGAAACACTGGACAAAATTTTGATATTGTGTAAAATGGGTTTTGCGCTCCGGCGCAAATGCGAGCATCCGCCCGACCGGGCGGAAGGAGGAAAGCATGACCGAAGTGAAAAAAGAGTCCCTCGCCCTGCGTCTGTGGCGGCTGTTTCTGCGCGCGCTGCCCCTGATAGGGCTGCTGAGCCTGGGGCTGTGGCTGTGGCTGCGCGGGGGGATGCCCTCCGTGGATGCGATAAAAGACGCCGTACTGCGCTACACCGACGCGAAGCCTCTGCTGGTGGCGCTGTTTATGATCCTGCTCTTTGCGCTCAAGAGCGTTTCGCTGATGTTCCCGATCCTGGCGCTGATGGCGGCCTGCGGCGTCCTGTTCCCCCTGCCCATCGCCATGCTGGTGGCCACGCTGGGCACGGCCGTCACCCTGACCATCCCCTACCTCATCGGCCGGGGCGCCGGGCCGGACATGACGGTGAAGCTGCAGCAGAAATACGTGCGGCTGCGGGAGCTGCGGGCGCTGCGCCGGCGCAACGAGTTCTTTCTGGCTTTCCTGATCCGCATCATTGGCATTCTGCCCTGCGATGTGGTGAGCCTGTACCTGGGAAATACCCGCATGCCCTTCTGGAAGTTCCTGATAGGCGGTGTGCTGGGCTTCATGGCCGATGTTGTGACGGCCACGGTAGTGGGCATGAAGGCGGAGGATCGGAGCTCCCCCTGGTTCTGGGGCGCCATCGCGGTGAACCTGCTGGTAGCCGGCGGCTCCACGCTGTTTTACTACTTCTACCGCAAGCGCCACGGCTCCGAGGAGGAGGAGAAGGCGGAATAAGCGGCAGCACAGCAGGCTTCTGATTCGGGTCGTCGGGGACGCCGACCTGCATGTCCATAAGAAAACAGCCTTTCCCGGTCGGGAAAGGCTCAGACTGTAGACAAACCCATGCGGCAAGGTACCGACGGGAGTCCCCCCTTCACGTTCAATCTACGCAAGAATGGGAACTTTTTTCGGAAGTTCCCATTCTTGCTTTCAAGCTGTCGACACTTTGTCGACAGCTTGGCTGTTTTCTTGTTGGAGCCCCTATCAGGGCGTGATGATCACGACGGTGGGAGCGGGGGTCTCCGTGGGAGCGGGAGTCTCGGTGATGATCACCGTGGCCTCCGGCGCCTTGTCGGAGACGTAGTTCTTGGCCACATAGCCGATCAGGTAATCGTTGTACCAGATCTTGGCCCAGCCGCCTTCGTAGCCCAGGATCTTGACCTGAGCGCCCTTGGGCAGGCTCTCATAGATCTTGTAGTTGGTGCCGGGGCCCACGCGGAAGTTGACCCAGTCGGCGTTGATGTAACCGATCTTGGCGTTATTCTTCTCGGCCTGGGTGGCAGTGGGATTGTAGCTGTCGCCGGTATCGTCGGCATACTCAAAGGTGTCGCCGTTGTTGCCGGTGTTGCCGGTATTGCCGTTGTTGCCGGCGGTGCCGGTGCCGCCCTCGTTATTGCCGGTGTTGCCGGTATTGCCGTCGGGCGCGGTGGTGACCACGGGCGCGGGGGTAGCCTGCTCAACGGGCACCGTAGTGGGCGCGGTGGTGGGCAGGGTGGAAACGGGAGGATACTGGTCAACCGGCGTGTCGGGCCCGCTGACGATGGCAGGCGGGGTCTCGATGACCATGGTGTTGTCGCCGGGATCCACGTTTTCCACGACCTCCGCCTCCTCCGTGCCGCCGCAGGCGGCCAGGGCAAAGACCGCGGCAAGAACCAGAATCAGAGCAAGAAGCTTTTTCACGAGCAAAACCTCCTAACGGTAAGATGCTGATGCCTATTTGTCCACTTTCGGATTGTAAAAGAATTTTACCACAGCTCAGAGAAAAAGAAAACATAAAATTTCTTAAAATCCGGCAAAAACCGTGGAAATTTGAACCAAAGCGGGGAATGGGTGTTCAGTTTTCAGCTTTCAGTGTTCAGTGGGCGAAGGAAAGACGCGCTTCTGAACTCTGAACTCTGAAACCTGAAACCAGCTCATCCCCGGAGGCTCTCCGTCCAGTAGTGCTGCTGGTAGAGGTCGGTGAAGCGGAAGGTGTAGACCGGGCGGTCGCTCTCTTCGAGGGGAACGTTCTCGATCTTCACGCCGTCCTGGCCGATGACGAGCTGCTCACCCAGGAAGTAGCTGTTCTCATAGCTGCCGTCGTAGCGGTAGTAATCGCAGAGGAAGTCCAGCACGTCGCCGGGCTGCAGCAGGCGCACCCGGGTCTCGCTGTCGGCGTCAGTGGTGTTCTCCAGGTCGATCTCCCCGCCCAGCTCGGTCTGGGTCTTGGGCAGCTCCTGGATCTCCTCATCCTCATACACGGTGCGGATGCCGATGAGCTCGCCCTCGCCGGTCTCGGCGTCAAAGCGGAGCAGCAGCTCCACCCGCTCGCCGTTGAGCATGGCCGGGACATAGCCGTAGGTGCCGTCCTCCACGGTATACTCGTGGTAGTAGGCCACCGGGTGATCGTTGATGGCCACCCAGCTGCGCTCCTGGGGCGCCAGCAGGTTGTCGTCCTCATCCCACTGGAAGACCACGTCCAGACCCAGGTCGATGTAGCCCTCGCCGTCGTCCAGGAAGACGTTCAGCGCCAGGCCCTCCACCATGGCCCACTGCTCCTCGGGCATGGCGATCACATATTCGCCGTCGGCGTTCTGGGTCCAGGTCAGGTAAGAGGGGTCAAAGTGGTTGGCCGCAATGTAGTCGGCGGTATCCTCGGTGCTCATGGAGCGGCCGAAGAGGAAGCCGGTGTTCCCGGAGGAGAGCCCCGGGATAGCGCCGAAGTCGCCGCCGCTCAGGTAGTCGCCCAGCAGTCCAGTCAAGTCAAAGCTGCTGGAGGAGGTGCCGCTGTAGCCGCCGCCCAGGAGGCTGGCATAGGGGTTGTTGCTGCCGCCGGAGGCCACCTGGCCGCTGACTTCCATGCTGGCAAACTCGCGGATGCACTGGGAGTAGCTGCTGTCCATGCCGATGGCCTTGTAGGTCTGCACGGCCTTGTCCACGTTGGAGGTCTTCCGGTAGGGGAAGTAGACCGAGAGACCGTAGGCGTTGGACATGTTGGAGGAGGTGCGGTTGTACTTCACCGCGCCCAGCAGAGCCTCCGCCAGCGCGCGGCTCTCGGGAGTGTCCAGATTCTTGGCAAAGTGCACCAGGTCCACCTGGTCGATGGCGTTGCTGCGGGCAAACTCCCGGGCGCCGTTGCGGGCAGAGGAGACTTGCTGGTAGCCGTTATTCTGGATAAGGCTTGTGACGGAGTTGGAGAAGCCCCGCATGGCCTCGGGCACCGTGGCGGAGAGCTCCGCAATATCCACCACCGAGAGGGTGGCAGACTGGCCAGGGCACTGTCTGGCGCAGGCGCTCACAAAATCGTCCACGATATTCTTGCCGATGTCCACCGTGGGCATGGAGGTGTTGTTGGAGAGCTTGGTGAGCCAGTCGGTGTAATACCAGCCGATGCCGGGCTCCGTCTCCTCGGAGGCGATCATGTAGTCGGCATAGGGCTCCAGCATCATGCCGGTCTCCACCGTGGCCATCAGGCAGGCGTCAAAGCCCACGAAGTCAAACTGCACGCCGCCGCTTTTCAGGGCGCGGTCGATGCCGTCCAGGGTCATGGAGCCGCTGCGCTTGTTCTTCTCGTCATAGCCGTAGCCGCTGACGGAACCGCCGCCGTGATCCCAGAAGATCAGCATATAGCGGTTGGCGGGGTAATTCTTGGCGCTCCACTGGATGAAGCGCGCCAGGGTGTTGGGGTCGGTCATGGCGCCGGTGCCGTCGTTGTCCACCACCCGCTTGAGGCCGCCGCTCTGCACCTCATAGATCTGGTTCTGTCTGTTGCTGACCACGCTGTTGTTCCATTTTGTGCAGCCGCCGGTGTAGACCAGCACATGCACGTTGGGGCCGATGGTGGCCCGGGTCATCTCGCTCAGATCCTTGGTGGCCATGCCGCTCTTGGACTCCAGATCCGTGCCGCACATGTAGACCATGATGGTGACCTCGTCCCGCTGATTGCCCAGGATCCGGGTGTACTTGTCCCGGGCGCCGGCGGCCACACTGGTGTCCACGGCGCTGGTGTTCACGTCCTGCGCACTGCCGGAGGAGGCGGAGTCGCCGATGAGGTTTGCGTAGGGATTGCTGCTCACGTCACTGTAGCCGCTGCTGATGCCCGCCGAGCCGGTGTCGCCGCCCGTCAGGCCGCCCAGATCCAGCTTGCCGCTGAGCAGGAAGTAGATCACCGCGATAATGATGATGAGCAGGCCACCGCCGCCGCCCGCCTTGGTGGCGCGGCTCATCCCCTGGCCGGAGGGCCGTCCGGGACGATTGGGGTTGCTGCCGGCGCTGCCCACGGGGCCGGTGTTCTGCCCCTCGCCCCGCCGATAGGCTCCGGTGCTCTGGCCGGAGACCTTGGTTTTACGACCTTGCGGTCTGTTGTCTGGCATATGTGTTTCCTCACTTTCCTGAAGAATTCCATATTAATTAGTATAGCAGATTCTTTTCCCGCGCGCCAGTCCCCGGCGCGCTTTTTTTCTGTACCGCGTCATATTTTTCGACATCGGATTTTTCTGGAGCCTGCCCTTGCAAGTGGAAACAGAATGTGATAAAATAAGCAAAATGAAATTGTCTGGCAAGGAGAGATCGATCTTGAAACGACTGAAGGTATCCAACAACGTTATCCGCCGTCTGCCCCGTTACCTGCGCAAGCTGGATGAACTGGACGCTCAGGGCATCAGCCGGGTGTCCTCCTCGGAGCTGGGGCAGCAGCTGGGGCTGACGCCGTCCCAGATCCGGCAGGATTTCAGCTGCTTTGGGGAGTTTGGCCAGCAGGGCTACGGCTACCATGTGCCCAGCCTCCGCGCCCATGTGGCCACGATCCTGGGCATGGATCGGAAGTATAAGGCCGTGCTCATCGGCGTCGGCAACATCGGTCACGCTCTGATTGACAACTTCTGCTTCAGCGATTGGGGCTTTCAGCTCACCGCCGCCTTCGACGTGAAGCCGGAAGTCATCGGCACGATCTTCAACAAGGTCCCGGTGCTCTCCATGGAGGAGCTGCCCCGCTATCTGGACGAGCATGAGACGGACATCGCCGTGCTCACCGTGCCCAAGGACGCCGCCATCCCCGTCACCCAGATCCTGACGGCCCACGGGGTGGACGCCATCTGGAACTTCACCAATGTGGAGCTCACCGAGCCCAACAGCAGCACCATCGTGGAAAACATCCATTTTTCCGACAGTCTGCTGTCTCTGAGCTATTACATCTCCGAGCGGCAGGACGAGAAGGCCGCCCGCGCCGCCCGGGAAGCCCGCCGGGGCTGAGCGAGTGTTCAGGTTCCAGTTTTGAGTTTTCAGAGGACGGGGGACGCGGGGGAGCTCTGTCATTGCGAACCAGTGCGCACACTGGTGTGGCAATCCGTATTCTCTCGTCCCTGTCATACGCTTAAACATCTGGGGCGGCCCTTGTGGCCGCCCGCTTTCTTATCGGAGGTCTTTTCATGTCTGAACCCATTGCCGCCATCGCCACCGGCGCCCAGGTCGCCGCCATCGGCATCGTGCGCCTCTCCGGCGAAGGGGTGATCCCCCTGGTTGAGCGGCTCTTCACCCCCGCGGGAGGCCTTCCCCTGTCTGCCCAGCCGGATCGGAAGCTCTGCTACGGCCGCCTCTGCCGCAGGGACGGGAGCCTGCTGGATCTGTGCCTTGTCACCGTGAGTCGCGCCCCCAACAGCTACACCGGCGAGGACACGGTGGAGCTGCAGTGCCACGGCTCCCCCCTGCTGCTGCGCACGCTCCTGGAGGAGCTTTTCGCCCTGGGCGCCCGGCAGGCCGGGCCGGGGGAGTTTACCAAGCGCGCCTTTCTCAACGGCCGCCTTGCCCTCTCGGAGGCGGAGGCCGTGGCCGATCTCATCGACGCGGAGAGCGACGAGGCCCTGCGCAACGCCGCCGGGCAGCTCTCCGGCGCCATCCACCGCCGGGCGGAGGCCGTATATGCCGCCCTTTCCGACATCAGCGCCCATTACCACGCGGTGCTGGACTATCCGGACGAGGATATCGAGGACTTTCAGCTTCTCCGCTATCGCGGGGTGATCCGGCAGGCCCTTTCAGAGCTGGAGACCCTGCTGCGCAGCTTCGAGCGGGGCAGACTGATGAATTCCGGCATCCCCACGGTGATCGTGGGGCGCCCCAATGCGGGCAAGAGCTCGCTCCTGAACGCCCTGCTGGGCTATGACCGGGCCATCGTCACCGCCGTGCCCGGCACCACCCGAGACACCATTGAGGAGCGGCTGCGCCTGGGTGGGCTCTGCCTGCGTCTCATTGACACCGCCGGCATTCGGGACACGGAGGACGAGGTGGAGCGCCTGGGCGTCCAGCGCAGCCGCGCCGCCCTGGAGCGGGCGGAGCTGGTGATCGCCGTGGTGGACGGCAGCCGGGACTATACCGCCGAGGATCGGGAGATCCTGCAGGCGGCGGAGGCGGCAAAGCGGGGGCTGGTGGTGCTCTCCAAGCGGGATCTCACCGCTGTGACGGAGCATATCGAGACGCGCCTGCCGGTGATCCCGGTCAGCAGCGTCACAGGCGAGGGGCTGGACGCGCTGGAGCAGGCCATCGCCGCCCTCTTCCCCCTGCCGGATACGCCCGCCGGGGAGATCCTCACCAACGCCCGCCAGCGGGACGCCGTGGCCCGCGCCGTGGAGGATCTGCGCGCCGCGCTGGACGCACTGGAGCAGGGGCTCACGCCGGATCTGGTGCTCACCGAGACCGAGGGCGCCATGGCGGCGCTGGGCGAGCTCTCCGGCCGCAGCGTGCGGGAGGACGTGACCAACCGCATTTTCCAGCGCTTCTGCGTGGGCAAATAGGGTCAGCAGTGGAAAAGGATAGGTCCTCCGGGCGCTATGCCGCCGCATTCCCCCGCCGCTTCAAAAACCGTACTTTTTTCTTGACAAGCCCGCTGCGTTGTGGTAGTATATTTTGGCGGCGTGCAGAAGTACCCAAGAGGCCGAAGGGGCTCCCCTGCTAAGGGAGTAGGCGTGTATAAAGCGCGCGAGGGTTCAAATCCCTCCTTCTGCGCCAAGAGAAAAGCTCGGATTTGTTATGAATCCGGGCTTTTTTTCTTCTTATTGCGCTGATACTATCCCAAATAGTGATTTGCTCCCGCTCGCCGTTTTGCGTTTCCTGCTTATTTTCCCGCTTATAGATCGGAATGAAGGAAATAGCCGCCCTTTTTCGGGGCGGCTCTTCTCATGCCATGCGTTCAATATATGCCTGCATTCTGGCGGCGCTGTCTTCCTTCATCTTCTCCGAGACGTGGCCGTAAACGTCCAGTGTGAAAGCGGCGGTCGCGTGTCCGAGATTGTCCTGCACAGTTTTGATGGGGTCGCCGTTTTGGAGAGACAGCACGGCGAAAGTGTGACGAAGATCGTGCACCCGGCTTTCCGGCGCTCCGATCTGCTCCGCAAGCTTTTTGTATGCCTTGTACAGCATCGTGCAATCCAGGTGCCGCCCGCTGGCCCTCGTGAAGACAAGGCCGGTCTTCCGTTCCTCTAGGTCTTGCCATCCCTGCCACAGCTCCCCGGCTGCAAGCCGCTGTTCAAGTTGGGCCGTCTGCTGCTCCTTCAAAACCTGTACAACAAAGGGGGAAACGGTGATAATGCGTTCTTTGTCATTCTTCAAGGCCGCAAACGTATAGCCGCCGTCCCGCTCCGGGCGTTTTTGGAGCTGCTTTGTGATTCTCAGCGTCCCCGCTTTGAAGTCCACGCAATCCCATGTCAGGCCGAGCGCTTCCCCTTCCCGGAGGCCGGAGAACAGGATCAGCTTGTACACCCGCTCATACTCGTGTCCGGCGCAGGCGGCCATGAACGCCTTTACCTGGGCGTCTGTGAGCGGGTGCATGTTCTTCTTCTCTACGCGGGGGAGAGTGACCCGCTCTGCCGGATTGTGCTTGATATAACCCACGTCAACAGCGGTCGAAAGGGCTTTGGTCATAATCCCGTGGATATTCTTCACGGTCTTTGCGGAAAGCGGCTCCTGCCTGGTGACGGACTTCCCTGTTTCTGGGTCTTTATACTTGACCGTCCGCCCCGTGCGCTGCAGCTCATTGTAAAAGCTCTGAATCTGCGGCATGGTCAGCCTGCACAGTTTGACGGCTCCGAGAGCGGGCCGGATATGTGTTTCGGTCATGCTCTTGTATTGCTTCACCGTCAAATACTTCTTGTCCCCGCAATAGTCCTTGAACCACAGATCAAACCATTCTCCGAGGGTGATTTTGGCCGGGTCGAAAAAGTCCCCGTCCTGGACTGCCACGGCTGCGGCCTGCATCTTCTCCCGGGCTTCTTTTTGTGTCTTGCCGGTGAAGGTCTTGCGTATCTGCTTGCCCGTCCCCGGATCATAGCCTATTGTGACGGTGGCCTCCCACCAGGTTACTTTCTTGCCGTCTTTCGTTATCCTCTCCCGCTTGCGGAGATTGCCCGTGCCTTTAGCCCTGCGCGTGTCCTTCGCCATTGTCGCCCTCTCCTTCCTCAATGATTAAATCAATTGCGCTACGAATTGTCCGCTCCTTCTTGCTCAAATCTCTTTCCAGTTCTTTCTCAATTCCCGCGAAAAGTGCCGCACTTTTGCGGGAAAAATCATACATGGCTATGGCCCACTCTTTTCGCATACTTGCAAGTGAATTCTCCTGCTTTCCTTCAAGCAGATCATGCAGTTTCAAAAGCCCAAAATTGTCTTGTTTTGCCTGCCGAATTTTTACCGGATATGAGCCAAGTTCCCGGTGAAGTCGTACATAAAGGTTAAAAACCTGTCTAAAAGCTCGAAACCACTCAAATGCCTCTTGTGCTCCAAACAAGATGTCAATAGTTTTTGAATCAAACGGGCGCATTCCTTCTTTAACGCTTCTGATAGCCTCTATAGTTTCGGAGGAAAGCCCTGTGTAGTCGCAAACGGATTGAACATCGTGCGTCTTCTCGTCAATTCTTCCAGTCAGGTAATCAAGGTCACAGTTTAACATTTCTGCCATGTTTGCCACTACATCAAGCTTTGGAAAACTGCTATCCCTTGGGTCTTCATAATTCTTGTACGCTCCTATAATACCGCTATATCGCCCACCATTTTCCGCGCTTTTTTCTATCTGTTCCTGTCGGAAACGCTGGTTATACTCCGTTGCAAACCGTTCCTGTGAAGAATACCCTGCCTCCTTTCGTGCCTTTCTGATTCGCGCAGCGAATATCTTTTTATCCATTTTCACAATCTCCTTTTCAAAATCAGATACGAAACAGATATATATTTATCTTAATCGCCATGGTATCATATCCTTGTCAAAAACGCAAGAGGCGAGTGGATAAAACTCGCCGGAAGGGAGATTTTCATGACCGAGAAGGAATTGGCACTGGCACGAGAAGCACAGCGGAAGTGGGCAAAGGAATATCGAAAGGCGCACCCGGAGAAGATCCGGGAAATAAATGCCCGGTATTGGTTGCGCAGGGCGCTGCGTGAGCAGGCAGCGGGGGAGGAAGAGAATGGACGGCAGGAAGAGTGAAAGCATAGCCCTGTCTGTGACACAGGCGGCGACGCTCCTGGGCGTCAGCCGCCCCACCATCTACCAGCTTTTGAATCGGGCGGACTTCCCGTCTTTCCGCATCGGGACGCGGCGTCTCATTTCCCGCGCTGGCCTGGAGCGCTGGGTGCAGGAACAGACGGAGCGGGGGGAGTGAAATGGAGCAAGTCAAAGTTGTGCCCCTCCTGGGGCACGGGGAAGAGAATGCTATGTCGACCGCGCAGCTTGTCAAGCGCCTGGGTCTTCGGGATTCGCGCAAGCTTCGGGCTTTGGTCGAAGCGGAGCGGGCAGAGGGGGCCTTGATCCTCTCGACCGTCAGAGGCGGCGGCGGATATTTTCTGCCGTCCTCCGATCCTTCCCAAGCGCGGGGGGAGATCGCGGGTTTCGTCAGGACAGTAAAGGCGCGTGCCTTGAATTCCCTGAAAGCGCTCCGGGCAGCGCGGCGGGCACTCCGAGAGTGCAGTGGTCAACTTGAAATCCGGTGTCAGGAGGGGCGCAACGATGTCCAGGAGGAAAGCAGCTAAAAACTGCGAAATTCGCCCTTGGCTATCCGCACGCGCGGATTGCGCTGATGGGCGGTTTATCCAGGTTGGTAACTCCCTTCTTCTTTCAGAAGCATACAAGGCCCTTTCCGATGGTGCGAAACACTTGTATCAGTCTATGGCCATGGAGAGCGGGGGCCGGCGGGAATTCGTCTTCCCGAGGATGGCCGCGAAGAAATACGGAATCTCGCCGCGCTCTCTCCTGAGGCACGTTGACGAACTGGCCAACGCTGGATTTATCGACCGGACAAGCCTTCGGAATCTTCGGCAACCGAATGAATACGCCTTCTCTCTTCGGTGGAAAGAAGGGCAAGCACCGTAAAAAACCGTTCCCCTGGCTACATGTAGTATATCTACGCCAATGTGGCGCAAGACCAGGAACAGAAAAAACTCACTGGTTACGCCATTTTGGCACAAGTGGAAAGGAAAAGAGTATTTCCGTTACGCCATTATGGCACAAGAAACAGCATTTGCATTGCGCCATTATGGCACAGCTGAATGAAGCGGCGCTCCTGCCTGGGGGCGCTGCTTTTATCGTAACGCCCTCAGATTTGCGGCACTTCTTAATTCCTCTAAAGTGCGAAAGTATGCGCTCATAGTAATATACTGCTATATCCGAAATAGCCCTATAAACTATATAGGTCATATCTCAGAAGAAAAGAAAGAACTTCCAAGAAAGAAAAGACTGAGCAGCTTTTGCAAGGAAAAGAGCGGGTATATATTCCTTCTTCGCTTTCTGTGCTTCCTCAGAGGCCACAGGGCGCTCTTGGTGTCGAACAGCAAAATACACGGCAAAAGGGAAAAGATTAATTGTGCGGCCTCCTCGTGGCCCTGGCGGGTAACAGGCGGGGCTTGCGGGGTGCTGGCGGGTGCTTTCGCTCTGGCACGGCCTCTTGAATTCCGAATGTACCCCCTTCCAGACAATAAAATAGGCGACCGCCTGAGCAAGTCAGACAGCCGCCTTAGCGCCATGGTAAGCCCAGCGAAGAATTGCAATGCAGTATGGTTTACATGGTCGGCATTGGACGGTTACGGATTGGTTATGCCTTTGCTGCTTTGTCGATCAGCGACTCCGCCCGCTCGATGTATTCCAGCGTCACTTGTGCGAGCGTTGCCGCGCTGTTGCTGTTCGGGGCATCCTTGACCAGCAAGTCATAGATTGCCCGCAGCATGTCCTCTGCATAAGCGAGATAATCCTGCGCGTCAAACTCTTTGTGCTCTCTTGTGTTTTCCATTTGTTTTCCTCCTTGTGATGATGATTATTTGCATGGGAGGCCGCCTGTATTATCGGCCTCCCGTTGCTCCCGTGCTGCCGTTATGCCACCGCTTGCACCTGGCTCCGGGTGAAGAAGGAAGCGCGGTAGCTCTTGCCGTCTCCCCGGCTGCCGTGAATCAGGCTTACCGCAAACACCGCCCGGCTGCCGTGCTGCACTTCAAACCCGGCGTCCTTCCACCCGCTCCAAGTCTTGACCTCTTCCACGATCCCGGCCTCCTGCTTTGCGGCCTCGATCCGTTCCGCGTTCACCGGCTCCGCCTTTGCGGAGATCCAGGAGCGGTGCAGGGCTTCCCCGAAGTTCAAGCCCTCCGTCTTGCGGTAAAGCCTCCAGGCTTTCAGCATGATTTTGGAAAGATCGTATTTCATCGTGTTCGCCCCTTCCTGTAGATTTGGGCTTGCTGGGAGCCGTCAGAGACTGTGTCGGGTCGCCCGGTGCCCTTTCGATGCGTTGCCTCCGTTTCCGGCTGACTGTCGCTCCCTTGCCCTTGTGACTATATGATAGCATAGATACATGTATATATCAAGCTGGAATAATGCACAAAGATACATGTATCTATTTGTGCATGTTTATATACATGTATCTGTTGCGTTCTGAAAACGGAACTGTTATAATCCAAACGAGGTGGTGTATATATGGCAGGATATAAAGGTTTTACGGAAGCACAGGCGAAAGCCCACAAGAAATACATGGAGGGCGTTGCCACGATCCAGATCAGAATGACAGCGGAGCGCCGCGAAGAAATCAAAGCCCACGCCGAGCGAACAGGCGAGAGCGTCAATGCTTTTGTGAATCGTGCCATTGAGGAAGCAATGGAGCGGGAGAAAGAATAATCCCCCCGGCATTGACAGCGCAAGCTGAGGGGTGTAATCTGTTCACGGAGCAGGGCTTTGCCCTGGGCCGGTTGGTCTGTAAAAACTGTCCCGCGCGGGGCCGTCGCCGTTATGGTGGCGGCCCTATTTTTTCCCGCTTATTTTACCGCTTAACGGTTTTTCCGCTATAACATGCCATTTACACAAAAGCGAAAAACACAGTGTTTTCAAGCACTACAGAACACGCCATTTTCACGGATTTACAGGTCAACTATAATTCAAATCCCTCCTTCTGCGCCATAAAAAGGGGCCGTTGCAAAATGAAGATTTTGCAGCGGTCCCAATTTTTGCGCAAAAAGGCTAAAGAAACCGGGAGGCTGTGGAAAAGCATCCACAAATCTCC
>ONPF01000006.1 GCA_900319635.1 uncultured Eubacteriales bacterium | reverse complement strand
CCGCAGAGCATAATGGAGATATATGGTCAAGGGAAGCAACGAAGCATGGCGCAATTCTGACCGGAAAGATTCAAAGATTTCTATTAGGTGTTAGTATAAGGCCTCCGATCAGGAAAATGATGGCACACACCAGAAACATGATGCCGGCGCCGAAGCCGCCGTCACTGATCGCCCACAGGGATATGGCGAAGGCGAGTCCGGCCATGATAAATTTACCGATCAATCGGCAGCACTCCTTTTGGCGTTCTCAACCCTTCGGCTTATTTCTTCTTCCCGACAAGCGTAAGAATCAGCCCCAGGGCCGCGGCGATCCCGGCATAGCCAAAGCCGCACTCGGAAAAATACAGCGGAAAGGCAAGGCTCGGATCCATTGTTACATACTCTTTCAGATACATCTGCTCATAATATTCCGCGGTGGGTCTGCCGCTGGGCACGGAGCCAAACACCAGAAAACGCCATTTATACAGAAGATACACCAGTACCAGACATCCGCCGATCAAAAGGATCAGGCCGATGATCCTGGTTGGGCTCATTCCCATGGAGGGGCTTGCGTTCTGCGTGGGCTTCAGTCCGGGCGTGGGGGTGTTGTTGTTCTCGTTCATCTCAGTACTTCCTTTCTTGATTGTTTATCCGCGCTTTCCTGGCGCGGTGCAGGGTTGTTTCGGAGGGGATCAGGAGCCGGTTTTGCTGACGCTCTGGAACTCCACGACGGTTTCCGCGCCGGTCTTATAGCTCAGACTGTCGTCAACCTTATCAGCGGCGCGGGTATAGCCGTGGATCCGGATGTTTTTCGGATAAAGGGTCTGGAACGAGGCGTTGTAGCCAAATCTGGCGGTCGCGTCAAAGTTCGTCTTATAGTCGCCCGGCTTGATGGACAGCCATACCACCCGGCCGTCCGGTGTATAGCACTTGCAGACGAGGTTGCTCGGGCTCACGCCGGTGGAAAAGGAGATGGCATAGACCGGCTCGATCTGGGACACATCGAAGTAGCACAGTCGTTTTTCTTCCAGGTCTTCGCTATACTCCACCTCCGGGCCCTTTGGCTTGGCGGCATTTACGTGCGCGCTTTCGACCAGCTCGAAGATCAGGATCACCAGCACGACGCCCAGCAGGGGCAGCAGGCGCAGAAAAATACGCCCTCCCTTGCTCCGCTTGAGTTTTTCAAAGACTGTTCTTCCCATTTTCTTTTCTCCTCTCCAATCAGATAAAGATACGCGTTTGTGCGGCAGACGAAGACGCCGCGTCTGTCACAAAGATATTTCTTGCAAACAGCGGAAGCTTTTGGTATGGTGAGATAGAAAAAACCCTGCAGCACAATTAACCGCATCATATCACGATTTCGACCCCGCGTTGCCCCATGTTGTCGAATCCGCAGCGTTTGATGTCAAATCCGCAGAGAGGAGAGAATGGCAAGGATGCCCATACAAGTTGTAATCGCCAATTTTATCTGCTACTGCATGTGGTTTGCCGCCCTTGGGCTGCTGCTGCCCCGAAAATATCCTGTGCTGCACACCGTTTTCTTTGTGCTGCTGTCGTTTTTTCCGTATTTCTTTCTCACGACCGCACTCTCCGACAACATAACGGTGCTTCGCCTGCTGCTTGGGACGGGCTTTGTTGCGCTGACCGCGCTGCTGCTGTACCGTGGCCGCTGGTATCTAAAGCTCCTGTTGGTTTTCCTTGTCATGGTCGTGATGCTGCTCTCGGAATATCTGACGGCGGTCATTGTCCCGCCGGAGCAGCTCCAGAGCGGGATCCGGAGCGGACGCTACGAGTATCAGGCGCTGTGGTACGCGCTCTATCTCTTTTGCCAGGCGCTGCTGCTGGCGGGGCTGGTGCTGGTGGGCCGGGTGCTTGGGCGGCTGCATTCCCGCGCTGCCGGATCCGGACAGACGCTGCTGTTCCTGCTGTTTCCGCTCAGCCAGCTTTTGCTGCTGGCGGGGCTGTTTCTGCCTCTTTCCCGGGGCGGACTTCTGGTGCGGCCGCAGGTCATCCTCCTGGCCGTTTTGTTCTGCGCCCTGGCGGATCTGGGGCTTGCCGTGGCGATGCACTTTATCTTCCGGGCGGCAGAGCTGCAGGCTCGCAACCGGCTTTTGGAGGGGCAGATCAGCGCGCAAAGCGCCTATTATAAGGCGCTGGCCGGACAGTATGAGCAGCTTCGCCGCCTCCGGCACGATCTGGACAACCACCTTTATACCATTCGCATCCTGATCGCGGATGGAGAGCCGGAGGAGGCTGCCCGCTATGCCGCGGCTCTCGCGCAGACCGAGCAGGCCGCGCTCCTGGAAGAGGAGGAAGTATGAGCGGTATTGCTGTCTTCGCGGTCAACCTGGTGTGCTACGGCATGTGGTTTGCCGCCGTCCATCTTCTGCTGGAGCGGAAGCTCTCCCTGGCCTGGACACTGGGGATCGAGCTTGCGAGCTTTTTCCCGACCTTCTGGCTGACCATGCGCCTGACCTCCTATGTCTCCGCGGCAAGAACCCTTCTGGTCATGCTGACCTTCCTGGTTCTGGTGCTGCTGCTGTACCGCGGCCGCTGGTACCGCAAGCTCCTGGTGGTTTTTCTGGTCATGATGATGTTGATGCTGTCGGAGTATCTGACGGCCAGCCTTGTCCCGCCGGAGCAGTTTCGCACCGGACTCGAGAGCGAAACCTTCGCCTATCCGCCGATCGTCTATGCCCCCTATCTGTTCAGCCAGGCGCTGCTGTTGGCGGCGCTGGTGATCCTGGGCCGTCGCCTGCAGCGCAGGCACGCCGAGGAGCTGGCGGCCTCCCTGCCGCTGCTGTTCCTGCTGTTTCCGGCCAGCCAGCTTTTGCTTCTGATCGTCTGGTTCCGCCCGATCGTCTCGGAGGGGGTGCTGCCCGACACAGGCTACACCTTCCTGGCGGTGCTCTTCTGCGTCGCAGCGGACGCGGGACTGGCCGCGGCCATGAGCGCCACGGCCAAAAGCGCGGAGCTGCGGGCTCAAAACCGATATCTGGAGCAGCAGATGCAGGCGCAGGCCGCCTATGGGGAGAGCCTGGCCGCCCGGCGGGAGCAGATCCGCGCCCTGCGGGAGGGCGTCATCGCCCAGTCGGAGACGATAGAGCGGCTTCTGCAGGAAGGAAGGGGGGACGAGGCCGCGCGCTGCGCGGGCAGTCTCCAACAAAGCCATGGCCGCGGCGCGGATCAGATCGCAGGCTGCGAGCATACGGTGGCGGCGAGCTTCCTGCGCCACCGGGCGGAGGAGCTGTCCGCGGCAGGCGTCGCCCTGCAGTGGGAGCTGCACCTGCCGGCGCGGCTCGGCGTCTCCAACACGGATCTGATCTGCGCCTTCGGCAATCTTCTGGACAATGCGGCGGAGGCCTGCGCGGGAGCGGAAGAGAAAAGCCTTTTCCTGCGCGCCGCCTTTACCCCGCCCTATCTGAGCATTGAAACGAAAAACCCGCTTCCGGCGGCTCGGCGGCGCAAGGCGCGCCGGATCCCGCAGCTGGAGCGGGGCGTGGGCACCGCGATCCTGCGGAGCCTTGCGGAAAAATATGACGGCGCATTTCAAGCGGAGGCCGCCGACGGCCTGTTCCGCGCGTCTCTCATTTTGAAAGAGGAGGCAGACCATGCTGCAAATCGCGATCTGTGACGATAATCCGCTGCACCTGGCCCATGCCGCCCAAGTGGCGGCGCAGGAGCTTGCGGAGCTGCACCCCTCCATCGAGGGCTTTTCGGACGCGGCGGCGCTGCTGCAGCGCGTCCGGGAGACGGGTTATGCCCCGGACGTCGCGATCCTGGATATCGAGATGGAGCAGCAAAACGGCATTGCGCTGGCGAAGGAGCTGAACCGGCTGACGCCCGCCTGCCGGATCGTGTTTCTGACGGCCTATGCGGACTATGCCTCCGAGGTCTATGAGACGAGGCATGTCTGGATGGTGCTGAAAAGCCGGATGGAGGAGTATATGGGGCGCGCCCTGCGCAGCGCGCTGGACGCGGCGGAGAAGAAGGACGAGGCAGTGCTGCTGCTGAAAAGCAGGAGCGAGACGCTCCGGATCCCCCTGGGGGAGATCCTGTATCTGAGCCGGGTGGGGCGCAAGGCGCAGATCGTGACGCGCACGGGCGTGCTTTACTCCTCCCGCCGCCCGGCGGAGCTCCTCTCCGGCGACCTCGCCGCGGGCTTTGTGCGCTGCCATCAGGGCTATTGGGTCAACGAGGCCGGGATCGTCGGCCTGGAGCGGGATACCTTCCTCCTGGAGGACGGCAGCCGCATCCCCATCAGCCGCAGTTTCCGCGACGACGCGCGCGGCCGCTTCTTTGCCCGCTACCGCTGAAAGAACAGGACGATATAAAATTCGACCCGAAGGCTTCTGCGTGAAGCCCTCGGGTCGAAGTTATACTTATTATACAGATTATACAGACAAAGATCACAGCCCGCCCAGGAAGCAGTCCTGGCTGCCCATCTCCGCGTAGAGGATCGCCTCCCGATCCCGCAGGTCGCAGACCCGGATGACGCCCTCGAAGAGCTCGTCCCCGGTCAGCTCCTTATAGCGGTCGGGGCAGGCGTCGAAGAGACTCTCGTCAAACTCGCAGCCCTCCTCGCCCTGGTAGATGGCGGCGTAGAAGATGCCGGACTCCACCAGATCCTGGAAGAAGTGGCTGCCGTAGCTCAGCTCCGGCCGCAGGCCGTGGGAGCGGTAGGCCAGCTCGCAGATACAGGCGAAGCGGTTGATCTCCGCAAAGCCCACCGGCACGCCCAGGCTCGGCGTGGTGGTGCCCCAGCGGCCGGGGCCAAGCAGAATGGCGTTTTCATCCCGCAGCTTTTCGTTCAGCACCCCGATCTGCCGCGCCACCTGGTACTTGCGCTGCTCCGGCAGGTCCAGATAGGGCTCCACCTTTACGAAGACCACATGGCGCACGGGGATGCAGGAGTTGCCGCCCATGAAATTGCCCTTGATGTGCCAGAAGAAGTCCCGCACCTTGGGCATGACGCCGGCCTGCCCCAGACCCCGGGTCTGGATGGTGCGGCACTGGAGCAGGTTCACCCGGTACTCCCCGTCGGGGGTGAAGTTGCAGGCGTATTCGATGTCCACCGGGTAGCGGTAGGCCTCCGACACAAGGGCCATGATCCGCTTCATCACCGCGGCAAAATCCGTGCGCTTCAGCAGCTTCTGGAAGTTCAGAATGTCGGGCACCGGCTCGTTATAGAGCCCCCACTCCCGGAAGCGGGCCGCGGCGGCGTAGTCCGGCTCCAGGAAGAGACCGGGGTCGGTGTGCATGGCGCGCTTGTCCAGCTTCTCCAGGGGCACGGTGGTGAAGGTGTTTTGGCGCAGGTCGATCACGTCCACCTTGTGCTGGCTGTAGCGGTACTCCTCCCCGTAGGCCACCATGGGCGGCGCGGTGGGGTCGTCCAGGCGGATGAAGCGGGCGTAGTCGTCGGCCTCCCGGTCCACGGCCCGGGTGCCCATGCCGAAGACCAGGCGGAGCATGCCGCTGTTGTCCTCCTTGTCCTTGCTGCCCATGACGTAGAGGTTGCGGCTGTGTCCCACGCCGGCGGCGTGGGGGAAGTAGTAGTCCCCGTGACAGTCGCCGCTGACGCGCATGACCAGCAGCGCCATCTGCTCGTCCCGATCCAGCAGCTTCCGGTCGGCCCGGTAGCGGATGGCGTCCACGCTGGCGGTGCTGGCGTAGACGGTGCGCACGGCGTTTTCAAACTCCTCATAGCGCTCCTCGGGGCTGCCCTGGTTGGGGCAGAAGACGCTGTCGTACTTCCCGGCGAAGGCGTTGCCGATACCGTCCTCCAGAATGGAGCTGGAGCGGACGATGATGGGGGACTGGCCGAAGTATTCCAGCATGGAGCGGAACTGCTCCTTGATGTTGTGGGAGAACTTGCCGTGCAGCAGCCGCTCGTGCAGCTCCGGCGCCAGGCGGATGTAGTCCTCGGGCTTTTCCATCTTGGTGCGCAGCTCCCAGGTGTTGTTCTGCACGGCGTAGGTGTAGAACACGTCCGCCCCGATGAAGTAGGAGTCATGGGGCTCGATGCGCCGGGCGTAGAGCTCGGGATCCGTGTCGCGGATGATGTTGCGGGCCAGCAGCATACCCACGGATTTGCCGCCGATGCAGCCGGTGCCGATCTCCCGCTTCTTGATCTCCATCAGATCCTGCACGGTGAAGTGCTGCCGGCAGAGCTCCAGCCGCTGGGGCTCGGTGCCAAGGAGGCAGCGGAGGATGTTTTCCTTCAGCGCCATGCCGTCGGCGTCGGTGGGCTCGGCGCTGCCGGCCTCCACCGAGTCGAACATGCTGTCCCAGCAGTCCCGGTGTTCGCCGGTCTGGGTAAAGATGTCGAAAATGGCGTAGGTCTCGGCGCTGGAGGAGAGCACCCGGCTGTGGCTGCCGTCCACCATCAGGGGGAAGTACATGGTGGGGGTGCGGCGCCCGTCCACCTTCACGGCGTGGATGTAGCTGCGCCCCTCCAGGGTACGGATGTTCAGCAGCACGTTTGTGGCGTGGCGGATGCGGGAGATGGTCTCGTAGGTGTGGCGCTCATAGCGCAGGGGGATGTAGGCGATGGCCCGCCGCTCCCGCAAAAATTCGGCCGTCAGGCAGAAAAAGTTGCAGACCATGTGGTCCGAAAACCAGTACTTCTGCAGGTCGGACAGGCAGTCGAAGAGGAAAAAGGCGTCCTCCGGCTCCTCCTGGATGATCCGGTGCACCTGGACGGCGAAGGTCTCAAAGCCCACCACCGGGTCCAGGTCATACTGGCGGATGTTGGCGCCCCGGCGGGCCAGGGCCTCGGTGGGCACCACCTCGGCGTGGCGGCCGAAGCGCAGATACGCGATGCGCCGCCCGGTGAGGGCGATGTGGGTGACAAACTGGGTGGCAATGAACACAAAATCCCCGATGCTGGCCATCTGCCAGGTGACGGTGTCGCCCGGGCGCAGATAGTCCAGGGTCTTGTCCAGACCCTCGATGCCGGTGGAAATGCGGATCTCGTTTTGCATAAAAGCGGCCTCCTTTTTTATGCAATTGCGAAACTCGTTTCGCAATTGGTTACTCGCGCGCTCTGCTCCCTCCTTCTTCCTTACCAAAATCAAAGCTAATGCTTTGATTTTGAGAGGAAAACGGAAGGAACGGATATGGAGCTTTCGCCCAAAGGCGGAAGCGAAATGTAGTGAGTTTCGTTTGACAACGGCGCGAGGCCTCGCACAGCTCGGCTTAAGGTGTTTTTGAGGCGGCAAAGCTGCCTCAAAAACGGATTGAACGTCCCTCCGGGGCGTTCATCCGTGCTTGTTTGCGACTTTCGCAAGCGGATAGATTTTTAATTTGGCAGCAGGAACAGGATCAGCAGCGCCCACTGGATCAGCATGAGCGCCGGAAAGCCCAGCACGAATTTGGTCTTCTTGGTCTTGTGCCGGAAGATCTGCATGCCCAGCACGCCCCCCAGGGCGCCGCCCAGGATGGCCAGCAGAAAAAGCGTGGCCTCCGGCACGCGCCAGCCGTGCTTCTGGGACAGACGCTTGTCGTGGCGCATCACAAAGAACAAAATCACGCTCATCACCACATACAGCGCGGCGAGGATCACCACCACCGTGTCGGACGCGTGAAATTTTGCCAGAAATTCAACCGTTTGTTTCATAACAGCCCTCCGTAATACCAGCCCGAGACGCCCTTGTGCTTGACAAAGAAGCCGCGGCTTGTCTCCTCCACCACCCGCACCCGGTCGCCGGGGCGCAGGGGCAGCACATAGTCCGTGCAGTCGTTGCAGTCTGTGACGGGATTGCTTGTAAACAGATACTTGGTCAGGATCTCCATCTCATAGCCGGTGTGGCGGTGGCGGCAGCGGGAGAATTCCTCCCCCCGCTCCAGCACCTCTACCGTGCTGTCGCCCCAGCGGATGTAATAGGAGCGCTCGCTCCCCGCCTGCTCGTCCAGCACCGTCTTCTCCGGGAAGGGGTCGTAGCTCACAAAGCCGAAGTCCTCGCTGTCCCGGTGGGGGATCAACAGGCAGTTGAGCTGCCCGTCGTCCTTCAGGACGCAGCCCCCGTCGATGCTGGCGATGCGCTTCTCATAGTCCAGAATGGGATTGGCGCAGACCCGATCCCTGCCGTAGAGCACCACCGGCCAGTGGCCCACCACCACCCATTTATCAAAATGCCGATCTAAAGTGAGAAAATGCTCTACCCGGGTCAGCTCGTCCACGCTGTGCTCCCCCAGGGGCTTGTCCGGCCGCATCCCCGCGTGGACGAAGACGAAGCGCTCCGTCTCCAGGGCGTGGGGCAGATCCCGCAGGAAGGCCCATTCCTCCGGGAAGGCCCGGAGCAGATCCCGCTTCACGGCGGTGAAATCCCCCATCTCAAAGGGGTCGATGCCGGCGGCGTTGCACATGTCCCAGAGCAGGCCGCTCTTGCGCCAGAGCACATACTGCAGCACCCGCTCGTCGTGCTCCTGCCGCCATTCCGGGCGGAAGATGTCATACCAGTCGTCGCAGTTGCCCAGCAGCACATGGGTGTTCCCCCGGCGGCTCAGCTCCATCAGGATCCGCAGCATCCTGAGGCTCTCCGCGCCTTTTTCCAGGAAGTCCCCGTCGATAATGAGCTCGTCCCGATCGGAGAAGCCGGCCTTGCGCAGCACGCCCTCAAAGTAGGGGACGTTGCCGTGAATGTCCGAGATCACCAGGAGCCTGCGCCCCGGCGGCGGGGTATAGTTCTTGATCCGAGGCTTCGTCACAGGTCATCCCGCCTTTCCGTGAGGGGACGCTCCAGCAGCAGGAGCCTCCCGGCGGCGCCCTCCTCGAAGTGCAGCAGCCGGAAGCCCTCCCGCTCATAGAAGCGCCGGGCGGGGGCGTTTTCCTCCGCCACCAGCAGCTGCAGGCTCTGCCGTCCCTGCTCCCGGAAGCGGACGATGGCCCGGGCCAGGGCCTGGATGCCGTAGCCCTGATTCCGTACCTCCGGCGTCAGGTAAAGCAGGCTCAGCCAGCCATAGCCCTCCGCCTGCCCCCGCCGGGGATCCAGATCCACCAGACCCAGGGGCCGATCCCCGTCCAGCAGGCGCAGCACCGACTGGGGATCGGCCTGCAGGTGGGCGCGGGCGGCGTCCCAGTAGGGCTCGGGGCGAAAGCCCCGCAGACTCCCGTGGGCGGCAAGCCAGGCGTCCCGATAGCAGTCGCAGTAGAACTCCCGATCCCGCCGGGGATCCAGGGGCTCGTGCCGCAGGGTGGCCGTGCTCTGCCAGGCGGGCTGCCGCAGCGCGGCCAGGTGGCTCGCGTCGTTCAGCAGCGCCAGCGAGAAGCGCCCCTCCTCCCAGCGCAGCACCGACAGGGCGGTGTTCTGGGCGATGGGGAGGGCGGTTTTATCCTTCAAATCCACGCCGGCGATACGGGAGAGGAGGCAGCGGATGGTGACCCCGTGGCTCACCACGGCCACCCTTCCGCCCTCGTGCCGCTGGGCGATAGCCTCCAGCGCGGCGTAGGCCCGCTCCGTCACCTGGGCGTAGGTCTCCGCCCCGGCGAGCCGCCAGCGGGCGGGGTCGTTCAGAAAAAGCTCCGCAGACTCCGGCTCCTCGTAAAAGACGTTGCCGAAAAACTTCGTCTCCCAGGGGCCCACGTTGATCTCCCGCAGGGCGGGATCGGTGCGCAGCGCAAGGCCCCGGGGCTTGTAGACGGCGCTTGCGGTGAGCATGGCGCGATAGAGATCGCTGGAATACACCGCGTCAAAGGCCACCTCCCGCAGCCGCTCTTCCAGAAGAGCGATCTGCCGCCGACCCAGTTCTGTCACGCCGCCGTCCCAGTGCCCCTGCAAGATGCGGAAGCGATTCCCCTCCGCCTGGGCGTGGCGGATGAGATAAATTTCTGTCATAACTTGTCACTTTCCTTGACCAAAGAGGTCGAATACAGTATAATAAAACATCAATAAGCTGATTATACCCTGTTTTTTCGCAATGCACAAGCCTTTTTAGGAGGGATGCCGATGGTTCGCGCGGCGATCCTGGCCTCCGGCGACGGAGGACGGCTCCAGGCGATCCTGGACGCCATGTATTTCAAAGAGATCCCGAACTTTGAGCTGGTCGCGGTGATCTGCCCCCGGCGGGAGGACTACGCCATGAAGCGCGCGCTGAACGCGGACGTCCCCGCCTATGTGGTGGATCCGGAGCTCTTTCCCAATATGACCAGCCACAGCATGGCGGTGGCCAACAAGCTGCGGGACATGGATATTGAGCTGGTGATCCTGGCGGGCTACGATTTGCCCCTGGGCGTGGTGCCCTACCAGTTCCGCAATCATATCATCGGCACCTTCCCCGCCCTCGCTCCCGCCTTTGAGGATGTGGACGAGGATGTGAACCGGGCCGTGCTGGAGCGGGGCGTCAAGGTCACGGGAGCCACGGCCTTCTTCGCCGACGGGGACGGCCGCGTGGGCGGCATCATCCTGCAGAAGGCTATCGACGTGCTGCCGGACGATACGCCGGAGAGTCTGGCCACCCGGGTGATGGAGGAGTGCGAGTGGAAGCTCCTGAGCCGCGCGGTGGCGCTCTACTGCGGCGGCAAGCTGGAGATCCACGGCAAGCGCGTTATCGTAAAGGAATAAAGGAAAAAAACCGCGCCCGCCGATCCTGAAGTGAACCCCAAAAGTTAGACAAAAATATAATTAAGCGACCTGAAGGGTCTGGTATCTGTGTTGAGCAGGTGTCAGGCCCTTTAGTTTTAGCTTGATCCTGCGATTGTTGTAGTAATCGAGGTAGTCGACGAGCTCTTCTTTGAAGTGGTCGAGCGAGTCGAAGTCTTGAAGGTATAGCAGTTCCGTTTTGAGCAGGCTGAAGAAATTCTCTATCACAGCATTGTCCAGGCAGTTACCTTTTCGGCTCATGCTCTGGCGTATGCCTTTGGCTTCCAGCATTCTCTGGTAGTGCTTGTGCTGGTACTGCCAGCCTTGATCGGAGTGCAGAATCAGCATTGTGTCATCTGGAATTGTCTCAAACGCTTTCTCCAACATGGAGGTAACCATCCCAAGCACCGGTCGATCAGAGATCGTATAGCTGACCAAGTCCTCACTGCACAGGTCAAGGATCGGGGACAGGTATAACTTTTCCCCGAACAAGGAGAATTCTGTCACATCAGTGACCCATTTCTGGTTTGGCTTCTCAGCATAGAAGTCTCTTTCCAGAAGATTCGAGGCGATCTTCCCAACTTCACCTTTGTAAGAACGGTACTTCTTCATACGAACCTTACTGCTTAGACCCATCTGCTTCATCAGCTTCATGACCAGCTTGTGGTTGTAATGGAAGCCTCGGTTTCGCAGCTCCTGTGTCACTCGACGGTAGCCATATCTTCCCTTGCTTTCGGACGCAATCGCACAGATTTCTTCTCTTAAATCTGCGTATTTGTCCGGCTTCTTCTGGTTCTTCGTGTAGTAATAATACGTGCTGCGAGGGAGGCCGGCAACATCCAGCAACAGCGACAATTTGTGTTCATGCCTCAGTTCCCATATTACTTTTGCTTTCTCTCTTGCCGTACCCTCTCGGCAACCAAGGCATTCAATTTTTTTAGGTATGCGTTCTCGGCCCTCAGCCGCTGCACTTCTGCTAGCAGATCTTCTTCGACCTCTGGTTTTAGCTTTTTTGCTGGACGTCCTTTGCTCCTTCGTCCACGACGCTCAATGTACAGCCCTTCCGGACCTTCTTCAAGGTAAATTCGCTCCCAAGCGGCTACTCGCTTGTCGTCGCCTACATCAAATTGCCGCGCTGCTTCACAGTAGCTCAGCTTCTCTTTCATCATGGCCTCTACGACCTGTTGCTTGAATTCGCCCGTGTATCTCTTGTTCGGTATTCCTTTTGGCATAAAACAACACCCCATTCGTTAGTAGTATACCATACTGTCTAACAAATGGGGTGCTGTTCATCCAAACGGATCGGCGGGCCTTATGCATTTTTCAGCTGTGGAAGACGTTGCGCCAGCCGCGGAGATCCACCGGCTCGAAGCGGCGCTTCAGCTCCCGCACCATATGGTTGTGGTCCACGTGGTCGATCACCACGTCGTACTGCCCGGGGACGGAGCCGAAGGTGACGGTCTCCTTCGGCTGCAGCCGCTCCTGGAGCCGCCGGAGCATGGCCGCCCGGGAGACGGAGGCGTCGTAGATCTTCAGCGTGGCGCAGCCCTCGAAGGCCGAAGGGCTTTGCACGATGCGGTAGTCGCCGCTCCAGGGCTCCCGCTCCAGCAGGCGGCGCTTTTCCTCAATGAGCTCCGTCCGATCCACGATCAGCAGATAGAGGATGTCCTTGTCCAGATCCGCCGGGCTGTGGACGTAGTTGCGGTAGGCCGACTTGCGCTTCTGCTCAAAGAGCTGCTGCATGGCGGGGTTCGTCAGCTCCTCATAGCGGATCACCAGCAGGTTCTGCTCCACGCTGTTGGAGAAAAAGCCCAGCCCCTGCCCCTTGACCCAAGCCACGAGCCGCCGGGCCTTCTCCGCGTCCATGGGCACGGTGTGCAGGTATTCCATGGTCTTCATGTCGTAGAGTGCGGCGCCGTCCATGGTGATCACAGGCCAGCGCAGCTCCACCCCCGCCAGCAGCTCCCGCACGGTGGCCTGGGTCTCGGAGGTGGCCACGGTGAACATGGCGCCGTCGTCCAGCAGGCGGTTCAGCTCCACCTTGGAATAGGGGGTGAGATGCCGGTCCGCGCCCAGGATCGTGTCCCCGATGGAGGAGACGAAGAGGGTATCCGTTTTCCGCAGGCGGGGCAGATGGATGCGGTTCACGATCTCCGCCATCACCACGCCGATGACGGTGTCCAGCGTGCGGTTGAAGGCGTAGACATAGGGGCTCACATCGTCGGCGTGCTTGATGGTGATGACCATGAAGACCACCGCGGAGAAATAGGCGGCCTCGCTGACGCGCAGCAGCACCGTGAAATACAGCACGATCCCGGTGAAGGCGCCGATCAGCAGAAAGTGGAGCCAGGGCTCCTCGTGGCCGTGCCGGTTCAGCCATTGCTCAAAGAGCAGCAGCATCAAGCCCCAGAAGGCGCCGATCAGGGTGCCGATGATGCGCTTGCGCCCCACGGCGTGGGTGGTTTTGGTGTAGGGCTGGATGCACTGCAGCACCGCCAGCGCCGCGTAGAGCGGCTCGCCCTGGCGTCCGCGCAGGACATAAACCAGCAGGCACAGCCACACGGCGATCATCGTGCGCAGGATCCGCTGCCCCGGCAGGGGGATTTTTCTGATGTGTTCCATAGGAGCCTCCGGAGATGTTCTCGCCACATTATACTGGTCGATCCGGAAAAGCGCAAGCGCAAACTTCCCTTTTGCCGCGGACTGTGGTATGCTGGAAAAAAGAAAAAGGGAGGCGCCGCCATGAAAATCCTGCTTACCGCCTTTGACCCCTTCGGGGGTGAGCCCATCAATCCCGCCTGGGAGGCGGTGCAGCGCCTCCGCGCCCCGGTGGGGACGACGCTCAAAAAGCTGCAGCTGCCCACGGTATTCGGGCTCTCCGGCGAGCTGCTCTGCCAGGCGCTGGCCCGGGAGCAGCCGGATCTCACGCTCTGCATCGGCCAGGCGGCGGGGCGCCCGGCCATCACACCGGAGCGGATCGGCGTGAACCTGATGGACGCCTCCATCCCGGATAACGCCGGGCAGCAGCCCCGGGAGCAGCCGGTGATCCCCGGCGCGCCCACGGCCTATTTTGCCAGGCTTCCCGTGAGGCCCCTGGCGGAGGCCATCGCCGGGGCGGGGGTGCCGGCGGCGGTGTCCAACAGCGCGGGGCTTTTCGTGTGCAACCAGCTGCTCTTTCGCCTGCTGCACGAGATGGAGACCCGCTATCCCGCCATGCAGGGGGGCTTTGTCCACGTTCCATGCCTGCCCGAGCAGGCAGAGCGGCTGAAAAGGGACCGCCCGATCCCCTCTCTGCCCCTTGGGGACATCGTCCGCGGCCTGCAGGCGGGGCTCGACTGGCTGGCCGGCCAGATGGGACTTCGAGAGTAGAGCGGAGAGGAGGCGCGCCGATGCTCTGTGTGATCGCAAAACTGGATAAAGACGCGACGCAGAAGCTATGCTCCCTGCAAAAAGCGGTGTTGGGGGACGATCCCGCTCGCAGACCGCTGTACGGGCACATTACTCTGGCCACCTACACGGGGATTGCAGAGGCAGATTTTATCCGCGACTGCCGGAGGCTGCTGTCCGGGCGTCCAGCTTTCACGGTAGACTATGAAAGGCTTGCGGTTCTGGAGGAAACCGCCATCCTGACCGCGCTGCCGGAGAAGACAGGGGCGCTGGCCGCACTCCACCGGCGCATTGCAGAGCGCTGGGACAAGGAGCTTGACCGTTGGACAAGGTTGGAGCGATGGCTTCCCCATACGAGCCTCCTCTATGATCCCCAAGCGGATCTACAGGCCCTTTGCCTGCGTGCAGAGGCGAGTTTCACGCCCTTTTCGGCTCGGATCTGCGCCATTGAGTTCTCCCGCGTCCTGGACTCCGGCTACGAGATCATCGATCGTGTTGCACTTCAGGGGGGGGATGCCGCCCGTATCTCCAAGCTGATCTATGCCTGGGCTGCTGTTGCCGAGAAGTACCGCGCCGGAGAGATCAGCAGAGACGAGTACGACAAGTGGCGCTATAACGATCCGCAGTACGACGATACGCAGATCTGGGCCAAGGTGCCGTCCCATGAGTTCAGCGACGCTATGGTTAAGGCATTTAAACGCAAGCTCAAAGAGTGATTACAAACGCCAAATGAGGATGTTTCAATGAGAAAAACAGAATCTATTGAGCTGACAGTATTGTGCTTGATCGAAGACGGAGATCGGATCCTGCTTCAGAACAGAGTGAAAAACGATTGGCATGGCTACGCGCTGCCGGGCGGACATGTGGAACCGGGAGAGTCCGTTGTTGACGCTGTCATTCGTGAGATGAAGGAAGAAACCGGCCTGACAGTTCTCTCGCCTCGATTGGTCGGGGTGAAGCAGTTTCCCATCGAAAGTGGAAGATACCTGGTTTTCCTGTTCAAGGCGACACGCTGGACAGGGGAGCTCCAATCCTCGGAAGAAGGTCATATGGAGTGGATCGAATACAGCCGCCTGCCGGAGCTACAAACGGTGGACGACTTCGACGAGCTGCTTCGGGTCATCAACAACCCGGAGCTAACGGAGTTTCAGTATCTGGTTTCCGGCGATGAGTGGACAGTATCGGTCAAATAAGGATTCATGCAAAATATGAAAATAGGAAGTTCTAATGATGAAAAAGCCGTAAAGGCACAGTACGCTTCATCTAGCGGTTTGAATACCCGAATTTCTTTCCATGACAGGTATTCCACGAACAAAACCGGATACGGCAGCTGGATTCTTTCAAACTATGAGATTGCTGAAGGAGCAAACGTCTTGGAATTGGGCTGCGGCACTGCGAGTATGTGGGCGGAGCAGGATGATTTGATTGCCAGATGCGGAGTATTAACGCTTACCGATCTGTCAGAAGTGATGCTGTCAGCAGCAAGGGGAAATATCGGCGAAAGAAAAAACGTGGCGTATGCTCTGGCGGATATTCAAGACATCCCTTTTATGGACGATTCATTTGATGTAGTCATTGCCAATTCGATGCTCTATCATGTTCCTGATCTGGAAAAAGGGATTCGTGAAGTCAGGAGAGTTCTTAAAAATCCAGGCGTATTCTATTGCGCGACTTATGGGGAACACAATTTTACCGATGTGCTTGCGAAATGGTTTGAGCTTGACGGGGAAGCCTTTACACCAAACCACAATTTCACCATGCAGAACGGGAAAAAAATCCTTCGCTCGGCTTTTGAGAATGTGGAAGCTCGATTCTATAAAGATTCTTTGCGCATAACCAACATAGATGATTTGATCGATTATCTCAGGAGCCTTGTATCTTTGAAGACAATCAACGATTTGCCTTCTCAAAGAATTCAAGAGATTCTTTTAAAACATTCCTGCAATGGGACAATCGAATTGCCCAAAGAATATGGCATGTTCATCGTTTATTCTTAGAAAAAAGTGTCGAAAAAAGAGCTACCTGACTTTCAAAAATCAGATAGCTCTTTTTCGTTATTCGATGGAGTTATTTCAGATGTTGCCAAAACGTTGCCAAACGCCGTTTTGAGCTTTCAAAAACCCGGCATTTATGTGGGTTTCCGGCGTTTTTTCAATCACTCCCACTCGATGGTGCCGGTGGGTTTGGGGGTCAGGTCGTAGAGCACGCGGTTCACGCCCTTGACCTCGCTGGTGATGCGCTGGGTGATGTGCTGCAGCAGGGCGAAGGGGATATCCTCCACCGTGGCGGTGACGGCGTCCCGGGTGTTGACGGCGCGGATGACCACGGGCCAGTCGTAAGTGCGCAGGCCGTCCTTGATGCCGGTGGACTTGAAATCGGGCACGATGGTGAAGTACTGCCAGACCTTGCCGGCCAGGCCGTTCTTGGCAAACTC
The DNA here is from genome assembly GCA_900319635.1 of uncultured Eubacteriales bacterium. GTDB lineage: Bacteria > Bacillota > Clostridia > Oscillospirales > Oscillospiraceae > Limivicinus. Next base: position 69,752 of record ONPF01000006.1, on the reverse strand, counting down.
CTCCCGCAGGATGGCGTCGGACTCCCGCACGGCCTCCAGGCGATCCCGGGTGATGGCGCCCACGCAGCGCACGCCCAGGCCGGGGCCGGGGAAGGGCTGCCGGTACACCATGTTGTCGGGCAGGCCCAGCTCGTGACCCACCACGCGAACCTCGTCCTTGTACAGGAACTTCAGCGGCTCCACCAGCTCAAACTGCAGATCCTCCGGCAGACCGCCCACGTTGTGGTGGGCCTTCACCGGGCCGCTCTCCAGAATGTCGGGGTAAATGGTGCCCTGGGCCAGAAACTCGATGCCGTCCAGCTTGCGGGCCTCTTCCTCAAAGACCCGGATGAACTCGGCGCCGATGATCTTGCGCTTCTGCTCCGGCTCGGCCACGCCTGCCAGCTTATCCAGGAAGCGATCCACCGCGTCCACATAGATGAGATTTGCGTCCATCTCGTCCCGGAAGACCCGGATGACCTGCTCCGGCTCGCCCTTGCGCAGCAGACCGTGGTTCACGTGCACGCAGGTGAGCTGCTTGCCCACGGCCTTGATGAGCAGCGCCGCGACGACGGAGGAATCCACGCCGCCGGAGAGCGCCAGCAGGACCTTCTTCTCGCCGATCTGCGCCCGCAGGGCGGCAAGCTGCTCGTCGATAAAGGCGCGCGCCAGCGCCGGTGTGGTGATGCGCTCCATGGTTTCGGGACGAATGTTGTTTGCCATAGCATGTACCCCCTGAATCTATAGATTTCGTCGTTATTATACCCTGTCCGCGGCAGTGCGCGCAAGCCCTTGGATTGCACAAATTTTCCAGCGCAGGCACCGCCGCTCTCGTATTATTTGCCCGGGCGCGGATGCGAAAACGCCTCCCCGTCGGTACAACAGACGGGGAGGCGTTTTGAAATCAGCCGTGGGGATAGTACAGCGGGTCGTTGGAGAGGTAGGAGTAGCAGTAGGGCGCGCGGCCGTACTCAAACTGCTCGTGCAGCAGGGCATAGCGGGGGTGCAGGATGCCGTGGCCCTGGGTGTCGGTGCCCACATAGCGCCAGTTGCCGCCGGTGGGGTCGGTTGTGGTGTAGTCGATCTCGCAGTTGGGGGCGCGGCGCTGCATCTCCTCGATCTGCTCCCGGGGCACCGGGTCGTAGGCGCCGATCCAGAGCCGCTCCAGCTCGGTCAGGTTGTAGAGCGGGGTGATGTCCGTCAGGCTGAAGATGTAGCCGATGTTCAGGTGCCGCAGGTTGGTGAGGCCCGCCAGGGGGCGCAGGTCGCTGGCCGCGGAGGTCTGGATCTCCAGATACTCCAGCTTGGGGCAGTCCGCCAGGGGACTCAGATCGTTGAAGCCGCCCATGGCCAGCACCGCCACCTCCAGATCCGGCATATAGCGCACGAAGGAGATGTCCGTCAGCTGGTCGTTGTGCCCCAGATCCAGGTATTTCACCTTGGTGCAGTACTGGAGGGAGCGAGTGTTCTCCGGCGTCAGCTCCCCGGCCTTGTCCGGGTTGGAGGCCAGGATCTTCGTCACATTGGTGCGCACGGAGTAGCCGCCCCGGCGACCGTTGCCGAACCAGATGCGCCAGATGACCTCGGTGTTGGGCAGGGAGTCCCGAATGTCCGCCATGGCTTCGTCGGAGACCTCGCAGAAGTCCATGTCCAGCAGCGTCAGCTGCGGCATGCAGAGGGCCACCTTCTTGACCAGGGCGCCCTCGTCGGTCATGGTGATGTGGTTGAGATCCATCTCGGTGCTCTGCAGGTCAAAGGACTTGCCGTAGAGCTTGAAGGCGTAGTGAAACTGCGCCTGGGGGCAGGCGGCCACCGCGACAGCCAGAGCGTCCCAGTCCAGCTCGCTCTCCGCCGCGTCCGCGCAGGAGCCCAGCTCCACCGTCTCCAGCTCCGGCAGCAGCACCAGGGGCAGAAGATTCTCCGCCGTGGGCGCCTCTGTCAGATCCAGTTCCCGGGTGTCCGCCGGCAGCAGGGTACCGTCGGCCAGGCGCACCTCACAGCGCACCGAGACCTCCGGATGCTCCAGCGCCCAGGCGGTCAGCTCCGCCTGGCAGTCGCTGCCCCGGAAGTCCGCCGTCTTCAGCGCGTGGAAGCGGGGCAGGGAGGCCACGTCCTCCGCGGTGAGCACCACGGTCAGCTCCTCCTGGTCGGCGGGAAACACCCCGCCGCTGAGCTGGATGAGCTCGGGAACGGGCGCAAAGGAACTCTCCCCCGTCTCTGTGCCGGCGGGCGTCTCTTCCGCAGCGGGGGCTTCGCCCGGCTGCGCCTCATCGGCGGGGGCGCTGTCCTCCGGCGTGCCGGGAGCCACCACGGGCTCGGACTCGGGGCTCTGGCTTGCGCTGGGGGCGGGCACGGGGCTGCAGCCGGCCAGCATGCACAGAAGCAGCAGCAGGCTGAGGCTGCGGACAAAAATCTGTTTTTTCTGCATAAATTGCCTCCAAAGGATAGAAAGACGGGCTCTTTCACCCGGGTTGACCTATTATCTTTCTATTCGATAACAGTATCAGTGTTCAAATTCATAGAGGATCACGCCGGGGGGCGTGTCCAGCTCCTCGGTCACGTCGGAATGAGGATCCTCCCAGTCCTCCATCAGGAAGGAGGTGTCCCACACCGCCACGTTGACCGGCTTCACAGTGGGGTCGCTGCCCCAGTACTTGGGATCGTTCCAGGCAAAGGCGTAGGCCTGCTCGCCCCGGTAGTAGCCGAAGCACTTGTAGACCAGCTTGAACCAGCCGATGGGATGGGAGATGTCCCATTCCTTCAGCGGCGGCTGCAGGGTCTTCCAGCCGATGGTGTAGCCCTCGTTCTGGTAGCCGTCCACGTTCAGGAAGCCGGAGGGGACGCTGGTGTTGATGACGCATTTGGGGTGCAGCTCCTGCATTCGGGCAACCTGCTCCTCGGGGATGGGGGTGTAGCTGCCGATCCAGAGCCGCTTGAGATCGGTTTCGTACAGGGGACTGATGTCGGTGATGGCGATGTTGGTGCCGATGTTCAGATGGCTCAGCTCCAGGCAGGCGGACAGGGGGCTCAGATCCGAAACCTTGGTGTTGCCCATCTCCAGATAGCGCAGGTGAGGACAGTACGCAAAGGGGCTCAGGTCGTCCACCGCGGCCATGGAGATGATGGCGATCTCCAGGTCGGGCATGTTGCGGATGAAGCCGAAGTCCTTCAGCGTGGGGTTGTGCCCCAGATCCAGATAGCGCACCTTGGTGCAGTAGTAAAGGCCTTCGTTGTTGTCGTCGGTGATGCTGCCGCCCTTGGAGGGCATGGAGGCCAGGATCTTGGTCACATTGGTGCGCACCGAGTAGTTGTCGCCGAACCAGACCCGCCAGATGACCTCCACGGTGGGGTTCTCGTCCCGGATCACGGCCATGTGCCGGTTGTCCACGCCGCAGCTGTCCATATCCACCCAGGTGCAGGCGCGCATGCAGGGCAGCACCTGCCGCACCTGTTCGCCCTGATCGTCCACCGGGATGTGGAAGAGCACCAGCTCGGGGTCAGAGAGATCCACGTCCTTGCCGTAGAGGGTAAAGGGATAGGCGACTACCGTGTCCGGCAGGGCGCGGGCGATGGCGAGGGCATCCTCCAGGGGGAGGCCTTCCTCCCCGCCGGGCAGGGCCAGCTCCCGCAGGGCGGGCAGGCAGGGCAGCAGCTCCGCCCCGGCCAGGATCTCCTCCGGCTGCAGCGTCGTCAGATCCAGGCGCTCCGTCCCGCTCTCCACGGTGCCGAGTCCGGGCAGGGGAAGGGTATAGCGCAGCTCCAGCTCCGGGTGAGCTTTCCCCCAGGCGCAGAGCTCTTCATAGCATTCGCTGCCCGAGGCGTCCAGACGCTGCAGCTCCTTAAGCTCCTCCAGCAGCGCCGTCTCCCCGGGCTGAAGCACCAGGGTGAGCTCTCGGGTATCGGCGGGAACCTCCCCCGCCGCAAAGCGGACCGGTGGCTGCTCCGGCTCCGGCGTGGTCTCCGGGACGGAGGCGATCGTCTCTGCCCCGGCGGGCGGCGGGGTCTGTTCGGGCGCGCCGCTGTCCGCGGGAGACGAGCGCACCAGGGAACAGGCGCCCAGCAGCAGGCTCAGACTGAGCAGCAGGGGGGCCAGCAGTTTTTTTCGCATGATATGCCTCCGCCGCTCAATGCTCCGATTCGTACAGGATCTCGCCGGGAGGATCGCTGAGCACGTCGGGAACGATGGAGCCGGGATCCTCCCAGTCCTCCATCAGGAAGGAGGTATCCAGCACGAAGACGTTCACGGGCTTTACGCCGGCGCCGTGCTTCTCGTACAGGGGGTCGTTCCAGGAGAAGGCGTAGGCGCCCTGAGCCTTGTTGTACTCAAAGGCCTTGAAGATGACCTTGAACCAGCCGATGGGGCGCTGGGCAGGGAAGGAGCCGTGGGCGGAGTAGTAGTTCCAGTCCGCCGTCAGATAGTTCTGGTAGTTCTTCCAGCCCAGGATATAGCCCTCGTTGAGGGGGTGGCCCTTGGCGTCCCGCTCCAGGCCGGAGGGGGCGCTGGTGTTGATGATGCAGCTCGGGTGCCGGCTCTGCATCTCCTCCACCTGCTCCCGGGGCACCGGCGTGTAGCTGCCGATCCACAGGCGCTTCAGCTCCAGATCATAGAGGGGGCTGATGTCGGTGATGTTGATGTTGGTGCCGATGTTCAGGTGCCGCAGCTTGGGGCACTGGGCCAGGGGGCTCACGTCGTTGATTTTGGTGTTGCCCGCCTCTAGATACATCAGGTTCTGGCAGGAGGCGAAGGGCGTCAGGTCGCTGACGCCGGTCATGGAGATGACGCAGATCTCCAGATCGGGCATGTTGCGGACAAAGTCGAAGTTCGTGATATGTTCGTTGTGCCCCAGATCCAGGTAGCGCACCTTGGTGCAGTACTGCAGCTGCTCGCCCACGTCGTCATACAGGGTGCCGCCCTTGGAGGGCATGGAGGCCAGGATCTTGGTCACGTTGGTGCGCACGGAGTAGTTGGTGCCGAAGTTGACGCGCCAGATGACCTCCACATTGGGGTTCTCGTCCCGGATCACGGCCATGTGCTCGTTGTCCACGCCGCAGCTGTCCATATCCAGCCAGGTGCAGGCCCGCATGCAGGGCAGCAGCTGCCGCACCTGCTCGCCCTGGTCGTCCACCTGGATGTGGTTCAGATCCAGCCCCTCGTCGGCCAGGTTAAAGCTCTTGCCGTAGAGGGTGACGGGGTAGTTGACCACGGCCTTGGGGGCGGCGCGGGCGATGAGCAGGGCATCCTCCAGGGGAAGCCCTTCCTCCCCGCCGGCCAGGGTGATCTGGGTCAGGTTGGGCAGACCCGACAGGGCCGCGGCGGCGCTCTCGGCGTCCTCATGGGTCAGGGCGGTGAGATCCAGGCTCTCCGCCGCGGGATCCAGCGGCTGCCCCAGCAGGGTCACGGTGTAGCGGATCTCCGCATCGGGCAGGCTCTGGCGCAGCAGCTCCAGATCCGCGGCGGTGACGCGGGTGCCCGCTTCGGGGCTGCCCAGCTCCACCGTGCGCAGCGCCGGCAGATAGCCCAGCCGCTCCGCGGCCAGAGCCGCGTCCTCGCTGGCAAGGCCGGTGAGATCCACCTCCTGGGTCAGATGATCCACTGTGCCCACCACCGGCAGCTCCACCGTGTAGCGCAGCTCCACCTCCGGGTGCTGCTGCCCCCAGGCGATAAGCTCGGCATAGCAGGTGCTTCCGCTGGCGTCCAGGACCTGGAGCCGGTCAAAGTCCTCCAGCAGCGGAAGATCCGCCGGCTGCAGCACCAGCGTCAGCTCAGATGCGCCGGTGGCGTAGGTGCCCGCGGACAGACGCACGTCCTTCTCCGCCAGGGCCACGGAAACCGGCTTGGTGTCCACGGTGCCGTCCGTCCGCTGGGAGGCGAGCACGGGGATGTTGGCTCCGAACAGAACCAGAAACGCGATATACAGCAGGCCGATCAGCTTGGTGATGAAGCGGTTATCTCTCATCTTTCCCTACCCCCAGAATTTTCTAAGCTACAGTATAGCACCCCCTTTTTCCATTTGCAAGGTAAACGATGCCCCCGGAAAAGGCATCTTCTGCCGCTTTCGGTTGACAGTCCCGGATTTCATACGCTATAATGTTGGTCAATGTACGAGGTGAGCCATGTCCGCCGCTTTCCGGGTCCGATGTCCTTTCCTCCGCATACACTGGTAGAGGAAAGGAAGATCGGCATGTTCAAGGATTTACGAGAAACCATCAACGCCTACAAGTCCCGGGACCCGGCGGCCCGCTCCACGCTGGAGGTGCTGCTGCTCTATCCCGGGCTGAAGGCCGTGCGCAGCCACCGGCGGGCCCACTGGTGCTATACCCACGGGCTGCTCTTTCTGGCGCGGATGATCTCCCAGGGCAGCCGCCGCCGCACCGGCATCGAGATCCACCCCGGCGCCAAGATCGGCAAGCGCCTGGTCATCGACCACGGGATGGGGCTTGTGATCGGCGAGACCGCCGAGATCGGGGACGACTGCCTGATCTACCACGGCGTCACCCTGGGCGGCACCGGCAAGGAGACCGGCAAGCGCCACCCCACCATCGGCAATAACGTGCTCATCGGCACCGGCGCCAAGGTGCTGGGCCCCATCACCATCGGGGATAACGCCCGCGTGGCGGCAAACTCCGTGGTGCTCAAGGACATCCCCGAGAGCAGCACCGCCGTGGGCATTCCCGCCCGGGTGGTGCGTCTGGCCGGGGAGAAGGTCAACTATGTCAAGGAGGTCGACCACGTCCGCGACGTGCCCGACCCCATCACCTCTGATCTGGCCGCTTTGCGGGAGGAGCTGGCGCGGCTCAAGAAGCGGGAGAGCGAGCTGGAAATGGAGCAGTCCGACAACTGGATCATTTAAACAATTGCGAAACATGTTTCGCAATTGAGAACTCGCGCTTGCGTCAGAAGAAGCTCGCACCGCTCCGTTTCCGTCAGGCGTGACGAAAACTGCGCTTTGCTCCCTCCTTCTTCCTTTCCAAAATCAAAGCAAAAGCTTTGATTTTGAGAGGAAAACGAAAGGAACGGATATGGAGCTTTCGCCCTAAGCGGAAGCGGAATGGAGTGAGTTTCGTTTGACGACGGCGCGAGGGCTCGCAGAGCTCGCCTCAGGGTGTTTTTGCGGCGGCAAAGCCACCCCAAAAACGATTTGATTTTCCTTCGGGACAGAAAATTGAGGTTTATTTGCATCTTTCATAATTGACTATTTGATACAAAAGAAAGGAACGTGTACATGGATACCACGACAATTTACGACATCATCGGCTATGTGGGCTCGGCGCTGGTGCTGGTGTCCTTCCTGATGGCCTCGGTGGTGAAGCTGCGCATCGTCAACTCCGTGGGCAGCCTGATCTTCGCCACCTACGCCCTGCTCATCAAGTCCTACCCCACCATGATCATGAACATCTGCCTGGTGCTCATCAATCTCTACTATCTGTGGAAGCTGCGCAACAGGGAACCCAACTACCGGCTGGTGCCCGTGCGTTCGGAGGGCTCTTACGTGGACGCCTTCCTCACCGCCCATCGGGAGGATATCGTCCGCTGCTTCCCCGGCCGCAACTGGAATCAGGCGGAGCTGAACCGGGCCTTCCTGGTCTGCCAGGGGGACACGACGGCGGGTCTGCTGCTGGGCCGGGAGGAAAACGGCGTTCTGGACGTGGCGCTGGATTACAGCACCCCCGCCTATCGGGACAGCTCCGAGGGCCGCTACCTGGTGGAGCATCTGGGGCAGGAGGGCGTGAAACTTCTGCGCTATGAGCACGCGGAGGACGGCCATCTGGGCTATCTGAAGAAGCTGGGCTACGAGCAGAAAAACGGCGCCTGGGAGCGTGCGCTCTGATCCGTGCCGCCAGACTGTAGGGGAGGGGCTTGTCCCTCCCCTCAGACTGTAGACAACCCTTCGCCCACCCCCCTTCACGTTCAATCTACGCAAGAATGGGAACTTTTTTCGGAAGTTCCCATTCTTGCTTTCAAGCTGTCGACACTTTGTCGACAGCTTGAGGGGAGGGGCTTGCCCCTCCCCTTTCAGATGTCGGCAACCCCCTCGCGTCATTGCGAGCCGGTGTCGCAGCACTGGCGCGGCAATCCGTTTTCTTTCACCAAGCCCACAGGCGTGTCTGACAGGCGGGCGACCGCAGGTCGCCCCTACGAAAGCGCGCTGCCCTGTCCCTTGTTTTTTCTGCTGCCGGGCGCCTGTTGCGGGCGCCTGGCTGTTTTTGCGAAAATATTGATTATTTTTTCACAAAAGGCTTGACAGCGCCATATCTTGGTGATATCATTTTGATATCAAATCAAAGGAGGCGCGAGAAATGAAAGAGATCGTGCTGAACAATAAGAAAAACGGGATGGCCGTGCTGCTGCTGACCGTCCTGCTGTACCTGGCGGGGGTCGCCGCCATGATCCTGGGCGGCATCTTCGGCTTTGACAAGGGTCAGGGCTGGGGCGTGGCGCTGTTCGTGGTGGGCATCATCTGGGTCGGCGTCGGCTGGTTCCCTGCCCTGGGTCTCAAGGTGCTCAAGCCCCAGGAGGCGTTGGTGCTCACCCTCTTCGGCAAGTACATCGGCACGCTGAAGGAGGAGGGCTTCTACTTCGTCAATCCCTTCTGCGTGGCGGTGAACCCCGCGGCCAAGACCAAGCTGAACCAGTCCGGCGACGTGGACGGCGGCGCCCAGAGCAACGCCCTGCTGAACGTGGCTCTGGGCAAGAGCGTGGACGCTGCTGCCCAGATGCCGAACAAGAAGATCTCCCTCAAGGCCATGACCCTCTCCAACTCCCGGCAGAAGATCAACGATTGCCTGGGCAATCCCGTGGAGATCGGCATCGCCGTGATCTGGAAGGTCGTTGACACTGCCAAGGCCGTCTTCAACGTGGATAATTATAAGGAATACCTGTCCCTGCAGTGCGACAGCGCGGTGCGCAACATTGTGCGCATCTACCCCTACGACGTGGCCCCCGGGGTGGACACCACCGGCGACGGCGTGGCCGACGAGGGCAGCCTCCGGGGCTCCAGCGAGCTGGTGGCCCAGCGCATCCGGGACGAGATCCAGCAGAAGGTGTCCGAGGCGGGCATCGAGATCGTGGAGGCCCGCATCACCTACCTGGCCTACGCGCCGGAGATCGCCGCTGTGATGCTCCAGCGTCAGCAGGCATCCGCCATCATCGACGCGCGTAAGATGATCGTGGACGGCGCCGTGGGCATGGTGGAGATGGCCCTGGAGCGGCTCAGCGAGAATCACACCGTGGAGCTGGACGAGGAGCGGAAGGCCGCCATGGTCTCGAACCTCCTGGTGGTGCTCTGCGGCAACCGGGACGCCCAGCCGGTGGTCAACTCCGGCTCCCTGTATTGACGCCCCATGGCTGACAACGCAAAGAAACAGGTGCCGCTGCGCCTGTCCCCCAAGCTCTATGACGCGCTGGCTCGCTGGGCGGAGGACGATTTCCGCTCCCTCAACGGCCAGATCGAGTATCTGCTGACCGAGTGCGTCAAGCAGCGGAAGAAGAACGGCAAATATGTGGGCGAGGAGATCGACAAGCCCCTGGAGATCGAAATCAAATGAAGGAGTGAAGGAATGAAGTCGGCTTCGCCTATGAAGGAATTGATGGTGTCGCCTCCGGCGACGATTAACAATCCGTGCCGCCTTGCGGCACACCGCAATTGGCCGAAGGCCCTTCATTCTGCTTCATTTCTTCATTAGCGAAGCGTCTTCATTTCCCGAAAGGAGGCTCTCATGCGCATCCCCTCCCGCGCCCAGGTGGACGCCTTCTGCGGCTCCCCCACCACACGGTATCAGCGCATCGCGGGGATCCTGGCGCCGCTGATGCTGCTGGGCAGTATCGTATACATTCTCATCCTCTGGCATACGCTGCCGGAGAAGATCCCCACCCATTATAACTTCGCCGGAGAGATCGACGGCTACGGTGGCCGGGGATCCCTGCTGCTGATGCCCATCATCGGACTGTTGACGGACCTGACAGTTGCCATCTGCGCACGCTTCCCAAAAAGCTGGAACACAGGCGTGCGCATCACGGTGCTGAACCGGGCCCGGGTCTACCGGGTGCTGCGAGACATGATGGCTGACATGCGGCTGAGCTGCGCGCTGGCCTTCGCCGGCTTTGCCGTGTACCAGGCAAACCTGCCGGAGCATTTCAGTGGCAACGTGACCGGCATCATGCTGATCGTGATCTTCGCGCCGCTGCTGCGCTATTTCATCCGCCTGCGCCGCGCGCGATAAGGCAAGCGGACATTCAAACATCCGAACACCATACAAGGAGGCAATTCTATGCTGACCATTGAACATCTGACCAAAAGCTACGGCGACAAGAAGGCCGTGGACAATCTGAGCCTGCATATCGCCCCGGGCGAAATCTACGGCTTCATCGGCCACAACGGCGCCGGCAAGACCACCACCCTGAAGGCCTGCGCCGGCATCCTGCCCTTCGAGGAGGGGCAGATCCGCATCGGCGGCCTGGACATCCAGGCCGATCCCCTGGCCTGCAAGCAGCAGATGGCCTATATTCCGGATAACCCGGATCTCTATGAGTTTATGACCGGCATCCGCTTTTTGAACTTCATCGGGGACGTGTTCCGGGTGGAGCCCACGGTTCGCCGGGAGCGCATCCACACCTACGCCGAGATGCTGGGCATCGAGGGCGACCTGGCCCAGCCCATCTCCGCCTTCTCCCACGGCATGAAGCAGAAGCTGGCGCTGATCGCCGCCTGGATCCACGAGCCGAAGCTCATCCTCATGGACGAGCCCTTTGTGGGCCTGGATCCCAAGGCCGCCCATCTGCTCAAGGAGCTGATGCACGAACACTGCCGGAAGGGCGGTGCCATCTTCTTCTCCACCCACGTGCTGGACGTGGCGGAGAAGCTCTGCGACAAGGTCGCCATCATCAAGGAGGGCCGTCTGGTCGCCAGCGGCTCCATGCAGGAGGTCAAGGGCAACGCCTCTCTGGAGGACGTGTTCCTGGAACTGGAGGACGATCATGCTTAAGGTACTGCTGAAAAACCGGCTGGAGGCTCTGCTCAGCGTCCTCACCGGCGCCAGCAGAACCAAGAAAGCCCAAAGCAAGGGCAAGCTCATCGGCTTTGCGGCGCTGATGATCCTCTCCCTGGTCTCCATCGGCACCCTCTTCTCCCGGATCTTTGAGGTCATCGGCCCCGCCTTTCACTGGGCCGGCCTGGGCTGGCTGTACTTCGCCCTGGCCGCGGTGATCACCTTCGGTCTGATGCTGGTGGGCAACGTCTTTGTCGCCAAGTCCCAGCTCTACGAGGCCAAGGACAACGACCTGCTGCTGAGCATGCCCATCAAGCCCATCCACATCCTGCTCAGCCGCCTCTTTCTGCTGCTGGTGCTGGCGGAGGTGCTGGCGCTGCCGGTGGTGATCCCCGCGATGCTGTACTGGCCGGGCAGCGTGGGCGTTCCGGGCTGGGTCGCCCTGATCCTGAGCTTTTTTGTGATCCTGCCGCTGCTGAACCTGGTGGTCTCGTCCCTGCTGGGCTGGCTGATCCACCTGGCCTCCGCCCGCGCCCGCAACAAGAGCCTGATCACCCTGGTCATCTCCCTGGCCTTCCTGGGCGGCTACATGTATTTCAGCTTCCGGATGAACAGCATGCTGACGAGCCTGGTGGAAAATCACGAGGGACTGGAGAAATCCCTGGGCGCGGTGGCGCCCCTGGTCTGGATCGGCAAGGCCGTCACCCAGGGCGAGCTGCTGCCGCTGCTGCTCCTGCTGGCGGCCTCCCTGGCGCTGGGCGTGCTGGCGCTGCTGCTGCTCTCCCGCACCTTTATCCGCACGGCCACCGCCCGGGGCACCGGCGCCAAGAAGCGCTATGTGGAGCGCACCGCCAGGGCGCACTCCCCCCGCGCCGCCCTGCTGATCCAGGAGCTGCGCCGGCTCTGGGGACTGCCCGCCTACCTGCTCAACGGCGGCCTGGGCGTGTTCTTCGTGGTGCTCGCCGCCGTGGCGCTGCTCGTGAAGGGCAAGGCTCTCACGGGGATGCCCGAGTGGCCCTATATCGCGCCGCTGCTGCAGTCGATCTTCGTGGTCGCGGCCTGCTTCATGGCGGTGACGATCATCCTCACCGCGCCTTCCATCTCCCTGGAGGGCAAGAGCCTGTGGCTGCCCAAATCTCTGCCCGTCTCCTCCTGGGACATCCTGCAGGCAAAGCTCCGGCTGCATCTGCTGCTGGCGGTGCCGGCGCTGCTGCTCTGCTCCACGGTGATGGCGCTGGTGCTGGGCTACAAGGGCCTCACCCTGGTGCTGCTCTTCGCCTTGCCCCCGGCCTATGCCCTGTTCAGCGCCCTGCTGGGCCTCTTCGAGAATCTGCGCCACCCCAACTTCAACTGGGTCAACGAGACCCAGGCCGTGAAGAGCGGCGCCAGCGTCATGATCACCATGTTCGTGGGCATGGGCATGTCCGCCCTGCCGGTGCTGGTCTACGCCCTGCTGGGGGACTATATCTCCATGGAGGCGGTGGGCTTCGGCATGCTGGGGCTGCTGCTGGTGCTGTGCGCGCTGCTGTACCTCTGGCTGCGGAAGAAGGGAACCCGGATCTTCGACGCGCTGTAAGCGCAGCCGGAGCACAGGGGGACGGAGCCGCGTGTCCCGCGGGGGACACACGGACCCGTCCCCCGTGCTCAAACACAGGTTTTTTGAAAAAATACGACGTGTACGAAAAAAAGTGTTGACAAATGCAAAATCTTTTGGTACACTAACTGAGCCGTGGCCGAGTGGTTCAGTCGGTTAGAACGCCGGCCTGTCACGCCGGAGGTCGAGGGTTCAAGTCCCTTCTCGGTCGCCACACATGCCCCCCCCCAATAGGGGGCATGTACTTTGCTGCTGTAGCTCAGTAGGTAGAGCGCATCCTTGGTAAGGATGAGGTCGGCAGTTCGAATCTGCCCAGCAGCTCCAAAAAAGCAGATACCCATTCGGGTATCTGCTTTTTTGGAGCTGCTGGGCAGATTCGAATCATGTCCGCAGGCCACATAGGTGGCCTGCATCGACCAGTGCAAACACTGGTCGATACCTCTATTCTGTTTTCCCGTCTCCCGCAAGGGAAAACAGAACGAATCTGCCCAGCAGCTCCAGCCCTCATCCTTACCTCATTCTTACCAAGGAGGTGCCTCTTTTTCGTCAGAATTGCCGCCCGTGGGGTCGTATGACCCGGCAGGCGGCTATTTTTTGCCTATCAAGATTCAGCCGCGGCAAAGCATGCTCCTGCAGCAGCATCACTGTATCTCTATATTATCCAATCCGTGAGCGAGGATCAGGTTGATCAGTTCATTGCGGGAATAGTTGGTCTCTGCGGCTAGCTTGTCCAGCGCGGTCAGCGTCTCCTCCCGGATCCGCACGGAGATAATGCGGTTGCCATCCTCGCCTCTTTTCTTGATAATCAGGGGTTCATTTTTCATTTGCTCCACCTCGCAATCTTGATAGAATTATAGATTGACGGATCGAAGCAAAATATGCTACAATACTAATACTTACTGATATGTTAATGTATTACTATCAGCAAGGCTTTCTTCACGGCTTGAGTTGCTCCTTTTTCTCGAGAAATGCGCGGTGAACTAACAAAAAAGAGAGGGCGAGGGAATGACGGTCTTGAGAATCCTCAACAGTCGAATAACACGAACCGCCGAGGCAACATATGGCCGATGAAAGATTGTGCTTTCACGCAAAATCAACCAGAATCATTATTTTTTGGAGGTGCTATTATGGGTTTATTTGGGAAATCTAAGGACAGCGAGAAAGAGCGGAAAAAGATAAAAAGCAAAGTAGATAAACTAATGAACCAATACGACAACGAGAAAATTGATGGGGCTACTTATTCTCGAAAAATGATGAAGTTGGCTTCTTCTCAAAAGAGGAAGTAATAAGGAGGAACCCGAATATGCCAAAGTATAAGGTTGTAATTCATTCTCCCAATGGGTCTTCGTGGGAAGAAGACCCCGTGTTTGAAACCGAGGAGGAGGCCACAGACTACGGATGCGATGCTGTCAGTTGTTTTAGGCTGGGTGGCGAAATCCTTGAAATGTCTAACCCCTGGGAAGAGCGAGAGGATGGAGAGGCAGATTTTGACGTGATTGAAATAGACGACTAAGGATAATTGAAAGATGCCGAACTATGACAATGTAAATCTTGACGAACTTGACCAACACACCTATGATGATGCCCCAGGTCATATTTTCTACACATGCCCTATATGTGGCGGAGAATACCTTGATACATTTATTACCGAGGATAATGGGATCATCATGTGCATAGACTGTTGGGGAAAACGACACCCATAAAGAAAGGCAGGGAGCACACCGCTCCCTGCCGTCTTTTTCCCGATCCCGCACAGCCTCGCAAAGCGGGCTGCGGAGGGCAGCCCCTACGAAGAAACCGTCCGTCTCCGCCGTAGGGGCCGGCGCCCTCGACGGCCCGACCCCTCGTTTCTTGACCCCTTCCGTCACGGCGCTTGCGTGAGACGCGCCGCGACACCTCCCCCGGAGGGGGGAGGCAAGGGCGGGCACAAGGCCCGCCCCTACTACGAAAAAAGAGAAAACGGATCGCCACACCGAACCCCTCCGTCACGTCTGCGCTGCGCTTGCCGCGACACACCCAAGACCCCTTTCAGGGGAGGCAAGGGCGGGCGGGGAGACCCCTCCGCCCAGTGTGCGCACTGGGCACCTCCCCTTGCAGGGGAGGCAAGGGACAAGGGACGCGGATTGCCACACCAGTGACGTCGGTCACTGGTTCGCAATGACAAGTGCAGGCGGCCATTGGCCGCCCGCAGGTTTTTATGTCGGTATTTCCGGATGACGGTCGGACGCCGGTCGGACGCCGGTCGGTCGCCGGTCGGACGCCGGTCGGTCGCCGGTCAGACGCCGGTCGGACGCCGGTCGGACGCCGGTCGGTCGCCGGCCGGTCGCCGGCCGGTCGCTCCTGCGCAGATCCGCGGGCGACCAAAGGTCGCCCTTACGCCGTCATCCTGAGCGCAAGCGAAGGATCTCGCCCCCGGCGCATGCTTGGCAACGGCGAGATTCTTCGTCGCTGGCGCTCCTCAGAATGACAGGCGGGCGGCCCCTCAAAGCGCAAAACGCAATTCTGAACGCTGAAAACTGAACTCTGAAAACTGAACTCTGAAAACTGAATTCTGAAATCTGAAACCTACCTTCACATCAGCCCCAGGCCGTGGGCTACGTTGCGGATGAAGTCCTGGACGTTGGTGACCATGGTGGTGGCGGAGAGGCTGCCCCGATCCAGCAGCTTGTTGACCACGAACTCGTCCGCGTCCACGCAGTAGAGGTACACGGGGCGGATGCTGCCGTCGGGGAGCACCCGGAAGGAGGGGGTCATGTTGCCGGTGGCGATGGTGTGCAGCATGGTGGCGAGGCAGATCACCGTGGTGGACTTCTTCACGATCTCCCGCATGGCGGTGGCGGCCTCGTACACGTTGCCGATGACCTCGGGCAGGGGGCCGTCGTCCCGGATGGAGCCGGCCAGCACGAAGGGCACATGGTTCTTCACCACGCTGTACATGATGCCGTTGTCGATGTGGTAGTCCTCCACGAACTGGGCGATGGAGCCGCTGCGGCGCACCTTGTTGATGGTGTCCATGTGGTTGTAGTGGCCGTTGGGCATGGACTGCTGGGTGTAGATGTCCTGGCCCAGGGCGGTGTGCAGCAGGGCGCCCTCCAGATCGTGGGTGGCCAGGGCGTTGCCGGCCAGGAGACCGTGGGCGTAGCCGTTCTCCACCAGAAGCTGCATGGCCTTGCGGGCGTCGGCGTCGAAGGCGAAGGCGGGGCCCATGACCCAGACGATGTTGCCGTGCTCCTTCTCATAGCGCAGCAGCTCCACCAGGTTGTCATAGTCCTTGGTGTAGGAGGTCTCGCGGCTGCGGCCGGTGCGGAAGACGAAGCGATCCTCCAGCCCCTCGCCCTCTTCCTGGAAGCCGGTGCTGTGCATGAAGATGCCGTACTCGGCGTTCTCGCTGCGGCCCAGGATCACCCGGTCGCCCTTTTTGAGGTTGCGCGCCTCCACCACGTCCAGCCGTCCTTCGGGACGCCAGACCACGCAGGAGTCCATACGGCTCTCGGTTGCCAGGGTCCACACGCCGTCCAGCTTGTAGTATTCGGGGTACATGGAGGTGCTGTGGTAGCCCTCGGGGGCCACGCCGTCTGCCTCACAGAGAGCCCAGGCGACGTTGGGGGCGTTTACAAAGCGCTCCTTGGTGAAATCGGGAGCGTGATAGGCGGGAAACTGAAATGCCATAAAAATCGATCCTTTCTCTGCAAAGGCAGAACATCTTAAATGAAATGAAGCTCGGCTTCGCCTAATGAAGAAATGAAGACGCTTCGCTCATGAAGAAATGATGGTATCGGCTTCGCCGATGCATTCAAATCCGTCCCGCCATGCGGGACACCTCAATTCCCTCATTGGCCGCAGGCCCTTCATTTCTTCATTCCTCTTCGTCCAGCCGCATGGAGCCGGTTTTTTTCAGCTGCTGGTGGAAGGAGAAGCAGCGATCCAGCAGGTGAGGGGTCTGGGCGCCGTGGGTGGCGGCGCATGCGGCCTCAAAATAGGCGCGGAGCTGGGGACGATAGTCCGGATGGGCGCAGTTTTCGATGATGCTTACCGCCCGCTGCTTGGGGCTCAAGCCCCGCAGATCCGCATAGCCCTGCTCGGTGACCAGCACGTCCACGTCATGCTCGCAGTGATCCACATGGGTCACCATGGGCACGATGCTGGAGATCTTGCCGCCCTTGGCCACGGAGTTTGTCATGAAGATGGAGATGGCGGAGTTGCGGGCGTAGTCCCCGGAGCCGCCGATGCCGTTGTAGACGCTGGTGCCGTTCATCTGGGAGGAGTTCACGTTGCCGTAGATGTCCGCCTCCACGGCGGTGTTCATGGCGATGACGCCCAGGCGCCGGATCACCTCGCCGTTGTTGGAAATCTCGGAATCCCGCAGGATGAGCTTGCCCCGGTAGGACTCCAGGTTGCCCAGCAGCCGCTGCATCCCCGCTTCGGAGAGGGAGAGGGAGGTGGCGGAGGCCATGTCGGCCTTGCCGGCGTCGATGAGATCCAGAATGCCGTCCTGCATGACCTCGGAGAAGAAGCGCAGATGCTCAAAATCCGAGTCTCGGAGCCCCAGGAGCACGGCGTTTGCCACCGAGCCCACGCCGGACTGCAGCGGGCACACGTCGGCGGAGAGCCGGCCCGCGGCCTTCTCGTTTTTCAGGAAGGAGACGATGTTCCGGGCGATCTGCTTGCTCACCTCATCCTCCGGCGCCAGCGCCCGGGGCTTCTCCGGCAGGTCGGAGATCACAACAGCGGCGATCTTCTCCGCCGGGCAGGTGAGGTAGGGCACGCCGATGCGCTGGGCGGCGTCGGTGAGGGGGATGGGCTGACGAAGGGGGGGATCGGCCACCCGGTAGATGTCATGGAAGCCCTCCAGCTCCGCGGGCTGGCGGAGATTCAGCTCCACGATGACCTTATCGGCCAGGTCGATCCAGGTCTGGGAGCAGCCCACCGCGGTGGTGGGGATCAGATGCCCCTCCTCGGTGATGGCGGCGGCCTCGATGATGGCCACCCGGATGGGGCCGTAGAAGCCGTAGCGGGCGTTCTGCGCCACCATGCCAAGGTGCAGGTCGGTGTAGGCCACGCCCTGGGCGCTGCCGCCGTTCACGGCAGTGCGCAGAGCCTTGCTGGTCATGTAGGGCAGGCGGTAGGCGATCATATCCTCCTCCGCCCAGGCGGAATCCAGCTCCTCGCCGGTGGAGGCGCCGGAGAAGAGCCCCAGGCGCAGCTTCCGCCGGCCTGAGCGCACCTGCTCCCGCAGGGCCAGAGGCACCGCCTTGGGGCAGCCGGAGGGGGTGAAGCCGCTGACGGCCACGGTGTCCCCGTCTTGAACAAGCAGGGCGGCCTCGTCGGCGGTCATGAGCTTCTCCCGCAGCGCCTCGCAGCGAAAACGCTTGTCCAGCTCCATGGCGCTCACCCCAGGTGGTGGATGAAGGCGGCGGCCTGCTCGGGAGCGATCAGCTCCTTGCCGGCGTCCAGCGCCTTGCGGTTAATGTCCTCGGTGCCGGCGGGGATGTGGCGCTTCACGGCCTCCATCAGCTCCTCATCGGTGAAGAGCTGCAGGGCGGCGTTGATGGCGCCCACGGCCACAATATTGGCGGTGAAGGCCTTGCCCACCTTCTCCTTGGCGGTGCGCAGGATGGGGATGGCGATGACCCGGCTCTCGTCCACGTATTCCGGACGCTCCAGACTGTCGTCCATCATGACCACGGCGCCCTCGGCCAGGGTCTTGGTGTAGGTGTTCAGGGAGGCCTGGGTCAGAGCCAGCAGGAAGTTCGGAGCCGTGACCTTGGAGTACCAGATCTGCTCCCGGCTCACCACGGTCTCCGCCTTGCTGACGCCGCCGCGGGCCTCGGGCCCGTAGGCCTGGGACTGGACGGTATTGAGTCCGGCGATCACGGCGGCCTCCGCCATGATGACGCTGGCCAGGATCACGCCCTGGCCGCCGGAGCCGGCGAAACGCATTTCATAACGCTTGCTCATCTTCTCTCCCCTTCCTTCTTGCCCTTGGCCGCAAAGCGGTCGATGAGCTTCTGATACTCCTCCGAATACTCGGGGAAGTCGTTCTCCGCCAGGATGCCGATGGGCTTCTTGCCGGCCAGATCCTCCGGCGTCATCACGTTGAAGCGGTTCATGGGGATCAGGTTGTCCCGCTGCCACTTGAGCATCTCCACGGCGTCGCCCTTCTTGTTCTTGCGGCCGTAGTAGGTGGGGCAGACGGAGTAGACGTCCACCAGGGCGAAGCCCTTGTGCAGCATGGCCTGCTTGATGATGGCCGTGGTCTCCCGGGCGTGGAACACGTCGCCCCGGGCGGCGAAGGAGGCGCCGGCGCCGGCGGCCAGGAGCGCGATGTCAAAGGGGCGGTCCAGGTTGCCGTAGGGGGCGGTGGTGGCCTTGTCGCCGGTGGGGGTGGTGGGGGAATACTGGCCGCCGGTCATGCCGTAGATGTCGTTGTTGAAGCAGATGACCGTGAGACCCAGATTCCGGCGGGCGGCGTGGATCAGGTGGTTGCCGCCGATGGCGGAGCAGTCTCCGTCGCCGGTGAGCACCACAACGTGGAGCTTGGGGTTGGCCATCTTGATGCCCGTGGCAAAGGCGATGGCCCGGCCGTGGGTGGTGTGGATGGAATTGAAGTCCAGATAGCCCGCCGCGCGGGAGGAGCAGCCGATGCCGGAGACGATCACAATGTTGTCCCGGTCAAAGTCGGTGTCGGGATCGTTTATAAGCTCGTCCAGAGCCACCGCCACGTCCCGCATGATGACGCCGTTGCCGCAGCCGGGGCACCAGATGTGGGGCAGGTGGTCGATACGCATATACTGATGGATCAAATCACTGGGCATGATTTCAGACCTCCATTTCCTGCAGTTTGGCAAGGATCTCGGCGGGGGTGATGACGGTGCCGTCCACCTTCCCCAGGAAGGAGACGGGGGTGCCGTCGTTCACAACGCGCTGCACCTCCAGCAGCATCTGACCGTGGTTGTGCTCCACCATCAGGATGTTCTTGAGCTGCCCAAGGCGGGCTTTGAGCTGCTTTTCCGGGAAGGGCCACACGGTGATGGGCCGGAACAGACCCACCTTCCTGCCCTCTGCCCGGGCCTGGAGCACTGCCTCCATAGCGGCGCGGGCGGTACCGCCGAAGCAGACGAGGGCGGTCTCCGCGTCGTCCATGGCGTACTCCTCCACGCGGACGATGTCGTCCACATTGCTTTCCACCTTCGCCAGCAGACGGCTGACCAGCTGGCCGGCCACCTGGGTGTTGTTGGTGGGGAAGCCGCTCTCGTCATGGGCAAGGCCGGTGATGTTGTAGCGCTCGCCCCGGCCGAAGGGCTTCATGGCGGGGACATACTGGCCCTCGGGCACATAGTAGCACTGCTTGTTGGCGCCGTCGTGGAAGGAGGGCTTGCGCTGATTGATGAGGAGGCTGTTGGGATTGGGCAGCTCCACACCCTCCCGCATGTGACCCACGATCTCGTCCATCAGGAAGATGACCGGGGTGCGGTACTTCTCGGACAGGTTGAAGGCCCGGATGATCAACGTATAGGTCTCCAGCACGGAGGAGGGAGACAGGGCGATCACAGGGTGATCCCCGTGGGTGCCCCATTTGGCCTGCATGTAATCGGCCTGGGCGGGGCTGGTGGGCAGACCCGTGGAGGGGCCGGCGCGCTGCACGTCCACGACCACGCAGGGGATCTCCGCCATGGCGCCGTAGCCCAGATTCTCCTGCATCAGGGAGAAGCCCGGGCCGGAGGTGGCGGTCATGGCCTTGACGCCGGCGGCGGAGGCGCCCAGCACGGCGGCGATAGAGGAGATCTCGTCCTCCATCTGGATGAAATGGCCCCCGACCTGGGGCAAACGCAGGGAGCTCTGCTCCGCAATTTCGGTGGACGGGGTGATGGGGTAGCCGGCGAAAACGCGCATACCGGCGGCGATGGCGCCCTCAACAGCGGCCTCGTTCCCCTGCATCAGAACAGCTTTCGACATACTATCACGCTCCTCACTCTTCCTGGTTGACCAGATAAATCGCATAATCCGGGCAGCGCAGCTCGCACATGCCGCAAAGGATGCAGCCTGCCGGATCCTTCAAGGTCACTTTTTCCTTTTTGATTTCCAGCACCTGTTTGGGGCAGAAGGCGGCGCAGATCCCGCAGCCCTTGCACCAGGACTCCTCGATCACGAGTTTCTTTCTCCCGATCATGTTGTACTCTCCTTTTTTTGGGCCCTTCGTTCTCCGGATCCCCCGGAGCGCAGCGAGCCTCTAAGTACCTATTAAACATCAATTTCCAGAAAAAAGGAAACACTTCTTTCCTTGCTGTTGCCACAGGGAAAAGCCTGTGGTACAATGGAAGAGAAGCGTGAAAAGAGCTTGTAGGGGTCGACGCCCTCGCCGACCCGCTGTCGGACAGGGATGCGTATCCGCGGGCGATTCGTGAATCGCCCCTGCGGCGAGACCCCCGTTCCCCGCAGGGACGAGCATTGCTCGTCCGCACACTCGTATCCGGATTGAAGCGCATAAACAGGAGGAAGCCTATGAATTTCCGCAATCTGCAGTATTTCCTTGCTGCCGCGGAGGAAAAGAACTTCACCCACGCGGCCCGCAGGCTCTATATCTCCCAGCAGTCCCTCTCGGGGCATATCGCCAAGCTGGAGGAGGAGCTGGGGGTGACCCTCTTCGAGCGGGGCTCCGAGCTGAAGCTGACCTACGCCGGGGAGCGCCTGGCGCTCATCGCACGGCAGATCTGCTCCCTGGAGCAGGAGATCCTGCGGGAGACCGGGGAGATCAGCGACCACCGCCGGGGCAGGCTCCGCCTGGGCATCTCCTACACCTGCGGCCGCTCTCTGCTGCCCATGCTGCTGCCCGCCTTCTGCGCTGCCCACCCCCTGGTGGAGATCAGCCTCATGGAGGGCAACTACCGGCAGCTCAACGAGTGGCTGCGGCAGGGGGAGATCGATGTGCTCATCGGCTACATGCCCATCGACGTCAGCGGGGCGCAGGTCTCCGTCATCCTGCAGGAGCGGCTGTTTCTGGCCTGCCCCAAGCCCTTCAGCGAGCAGGTCTTCGGCGGGGACGGAGAGCGGATCCGCCTTGCCCGGCAGGAGGGGGCGGACATCCGTCTTTTCGGGGAGCAGCCCTTCATCCTGTTGAAGGCCGGCAACCGCATCCGCGCCATGCTGGACGCCTATGCCGCGAAGCTGGGCTTCTTCCCCCGGGTGCTGCTGGAGACGGAGAATATCGAGACTGCCTTCGCCCTGGCGGAGCAGGGCATGGGCGTCACGCCCTATCCGGAGCTCTTCCTGCGCACCCTCCACGCCCAGGCCGGAGGCGAGAGCTCTCCCCTGGATCTCTTTCCCCTGCCCGGGGCGGAGACCCTGGGCGCCCTGGCGGTGGCCTTTATGGAGACCGGTTACCGCTCCCCCGCCGTGCTGGACTTCATCGCCCTCTGCCGCCAGCGCGCCGGAAACTGGGGGATGGAGAAAGTGAAAAGTGAAGAGTGAAGAGGGAAAAGTAAAGAGGGACGAGGGGATCCCACTGTATGAACCCGAGCATTCCTACATATAAAAAAAGGAGGACGCACGATGAAAGAAGTATTGATGTTTTATCTGGAAAGCTGCGGCTACTGCGCCAAGGCCAAGCGGGCGCTGGAGGAGCTCTACGCGGAAAATCCCGCCTACCGGGAGGTGCCGCTGACGAAGATCGAGGAGTCCCGGCAGCCGGAGCTTGCGGATCGGTATGACTACTACGCCGTGCCCAGCTACTTCGTGGACGGCAAAAAGATCTTCGAGGCCCGGCTTTTCATGAGCCACGAGGACATCAAGGCCGGCACCAGAGCCGCCTTGGACGCTGCCCTGGAAGCGTGAACGGCAAAGCCCCGGCTTCCGATTCCGGAAGCCGGGGCAAAAAACACAGGAGAATCTGCAAAAAGTCCTTGACATCGACAATTATATTTGATACAATCAAGTTGAAATAAATTTACAGGAGGTACAAACCATGGCATTTTATGATTTCACTTTGAAGGACCGTTTCGGAAACGATTTTGCGCTGGAAGCCTTCCGCGGCAAGGTGGTGCTGGTGGTCAACACCGCCACGGGCTGCGGCTTCACCCCCCAGTACAAGCCCCTGGAGGAGATGTACGAGAAGTATCACGAGCAGGGCTTTGAGATCCTGGACATCCCCTGCAACCAGTTCGCCGGCCAGACCCCCGGCACTGACGAGGAGATCCACGAGTTCTGCACCCTGCGCTTCAACACCCAGTTCGCCCAGATGAAGAAGTCCGACGTCAACGGCGAGAATGAGCTGCCCCTCTACACCTGGCTCAAGTCCCAGAAGGGCTTCGAGGGCTTCGGCAAGGGCCCCATGGCCCTGGCCATGAGCGCCATGCTCAAAAAGCTGGACAAGGATTACAAGAACAACCCCAACATCAAGTGGAACTTCACCAAGTTCCTGGTAGACCGGGAGGGCAATGTGGTCGCCCGCTTTGAGCCCACGGCGAACATGACCAAGGTGGAAGAGGCCGTCGCCGCGCTGCTGTGATGGAGAACAAAGACGCCCTGTGCCCGGACACTGAGGCCCTGCGGCTGGATCGGCAGCTCTGCTTCCCGCTCTATGCCGCCTCCCGGGCTGTGATCCGGCAGTATCACCCCTTTTTGAGCGCTCTGGATCTGACCTACACCCAGTACATCGCCATGATGGCGCTGTGGGAGCGCTCGCCTCAGAGCGTCAAGGAGCTGTGCCGGAAGCTGTATCTGGACACCGGCACCCTGACGCCGCTGCTGAAGGCGCTGGAGCAAAAGGGCCTCGTCCGCCGCGCCCGCAGTGAAAAGGACGAACGCAGCGTGCTCGTCAGCCTCACTGAGGCGGGGGAAGCGCTGCGGGAACGGGCGCAGTCCGTTCCGGCGCAGGTGGGCTCCTGCATCCCGCTGGAGCCCCGGCGCGCCATGCAGCTCTACGAGCTGCTCTATGAACTGCTGAACAACATGGAGGCATAAGATGAAGGAGAACAAGCTCACAGAACAGAGCGCAAGACAAAAGCTCATCGTGCGCACCAGCCTGGTTGGCGTGCTGGTGAACGTGCTGCTGGCCGGGATGAAGGCCGCGGTGGGTCTGCTGGCCAACTCCATCGCCGTGGTGCTGGACGCGGTGAACAACCTCTCCGACGCCCTCTCCAGCGTGATCACCATCGTGGGCGCCAAGCTCTCGGGCAAGCGACCGGATCGGAAGCACCCCCTGGGCTACGGGCGCATCGAGTACTTCAGCGCCCTGATCGTGGCCGCCCTGGTGCTCTACGCGGGCATCACCGCCCTGGTGGAGTCGGTGAAGAAGATCATCACCCCGGAGACGCCGGACTATTCCCTGCTCTCGCTGATCCTGATCGGCGCGGCGGTGGCGGCGAAGATCCTGCTGGGCCGCTATGTCACCGCCAAGGGCAGGAAGGCCGATTCCGACGCGCTCATCGCCTCCGGCTCCGACGCCAGCTTTGACGCCATCCTCTCCGGCTCGGTGCTGCTGTGCGCGATCCTGTTCAAGACCACCGGGCTCTCCCTGGAGCCCTATGTGGGCGCGGTCATCTCCCTGTTCATCCTGAAATCCGGCATCGAGATGATCCGCGACACCCTGGACGATCTGCTGGGCGCCCGCATCGACCCGGAGCTGAGCCGTCAGATCAAGTCCCTCATCTGCCAGGAGGAGGGCGTGCGGGGCGCCTTCGATCTGCTGCTGAACAACTACGGCCCCGGCCGCAACTACGCCACCGTGCACATCGAGGTGGCGGACAGCAGCACCGCCGCCCAGATCGACCGCATGACCCGCAGCATCCAGAAGCGGGTCTTTGCCGAGACCGGCGTCATCGTCACCGGCGTGGGGGTCTATTCCTATAACACCGGAAACGACGAGAGCGCCGCCCTGCAAAAGCGGGTGACCCAGGCCGTCCTGGCCCACGAGGGCACCATGCAGGTGCACGGCTTCTATCTGGATCCCGAGGCCAAGGAGCTGCGCCTGGACGTGGTGTTCAGCTTCGACGCCGACAGCCGCCGGCTGCTGGAGGAGATCACCGCGGAGGTTCAGACCATGGCGCCGGACTATTCCGTGGTCATCGCGCCGGATGTGGATCTGAGCGACTGAGCCTTCTTTCCGATTCGCCGCCGGGCATCTTGCCCGGCGGCCTTCGTCTGCCCCTCCGGCGCAAATCTCATCTTGACCCGGGCGGGATTTGGATTATAATGATTATATGATGGCGAAAAGCTTTTCGCCGCGCCGCTTTGCGGCGCAGCAAAACAGCACGGCTGTTTTGCCATATATTCATTGCAATGAGCATCGGGCGAATGATTCAACGAATCATTCGCTGCCAAACTTGTCGTTTGGCAGCGAAAACAATCGAACCCTCGATTGTTTTCGCCATCCGATGATCATTATAATGAAAGGTACGATAGAATTTTAGAGACAGGAGAGACGCCCTATGCCCACTACCTGGAACCGCTCCCCCGAGGAGTTTCACAAGATTTATCTCGCCAACACCGACGCCTTTTACCGCATCGGCAGCAACACCCTGGCCAAGGAGCTGGACGATTTCATGACCCGCTGCGCCCTGGGGCTCTGGAGCCGGGCCGGCAGCATCAACGAGCGCCATGTGGAGATGGCGAATCAGATCTACTCCCGCGGGCAGGCAAAGCCCAGCTGGCTGCTGTGGAATCTGACCAGCGCCGCCTGCAATGAGGATGTGTTCATGCCGCCGGTGTTCTTCTGGAACCTGGCGGAGAGCGACGCCAAGCGGGGGGCCGAGACCTCCCGCACCTTCATCCGCATGCTCACCAACATCCTCCTCTATCTCGCCGCCGTGGACGACGATGTGACCTATGCCGAGGCCGCCTATATCACCGACTGCACCGACCGCCTCACCGCCATCTGCGACACCACCGGCGTCCGCAAGAGCCGGGAGGGGCTCAACCCCCTGGACTATGTGACCAGCGGGGAGCCCAGCTTCCAGGAAAAGCACAAGCCCCAGGCGCAGACCTCCGGCGGGGAGAAGAAGGCCGAGACCGAGCAGAAGCCCGAGGCTGAGGAGGAAAAGCCCAGCTTTGAGGAGCTGATGGCGGAGCTGGAGGATCTGGTGGGCCTGGAGGACGTCAAAAAGGACGTCAAGAACCTGATGAACCTGGTGAAGGTGCGCAAGCTGCGCCAGCAGCACGAGCTGCCTGTGCCCCCCATGAGCCTGCACATGGTCTTCGTGGGCAACCCCGGCACCGGCAAGACCACCGTGGCGCGGCTCATCAGCGGGCTCTACGCCGCCATCGGCGTGCTGTCCAAGGGGCAGCTCGTCGAGGTGGACCGCTCGGGCCTGGTGGCGGGCTATGTGGGGCAGACCGCTCTCAAGACCCAGGAGGTCATCAAGTCCGCCCTGGGCGGCGTGCTCTTCATCGACGAGGCCTATTCCCTCTCCTCCGGCGGGGAGAACGACTTCGGCCGGGAGGCCATCGAGACCATTCTGAAGGCCATGGAGGATCACCGGGACGATCTCATCGTCATCGTGGCGGGCTACACCGGGCCCATGGAGAAGTTCATCCACTCCAACCCCGGCCTGGAATCCCGCTTCAACAAGTATTTCTTCTTCCCCGACTATAACGGCGAGCAGCTCATGGAGATGTTCCGCATCCGCTGCAAAAAGAACGGCTACACCATGACCGGGGAGACCGAGAAGGCCGCCGTGGACTTCTTTACCCAGCTCTACGAGGAGCGGACGGAGAACTTCGGCAACGGCCGCGACGTGCGCAATGTCTTTGAGGACATGGTGGTGCGCCAGGCCAACCGGGTAGCCAAGATGGAGGAGCCCAGCAAAGAGGATCTGATGGCCGTGCTGCCGGAGGATCTGGAAGATCAGGACGAGGAGGAGAAGCCCGCAGAAGAGGAAAAGGGCGCGGAGGAGGAAAAGGGCGAAGCGCAGCCCGAGACTCCCGCCCCAGAGGAAGAGAACCCCGAAGCGCCGGAAAACGGCGGGGCGGAGGCTTGATCTCAGCGGACAGTGAGGCTTTCAATCGGATAAAGGAAATAGCAAAGAGCGGCAAGCAAAAGCTTGCCGCTCTTTCGCACCCCGGCGAGATCGTTTTCAGATCAGCGACGGGTCATGGTATAGGTCTTGCTGTTGGTGTAGCAGTAGAGATCGATGGTATTTTCGTCCACTATGGTGATCTTGTAGAGCTTGTTGCCCTGGTTCTTATGACCGTCTTTATAGCCAACAAAGTTGCCGTTCATGAAGCCGATATAGTCTATTCCGTTACTCAGGTTTCCGTGGGGCGCGCTGTAGGAGACGTAATGTCCCCCGCCTTGCCTGGCGGTAATGTTGAAATAGTAACCGCCGCCACTCCAGTTTCCAAGCAGGAAGGGAAACGCATATTCGTCGCAGGATACAATGGCGCTCTTGCAGTCCTTGAAATCCAGCAGCGCGATCAGGTTTTCCCGTGTCTTTTCGTCGTTGAAATGGCCTTCCTCTTTTGCTTCGTCCCAATCGTATTCTGTCGGATTGCTGAACCAGTCCACCCAATCCAAGTAGTCCCTTTTGCCGCTGTCCCATTCAATTTCGTGTTGACTATAGATCCACATGGTGCAGAGGGTGAGATACTTTTCGGTATCCCCGTAGTTCCTGTCACGTTGCTTGATCAGATAAAAGAGCTCTCCGGCATCCATGTACTTGCCCTTGCTGTAGTATGACTCAGCCTGAGCGTAGGCGGCCGAGGAGATGGCTTTTCTGGTTCTTTCTCTGGTCGCAGAGTCGAACGCGGCGCTTCCGAGCTGGGCATATGCTTTTTGATAGCTGCCCTGTTCGATAAAGGAATCAATCTGCTCCAGTTCACAGGCGAGCCACTGCTCGGCGGAATCCTGATAGTCAATCTTCTTCAGTTCAGACAAAATGCTGATGGCCAGGCTATACTCCTTCTGCTTCCACAGAGCCATGGCATGGTCGTACCGAGTCTGGAGAAACCGCTCCGCCGCGTCCTCGTAGTCTCCCAGGGCTTTGAAATGCCTTTCGGCCTCTTGGTAATTCCCTGTTTTCGCCAACTCCTCAGCCAGAAGGTATTCCGCCTGGTTTCCCCGCTCCGCCGCGTCCTGATAGTCTCCCAGGGCGGCAAACCGCTCCATCGCTTCGTCGTAATTGCCCTGGGATAACAGGGCGTCCGCCTCCAGATAGGGATTCAGCTTCGGCTCCAGAAGATCCGCTACGGCGGGGATGATCAGCAGCTTTCGCGCAGTCTCGCTCTTGCCGGAGACCGCCAGACTCCTGGCAATAAAGGGGCTGGCCGCCAGATAACCCGCAAACAGCAGAACCAGGGCCGTTGCCGCTATGATGATCCCCCAGATGCGTTTCTTCTTTTTCTTCTTCTGCTCTTTGGCGGCTTTCTCCGCGGCGATCTTCTCCGCGGCAAGGCGCTCGTCCTTCGCCGCCGTCAGCGCGGCCAGGTCGATCTCAAAGAAACCCTTCCCGCAGGCGGGACAGGGCTCGCCCCGCTCCACTTCCCCGCAGGCGCAGCGCCAGAGATCCCCGTGCCGGGTCGGGACGAAGCGGCAGTCCGCACCCCGCTCCAGCTGCAGCTGCTTGCAGAGCTCCGGGTCGCCCAGAGCGCTCTCCAGGGTCTCCCCGGCAGGCAGCGACGTCCAGACCGCCCCCTCGGGGGCTGTCCAGAGACTGCCATCGGCAAAAATGACCTCCAGCAGTTCCGCCCGAAAGATCCGGGTGGAGCTCTCTGTCACAGGGATGGGATTTTTGGCGCCGAAGCTGTCCCCCCGTCCGGCGGACTGGTCCAGATAGTTGTACACAAGGGGCTCGCCCAGAGGCCGTCCCGCGGGATCCTGGAGCCAGAGGCGGATCTTCACGGCCTGCACGACCATTTCCCCCAGGTTCTTCAGCTTCAGCTGGGCAATCAGACGGCCGTTCTGGTTGTCCAGCAGCAGGGCTCCCGCCTCGATCAGCAGGGGCGAGCCCTCCGCATACTGCTCCTCCGGCAGCGCAAAAAGTCGGGTAAAGCGTTCGCTCATGTCGGCTCTCCCTTACAGCTCCGGCAAGCTCTCGTCAACCACGGGCACGGCCGGGGCCGCCTGCGTCGCCGTCGGAGCAGGCGCAGCTGCCCACGCCACAGGCGCAGTTCCCGCAGCGGGGGCCTTCTCCTGCAGCTTCCCGGCAAAGAGGAAGGTGACGAACAGACCGAAGAGCAGGATGCCCCAGCCGCCGATCGCCCGAACCAGATGGAACAGGTCTTCCAGGCTCTCGCCGACGCCTTTGATCGCGTTGTTCGTGTTCTTGATCGCGGTTACCGCGTTGGCGGCGTTGTTGTTCACATAGGTGTAGAAATCCGCGCCGAAGGTGGTTCTGCCGGAATTGCTTGTTGAGATCGACTCCGAATACGCATAGTAACTGGTATTGCCTCCGATGCTGCCGCTCAGGATCAGGATCCCGATCAAGATCGCCAGCAGGCCTGCTGCAAGCCCCATCAAAGCAGAAATCTTTTTCATCTTTTTTCCTCTCTTTCTTTTTCCTGAATCGTTCGGCGTCATGGTATCGGCTTCACCCAGACAGCAAAAGCTTGCTTGCGACGGGAGAAGCGACCCAAAAGCCTCTTATACTATGATAGTTTATCAAAATATAAAGCGGAAAACAAGTAGCCAGCTGCATCGGGTTTGCGGTTTTTTCGAAAACCCGCGAAAAAAGCCGCAAAAACCGTGAAAAAAGCTCTTGCAATTTGGAAACAATTCTTATATAATGTCAAGGCATTTCGCATGGAGCCGGACTTCGCTCCCGGTGACGCGGGAAATCGCGTTGGGCGCGGGGGAGGAAAGCTCCAGAGGAAATAACAAAATGTCTGTCGTATCCATGAAGCAGCTGCTGGAAGCCGGTGTCCACTTCGGTCACCAGACCCGCCGCTGGAACCCCAAGATGGCCGAGTACATCTACTGCGAGCGTAACGGCATCCACATCATCGACCTGCAGAAGACCGTGAAGAAGCTGGAGGAGGCCTATTCCTTCGTCCGCGACCTGGCTGCCAACAACGGCACCATCCTCTTCGTCGGCACCAAGAAGCAGGCCACTGACGCTGTCCGCGAGGAAGCCGCCCGCGTGGGCATGTACTATGTCAACGCCCGCTGGCTGGGCGGTATGCTCACCAACTTCAAGACCATGCGCACCCGTGTTGACCGCCTGGCTCAGCTGAAGAAGATGCAGGAAGACGGCACCTTCGACATGCTGCCCAAGAAGGAAGTCATGAAGCACCTGGGCGAGATGGAGAAGCTGGAGAAGTACCTGGGCGGCGTCAAGGAGATGAAGAAGCTCCCCGGCGCCATGTTCGTGGTCGATCCCCGCAAGGAGCACAACGCCATCGCCGAGGCCCGCAAGCTGCACATCCCCATCGTCGCCATCGTCGACACCAACTGCGACCCCGATGAGGTCGATTACGTCATCCCCGCCAACGACGACGCCATCCGCGCCATCCGCCTGATCGCCGCCACCATGGCCAACGCCGTGCAGGAAGGCAACCAGGGCGCTGACGCCCAGGTCGAGGAGACCGCTGAGGCTCCCGTCGAGGAATAATCGGATACAAGCTCAAGGGGCGCCACCCGCGCCCCTTGTTTCGAGTAAATTTACAGGAGGAATGTAAAAATGGCTTTTACCGCTCAGGATGTAAAGACGCTGCGTGAGATGACCAACGTCGGCATGATGGACTGCAAGAAGGCGCTCCAGGCCACCGACGGCGATATGGAAAAGGCAGTCGACTGGCTGCGTGAGAAGGGCCTGGCCAAGGCCGCCAAGAAGGCCGGCCGCGTGGCCGCCGAGGGCATGGCCTATGCCCGCGTGTGCCCCAAGTGCGGCGTGGGTGCCGTTGTGGAAGTCAACTGCGAGACCGACTTCTGCGCCAAGAGCGAGGCTTTCCAGCAGTTCGTGAAGGATATCTGCAAGGTCGTCCTCAACGACAACCCCGCCGATGTGGACGCTCTGCTCCAGTGCAAGTACCCCGAGCGTGACCTGACCGTGGCCGAGACCCTGCCCGAGAAGGTCATGAGCATCGGTGAGAACCTGCAGATCCGCCGCTTCGTCCGCTTTGCCAATCCCACCAACGTGGCTTACGTCCACGCCGGCGGCACCCACGGCGTGCTGGTGAACCTGGCCGTCGAGGGCGATATCGACGCCACCGAGATCGGCAAGAACGTTGCCATGCAGATCGCCGCCATGAACCCCAAGTACTGGGACAAGTCCCTGGTTCCCCAGGCCGACATCGACCACGAGCTGGAGGTTCAGGTCGCTCTCATGAACAACGACCCCAAGATGGCCGCCAAGCCCCAGGCGATCAAGGAGAAGATCGCTGCCGGCAAGATCAACGCCTTCTACAAGGAAAACTGCCTGCTGCAGCAGGACTTCGTCCGCTCCGACCTGTTCCAGGGCTCCGTCGAGGGCTATATCGCCGACGCTGCCAAGAAGCTGGGCGGCTCCGTCAAGTTCGTTGACGCTGTCCACTTTGTCAAGGGCGAGGGCATCGAGAAGAAGGAAGAGGACTTCGCCGCCGAGGTCGCTGCCCAGATGAACATGGGCAAGTAAGCTTTGAGTTTTCAGTTTTGCGTTTTGAGAGGGGACGCGCCGCAAGGCGCGTCCCCTTAGACTGTAGACAACCCTTCGCCCATGCGGCATAGTTTGGACACGCATGGGGGGATTGTGAAGGGGGGATGGGGAGTCCCCCCTTCACGTTCAATCTACGCAAGAATGGGAACTTTTTTCGGAAGTTCCCATTCTTGCTTTCAAGCTGTCGACACTTTGTCGACAGCTTGATTGCCGCATCGAAGGATGCGGCAGTTTTTTATCCCAGCAGCTTCAGCCCCACGATGCCCAGGGCGATCAGCCCCACGCACAGGCCCTGGGGCAGGCTGATGCTCTCGTGAAACAGCGCAAGGCCCAGCAGCGTGGTGCCCAGGATGCCGAAGCCCGTCCACATGGCGTAGGCCGTGCCCAGGGGCAGCTTTTTCAGCGCCAGCGCCAAAAACAGGGCGCTGGCCAGATAGCACAGCGCCGTTATCACGCTGGGCCAGAGCTTGGTGAAGCCCTCCGCCGCCTTCATGGCCACCGCCCAGGTGACCTCCATCACGCCCGCCAGCAGCAGATAGATCCATTCCATGCCGATCCCTCCCAAAAAGCAAAAATCGCCGGCGCCCCTGTCTTCCAAGGCCTAATGACAGGAGCCCGACGGTACGCGCCACCCGGCGGCGGCGTGGTTTTCATGATAGCACGGCCGGGGAAGATCTGTCAATCCCCCGCCGTCCCGGCGCGGCGGCCGATTTTTACCGTTTTGTTGCTTTACAGTGCGGCGAAAGGACGTTATAATAATATGTTAGAAAAGAATGTTCCAGAACATAGAAAGGAGCCGATTATGAAAGCCGCAAAATATCTGTCCATTTTGCTGGTGCTGGCGCTGATCCTCTGCCTGCTGCCCGCCGCGGCGCTGGCTGACCCCGCCGACGAGGGCGAGGACGAGGAGGTCACGGAGCCTGCACCGGAGGAGACTGCCGCCCCAACCGGGGAGGAAGAGCCGGAGGAGCCTGCAGACCCGGTAGAGTCCGAGGAGCCCGAAGAGCCGGCAGAAGCCGAGGAGCCCGAGGAGGCCGCAGAGCCGGAGGAGGACGCGCCCGTCATCGTGGCGGAGGACGAGACCGGCTACGCCATGCCCGGCCAGACCGTGTACAATAACGGCGGCACCGTCTACAATAACGGCGCCCTGGTGTACAACAACGGCGGCCTCGTATATCTCAACGACGGCACCGTGTACAATAACGGCGGCGTCGTCTACGCAAACGGCGGAACGGTTTACAACAACGGCGGCACCGTCTACCGCAACGAGGCCCTGGTGTACAGCTTTGAGAATGACGGCGTGGTGGAAAACCGGATCTACGGTTCCTACAAGGTCACCCTGGCCGAGGATTACAGCGCCCTGGCCGACATTGAGGGGCTGGAGAACGAGATGTATCTCGACGAGGACGGCGTCTGCACCATCACCCCCCACGAGGGGCTTGTGATCACCGCCGCCCAGGCCGACGCCGGCGTTCTCACCGAGAAGGAGGACGGCAGCTGGACCCTGGAGCAGGTGGACGCGGATCTGACCCTGACCCTGAGCTTCCGGACGGAGGCGCCGAGCTTTGATCTGGAGGAGGGCACCTATTCCGAGGAGCAGACCCTCACCGTCACCGGCCCCGCGGGCGCGGAGATCTATTACACCCTGGACGGCAGCGAGCCCCGGGAGGACAACAGCCAGCTCTATGCCGAGCCCCTGACCCTCACCGAGGGCGTGACCGTCACCGCCGTCGCCATCATCCCGGGCGCCGAGCCCAGCGAGCCAGTGGCCGCGGACTACGCCTTCGTGACCATCACGGTGCCGGCCTTCACCGTGGGCCAGGAGGGGAAGGATCCCCCCAAGGCCGCAGCCTTCCGCGTGGAAAACAAGGGCTCCGTGGACGCGGAGATCGAGAGCGTGAAGCTGGAGGGCGAGAACGCCAAGAGCTTCAAGCTCAGCTCCGAGAAGGGCGCCACCGTCAAGGCCGGCAAGACCGACAGCAGCAGCTGGACGCTGCGGCCGGTCACCGGGCTGGAGAAGGGCCAGTACACTGCCAGCGTCGTCTTCACCCTGTCCAGCGGGGAGACCGTCACCCTGGACATCAGCTACACCGTGAAATAACCCAAGACAAAAAAAGATCCGGGAGGATTTCAGAAATGAAATCCTCCCGGCTGTTTTTTATTCCCATTACAGGTGCTCAAAGCCGTCGTCCTTCTTGACAACCACCTTCCGCTCCCGCTCCCGCAGGTTCTGCAGCAGGATCCAGACATAGAGCAGCATCTGCCCGGCAGTGGCCAGCAGGATGATCTCCATGCCCATATAGCGCCCGTCCGCCAGGGACATGATGCAGACCGTGGCGCTGAGCATGGCGCCGAGCAGCGCCCGCCAGGGCTTGGCAGCGCCGAAGGCATAGCCCGCCATGCGGAAATAGGCGATCATGCCCAGGATGGCGGCCAGCATATCCAGCCCGAAGGACAGGGGCACGCTGTTGATGACGTTGTTGCGGTAGCTGAAGATCAGCCACACGGCATAGAGCAGCACCGGCAGCAGCATCAGCACGCACAGAAGGTTCCGCCTGGGCTCCTCCCGATCCGCCTCTGCCAGCACAAAGGGATAGGCCAGGCCGGACAGGAAGGCCAGCAGCGCCAAGACCCGCAGCATCCCGCCATAGGGATCCGTCTCGCTCTTGGTGAGGAGGAGCAGGCCGCCCAGCGCCATGGCAAGGCCGGCCGCCAGGCGCAGCGCGATATGGAGCTTCACGCCGCTCCACAGCGCCCGGCTGAAGTCTGCGGGCACCTCGTAGTTTGCCGCCTCGATCTTCCGCAGGAAGCGCCAGAACACGACGCCGCAGAGGATCACAAAGGCAATGGCCATCACATGGAAGGCGCTGGCCTTTGCCAGCCCTGTTTCCTTCTCAAAGGCCAGCTGATTTTCAAGCCAGCGCAGGAACACGCCAAAGGCGCCGGCGCCGGCTACATAGAGACTGAGCTCAAGAGGTTTCTTACGCATAATTCCGCTTCCGTTTCCATAAGGTTGGGTAGATTGTTATTGTACTCTGAACTGAACCCGCCGTCAAGACTTATACGGGAGGCTCCGCCGTGAAAAAGACTTTGCTCCTTGCCTATGCCGCGCTCTTGTTCGCCTATCTGCTGCCCCTGCTCTTTCCGGACAGGCTCACCGCCGCCCAGGCGCTGGAGCCGGAGGCGACCGCGCCCCTGACCCTTTCCGAAGTCCAAACCGTTGCCTCTCCTTCCCAGGAGAGTATTCCCGCGCCGGAGGAGCCGGCCGCGCCCCAACCCAGGACGCTGCGGGTGCTCTGCGGCGGCGAGATCGTGGAGATGGACATGCAGGACTACCTGACCGGGGTGGTGGCGGCGGAGATGCCGGCCTCCTTCCCGCCGGATGCGCTGAAAGCCCAGGCTGTGGCCGCCCGCAGCTACGCTCTGTACTGCGCCGCGGGGCACAAGCACGCCGGCGCGGACGTCTGCACCGATCCCGGCTGCTGCCAGGCCTGGCTCAGCGAGGACAGGCTTCGGGAAAACTGGGGCGAGGGCTACGAGCAGAATCTGGCCCTTATCCGCGCCGCGGTGGAGGACACCGCGGGGGAGACCCTCTTCTACGAGGGCGAGCCCATCTTCGCGGCCTTCCACTCCTCCTCCGCCGGGCACACCGAGGACAGCGGCGCCCTCTGGAATCCCCAGCCCTATCTGGTCAGCGTGGACAGCCCCGAGACCGCCCGGGACGTGCCCGGCTACATCAGCACCCTGCTCTGCTCCCCCATCGACTTCCGGGATGTGATCCTCTCGGCCTATCCGGAGGCGGATTTCTCCGGCGCGGAGAGCAGCTGGGTGGGCGAGCTGCACCGGGACGCCAGCGGCCGGGTGGAGAGCGCGGTACTGGGCGGGGTGTCGATCCCCGGCAAGACGCTGCGGGGCCTCTTCTCCCTGCGCTCCACCGCCTTCACCCTGGCCTGGACGGAGAACGGCTTTCTCTTCACCGTCACCGGCTATGGCCACGGCGTGGGCATGAGCCAGTACGGCGCGGCGGTCATGGCCCGAGAGGGTGCGGACTACCGGCAGATCCTGGCGCACTATTATCCCGGTGCCGCTCTGACACGGGCGTGATCAGAGCCCGTCGATCAGGCCTTGGATGCCCTGCTCCTCGTAGATGGCCCGGTAGTAGGCCACCTCCCGGTCGATGAGCTGATCCATCACCTGCATGCTCAGAAGCTCCACCGGCGCCCGGTCGTCCGTCATGATCCGGTTCCCGGCTTCATAGGGGACGAGGCGGCCGGAGACCCGGGTCATCATGCCCCGCAGCTCCGGATCCTGGCAGAGGGCGATGCCCCGCTCCAGCGAAGAGAGCAGATCCGGCGTGTTGGAGGCGAAGAGCTCCCGGTTGGTGTCCCCGGTCACATCCACGGTGTAGACCTGGGAGAAGACCACAGAGATGGTGTCCGCCAGGTACTGGTTGATGCTGTCCTCCTCGCCGCGCATGTTCATGTTCACCACCATGACGCCGCCCTCCTTCAGGTGATCCCGCACCAGGGTGAAGAACTCGACGGAGGCCATCTGAAAGGGAATGGTGATGTCCTGGTAGGCGTCCACCATGATGACGTCATACTTGCTGTCCACCGCGGCGAGGAAGGCGCGGCCGTCATAGGTGCTGACCCGAATCTCCGCGGGCAGGTCAAAATGCTCCCGTGCCAGGGCGGTGATCTTCTCGTCGATCTCCACGCCTTCCACGGTGACGCCGTCGAAATAGCGCAGGCACTGCCGCCCGTAGGTGCCGGTGCCCATGCCAAGGATCAGCACGTCCAGCTGCTCCTTCTCCCCGGCGCCGGCCATCAGGGGCGCTGCCAGGGCGTAGTCATAGTACATGCCGGTGAGCCCCTCGTCCTTCATCTTGATGGACTGGACGCCGAAGAGGACGTTGGTGGAGAGGATCACGCTGCGCTCCGTCTCCTCCACCTGCAGGTAGTTATACACCGACTCCCCCTCGTAGCGCAGCTCCGTCTTCCAGAAGGCGAAGTTGGACTGGTGGCCGAAGATGCAGCTTCCGAGAAAGAGCGCCAGCGCCGCAATGGCGCCGCCCCGCCTGCCCTTGCCGCTGAAGAAGTAGACCAGGGCCAGCGCCAGCAGGATCCCCGCGAAGATGAGGAAGGTGATCGCCGTGCCCACGGCGGGGATGGTGACGAAGGTGGGCACAAAGGTGCCGATGATGCTGCCGATGGTGTTGGCCGCCCCCAGGGAGCCCACCACCCGGGCGTTGTCCTCCAGGTTCTCCATGGTGTACTTGGCGAGAGAGGGGGTCACCGTCCCCAGCAGGAACAGGGGGAAGACGAAGATCACCATGCAGGCGGCAAAGGCCGCCCAGATGAGATAATTGGCGTTGACGGAGAAGATCATCAGGGCTGAGATGCCCAGAATGATATACTTGCCCAGCACCGGGATCAGCCCGATCCAGACCGCGGCAATCAGGATGCGGCGGTAGAGCTTGTCCGGGTTCGGGTCCTTGTCCGCCTTGCGGCCGCCGTAGACATTGCCCAGAGCCATGGCGATCATGATGGTGCCGATGATGATGGTCCACACGATCTGGGAGGAGCTGAAATAGGGCGCCAGCAGGCGGCTGGCTCCCAGCTCCACCGCCATGACGGACATGCCGGCAAAAAACTCGGTAAGATAGAGATAGAGCTTGTTTTTCAGAATGGGTCGCATAGGGTCACCTCAAGATCACGTCGCAGATCCGGTCCACATCCTCCAAAGAAAGATCCGCGTACAGCGGCAGGGTCAGCACCCGCTCCGCCGCCCCGGCGGCCACGGGGGTGTCCGCCGGATCGAAGCCGGGTCTGCCCCGGAAGCAGGCGAAGCTGTTGGTCAGGGGGTAGAAATACTTGCGGGCGTTGATACCCTCCGCCGCAAGCAGGGCAAAGACCTGATCGCGGTCGTATTTGTACCCCTCGAAGAGCACGGGGAAGTAGGCGTAGTTTGCGCGCACCCCGGGCTGCTCGGGCAGGAGGCGCAGGCCGGGAACCCCCTCCAGCCGCGTCCGGTAGCGCTCCGTGACCCGGCGGCGCTTTTCGATCTCCCCGTCCAGATGCCGCAGATTGCAGAGCCCCATGGCCGCCGCAAACTCGTTCATCTTGGCGTTGCCGCCTACATAGGGCACCTCCTCCGGGCCGTGGATGCCGAAGTTTTTCAGATCGTTCAGCCGCTGCAGGGTGTCCGCGTCCCGGCAGACGGCGAGCCCGCCCTCGATGGAGTGGAAGACCTTGGTGGCGTGGAAGGAGAACATGGCCGCGTCCCCGAAGCGGGCGGAGCTGACCCCATCCCGCGAGACGCCGAAGGCGTGAGCCGCGTCATAGAGCACGGGCAGGCTGTGGCGCCGGCCGAACTCAGCGATGGCGTCCACGTCGCAGAGCTTGCCGTACACATGCACCGGCAGCACGGCCACGGTGTTTTTCGTGAGCCGCCGCTCCAGCTCCCGGGGATCCAGGGTGAGGGTTTCGGGCTCCACATCGCAGAACACCGGCGTGCAGCCGCTGCGGATGATGGCGTGGGTGGTGGAGGCGAAGGTGAAGGGCGTGGTGAGGATCTCCCCCTGATGCAGCCCAAAGGCCTCCAGCAGATTCTCCAGCGCCAGGTGGCCGTTGGTGTGCAGGGCCAGGTGCTCGCAGCCCAGATAGTCCCGCAGCGCCGCCTCCAGCGCCTGGTGCTTCACGCCCTGGTTGGTGAGCCAGCGGCTGTCCCAGAGCTCCCGGATCTCCGCGCAGTATTCCTCAAAGGCGGGCATGGAGGAGCGGGTGACGTTGATTGTTTTGTTCATAGACTTCCCTCTTTTCAGCTGCGCCAGTCCAGCAGGCTCTCCACCATGTCCACGTCGAACACGGGGATATGGCAGGCGTCTCTGACCCGGCGCCGTTCGGCAAAGGAGTCGTCAATGAAAATGGCGTCTCCCTCGATAAAGTCGGGCTTCGCCTCGCCCTCCTTCAGCCAGATGATCTGATCAAACAGCCCCTCGCAGATGGCCCGGCGGCGCATGTCCGCCATCAGATCCTGGTGCGACCGGGACAGGAGGATCAGCTCCTTCCCCGCATCCCTGGCCTGGTAGAGGAAACGCATCAGCTCCCCGTTGACCTTGCCGTTGATGGTGAGCGTATCGTCATAGTCCACATAGACCTTCTGATAGTGCAGATCGGAGCTGAAGCGGCTGATGAAGGCCCG
The DNA here is from genome assembly GCA_900319635.1 of uncultured Eubacteriales bacterium. GTDB lineage: Bacteria > Bacillota > Clostridia > Oscillospirales > Oscillospiraceae > Limivicinus. The sequence continues at coordinate 31,427 of ONPF01000006.1, read as the reverse complement.
ATCCAGCAGCAGCTGGGCGTGCTCGTTGAGCAGCAGATCCAGATCATAGCCCCAGCGGTCGAAGAGCGTCATCAGGGGGAGGTTTGCTCCCAGGTTGCGGGTGAGGCCCATGGTGCCGGCCACCCGGGGGGCGGCCTCCATCAGCCGGTATGCGCCTGCCGCGTTCTTCTTGATCTGGAAAAACCAGGCGCCGCGGAAGGAGAAGCGCCGGTTCAGATCCGCCGCGATGGCGGCGATAGCCGGATCCTCCGGCAGGATCCGGGAGCGCACGGCGATCCCCGCCCGGATCCGCTCCCGGCTGCGGGGGCTTGCGAGGCGCAGGGCGCCGTGCCGGTCGGTGAAGCAGTCCACCGACACCTCCTCGCCGGGTAAGTACTCGCAAATGGCGTAGTCCACGCCCTCGGCCAGGGCCTCCTCCAGCTGGGCGCGGCTGTCGATGCGCCGGGCGCCCTGGGAGCCCTGCCCCACCGCGGGCTTGATGAACACCGGGTAGGTCGGCACCGCGTCGGCGTCGGCGTAGGACGCGGGCAGATACTCCGCCCCCGCCAGGAACGTGTAAGTACGGTTCTTGTCCCGGCAGATCTCCACCGTCTCCAGGGCGCTGGTCACCACCTCAGCATGCAGCTGCCCCTGCAGCCGCGTCAGCGCGAGCAGGGCGCTGTCGTGGGCGGGGTAGATGTAATCAATGTGCCAGCGATCCACGACCTCGTTGATCTTTTCCAGAAAATCCGGATGGTTCGGGAAGGGGACGTCCTCCGCGCAGTTTTCAAACACAAATTCCGCGTGGCAGGGGACGCTGGTGGCGCCGAAGAGCTTGACGAATTTGCTGCGGTACAGCGCGTCATAGATCTCAAAGGCGATCTCCGTCCCAGCGGGAAATACCAACACGTTTTTCACATCAGCCATGGTTTTCTCCTTCCGTGCTGCGGTGCAGCATCTTTTTCGCAGTCGAGAGCAGGAATGTGAAGCTTTCCAGCTTCATTAGCCAGGAGCCCAGCACATAGAGCAAAGCGCCCAGGGGCACCTGGATCAGCAGGGTCAGAATATCGGAAAGGCCCAGCCGGGTCACCGTCCAGACCGCCGCGCCCATGGCGGCGGAGAGCAGCAGTGCCGGCAGCAGATCCAGAAGCTGCCGCAGATAGGGATAGTCCAGCAGCTTCCGGTTGGGCCAGGCGTTGATGATCTGGGCGAGAACACTGGAAACCAGCTGTCCCAGCGCCATGGCAAAGACGCCGTAGCGCAGCGTGATGAGCAGCGCCCCCGTCTCCACCAGCTTTTTCAGGATCTCCAGCACCAGAAACACGTCGCTGCGCCCCATGGCCTTGATGGCGTTGAGGTTCGCGGTGTGCAGGGGGTAGAAGGCGTAGATCACGCAGAAGATCTGCAGGAAGGGCACACAGGGCATCCACTCCTCCCCCAGCAGCAGGTGCACCAGAGGCTGGGCGCAGACGGCCAGCCCCGCCATCAGCGGCATCATCACAAAGGAACTGGTCTTGATGGCGCGGCGGGTCATCTCCCGCACCCGATGCTTGTCGTCCTGCTCGGCGGAGAGCACCGGCAGCAGCACCCCGTCGATGGAGGCGTTGATGCTCTGGGTGATCTGATCCGGCCAGTTGCGCCCCTTGTCAAACTGTCCCAGCTCCTCCTTGGGAAAGCGGGCGCCGATGAGCAGGGGGTAGAGCTGCAGATAGACCGTATCCAGGAAGGAGGCGGCCAGCAGCTTCCAGCCGTAGGCCAGCAGCCCTTTGAGCCGCCCGAAGGAAAACAGCCGCCGGGGGCGCCAGTCCACCGTGAACCAGAGGATGGCCGTGTTCACCGCGTAGCTGACCAGGTGCAGCGCCACCAGCGCCCAGATCCCGTAGCCCCAGTAGGCCATGGCGATGCTCAGCACGCAGGAGGCCAGGGTACCGCCCAGGGTGGCGAAGAAGAAGCGCTTGAACTGCATGGTCTTGGCCACATAGGCCTGCTGCACGTTAAAGAGCCCCGACACCACCACCAGCAGCCCCAGCACCCGCAGAATGGGCACATAGTCCGCATTTCCGTAGATCCCGGAGATCCAGGGCGCCGCCAGAAACAGCGCCGCGTAGAGGATCAGGCTGAAGCCCAGGTTAAAGAAGAACACGGAGGAAAAGTCCGTATCGTCCGGATCCTTCTTCTGGATGAGGGCGTTGCCCATGCCGCTGTCGGCAAAGACCCGGAGGATCGTGATCACCGCCAGGATCACCGCGATGTCCCCGGCGGGGCCGGGGCCCAGCTTGCGGGCCAGGACGATGCCCACCACGATGTTCACCGCCTGGGCGCCGAAACGCTCGAAAAAGCGCCATATCAAATTGCTGACTACCTTGCTTCGATTATCCATAAACCGTCCTCAGTCCCCGTAGCCCCGCCTTTTGCGATAGGCGCGGTGCAGCCCGGGGAATGCGTTTTTCAGCCGGGTCGCCGCCCGGAAGGAAAGGGGCTTTGCTTTGAAGAGCTCCCGATAAGGGGGCTTGACCAGCTCCTCCGTTTTGCCCCGGAGGTACAAAAGCTCAAACTCCCGCTCCCGCAGCACCTCGTCCAGGGCGGCCTGCCGCCCTTCGTCCAGCCGGGGGCGCAGACACTTGAGCATCTCCACCTCCCCGGTGACGAAGCGGATGAGCTTTCGATACTCCCGGTTCACCCCGCTGCTCCAGGCGGAGGGGTTGGAGCCGATGCGGTAGAGGGACATGCAGCTGTCCAGGAAGCGGATCTTGCCGTTCATGGTGAGCCAGAGCCCCACGGCGTAGTCGGTAAAGCCGTAGGTGTAGGCCAGGTTCCGGAAATCCGGGGGATTCACGATCCACTCCCGCCGGGCCATGATGGAGCTGGTGTGGAAGGCGTGGCTCATGCCCTGCAGCACCGTCTCGAAGGGGATGTCCCGGTCCCCGGTCTGGGGAAAGAGGGGCCTGGGCTCCTCGCCGGAGCCGATCTTCTCCCCCAGGCTGTTGTGTACGCAGGCGGAGTAGTCCGGGTGGGCGTCCAGAAAGTCCGCCTGCCGCTGGAGCTTATGGGGGTCGATCCAGCAGTCGTCCCCCTCACAGGCGGCGAGATACTCTCCCCGGGCCGCGGGCGCGAACACCGCGTCGTGGATGACGATCCCCTGGGACCAGAGGTTTTTCTCCTGATAAAAGGGGCGGATGATGTCCGGGTATTTCGCCGCGTACTCCCGCAGGATGGCGGCGCTGCCGTCGGTGGAGACGTCGTCGTTCACCAGCACCTCAAAGGGGAAGTCTGTCTGCTGGGAGATGAATCCGTCCAGCGTCTGCCGCAGATAGGGCTCGTGGTTATAGACGGTGCAGAACACCGAGACTTTACAGGGTTTTGCTTCCATTGTGTTGCCTCACTTGTGTTTCTTTTCCCGTAGGGAGCGATGCCCTCATCGCTCCGTCCCTGATGATCCCGTAGGGACGAGCATTGCTCGTCCGCAGTCCGACAGGCAGGAACATCCATGATCGGCCGACCAATGGTCGGCCCTACGAAGTTGCTGGCCCGGAAGCGTCTGGGTACGCCTCTCTGCGGGCCTCGATCAGCCGCAGCTTTTCCGCGCGCGGCATGCGCTTGATACGCCACTCCCGGCGCATGGCCTCCGCCTTGGTGGGGTATTGCTCATAATAGACCAGCTCCACCGGCAGGCGGGCGCGGGTGTACTTGCCGCCCTTCCCCGCGTTGTGGGTTTTGAGCCGCCGCTCCAGATCGTTGGTCCAGCCGGTGTAGAGCGTCCCGTCGGCGCAGCGGAGGATATAGCAACTGTTCACCGCTTCACCTGCTTGACGTTCTTTTCAAATTTTGCCCGGGCGCCCATGACCTCATGCCCGCAGCCGCAGCAGCGGAGCTTGAAATCCGCCCCGATGCGCAGCACTTGCCAATCCTTACTTCCGCAGGGATGGGGCTTTTTCATGGTGAGGATGTCACCGATCTGAATGTCCAATCGTGCCAGCTCCTTTTTGAAGAATGAAAAATGAAAAGTGAAAAATTGAGGTGTCCCGCTTCGCGGGACGGATTATAATCTATCGCCAAAGGCGATACCATAATTATTCATTATTCATTCTTCATTTTTCACTTCTTGATCTCGTCCCAATACTTTTTCGCGGCCTGCTCGGTCTTGTTGTCGCCGTACTCATAGTAGCGGGCGTTTTTCAGCTCGTCCGGCAGGTACTGCTGCTTCACCCAGCGGTGGGGGAAGTCATGGGGGTAGAGATAGCCCTGCTCCCGCTCGAAGCCCGTCCCGTCGGCGTGGACGTTCTGCAGCTCCCTCGGGAAGCCCTTGCCCTTCCCCGCCCGCAGGTCCGCGATGGCCCGGTCGATGGCCACGCAGCCGGTGTTGGACTTGGGCGCCGTGGCGAGGACGATGCAGGCCTCCGCCAGGGGCAGCCGCGCCTCCGGCAGGCCCAGCTGCAGGGCCGAATCCACGCAGGCCTTCACGATGGGCACCGCCTGGGGGTAGGCCAGGCCGATGTCCTCGCTGGCGGAGCAGAGGATCCGGCGGCAGGCGCCGATCAGATCCCCGGCCTCCAGCAGTCGCGCCAGGTAATGCACCGCCGCGTCCGGATCCGAGCCCCGCAGGGACTTCATCAGCGCCGAGAGACAGTCAAAATGCTCGTCCCCGTCCCGGTCGTAGCGCATGGCGCTGCGCTGGGTGAGGGCCTGGGCGTCGGCAAGGGTGATGCGCTCCGCCGCGGTGGCAAACAGCAGCTCCACCGCGTTCATGGCCTTGCGCACGTCGCCCCCGCAGGCCGAGGCGATCCGCTTCGTGACCCCGTCCTCCAGCGTCAGGGGCGCCTCCCGCCGGGCGTTTTCGATCTCCACCGCCCGCTTCACCGCCTGCTCGGCATCGGCGGCGGAGACGGGCTTGAACTCAAAGACCGTGGAACGGCTCAAAATGGCGTTAAAGACGCAGAAATAGGGGTTTTCCGTGGTGGAGGCGATGAGGGTGATGCGCCCGTCCTCGATGAACTCCAGCAGGGACTGCTGCTGCTTTTTGTTGAAATACTGGATCTCGTCCAGGTACAGCAGCACGCCGCCGGGGGTCAGAAAGGTGTCCAGCTCGTCGATGATCTTTTTGATGTCCGCGATGCCGGCGGTGGTGGCGTTGAGCTTGCGCAGGCTGCGGTTGGTGCGCTGGGCGATGATCCGCGCCACGGTGGTCTTCCCGGTGCCGGAGGGGCCGTAGAAGATCATGTTGGGGATCTGTCCGCTCTCCACAATGCGGCGCAGCAGGCCGCCGGGGCCCAGGATATGCCGCTGGCCCACCACCTCGTCCAGAGAATCGGGGCGAATTTCATCCGCAAGAGGCTTATACATAGGAGTCTCCTCCATTTGGTCATACAAAATCATTTTATTATAGCACAGAAGTCCCGCTTTGTAAAAGATTTCTTGCAGCCGGCGCAGTCCGACGCGCTTCCGCCTCTTTCTCGCAAGATGTGGTGTATGCTCCGGTTATAAGCCACAATATGAGGAGGAATCGACCATGCAGGCATCTCTTTTGCGCCCCGCGCTGCGGCGCGGCGGCATTTTATCCCTCCGGGTAGAGGATCTCGCCCCCAACCCGGTGCAGCCCCGGCGCCGCTTTGACGAGGAGGAGCTGCGGGAGCTGAGCGAGAGCATCCGCAGCTACGGCATCCTGAATCCTCTGACGGTGCGGCTGCGCTGCGGGAAATACGAGCTGGTGGCCGGGGAGCGACGGCTGCGGGCGGCAAAGCTGGCGGGGCTCAAGGAGGTGCCCTGCCTGCTGGTGGACGTGGACATGCAGGACGCGGGGCTGCTGGCGCTGGTGGAAAACCTGCAGCGGAAGGATCTGGATTTCCTGGAGGAGGCCGAGGGGCTGCAGCGGCTGATCCGCATGTTCGGCATGAGCCAGGAGGAGGCCGCCCGGCGCATCGGCAAGAGCCAGTCCGCCGTGGCGAACAAGCTGCGCCTTCTGAAGCTGCCGCCGGACGTGCTAGACGCCCTGCGGCAAAACGGCCTCTCGGAGCGGCACGGCCGCGCCCTGCTGCGCCTGCCGGACGGGGAGAGCCAGCGGGCGGCGCTGGCGGTGATCCTGGAAAACCACATGACCGTGGCCGCCGCCGACGCCTACATCGACGCCCTGCTTTCGCCGCCGGAGGAAGCGCCGCCCCCGCCGGAGAAGAAGGAGCGCCGCCGCACCTTCGTGCTGAAGGACGTGCGGCTTTTCCTCAACACCGTCACCAGGAGCATCGACCTGATGAAGCAGGGCGGGATCGACGCGGGGATGAAGCGGGAGGAGACGGAGGACGCCCTGATCCTCACCATCTCCATCCCCAAGAGCCGGCAGGAGGCGTCCGCCGAAGCAACATAAAGCGCAAAAATCCCCCATATACTTGCGGTATATGGGGGTGGTTTTATGATCGTGTATTATTCGGATCTGCGCTATAAGGAGGTCATCGACGTGCACACCGGCTTTCGCCTGGGCTATGTGTGCGACGCGGAGCTGGACGACAAGGACGGGCGCATCGTCTCCCTGGTGACCCCGGGGCGGGTCAAATTCTTCGGACTCTTGGGGCGGGAGGACGACTATGTGCTGCCCTGGACGGCCATTGTGCGCATCGGCACGGACATCATCCTGGTGGACATCCAGGACAAATGCTCCCGCCGCAAGCGCCCCCGGCGGGGCCTGTTTTGAGAGAGCGCAGGTCCCGGGGGCGGCGCAAAGCCCCCCCTCGCTTAGAGGGGGGTGGCCGAGCGAAGCGAGGTCGGGGGGATACAGATGCAAAAGAGAAAGACGTATCCCCCAGTCACCCTCGCTCTGCTCGGGCGACAGCCCCCTTTAGGCAAGGGGGCCATAGGCAGGCGACCAAAGGCCCGCCCCTACGGGGAGGCGGCGGAGACGGCGGGCGACCGCAAGGGTCGCCCCTACGGGGACGGGGGAACGGATTGCCACGCCAGTGACGTCGGCCACTCACTACAAGTTCTTGGCGACGAAGGAGCCGTAGAACTTGTGCGTGCCTTTGGTAGGCTCGCAATGACACGGAGATGGGAGAACGGACTGCCACGGCAAACCCCTCCCGTCAGCGGTACCCCCACCGCCCCAGTGTGCGCACTGGGGCACACCCAAGGCCCCCGGAGGGGGAGGCAAGGCGCACGGAATCGACATGCCAGGCTTGAACAATTTCTTCATTCCTTCATCAGCACAGCGGCTTCGTTCCTTCATTCCTCCGGTGCGAATCTTGCCCTTGCATTTTTCCCGGTGCTGTGGTATGATGCATCGGCCCGGAAACGGGCGTACAACGAAAAAGGGTGTTCTTGATAACCACCTGAAAAAAACAAGGAGAAATTGCATCATGAAAACCGCGTATTCCGATTTCCGCAGGCTGCTGCGCAGCGTTCCGCCCCTGCTTGTCTCGCTGCTGATCCTCTCCGTCGTGGGGATGAATCTGCTGGCGAACAAGAGCATCAACACGGGTCTGGATTGGCTGGCGCTGGACTGCGGGATTTTGTTTTCCTGGCTGACCTTCCTCAGCATGGACATTCTGACCCACTGCTACGGCCCCCGGGCGGCCAGCGCCCTGTCCTTCGTGGCGCTGGCGATGAACCTGCTGATGGCGGGGATCTTCTTTCTCGCAAGCCGCATCTCAGGGGTGTGGGGAGAGAGCTTTGTGGAGGGCAGCGAGGAAATCATCAATACCGCACTGGACAACACCTTCGGCGGCACCTGGTTCATCATCCTGGGCAGCTCCGTGGCCTTCCTGGCCTCGGCGGTGCTGAACAACTTCCTCAACTACGACATCGGAAAGCTCCTCAAACGGGATCGGGGCTTCGGCGGCTTCGCCCTGCGCTCCTATGTGTCCACCTTTCTGGCCCAGTTTGCGGACAATCTGATCTTCGCCCTGCTGGTGAGCAAGCTCTTCTTCGGCTGGACGCTGCTGCAGTGCTTCACCTGCGCCCTCACCGGCGCGGTGGCGGAGCTGCTGTTTGAGATTTTCTTCTCCCCCCTGGGTTACCGCATGTCCCGGCGGATCCTGCAGGAGCAGAAGGAGGCGTAAGGCGTGCATGTGATCGTCAGCGGCTCGGCCAGCGGCATCGGCCTTGCCATCGCAAAAAAGTTCCTGGACGCGGGGCACAGCGTTACCGGCTTTGACCTGTGCCGGAGCGCCATCGACCACCCCCGCTACCGCCACGTCGCCGCGGACATCCGCAGCGCCTCGGCGGAGGGGATCGAGCCGGCGGAGATCCTCATCAACAACGCCGGCACCCTGGAAGAACAAGACGCCATCGAGGTGAACCTCACCGGCACCATCCGCTTCACCCGGCAGTTTCTGGAGAGCCCAAAGCTCCGCTCGGTGCTGTTCATCGCCTCCGCCTCCGCCCGCAACGGCGCGGAATTTCCCCTGTATGTGGCCAGCAAGGCGGGGCTGGTGGGCTATATGAAGAACCTGGCGCTGGCGCTTTCCAAGCGGGGCGTCACGGTCAACAGCATCTCCCCCGGCGGGGTCATCACCCCGGCGAACCGCCACATTCTGGAGAGCGAGAGCCTCTATGCCGCCGTGAAGGCGGAGACCCTGCTGGGCAAGTGGGCCGAGGCGGAGGAGATCGCAGATCTGGCCTACTATCTCACGGCGGTGAACCGCTCCATCACCGGGGAGGACATCCTCATCGACAACGGCGAGATGCTGAAGTCCAATTTTATATGGTAAATATGGGGCTGTGAAAAAAAGATGTTTTTCACAGCCCCAGTTTTGAGTCGAGAGTTTTGAGTTTTGAGATCTTTTTTGTGTCTCTTTTGGACTTTTCTCCTCAAAACTCGGCACTCATACTAATACCTGATAGAAAGCTTTAGAATGATTTCCGAGGCAGAACGGCCCAGGTCACCCTCTCTTGCCGCTGGGCGGGGTCTGCCCTGCGGGTACAATTCACCTTGTTGCGTCAGACAAGGCGGGCTCGGGCTGAGCATCATGGACATCTATGGTCAATCCAAGGGTTCCCATCGAAGCGAGTCGATCCGGAGCTTGTGCCGACGAAACGAAGGCTGGCGACCGTTTTTTCAAGGACGATTATATCCTGTGTAGGGGCCGACGCCCTCGGCGGCCCGATGTGTATTCGCCGAAACAGTTAATAATCCAAGGCTTTACTGCCGGGACGTCGAGGGCGCCGTCCCCTACGGCATTTTTCTGCTTCCTCCACGAATAATGCAAGAGCGCGCTTACCTCGCCAAAGGGTGGCGAGTAAGTGCGCTCTTCTGATTGATAAATATCATCTATTTTGTGGAATAATGTCGCCCGAAAGGGCAGGCGTTGCCAAGCGAAAAAAAGGCGGTTCCGCCACATCTCCGAAAGGAGGTGTTGCTATGCCGATTACATTGACGTTTCATGTATGGAAATACACGATCACCGTCACCGTAAAAAGCAGAAACCGCCACTCGGCCAAGTGACGGTTTCTATGCTTGAATAAAGTGTAAAATCTCATTGGGCGGAGTCGCTTTTCGGCAACGCCATTTACATGCTTATTTAGCGGTTTGCTTACGCACTGTCAAGAAAATACTTTGTATCAGTAGAGAACCATATACACGTTATTTATCAGTGCCTTTTGCCATGTGTTCGAGTGCCTGAAAGTCAGTTTTCCCAATAGGTGTCAATGGAATTGATTTTACAAAGCAGATTCTTTTAGGTGTGCAATAAGAGGGAAGAACCTCAGACACATGGTTTTCGATTGCCTTTTTCATCAATTCAAGATCAAAAGCTGTGTCAACAACTACAAAAGCAACAGCAATGGTTTTAAAATCCGGATCGTCTATGCAGACGACCGCGCAATCTTCAACATTTTGGACTTGCGAAATCACTTTCGCCACATAGTCAGGAAAAAGCTTATAGATTGTGCCATTTTTTTCTGAACGCGTTGAGTATATTCTTTTTACCCTTCCTGTTATAAACAGAAAACCGTCTTTATCAACGTGACCGAGATCACCCGATCGGACCCATTTGATACCGAATTCATCAGTAAACAATACATGGGTAGTTTCTTCTTCATTTTGGTAATACTCCGTCATAACACCTGGGCCAGAAAAATATAATTCGCCTGTTTTACCGTATGGTTGTTCAAAATGGCCATCCTGCTCAATAACTTTAACATTAGACTTACACAGAATGATCCCGCAGCTTCCGGGTTTCCCGTAGTATCGATTGAGCTCGGTTGAAATCGCTGAACTTGTTTCCGACATCCCATATCCAATACTGGCTTTTGCGATGGAGCCTCTTGCAGCCAAAAAGTCAACAAGCTCTTTTTCCTTGTTGACTGACAAGGGAGTTCCTCCCAGCCCGCAGGTTTTGAAAAAAGATAAATCCATTTTTTGTATCTCTTTACTTTCTTGAATGCTTGGGATGTGTGCACCGCTGCCCATAATATGATTTGGCTTATGTTTTATAAACAAGCGAACGAGTTCTTGATCGTTATACTTCACGACAAGTATTAGCTGCATGCCTTGGGCAAGAGGGAAGATGATTCCCATTGCAAGCCCAAACGCATGAAATGCAGGTATTGCGCAAAGCCATGTATCGCCGCGTTTTGTATCATTTTTATGATTTTTGAATACCCAAGCAATATAGTTTAAATTGTCGTTGCTCAGCACTACGCCCTTTGGTGTTCCTGTCGTTCCGCCAGAATGAACAATAACAGCGGTTTTTCCTGTTTGATACTCCGCTTTTTGACAAGGTATTCCGTGTTTCATCATAGTTTCGAATGTAATTTCTTTGCTGCAGAAGGTTCTTTTCGCCTTGAGATGGTAAAGTACTCGTTTTACAGTCGGCATTGATCTGCAAACAGGGAGAACAACAATGTTTTTGACTGTATTACAATTTGCAACGCACGAAAATCTTGGAAGGAGGGCGTCGAGTATGATGATTGTTTTGGATTTGCATTTTTCAATGGCTGATACTGCCTCCTTTCCGGATTCAGTAATGTACTCCATATTAGAAATAGCGCCTAACAGGTTTAGCGCATAAAGACTGTAAATTGTTTCGGGTGTATTAACGCTGAAAACGGTGACAATATCTCCTTCTCGCACTCCAATTGAAAAGAACCCATTTGCTGTCTTTTTTATATTCTCGAACAATTTTCCGTAGGTTATTTTACGATCAAAGTAATTGAGAGCAACATCGTCCATGTGATCCTTGTTGTTCTCCCAAAGATAATCATAAAGCGTGCATTGAGGCAGCAATGCGTTGATGGCCTCCTCGCTGTAATATTTCAGCCAAGGCTTGTCGATGGACGGGTATCCGGTCAGCTTTTTCTCTGTCTGTTCCTGCATTCTCTGTTCCTCCTCAAAAAAAGTGCGCAGCCGAAGCTGCGCACGAAAAACGCACAGCTCCGTTTGCTGCGACACAATTCCTTGACGATTACAGAGAACGCCAAAGTGGAGAGTGCGTTTTTACTGAAGTTAAACGCGCTCTCTGTACTCGTCCTATATGGAATTGTGTCGCAGAGTCAGTTTACCATGTCAAGAAAAAGAACGCAATCGTTTTTCGGCGAAAAAAAGACTACGGGGAGGATTTCTCCGCCCTGTAGTCTATGATATTCTCTTTCTCCCAACTGTCCTATCAGTTTGCCGCGAATGAGCCGCAGTCAGGGTTCTTTTGTAAGGATACATTCCTCCGTTACAAAATAAACCCTGGCGCAATTCTGACCGGAAAGAATCAAAGATTTCTATTAGGTGTTAGTATCAGTAGGCCACGCCCCAGATCACCATGTGCTTGGCGGGCTTGCCGCAGCAGGCGCAGGTCTCGCCCAGCTTCTCCTGCTTGAAGGGGATGCAGCGGGAGGACATGCCCGCCTTCTCCTTCATGGCCATCTCGCAGCTGAGATCGCCGCACCACATGGTCTTGATGAAGCCGCCCTTCTCCTCCTGGATGGCCTTGGCCTCCTCCAGCGTGGACGCGGCGTAGGTGTGCTCCTCCAGGTTCCGCTTGGCGCGCTCGAAGAGCCCGTCATGCACACTCTGCAGCAGCTCGCCGGCCTTCTGCTCCAGCTCGGCAAGGGCGACGAAGGTCTTCTCCCCGTTGTCCCGCCGCACCAGCACGCACTGGCCGTTCTCCAGATCCCGGGGGCCCATCTCCAGACGCAGGGGCACGCCCTTCATCTCATACTGGGCGCACTTCCAGCCCATGGAGTTGTCGGAATCGTCGATCTTCACCCGGTAGCCGGCGGCGGCCAGGCGCTCCACCAGCGCCCGGGCACCCTCCAGGACGCCGGGCTTGTGCTGGGCCACGGGCACCACCACGATCTGGATGGGCGCCACCTTGGGGGGCAGCACCAGGCCGTTGTTGTCGCCGTGGGTCATGATGATGCCGCCGATGAGGCGGGTGGACACGCCCCAGGAGGTCTGGAAGGGGTTCACCAGCTTGTTCTCCCGGTTGGCAAAGGTGATGTCAAAGGCCTTGGCGAAGCCGTCGCCGAAATAGTGGCTGGTGCCGGCCTGCAGGGCCTTGCGGTCGTGCATCATGCACTCGATGGCGTAGGTGGCCTCGGCGCCGTTGAACTTCTCCTTCTCGGTCTTGCGGCCGCGGGTGACGGGCATGGCCAGCACGTCCTCGCAGAAGTCCGCGTACAGGTTCAAGATCCGCTGGGTGAAGGCCTCGGCCTCCTCGGCGGTGGCGTGCATGGTGTGGCCCTCCTGCCACAGAAATTCCCGGTGGCGCAGGAAAGGGCGGCTGCTCTTCTCCCAGCGCAGCACGCTGCACCACTGGTTATAGCACATGGGCAGATCCCGGTGGGACTGGATGACATTCTTGAAATGCTCGCAGAACAGGGTCTCGGAGGTGGGGCGGACGCAGTAGCGCTCCTCCAGCTCCTCGCTGCCGCCGGTGGTGACCCAGGCGCACTCGGGCGCGAAGCCCTCCACATGATCCTTCTCCTTCTGCAGCAGGCTCTCGGGGATCAGCATGGGCATGTAGACGTTCTGCACGCCGCACTTCTTGAACTCCGCATCCAGAATGTGCTGCATATTCTCCCAGATCGCATAGCCGTAGGGACGGTAAACAAACAGACCCTTGATGGAGGAGTAGTCGATCAGCTCCGCCTTTTTGCACACATCGGTGAACCACTGGGCAAAGTCGACCTCCATATCGGTGATCTGCTCGACCTTCTTTTCTTTCGCCATGAAAATGTTCCTCTCTTTCCGTCAGGGCCCTTGCCCCGCCGTAATCTCCTGCCAAAAAATACAGGAACTATATTTTAAGCCCCCTTTTCCCCCTTGTCAAGGGCGGAGTTCCCGGCATTCTCACGATTTTTCTTGACCTTCTGCGGCAATATGGGTATAATGTCTTTGATTGTGCCAAAGCAATCGGAGGTGACTGATATTAACAAGCAAAAATTCTTGCCCGAGCTTGGCAGGCTGCTGACCTTCATGGTCGAAGAAGACCGGCAGACGGCGCTTGCCATGTACAGCAGGCTCTTCGACGATGCGGAGGACGAGCAGCTGCTGCAGAATCTGCTGGAGTCTCCCACCCGTCAGGCCGTGGTGATCGCCCGCGCCTATGACGCCAAGGAGCGGAAAAAGCAGTTGGAGTCTCCCACCCACGGGGAGGAGCAGACCCCCGGCTTCGTGCTGGCCATCGACCGGCTGTATCAGCAGGTGGCGCCCCGGCATCTGGAGATGGCGGAGCCCGAGGAGGCGCCGGCGGAGGAGCCCGCCCCCGTCGTCAACCAGTTCTCCCTGTTTGAGGACGACGCCCATCCCATTGACGATTCCGAGTACGTCCCCTTCCAGATCGAGGCGGATACCGTTCCCATCGCAGAGCCCGTGGAGGAGCTGCCTGTGGAGCCGGAGCTGAGCGCGCCGGCGGAGGAAGAGGCGGCGGAAGGGGAAGAGGAGCTTCCCGCCGCGGAGCCTCGCCCCGAAGAGGAAGCGCCGCTCCCCGAGGAAGAAGAGCCGCAGGATCTGGCTGAGGCCGTTTTCGGGGAGGCGTCCGCCCCCGCCCAGGAGCAAAGCCGTCATGAGGAGCCTGCGGAGGAGCCCACCGAGCCGAGCCGGGAGCAAGCTCCCGCAGCAGAGTCTGCCCCTCCCGCGCCGGCGGAACTGGATCTGGACTATATTCCGGAGACCAAGCGGAAGGCCAAGGTCTTCCTGCTGATCCTGTATGTGCTGCTTGCCGTGCCTGTGACGCTGGCGGGCATCGTCCTGCTGCTGATCCCCACGGTGCTGGTGCTGGCCCTGTCCCTGCTGGTCATCGGCGGCGGCTCCGCGGTGCTGATCGCCGCCTTCAGCGGCTTCCCCAAGCTTGCGGATATTCTGATCGTGGTGGGCACGGCGGTGATCGTGCTGGCGCTGGGCCTGCTGCTGCTGTGGCTCTTCGTCTGGTTCATCGGCGGCGCCATCGGCGGTCTGATCCGCAATGTGATCGAACTGGGGCGCAAGTGGTGCTATGAGGAGGTGCCGGTATGAGCAAGGGATGGAGAATCATCGGCGCGATCGTGCTGGTGCTGGTGCTGCTGGGCGCCATCTGCATCGGCGTCGGCTTCATGACCGGCGGCGACGTGGCGGACATCTACTCCACGCTGGATCTCCGCTATAACCTGAGCGGCCGCTGGGAGCAGTATTCCCAGTGGGCAATCACGTCTTTCAACAACATCGTAGAAGGTGTGCGCGGCCTTTGGTAAGCCGCGTTCCGGAGGGAAAATGGAAACGAAGAAGGATCCCCTGAGGCTGAAAGTGCAGCTCTGCTTTCCGCTGTACGCCTGTGCCAGAGAGACGATCAAGCTCTATAAGCCCTATCTGGACGAGCTGGATCTGACCTATACCCAGTATATCGCCATGATGGTGCTGTGGGAAAAGAAGGCTGTGACGGTGAAGGAGATGGGCGCCATGCTTCACTTGGATTCTGGCACGCTGACTCCCCTGCTGAAAAAAATGGAAGCCAAGGGTCTGCTCATCCGGCGCCGCTCCACCGAGGACGAGCGCAGCCTGATCGTGAGCCTTACCGAGGAGGGTGAGGCGCTGCGGGAGAGGGCGGTGGACATTCCGGCAAAAATGTCGCAGTGCGTCAACCTGGAGCCGGAGGAGGCCCGGGAGCTGTACAGGCTTCTGTACAAACTGCTGCAGCAGGCTGAATGACGATTGATTCGGCAAGCGCAGATTCAGAGAAAATTTGCATTCTGACGATGGCGCGTTTTCCCGGGAATGCTTTGCGTATTGCAAGAAAGCGTGATAAAAAACCGGGACAAGTTTTCCGGCAGATGCCCCGGGCGGTCAATCCGCATTTTACTAACGACAAAAGGACGCAGGCCGAAGGAGAAAAACCTTCGGCCTGCGTCCTTTTTTATCCGTTTATTGCAGCGCTTTTTTCCGCTGGACGCCGAAGCAGGCCAGCCCTGCGCCGATGGCACAGACCAGACAGGCGATCCACAGCGTTTGGGGCACAGACAGGCGGTCCAGCATCCATCCGCTGACCGCGCTTGCCAGCACAGAGCCCAGCGTCGTCATGGAAAAGGCCAGGCTCTGGGCCTTGGCAGAATCCTCATAGCCCACCGCCTGCTCCGTATAGGGAACGATGGCGGCGGTATAGAGGGCGAAAGAGGGCGCCTGAAGAAGGAAGGCAGCGTAGAGCGCGGGGATCGAAGGCGCGGCGGCTACCGCCGCCGTTTTCAGCACGAAGCAGCAGAACGCCAGGCGCAGAAGCCCGCCGGTGCTTCGCTTGCCCAGGAAGCGGGAGAAAAGCAGCATTACCGGGATCTCCATGGCTGCCATAAAGCTGTTGATATAGCCCATGTCCTCGGTGTCGCCGCCCACCTGCCGGGTGATGTTGATGAGGAAGTTGCAGATGCTGTTGTGGGCGAAGAACAGCAGCGCCGTGCCCAGCAGCAGGATGCTGAAACGGCGGTTTTTCCTCAGGAAGGCCAGAAGTGAGGCGCCCCGGCGCTCCTCCGCAGGCCCGGCCGCTCCCCGCGGAAGCCTTCTGCACAGCAGCACATGGGCCGCCGTCTGCAGTGCGCACAGCGCAAGCCCGACGATCGGCAGCGCGGCAATCGAAGTCCGTTCCGCCAGAACGCCAAGAGCCATGGAGAGCAGCACATAGGCCAGCGAGCCCATTCCCCGGGCGACGCCGTAGTTGATCGGAAGGCCCAGGTGGGAGAAGTCCACATAGAGCTTCAGGTTCAGGGAGTTGACGCTGAGGGAGAAGGCAACATACAGAACATAGCTCAGGGCGGTGAGCACGCCTCTGCGGGGAAGCAGCAGGAGCAGCGCCAGCGCCGCGGCCTGCACCGCCAGAAGCGGCGGGATCAGCCGGGACGCTGTGGCGTGGGTGCTCCTGTCGATCCAGGTGGAAAAGCCCGGGCCGAGAATGGCGCCCAGCAGATTCCCCGCTGCCAGAATGACGCCGAGATGGGTATTGTCATACCCGAGGCCCTGCAAATAGACCGCCGCAAAAGATACGGCGACGCAGAAGCTCATCCAGAACGACGCCTGCACCAGAGCGTACAGCGCCGTCAGCCTTTGCCTTTCCCCCATGATTCCAACCGCCTTTTTCTGAAAATGCAGGGGGATTGTAGCAAGCTTCCGCGCATTTGTCAAGAACAGGTACGGCGGCAGGCCTTCTTTTGTCATATCCGCGCGGCGCGCCCGCATACACTGGCGGGGAGAAGGAGGGATCGCCATGCGCAGCTTGGCTTTCGGAAGCAGCGGCCCCGCCGTGGAGTTGCTGCAGCTTGCGCTGCAGAGAGCGGGCTTCGGCCCGCTGGAGATCGACGGGGTCTTCGGCGCCGCCACGCGGGGCGCCGTCTCCCGCTTCCAGGCGGTGAACCGCCTGGCGGTGGACGGGATCGTGGGCCCCGCCACCCACCGGGCGCTGCTGCCCTGGTACACCGGCTATGTGAATGTCCGCGTCCGCAGAGGGGACAGCATCTGGGCCCTGGCCCGGCTCTACGGCAGCAGCACCGAGGCCATTCTTCTGGCAAACCCGGGCGTGCAGCCGGAAAATCTGCAGATCGGCGCCTCGCTGATCGTGCCGCTGCCCTTCCCGGTGGTGCCTGCGGAGCTCACCTGGAGCTCGGCCCTGGTGGGCTACTGCGTGCAGGGGCTCAGCGCCCGCTACCCCTTCCTGCTGTCGGGCACGGCGGGGAAGAGTGTGCTGGGAAAGCCCCTTTGGACCCTGCGCCTGGGGCAGGGCGGGAACCGGGTGCTCTACCACGCGGAGCACCACGCCAACGAGTGGATCACCACCCCCGTGCTGCTGCGCTTTGCCGAGGAGCTGGCCGCGGCGGCGGCCGCGGGGGAAGAACTGGACGGCTTTCCCGCCGGGGAGCTGCTGGATTACGCCACCATCTGCCTGGTGCCGGCGGTGAATCCGGACGGTATGGATCTGGTGACGGGGGAGCTGCGCAGCGGGGAGGCCTGGCGCGCCGCCCGCGCCATCGCCGAGCGCTATCCCCGCTTCCCCTTCCCCGACGGCTGGAAGGCCAACATCCGGGGGGTGGATCTGAATCTGCAGTACCCGGCGGAGTGGGAGCAGGCGCGGGCGTATAAATACGCCCTGGGGATCACTTCCCCCGCGCCGGCAGACTTCGTGGGGCAGGCGCCTTTGACGGAGCCGGAGGCGCGCGCCATGGCGGAGCTGACGGAGCGCTTCGACCCCGCGCTGACCCTGAGCTACCACAGCCAGGGCGAGGTGATCTACTGGCAGTTCCGGGACTATGCCCCGGAGAACGCCCGGCAGATCGGGGAGCTCTTCGCCCGCCTCTCTGGCTACGCCCTGGCGGGTGCCCCGGACGCCCCCTCCTCCGCCGGGTACAAGGATTGGGTTCTGCAGGACTTCCGCCGCCCTGGCTACACCGTGGAGGTGGGCCTGGGCGTGAACCCCCTGCCCGCGAGGGACTTCCCCGCCATCTACCAGCGCAACCGCCCGCTCCTGACCTACGCCGCCCTGGTGACGTAGCGTTCAGATTTCAGTTTTCAGTGTTCAGAAGAATACGACGGCAAAAAAGAAAAGAGGCAGGAAACGTTTGGATTCCTGCCTCTTTTGCCTTTAACTGAAGAGAATCGCATGCCACAATCTGTAAACTGAACTCTGAAACCTGAATCCTACTCCGCGCGCTGGATGCGGCGGGCGTTGGGATCGCCGCCGCCGGTGATGAGCGGCACCGTCTCCACGATCAGGGAGGAGGTGTCCAGTCCGTACCACTGCACCTTGGAGCCCGCCATGCGGCGGATCACATACTTGGTGTTCAGAATGAACTCGTCAAAGGCGGAGAGCTCCGTCTTGGGCGTCACCGACTTGCGGATCATGCAGAACTTGAAGGTGCCCACCGTGGACCGGCCGTAGATGGAGTATTTCTTGTCCTGCACGGGCAGATCGCCGCGCTGCTGCAGATCCTGCACGATCTGGCGCAGGTACACGTTCACCCGGGGGCTGCACTTGAAGCCCAGATCCAGCCGCACCCGGAAGATATAGTCCGTGCCGAAGGTGTCCACCCGGTATTCCAGGGTGTCCGGCTCGTTGAGCACGTTGACGCTGACGAACCAGTAGGCCTGGGCCCGCTTGGGATCCTTGTCCAGAATGGAATAGAGGATGTCCCGGTCCACATACTCCGTGTCGTTGTTGCTGCCCAGATACACCAGGTTGTTGCAGAGCAGGGGGATGCTCTCATCCTTGTTGAGGCTGCCCAGGTTGGAGACGTAGTCCCGCAGCTTCAGGCGGGTGCTGTACCGGTGCTCCAACTGGGTGCCCCGGTGCCACACCACCATCAGCCACAGCAGCAGCAGGGTCAGGATCACGGTGACGTAGCCTCCGTGCATGAACTTGCCCAGGCTGGAGAGGAAGAACACCGCCTCAATGGCGGCGAAGACCAGCAGCACCAGCACCGCCAGGATCCGCTTTTTCCGAATCCGCATTAGGTAGACGCTGAGCAGCACCGTGGTCATCAGCATGGTGACGGTGATGGCCAGGCCGTAGGCCGACTCCATCCGGGCGCCGGAGCGGAAGTAGAGCACCACCAGGCTGCAGCCGATCCAGAGGATGGTGTTGACCTTGGGGATATAGAGCTGACCCTTGGTGTCCGCCGGATAGCGGATCTCCAGATGGGGCAGCAGATCCAGCAGGATGGCCTCGGAGACCAGGGTGTAGGAGCCGGTGATCAGCGCCTGGGAGGCGATGATGGCCGCCGCCGCGCCCAGGAGCACCGCGAAGGGACGCAGCATGTCCGGCAGCATGAGGAAGAAGGGGTTCAGATCCTCCACCAGCGCCAGAGCCGCGTCGCCCTTGCTCTGCAGGATCCAGGCGCCCTGGCCCAGGTAGTTCAGGATCAGACAGAGCTTCACCAGCGGCCAGCTGAAATACACGTTTTCCCGGCCCACATGCCCCATGTCGGAGTAGAGCGCCTCGGCGCCGGTGGTGGCCAGGAAGACGCTGCCCAGGATCATGAAGCCCGCCTTGTTATAGGGGCTCAGCAGCACCCGGACGGCGTAGAGGGGGTTGAAGGCCCGCAGCACCACCGGCAGCCGGAAGATCTGCAGCAGTCCCATCACGCCCAGGAAGCTGAACCACAGCAGCATCACCGGGCCGAAGGCCTTGCCGATCTTGCTGGTGCCGGCCCGCTGGGCCAGAAACAGCAGGGAGATGATCAGCAGCGTGATGAGCACCACCGTGCCCTGCCCGCTGCCCAGGAGGCGATCCATCGCGTCCATACTGCGCAGACCCTCCACCGCCGTGGTGACGGTGACGGCGGGGGTCAGCACCCCGTCGGCCAGCAGGGCGGCGCCGCCCAGCATGGCGGGGAAGATGAGCCATTTGCCGCAGTGCTTCACCAGGGAATACAGGGAGAAGATGCCGCCCTCCCCGTGGTTGTCCGCCCTCATGGCGATGAGTACATATTTGAAGGTGGTCAGCAGCGTGATCGTCCAGATCACCAGGGACAGAGAGCCGATGATAAAGTCCTCGTTCACCTGGGTGATGCCGCCGTTGCCCTCCAGGATCGACTTCATCACGTACATGGGCGAGGTGCCGATGTCGCCGTAGACGATGCCGATGGTCACCAGGAACAGACTGAAGCGGAAACGCTGTTTCCGGTTCAGCTGCGGATTGTTGTCAGTCATAGTATTTCTCCCCTTCCGGGCGCGCTCACCGGACGACGGCGTTCACCGTGCCGTTGCGGTTGGTGACGGCGATCTCCGTCCCCGCGCTCAGCTCGCCGGTGACGCAGAGGAGCCGCTTGTAGCTCTGCCGGGCAGTCAGGCTGCCCAGCTCCCCGACGGTCACGGTGTCGCCCTCCGGCCCGGAAACCATGCAGAGCAGGCTGGCATGTCCCGCGGGAGCGGCCTGCTTGTCTGAGCCGCAGAGGGCGAAGAGCGTGCAGTCGCCCGCCTGGAAGCTGCCCCGGGCCTGGACGGCCTGCTTGCCGGCGCTGATCTGCAGCGTGCCGCCGGTGAGCAGCACGTCGCCCACGCCGCTGCCCTTCTGGCCGGCGCTGATGCCGTCGCCCAGGGCCAGGATGTCCAGGGTGCCGCCGGTGATCTCCACATTGCCGAGGCTGCAGCGGAGGGCGTCCTCCCGGGAGCTGAGCGTCAGCGTGCCGCCGGAGATGAGCACCGCCTGCTCCGCCTTCAGCGCCTTGCTGCCGGTCTCCAGCCCGTCGCCCTGAGCGGTGACCGCCAGGGTGCCGCCGGAGATGCGCAGCTCGGTGGCCGCCTGGACGCCGTCGCCCCAGGCCTCGATGGCGACGGTGCCGTCGGTGATCTCCACAAAGCCCTTGCCCTCCTTGTCCGTGACGGTAGCCTTGACGCCGTCGCCCCGGGCGCTGACGGAGATGCTGCCGCCCTTGATCTGGACGGAGTTGTTGCCCTTGATGCCGTTGTTGGCCGCTGTCACCGTGATGACGCCGCCGTTGATGTCCAGATCCTTCTTGCAGCCGATGCCGTTATTGATGTAGCCGCAGACGGTCAGGGCGCCCTCGCCCTCGATGTCCATGTCATCGGCGCTGTAGAGGGCGGCGCCGGCGGCGTTGGGATCGAGGCTCTGCAGCATGCTCTCCTCGCCCCAGATCAGCTTGTTTTGGCTGCCGGAGGCCAGCTGCAGACGGAAGTGTCCGGCCTGGTCCACCCGGATGCAGGGCTCCGAGAGGCTGGTGATCTGGACATTGTTGAGGATCAGCGTCACGTCCATGGGATCGTCCCCGGTGTCCACCACCAGGGTCTTCTCGCTGCTGACGCCGGTGACCTCATAGGCGCCGGCCGCGCTGATGACGACGGCGCTGCCCGTGTCCCGGGCGCCGCCGCCGCGGATGGACACCTCCGTGCCGTTGAAGGTGATGACCGTGTGATCCGAGGGGATCTCCGCCGCTGCGGAGCTGTCCGCGGCAGTCTCCGCGGTGCTCTCGCCGCTCTGGGAGCAGGCTGTCAGCAGCAGGGCAAGCAGAAGCAGAATGGGAATCAGCTTTTTCATATCAGTTCACTCCAGATTCTATTACATCACGTCTTTTTCCGGCTCGCGTCCGCAGATGATGTTCAGGTTGCCGTTGCGGCAGCGGAGCTCGTCAATAAACTCCCGGGTGTGCCGGGGATCCTTCAGCTCGATGCGATAGTGCAGCTCATAGAGGGTGCCCATGTTGGTGGTGCGCACCTTGTACAGCTCGTGAAAGCTGGTGTAGCGCTGGAACAGATCGTCAAAAACGGTCTCGTAGTCGATGTTTTCCGGGACGGTGATCTTGAGGTGCCGGTGCTTCACACCCTCCTCGCCGTAGCGGATCCCGCCCAGCAGCAGCACATAGACCGCCATCAGCACAAAGAAGATGGCCGCCGCGCCCACAAAGCCCATGCCGCAGGCCAGGCCGATGGCCACGCTGATAAAGAGCCCGGTGATCTCCTTGGCGGAGCCGGGGGCGCTGCGGAAGCGCACCAGCGCAAAGGTGCCGGCCACAGCCAGGCCCGCGCCGATGTTGCCGTTAACCAGCATGATGACCAGGGTCACCACGCCCGGCAGCAGCGCCAGCGCCTGGGAAAAGGCGCCGGTATGCCGATCCCGGAGCAGAAAAACCAGAGACGTGCCAAAGCCCAGGGCCATGGCGGTCAGTTCGCAGATCAGAAACTGGGTGAGGGTGATTTCCGCAGAGAGAATGCTGTTCAGCATGGATGGAACCTCCAAAATTATGCTCAAAATCCGAGGCAGACTGCCGCCTCAAAAACGATTGAACTCCCCATCGGGGCAAAATTTCTACCTATGACTTTCAGAAGAAAGGAAGTATTCGCTCAAAATATGTTCTTTGTAGCAGGTGCCGTACTTGGAGAAGCTGACGGGGAAGATCAACAGCTCGCTGAGCAGCCGCGCCAGCCACACGGGGGCGGCCGCGGGGGTCTTGATCTCCATCAGCACGTCTCCCGGCGGGAGCAGGGACTCGCCCTCGTCCCCGGCGCAGAGATCCAGCTCCGCCTGCCGCCAGCGCAGATTCCGGTCGAAGGTGATGCGCAGCTCCGGATCTTCCTTGGCGCGCCAGGCCAGCCTGTCGCAGGCCAGGTACACCTTGGCCCTGGGGCGGACGCTGTGCAGGAACCAGTCGATCTCCCGAAGCATCTGGCCGTCCTGGGCGGGGCGGCGGCCCTCGTTGAGCCAGGCGGCGGCCTCCCGTTCGGGCAGCTGCACCCGGCGCTTGTAGACCACGCCCTTGTATTTCTTTTTCAGCTCCACGAACACCGGATCCTCCTGCCCGGGGACATTGTAGCTGCGCAGACGCAGCTTTTCCTTGTACACCGGCCCCTCGATGGAGTGGCGGATCAGGCTGTAGTCGTCGGTGTCGTAGTAGATGCTGCACACGGTGCTCAGCGGGTAGTCGTCCGGCTCCAGATAGGGGCTCATCCGCTCCCACAGCGCCTCATACTGCTCCGCTGTGAGCAGGTATTTCTTCTCCGTGCGCTTGAAGGTGAATTTGGTCTCGTTCATTCCAATAAATCTTCCTTATAGGCTCCCCTGCCTAAGGGGAGCTGTCTGACGCCGTCTCGCGGAAGGCGGCAGACTGAGGGGTTTCTTCCTTATAGGCTCCCTCTCTGAGGGAGCTGGCAGCCGTCAGGCTGACTGAGGGAGTGCCCGTTGTGCATAACTCCCTCCGCCCCAGTGTGCGCACTGGGGCACACCCAAGGCCCTCGGAGAGGGAGGCAAAATGCGCCGTGACTGAGGGAGTTGTCGCTTTACTTCGTAAAGTACCGCGCCCGCTCCTCCGCGCCTACGTTCAGATAGTAGCAGAGGTTATTGACGCAGATCTGGTTCCAGTCGTTGTCCAGGATAAAGTCCCGCATCCACTGGACGTTCCACTCCCAGTCCTCCACCTTCAGCTGGAAGCGGCCGTAGTCCCGCTCCACCTCCGGGCGGATCTGGTCGGAGAGCCGGTCGATCTCGGCGATGATCCGCTCGTTGGAGAGGGGTCCCTCCAGCAGCTCGGCAGCCCGGGTCAGCAGCCGATCCCGGAAGTCCGGGCTGCGCAGCAGGGCGTTGATGAGCTGGGCCACCTGCCGGGAATCCCGCGCCCAGGGGGAGAGGAGGTTGCCAAAGCAGGTGTTGGCGTGGTAGAAGGTGCTGTCCAGATCGTAGAACATCAGGCGCCACTTGCCGTCGTTTTCCAGAGAGCGGCAGTAGCGGACGTTTGCATAGGTCAGATCGTCGTTGGCAAAAACGCCCTCCAGGATCAGCCAGTCGATCATGCTGTCCACATCCAGGCGCTTGCAGAGCTCCTCGTAGTATTCGGGGTTTGCCATGTCGTGGGTCAGCGCGTAGGAGATGACCTCCCGGTACATGCTGTGCTTGCCGTCCAGGGGCGGGGTCTCCACGGTGACGCTGTCCCGGCTGACGCCGGCCATGTGGGTGTACATGGCCTCGTTGAGCTTTTCCTCCACGGCGTAGATGCCGAAGTACTTGCCGTCGATGTACAGAATGCAGTAGCGGCTGCGGGAGACGACCACCCGGTCGGTGGCAGAGCGGGCCAGCTCCGTGCAGAGCTCGTTGCGGATGATGGCGTGGAAATAGTCCTGCCCGGCGCGGAGAAGAAGATTGTTGAAGTCGCAGACCCCACCGTCGCCAAAGACGTCGTAGTGCAGCTCCGCCTGGCCGTAGGCGCCGCGGAAGCGCAGGCTCAGGTTCTTCTTGGCCAGCACCAGGCTGCTCTCCCCGTTCAGTTTCACGCCGCAGGGGATGGTGAAGCTGCCCTCGTCGGTATAGAAGGCCAGGCTCGCGGGAACCTCCACGTCCTTCCGGCTGCCGTAATACATGCCCCGGAACTGGTCGTTGTCCGTGACCAGGCAGGCCACCGGCAGGCTGTGGTTTTCGTTCATCACGTAGCTCAGATTCAGCGCCCGGCTGGGCAGGGCGCCCTCCTCCAGGTTGATGGCGCGCACCGTGCCGGTACGCTCCACCTGGATGGGCTCGGTATAGACCGGGGAGCTCAGCGTGGGATAGGAGCCGTCGGTGGTATAGTGGATCTCGCCGCTGCTGCTGAGGCGGACGGTGACGCTCTCCACCCCGTTGAAGACCCCGTCCGGCTCCAGGGAGACGGGCATGGAGGAGATGCGCCGCTCGCCGCCGCTGTTTTCCGCTCCGGGCGTAGCCAGAGCGAAGAAGAACCAGCCGTTCTGTCCGGGCATCCTGCCGAAGCTGCCCTCATAGGGGATGCCCCGCAGGGAGACAAAGTCCGCCAAGCTGCCGTCCGCCCGGCTCAGATACAGCCGGTCGGCCTCGGAGCTGAGGGAGAAGGCGGTGCAGAGGGCGGCGGAGCCCACATAGGAGCCCTCGGTGTCAAAGCGCAGCAGGTACAGTGCGCCGGGCTGCAGCGTGGCCTCAGGCAGCCGGAAGAGCAGACGCTGGTCAGGATCGTCGGAGAGGTAGTAGTCCGAGAGCTCCAGCGGCGCGTCGGAGACGTTTTTCAGCTCCACCCAGTCGCTGTCCCCCACGGTGCCCTTCCAGCGTCCGCTGCGGTTGAAGGGGGAGGCCTCGTTGATGACCAGGGGGCTGTCGCATCCTTCGGCATCCATGAGCGTGACATAGCTCTCCGGCGTGTTGGGCAGCCCGGGGGTGGGGTAAAAGCTCTCGGTAAAGCCGCCGGCCCCGTCTGTCACCCAGGCGCGATCCGCCTCCCCGTCGGGGCAGCTCAG
This sequence comes from uncultured Eubacteriales bacterium, assembly GCA_900319635.1. Classification (GTDB taxonomy): domain Bacteria; phylum Bacillota; class Clostridia; order Oscillospirales; family Oscillospiraceae; genus Limivicinus. The sequence continues at coordinate 6,343 of ONPF01000006.1, read as the reverse complement.
CTCTTCCGCCAGGACGCCCAGATCGGTATAGACATACAGGCTCTCTCCCCCGGAGAGAGCAAAGTTCAGGTGCCCGGCCCTGTCCTTACCGGAGGCGAAGAGCAGCAGCCTCTCCCCCGGGGCAAGGGTGGTCGCCGGGAGCACCGTGCCGGGCTTGCGCTCCGCGTCCGTGAGGCGCCAGCCGGTCAGCTCCACGGTGCTGTCGGAGATATTTTCCAGCTCGATCCAGTCGGAAAAATCCCCGTCTTCATCGGGCAGGGTAGCCCGGTTTTTGATCATCAGCTCCGAAACGCGAATCTTTTCCGCGTCCTCGTCGTAGGTCACAGGCGCGGGACTTGGCGCCTCATCCTCATCCCTCTCCGGCTCCGTCCAGGCGGGCGCAGGGCTCTCAAGCGGCGCTTCCTCTCCGCCGGGGGCGGGGGTCTCCGCCGTCTGCCGGGAGGGAAGGGGCGACACCAGCATCAGCATCGCCGCCATCGCCAGCAGCAGGGAGGGCAGCACATGGCGCTTTTGCGTTCTGCGATTGTTTTTCTTTCTTCGGGCCATTGCGTTTCCTCAAATCCGACAAAATTACAGATTATTATAGCGCATGAAACGCCTTTGTGTCAACGAAAAAACGCTACTCTCCGGGAGGCCGCCCCTGTTGCGCGGATTCGGATTGCAATTTTCGGAATCCTTGATATAATAATGTGTTGGAATACAGACAGATTGGAGGACGACGCCATGAAACGGATCCTGCTGATCGGCACCGGCGGCACCATCGCCTCCGGCATGACGGAGGACGGGCTGAGCCCGGAGCTCACGCCGGAGCAGCTGCTGCAGTACGTGCCGCAGATCTCTTCCCTGTGCAAGGTGGACTGTCTATCCCTATTCAATATCGACAGCACCAACATCACTCCCTCCCACTGGATCGCCATCACCCGGGCGCTGCGGGCGCACTATCACGAGTACGACGGCTTTGTCATCAGCCACGGCACCGACACCCTGGCCTACACCGCCGCGGCCCTCTCCTACCTGGTGCAGGGGGCGGACAAGCCCATCATCCTCACCGGCGCGCAAAAGCCCATCAGCTACGACACCACCGACTCCAAGCTCAATCTCATCGACGCCTTCACCTGCGCCTGCTCGGAGGAGCTCTGCGGGGTGTGCATCGTGTTCTCCGGCCGGGTCATTCTGGGCACCCGCGCCCGCAAGACCTATTCCAAGAGCTTTGCCGCCTTCTCCAGCATCAACTTCCCCGATCTGGGCACCCTGCTGGATCACAGGCTGCTGTGCTACATCCGCCCCGACCGGGGGGAGCGGCCGGTGTTCTCCGAAGTGCTGGACGAGCGGATCGGCCTTGTGAAGATGATCCCCGGCACCGACCATGAGCTGCTGGAGTTTCTGCTGCAGCGCAAGGACGCCCTGATCCTGGAGTGCTTCGGCGTGGGCGGCCTGCCCTCCTATGACGACGACAGGCTCTTCCAGGTGCTGCACGACTATACCCGGCAGGGAAAATTTTTGGTCATGACCACCCAGGTGCAGAACGAGGGCTCGGACTTCTCGGTCTACAGCGTGGGCACCCGGCTCAAGGGCAACCCCCACATCCTGGAGGCCTATGACATGACCACCGAGGCCGCCCTGGCCAAGATCATGTGGATCCTGGGGCAGACGAAGGACCCGGAGGAGGTCAACCGCCTGTTCTACACCCCCGTGGCCCACGACATGTTATATAGAAGCTAATATGAAAACTGTCCTTGTCATCGGCGGCGGCGCCTCCGGCATTCTGGCCGCGCTGACCGCCGCGGAAGATCCCCAAAACAAGGTGCTGCTGCTGGAGCGGCAGCAGCGCATCGGCCGCAAGCTCCTGGCCACCGGCAACGGCCGCTGCAATCTGACCAATACCGGCGCGGCGCCGGAGCGCTACCACGGGGAGGAGCCGGACTTCGTGCGCCCCGCCCTGGAGCGTTTTCCGCCGGAAGCGGCGCTGGACTATTTCCGCAAGCTGGGCCTTCTCACCGTGGAGGAGGTCGGCGGGCGGGTCTACCCCCTCTCCAACTCCGCCAATTCCGTGCTGGACGTGCTGCGCTTCGCCCTGGATCGGGCCGGGGTGGAGCAGCGCTGCGCCTCGCCGGCGCGGGCCGTCCGGCGGGAGAAGCGTGGCTTCACCGTGGAGACCGATGAGGGCCCCCTCTACGCCGACCGGCTGATCCTGGCCTGCGGCGGCGCCGCGGGAGCGAAGCTTGGCGGCGTGTTGGACGGCTACCAGCTGGCAAAAGCCCTGGGGCACAAACGCACCGGGCTCTATCCCGCCCTGGTGCAGCTCACCACCGAACCGGACTATCCCCGCGCTCTCAAGGGCGTGCGGGCGGACTGCAGGCTGCGTCTTCTGCGCCGGGACACGGTGCTGGCCGCGGCCAGGGGCGAGCTGCAGTTCACCGAAAAGGGCGTCTCCGGCCCGGTGAGCTTTGACGTCTCCCGCGCCGCCGCCACCGGGGGCGAGGGGCTGACGCTGGAGATCAACTTCCTCCCCTTCGGCGTGAATGACGCTGCCGCCCTGCTGGAAGATCGGAAGACCGCCTTCCCGGAGCTTCCCGTGTCGGAGATCTTCACCGGGATACTCCACAACCGCCTGGGGCGGATGCTGGTGAAATACGCGGGCGTGGATGCCGCCAAGCCCCTGCGGGAGCTGGACGATGGGGAGCGCAGCCGTCTGGCCCAGGCCGCAACGGCCTTCCGCCTGCCCGTGAAGGGCACCGAGGGCTTTGATAACGCCCAGGTCACCGCCGGCGGCCTCCGCACCGGGGACTTTGACCCCAACACCCTGGAGAGCCGTCTGGTTCCCGGGCTCTTCGCCTGCGGGGAGCTGCTGGACGTGGACGGGGACTGCGGCGGCTTCAATCTCCAGTGGGCCTGGGCCAGCGGGCGTCTCGCCGGGAGGCTGGGCGCATGATCCGTGTCAACAAGCTGCGCCTGAACCCGGGGGAGCCCATGGCTGTCCTCTGGGAGCGGGCGGCAAAAAAGCTCCGGATCAAGCCGGAGCGCATCGAACATCTGAAGCTGCTGCGCCGCTCCCTGGACGCGCGGGACAAGAGCGACCTGCACTATGTGTGCTCTGTGGCAGTCAGCGTCCGCGGGGCGGAGGCGCTGCTGCTGCAGCGAGTGAACAGCAAGGATCTGCTCCCCTATGAGGAGCAGCCCTATGAGATCCCCCGCTCCGCGCTGAAGGAGCGGCCGGTGGTGGCGGGCTTCGGCCCGGCGGGCATGTTCGCCGCCCTGGTGCTGGCCCGCGCCGGGGCAAGGCCGCTGGTGATCGAGCGGGGGCAGGACGCCCTGACCCGCAAGGCCGCGGTGGACGCCTTCCGCGCCGGCGGCGTATTAGATCCGGAATCCAACGTCCAGTTCGGCGAGGGCGGCGCCGGCACCTTCTCCGACGGGAAGCTGAACACCGGCACCCATGACCGGCGCATCTCCTGGGTGCTGGAGCAGTTCGCCGCCCACGGCGCGCCGGAGAGCGTCCGCTATGACGCCAAGCCCCACATCGGCACGGACATTCTCATCCACGTGGTGCAGAACATCCGGCGGGAGATCCAGGCCCTGGGCGGGGAGATCCGCTTCGGCACGAAGCTCACCGGGCTAAGGCTGGAGGGCGGCGCCTTCACCGGCGTCCGCGTCCGGAGCGCCGAAGGGGAGGAAACCATCCCCTGCAGCCGGCTGATCCTGGCCCTGGGACACTCGGCCCGGGACAGCTTTGAGATGCTGCACGCCGCCGGCGTTCCCATGGAGCCCAAGGCCTTTTCCATGGGCGTGCGCATTGAGCACCGCCAGGGGGACATCGACCGCAGCCAATACGGCCGCGCCCGGGGGAATCTCCCCGCGGCAGACTACAGTCTGAACGTACACCTGCCCGACGGCAGCAGCGCCTATACCTTCTGCATGTGCCCCGGCGGCGAGGTCATCGCCGCGGCCTCGGAGGAAGGGGGCGTGGTCACCAACGGCATGAGCTATTCTGCCCGGGACGGGGAGAACGCCAACGCCGCCCTGCTTGTGACCCTGCACCCGGAGGATTTTCCGGAAAGGGACGTCCTCTCCGGCATGCGCTGGCAGCGGCAGATCGAGCGGGCCGCCTTTCTTGCCGGCGGCGGAAACTATCGGGCGCCCGCCCAGCTGGCCGGGGACTTCCTGGCTCATCGGAAGAGCGAGGCCCCCGGCAGGGTGCAGCCCAGCTACCGCCCCGGCGTCACCTGGACGGAGCTGCACGCCGTGCTCCCAAGCCGCATCACCCGGGTGCTGGAGCAGGCGCTCCCCGCTCTGGGGCAGAAGCTCCGGGGCTTTGACGATCCGGAGGCGGTGCTCACCGCGCCGGAGACCCGCTCCTCCTCCCCGGTGCGCATCCTGCGGGGCAAGGACTGCCGCTCCCCCATCCGCGGGCTCTACCCCTGCGGCGAGGGCGCGGGCTACGCCGGCGGCATCACCTCCGCCGCCGTGGACGGGATGCGCTGCGCCGAGGCCGTGCTGCAATCCGCAGCAGAGAACGAAGAAAAGAGATAAGAGCTATGAGATATAACAGACCGAGAGAGCTTTGGCAGGTCATCGTGGCCGATATCCTCGTCGGCGCCCTGGCCCTGGGCCTTGTGGTATTCTTCCAGCTGGGGCTGCCCATCCTGCAGGCCAAGGCCCGCAGCCGCGCCCGGCAGGCGGAGCGCGAACAGCAGACACAGACGGAACAGGTGGTGTCCCCCGCTCAGGCGCAGGCCGACACGCAAACCGCCCCCGCAGCGGAGCCCGGCATCGCAGCGCCGGAGGCGCCCGCGGACGCGACCCCCGTCCCGGAAGGCGGGATCGTGGGAGAGCTGACCGGGACAACGCCCAGCCCCATCCCCACGGAGGATCCCCGCACCGAGTGGCAGATCCGCTTTGCGGAGCACTTCACCGACGAGGTGGTCATCACCGACCACTCCTACACCAGCCCCCAGGTCTCCATCACCATCGAGACGCGGGAGTTTGACGCGGGCAATGGGAAATCCGTGTACCATGTGGCGGACATCTATGTGGCGAGCCTTGACAACTTCCGCACCTACACCGCCAACAACGAGCTGGAGTTCTGGTCCACCCAGGACGCCATGGAGATGGACGCGGACTCCCACGCCATCCTGACCATCAGCGGCGACTTCTACTCCTATCAGCCCAAGGGCTTTCTCGTGCGCAACGGCCAGCTCTACATGAGCGACCAGACCTATTGCGACCTGTGCGTGCTCTACGATTCCGGCGTGATGGCCTGCTACGGGCGGGACGAGTACACGGTGGAGGACGTGTGGAACCGGGGCGTGGCCCAGGCCTGGAACTTCGGCCCCTCCCTGCTGGACGAGAACGGCCATGTGAAGCCGGATTACGAGCTCAGCGAGGCGGTGTCCTTCCCCAACCCCCGCAGCGCCGTGGGCTACTATGAGCCGGGGCACTACTGCTTCGTGGTGGTGGACGGCCGGCAGGACGGCTATTCCAAGGGCATGACGGTGCCGGAGCTGGCACAGGTCTTTGAGGATCTGGGCTGCACCTGCGCCTACAACCTGGACGGCGGCGGCTCGGCGCTGATGACCTTCCTGCATGAGCGCTACAGCCGGCAGTCCAACGGCGCCGGAAGGGAGCTGGGCGATATGCTGATCGTCACCGAAGAGGGATGGGAGGACAAACGATGAAATTCTGGAGAGCCTTTGTGCCGAATCTCTGTATTTCCCTGTGGCTGGCGCTGCTGACCCTGGTGATCCTGGATCAGTACAACCCCATGTTAGGGTTTTTGAAGGGCAGAGCCTTCCTGCTGCTGGTGCTGCTGTGCGCCCTCGCCTCCATGGCCAGCGCCATCCTGCTCTACCGGGACTACCGGCTGTCCTTCCGCCGTCGGCGGCGCCGCCGCCCGGTTGACGAGACGGAGCAGCCGTGATACAATAGGAGCACCGAACAACCCGCAAATTGATCTGTAAAGGAGAACAATTATGGATTTCAGAAGCCTCACCGTAAAGGACTGCTTTGCCAATCCCCAGTGCGTGGAGATCATCAAGAAGTATGCCCCCAACCTGATGAAGTACCCCATCAAGCTCTTCAACAAGAAGACCTGCGGCAACATTTTTGACCTGGTGGTCAGCAAGAAGATCGTCCCCGAGGACGCCGCCAAGGCTATCGAGGCCGAGATCAACAAGATCCTGTAAACCGGATACAAAAGCAATGGCCCGGCGCTTTCGCGCCGGGCCATTCAATGTGTAGACAAACACCAAAGCATGTCATTGCGAGCCGTAGGGAGCGATCCCCTGATCGCTCCGCCGTTCAAGCGCTCCGGAGGCATGTGGGCATGCCTCCCTACGGCGTGGCA
>ONPF01000016.1 GCA_900319635.1 uncultured Eubacteriales bacterium | reverse complement strand
GGGAGATTTGTGGATGCTTTTCCACAGCCTCCCGGTTTCTTTAGCCTTTTTGCGCAAAAATTGGGACCGCTGCAAAATCTTCATTTTGCAACGGCCCCTATGTCATTTGGGGCGCGGCGTGCAAAACTCAAGGGGAAAACTGCGTGCTTACAGCTCCGCGATGACCTCGCACTCCAGCAGCACGTCCTTGGGCAGTCTTGCGACCTCCACGCAGGAACGGGCGGGGAAGGGCTCGGTGAAATACTGGGCATAGATGGCGTTGATGGCGCCGAAGTCGTTCATGTTCTTGATGAACACGGTGGTCTTCACGGTCTTGGAGAGGTCGGACCCGGCGGCCTTCAGCAGCTCGCCCAGGTTTTTGAAGACCTGATGGGCCTGCGCCTCCAGCCCCTCGGCCAGCGCGCCGGTCTCGGGGATGATGGGGATCTGGCCGGAGGTGTAGACCAGATTGCCTACGATCTGAGCCTGGGAATAGGGGCCGATGGCGGCGGGCGCCTTGTTGGTAGAAACAGCTTTCATTACAATCTCCTTTCAAATCTGAAAACTCAAAACTCAAAACTGGTCTTACTCCGACTCGACCTCCACCTCTACGCCGGTGGCGACGATGGCGTCGATAATCGACTTGCCGTGCTCCGCGCCGCCCACCTCGCAGGTCACGTGGACGTTGGTCTGGCCCGGATTCAGTCGGCGGTAGAGCTGGTCGTGGGAGATGGAGATGACGTTGGCGCGCTTTTCCGCCAGCACGTTCAGCAGCTGCACCAGGCTGCCCGGACGGTCGGCCAGGGTGGCGACGAACTTCAGGCGGCGGTTGCGGGCCACCAGACCCTGCTCGATGATGTTCTGCAGGAAGCTCACGTCCACGTTGCCGCCGGACATGAGGCAGACCACCCGCTTGCCCTTCACGTCGATCTTGCCGCTGAGCACGGCGGCCAGCGGCGTGGCGCCGGCGGGCTCCACGATCTGCTTGCAGCGTTCCATCAGCAGGAGGATGGCGTTTGCGATCTCCTTCTCGGAGACGGTGACCACGCCGGCGGCGTATTTGTTGATGAGATCCACGGTGATGTCGCCCGGAACCTTGACGGCGATACCGTCGGCAATGGTGGAGGCGGTCTCGGTGGTGACCAGCTTCTTCTGCGCAAAGCTCATGGCGATGGCGGGGGCGCCCTCGGCCTGGACGCCGTAGACCTTCACCCGGGGGTTCAGCAGGTGGGCGGCCAGAGCCATGCCGGCAAGCAAGCCGCCGCCGCCGGCGGGGACGATGATGATGTCCGCCGTGGGCAGATCGCCCAGGATCTCCAGCGCCAGGGTGCCCTGCCCGGCAATGACCTCCAGGTCGTTGTAGGGGTGCAGGAACTTGGCGCCCTCCTCCTCGCAGATGCGAAGCGCTTCGTTGTAGGCGTCGTCATAGCAGGAGCCGGTGAGCACCACCTTGGCGCCGTAGCCCTCGGTGGCCTGCACCTTGGCGATGGGGGCGGCCTTGGGCATGACGATGGTGGCGGGGATGCCGAAGCGGCTGGAGGCGTAGGCCACGCCCTGGGCGTGGTTGCCGGCGGAGGAGGCCACCACCGGGCACTTCTCGCCCCGCTCGATCATGCAGGCGATCTTGTTGGACGCGCCGCGGATCTTGAAGGAGCCGGTTTTTTGGCGATTTTCGCATTTCAGATAGATCTGGCCGCCGGTGGCGCGGGAGAAGGTGGAGGACAGATCCAGCTCAGTATGATGCAGGATGGGCTTGAGGCGTTCTGCTGCACGCTCAAAATCGTAAAGTTCCAATTCCATATGGTTCCCTCCGTTTATAGGTTTGCGGTCGCAGATTGCGTATGTACATTGTAAATCAATCGGAGTAGAATTGCAATTGGGAATCGAAAAATAGGCGACGATTTGTTTCGTCCCGCATATAATAGAAAGAATCTGCATTCGGAAGGAGACGCGCATGAAAAGCTATCGGATCGGGATCCTGGGCGCCACCGGCGCCGTGGGACGGGAGATGCGGAAGATCCTGGAGGAATACGGGCTGCCCATCACGGAGCTGCGCCTGCTGGCAAGCTCCCGCTCGGCGGGGGAGCGGCTGCCCTTTGCCGGAAGGGAGCTGCCCGTCCAGGAGACGACGGAGAACGCCTTCGCGGGCCTGGACTTCGTTCTGGGCGCGGTGGAGGCGGAGCAAAGCAGGGTTTGGGCGCCCGCCATCCGCCGCAGCGGCGCCGTGTACATCGACAACAGCTCCACCTTCCGGCTGGATCCCGCGGTGCCTCTGGTGGTGCCGGAGGTCAACGGGGCGGACGCCTTTACCCACAGCGGGATCATCGCCAACCCCAACTGCTCCACGGTGATCAGCCTCATGGCGGCCGCGCCCATCCACCGCCTCTCGCCCATCGAGAGCATGGTGGTCAGCACCTACCAGGCGGTGTCCGGCGCGGGGCAGGCGGGACTAAAGGAGCTGCAGGAGCAGCTGCGCGCCATCACCGCGGGGGAGGAGCCCCGGCGCAAGGTCTTTCCCGCCCAGATCGCCTTGAACGTGATCCCCCACATCGGCGCGGAGGGGGAGAACGGCTACACCGACGAGGAGATGAAGCTGCAGAACGAGGGGCGGCGCATCCTGCACCAGCCGGAGCTTCGGGTGAGCTGCACCTGCGTGCGGGTGCCGGTGCTGCGCTCCCACTCCATCTCCATGACCCTGCGCACCCGGGAGCCGGTGACCTTGGAGGCGGCGCGGGCGGCGATCCGCGCCTTCCCCGGCGTCCGTCTGGCGGAGGATCTGGACGGGCGGGACTACCCCACGCCGCTGGACAGCTCGGACGGCGACGCGGTCTGGGTGGGCCGCATCCGCCGGGATCTGACCGATGAGCGGGGGCTTACGCTCTGGTGCTGCGGCGACCAGCTGCGCAAGGGCGCGGCGGCCAACGCCGTGCAGATCCTGCGGCTGCTGAGTGAAAAGTGAATCCGTAGGGGCCGACGCCCTCACCGGCCCGCGAAAAAGGGAATCCGCAGGGGCCGACGCCCTCGGCGGCCCGCGAAAAAGAGAATCCGTAGGGGCCGACGTCCTCGGCGGCCCGCGAAAAAGGGAAGCGTGAAGAGAGAAGAGCAGAGGCGAATCTCCCACTGGTTGAGCGGATTCCCCAAATCCGCTCTTTCTTTTTGTAAAAAGGTATGCTATACTCAGTTTTGCGGCTGAAAACAACCACTTTTTGAAGGCAAACTGGCTCTCGTCCGCCTTTTTGCCGGGGAAAACACCATGGAAGAAGAAAAGAAGAAAAAAACAAAAGAAGAGAAGGCGTTCCAGCGGCAGCTGCTCTGGCGCTTTCTGAAGGGGAGCAAGCTGTTTTTCATCGTCAGCATGATCTCCGCCGCCGTTGCTGCCCTGGCGGACATGGTCAGCCCCCAGATCATCCGCGCGGCGGTGGACAATGTGCTGGGCGGCAAGGAGGGGAAGCTCCCCTTTTTCCTGGACGCGCCCATCAAATGGGCGGGAGGCACCGCCTATCTGGCGGAGCATATCTGGATCATGGCCGCGGCCATCCTGATCGTGGCGGCGGTGAAGGTGATCGCCCAGTATTGCTTCCGGGTCTACAACACCAAGGGGGCGGAGACTCTGACCAAAACCATGCGGGATCGGCTCTTCGGCCATATCGAGCGCCTGCCCTACGCCTGGCACGCCAAGCACCGCACCGGCGACATCATCCAGCGCTGCACCTCGGACATCGACACCATGAAGCGCTTCGTTTCCGAGCAGATGACCTCCATCTTCCGCATCCTGGTGCTGCTGGCGCTGTCCCTGGGCTTCATGCTGAGCATGAACTGGAAGCTCACCCTGGTCGCCATGGCTCCGGTGCCCTATATCATCCTGCGCTCCTTCCAGTTCCACCGGAAGATCGGCGCGGCCTTTCTGGACTGCGATGAGAACGAGGGCAAGCTCTCCGCCATGGCGCAGGAGAATCTCACCGGCGTGCGGGTGGTGCGGGCCTTCGGGCGGGAGCGCTACGAGAAGGACCGTTTTGAGCAGCAGAACGAATATTACACCGGCCTGTGGATGAAGCTGGCGCGGCCCATGTCCCGCTTCTGGAGCGTGAGCGACGTGCTCTCCGGATTGCAGATCATGCTGATCGTGGTCTTCGGCTCCTGGTTCTGCATCCGGGGCGAGATGCTGCCTGGCGAGTACATCGCCTTCCTCAGCTACGGCGCCATCATGACCTGGCCGGTGCGTATGCTGGGCCGCATGATCTCGGAAATGAGCAAGGCCGGCGTCTCCATCGACCGGGTGGCCTACATCATGCGGGCCGAGGAGGAGAAGGAGAGCGGCAGGGCCCTGACCCCGCCCCTGGATCGGGACATCGCCTTTGAGCATGTGTCCTTCGCCTACGAGGGCAGCCAGGAGATCCTCCACGATATCAGCTTTACCATGAAGGCCGGCACCACCCTGGGCATCCTGGGCGGCACCGGCAGCGGCAAGAGCACCATGATGCTCCTGCTGGATAAGCTCTACCAGCTGCCGGAGGACAGCGGCCGGATTACCATCGGCGGCGTGGATCTGCGGGACATCGAGACCCGGCACCTGCGGCAGAACATCGGCATGGTGCTGCAGGAGCCCTATCTCTTCTCCCGCACCATTGCGGAGAATATCGGCATCACCGAGGAGCACATGCCCCTGGAGCGCATCCGGGAGGCGGCCTCCGCCGCCTGCCTGGACGAGACGGTGGAGAGTTTCCAGAAGGGCTACGACACCTTTGTGGGCGAGCGGGGCGTGACGCTCTCCGGCGGCCAGAAGCAGCGGGCGGCCATCGCCCGGGCGCTGACGGGCAAGACTCCCATCATGATCTTTGACGACTCTCTCTCCGCCGTGGATACGGAGACGGACGCGAAGATCCGCAGCGCCTTGGAGGCCCGCTTCGGCAGCGCCAGCATCATCCTCATCTCCCACCGGATCACCACCCTCTCCAAGGCGGATCAGATCCTGGTGCTGGATCACGGGCGCATCGCGGAGCTGGGCACCCATGAGGAGCTGAAGCATGCCGGCGGGATCTACCAGAAGATCTGCGAGATCCAGTCCGGCTCTGCAGAGGAGGTGTCGGCATGAAAAAAGAGACCTCCGGGCAGACGAGCCTGCGCTTTTTCGGCATCGGCAAGGTGCTACCCTATCTGAAAAAATACAAAAAGCCCATGTTCGGCCTGGTGCTGGGCAGCCTGGTGGGCAGCCTGGTGGACACCGGCGTGCCCCTCTTCCAGCGCTATGCGCTGAACCACTTCATCGGCGAGGGGACCCTGGACACCATCGTGTGGTTCGTGATCCTCTATCTCACGCTCATCTGCGGCGGCGCGGTGTTCAACTACATCTCCGCCATGTACAGCATGCACATCGAGGTGGGGGTGGACCGGGATCTGCGCAACAAGGCCTTCAGCCACCTGCAGACCCTGTCCTTCTCCTACTACAACCAGAACAGCGTGGGCTACATCCACTCCCGCGTCATGTCCGACACCCAGCGCATCGGATCGCTGGTGTCCTGGACCGTACTGGAGAGCCTGTGGCAGATCGGCTATGTGGTGGGCGCCATCGTAGTCATGTTTGCCATCAATGCCCGGCTCGCCCTGCTGGTGGTGACGGTGCTGCCGCTGACGGTGCTGCTCTTCTCCCTGTTCCAGAAGAAGCTCACCCGGGCCAACCGGGAGATCCGGGAGCTGAACTCCCAGATCACCGGCAACTTCAACGAGGGCATCACCGGCGCCCGCACCATCAAAACCCTGGTCATCGAGGAGAAAATGGAGCGCTCCTTCGTGAAGGATACCGCCGCCATGCGCCGCAAGAGCGTGGGCGCCGCCCGGCTGCGGGGCGCCTTCGCCGTGACCATGAACTTCGCCTCCTCCCTGGCCCTGGCCATCGTGCTTTGGAAGGGCGGGGTCATCGCCAAGACCCAGATCGGCACCTTCTCCATGTTCATGTCCTACGCCCAGGGCATGATGGAGCCGGTGCGCTGGATCGTGGACGCCATCTCCGATCTCATCACCACCCAGGTGAACATCGAACGGCTCACCAAGCTCCTGCATACTAGGCCAGACGTGAACGACAGCGACGAGGTCATCGCCCTCTACGGGGACAGCTTTGAGCCCAAGAAGGAGAACTGGGAGCCCATCCGGGGCGACATCCGCTTCGAGGACGTGTCCTTCCAGTACCCGGACGGGGACGAGAAGATCCTGGAGCACTTCAATCTGGACATCCCCTTCGGCACCAATCTGGCCATCGTGGGGGAGACCGGCGCGGGCAAGTCCACCCTGGCCAATCTGATCTGCCGCTTCTACGAGCCCACCGAGGGCCGTGTGCTCATCGACGGGCGGGACGCCCGGGAGCGCTCCCAGCTCTGGCTCCACTCCGCCATCGGCTATGTGCTGCAGACGCCCCACCTCTTCTCCGGCACCGTGCGGGAGAACCTTCTCTACGGAAACCCCGACGCCACGGAAGAGGAGATCGACCGGGCGCTGGAGTTGGTGAGCGCCAAGGACGTGGTGGCCAAGCTGGAGAAGGGCCTGGACACCGACGTGGGCGAGGGGGGCGACATGCTCTCCACCGGCGAAAAGCAGCTCATCTCCTTTGCCCGGGCGATCCTGGCCAAGCCCCGGATCCTGGTGCTGGACGAGGCCACCGCCTCCGTGGACACCATCACAGAGCAGAAGATCCAGGCCGCCATCGACACCATCATCCGCGGCCGCACCTCCATCGTCATCGCCCACCGGCTCTCCACCGTGCGCAATGCGGACGTGATCCTGGTGGTGAAGGACGGCAAGATCGTGGAGCAGGGCCGGCACGAGGAGCTGATGGCCGCCCGGGGCGTGTACTATCGGCTCTACACCCGCCAGTACGAGGACGAGGCCACCTACTCCGTGCTGGGGTAAGACGAGTTTTGAGTTTTGAGTATTCAGTTTTGAGAGGACGGGGAATCGCGAAATGCGGTTCCCCGTTTGTGAACGAAAAATAATCCTTGACAAACGGTTTTTCTCTGCTATAATAGCCTTTGCCTTAAATGTGGCAGGCCAATGTGGTGCAAACGGCTTTCAATGGAGCCGGAGCACCGGCTATATGCGAGAGTGCTGGAACAGGTAGACAGGCACGTTTGAGGGGCGTGTGTCAACCGACGTGGGAGTTCAAGTCTCCTCTCTCGCACCAAGAAAAACACCCATCCGTTCGGATGGGTGTTTTTCTTTGGTGCGAGAGAATGGAGACTTGAATCATGTCCGCAGGCCACATAGGTGGCCTGCATGAGCCAGTGCAAACACTGGCGAATTCATTGATTTTGTTTTCCCGTCCCCCGCAAGGGAAAACAAAATGCAAACAAGTCTCCTCTCTCGCACCGGGAAAACGGATTGCCGCGTCGTAGGGACGAGCATTGCTCGTCCGTGAATTTCGGCGCAGCGTGGACAGACGGACGACCAATGGTCGTCCCTACGGTTCGCAATGACAGGGGAAAAGCGTCCCCCGCAAGGGAAAACAAAATGCAAGCAAGTCTCCTCTCTCGCCCGCGCGGCGGGGTTCTTGAAGAAAGCGAAAGAATGGGCTATAATCCTCTTAACAAACAGAAGCTCGGAGGTGCGCGATGAAACTGTTATTCCTGATCGGGGACGCCGCGGTAGGGAAAATGACCGTTGGCCAGGAGCTGATGAAGATCACCGATTTGCGGCTCTTTCACAACCATATGACCATCGAGCCCGTCATCGAGATCTTTGGCAGATTCGACGGGAAAACCAGAGACGAGCTGCGGGAAGTGATCTTTCGGAACTTTGCGGCGTCCGATCGCTACGGGATGATCTTTACCTATATGATGGATTTCGACATGCCGTCGGAATGGGAGTATCTGGAGCACGTCAAGTCGATTTTCAAGCCCTACGGAACAGAATTCTATTATGTTGAGCTCATTGCGCCCCAGGAGATCAGACTGGAACGAAACGGGACGGAAAACCGGCTGAAATACAAGGCCTCCAAACGGGATCTTGCGGCGTCGAATCGGCGTCTGATCGACGACGACAGGAAGCATCGCTGCGTCAGCCGCGAGGGAGAGTTTCCCTTTGCGCCCTATCTCAGGATCGACAACGCCGACAAAGAGCCCGATGAGGTTGCAAGGATCATCAAAGAAGCGTTCCAGCTTTGAGGCGCAGCCGCTTTTACGTCAATATTTTGGGAGAATAATCACATGGATGATGAGATCAAAAGCGTGTTTTCCCTGTTTTTTGACGGCACACCGGCCGCCGTTCGCGAGATCGATACCAGCCGGGGCGACGCTGATTTCAGAGCGACCTTTATCGTGGAAAGAGCCGCGGGCGGCAAAGTTGTGCTCAAGCTCGCCGACAATGATTTCACCTTCCCCGAGAAGATCGCCGTCTGGCAAAGGACGGTGGAGGAATATCGGAAGCTGGGCTATTTTTGTCCCCGGATCTTCCGGGACAAGACCGGCGCCTTTCCTCTCGTCCCGTTCCGCGGGCACAGGTGCGCGGCCTACGCCGAGGAATTTGCGCCATATCATCCTGTCGGAGACCGGTTCTCGGAGGACTTCGGCCGGAACGAAGCGCTGTATGACAGCTATCTGCGGGACATTTGGCGCATGACGGCCAGGATCGCCGCGCTGCATCTGGACTATACGGCGTATCCCTCGGCATACTGCCTGTTTGAAACCTTCTGCCCCAGCGACAAGACGGACGAAGTGCTGGAAAACGCCCTGGCCTGGAAGGATCATGCGGACACGCTGCCCGACGAATACAGAGAACAGGTCGAGCGGATCTGGCGGCTCTGGACGGAGAACAGGGCCGCGCTGGAGCCGGTGTATCGAAAGCTTCCCGGCTCTGTGTTCCAGGCCGATCTCAACGCCTCCAATATCCTTCTGGATGAGAAGGGCAGATTCGTCGGCGTGTATGATTTCAATCTCTGCGGCAGGGAGATTTTTCTCAACTACCTCATGCGGGAGAGCGACGGCGTCTCCGGGATCTGCAAGGCCCTGCAGATCGCCTCCGAATCCTATCGCTTTTCACAGCTGGAAAAGGATACGGCGCTGATGCTGTACCGCTGTCTGAAGCCGCTGTGGTACACCAGGGTGGAGGCGCTGAAGAAGGCGGGGGACGATCCCGGCGCGATCAAAACCTGTCTCGACGAGACGGAGCAGGCGCTGACCGCTCCCATCGACTTTACGGCGTACATGGGCTGAGGGAGCGCTGCGCCGACCGTTGGTCGGCGGCAAAGCGCGTGATTGCGGAACAAGATCATTTTGGGGCGGATGCCTCCGCAAACCGGCGCCGGTATCCGCAAAAAAAGAGCTGGAGGTACTTCCATGGCGCTGCGAAAAGAATTGAAAGCGATTGACGCTGCATGTTGGGGCGGCTCCCGTGTCCGCTTCCGGCCGCTGGAGACGGAAGAGGATCTGATCTACGCATGCTATGAATGCCAGCTTACCGACGAGCAGAGGGAGCTGGTGAACCCCGCGTGGTTCTCTATCGGAAGAGCCTATCTGTGCCCGGAGGATAACTATCCCTGCCTGATCTGCAGCGAACAGGGGGAACCCGTGGGCTTTATCAACCTCGCCACATGGCTGGGCGAAGGAGACGCGTACTCCTGGGGCTATTTCATAGACAAAGGGCAGCAGGGAAAGGGCTACGGGAAAGCCGCGGCGCGGCTGGCGATCCGGCTCCTGAAAGCGGCAGATCCGGAAAAGCCCATCAAGCTGGCCACGGAGAAAGACAACGAGCGTGCGCAGAGGCTTTATGCCTCCCTGGGCTTTCAGCTCCTGCCGGAGCTGGACGGGGACGATCTCGTCTTCGGCCTATAGTGTCCCGCCTGTCAGCAGAAAAAACAGATAAAACCGCTGAAACCTTTTTGCGTTTTCAAACGTTATACTGGCAGAGACCCAAAAACTGCGACAAGGAAAGACTGCGAAGGGAGCGCGAATAATGGGCATTTTCAACATTGGCAGGAAAAACAAGACGTTTTACTATTCAGAAAACGATCAAGCGGCATACGAGAAGATGATCGAAGAGAAGTTCGGAGCGTTTACTGAAGTTATCCACGAGATTGTCTCACCTGATCTTCACATTGATGTAATTCCGGTTCCTCCGACCAAAGAAAGAAACTATTATACATTGTTTACCATGGGGATGGGTGCGTACAAAATGGCCGTACCCTCCGGTTATGGAAAGAGAAATCGGGCGGAGATGGCGATCCGTTTGCCTGCGGACTGGAATTACAAGTCCAACGAGGAGAGATGGTACTGGCCGATCCGCGTCATAAAGTCTTTGGCAAGGCTGCCGTATTACGAAAAAAGCTGGCTTGGGCTCTATCATGACATCGATTTTGGCGATCCGTTTTCCGAAGAAACAGAAATGTGCGGTATTATGCTGGACTTTTTTGATGAATCCGTCGAGCCCTTGACTTTGGAAAGCGGAGATCAGCTGATTCTCTATAATGTGATTCCCATATACCGTTCTGAAATGGACTATAAAGTCAAGAACGGTGCAGAAGCTCTGCTTGAAAAACTGACGGAGGATACGATCCGCGGCCCGCTGAACTTGAAGCGAAAAAGCGCGATATCATGATTCCGCAGGTGCTCTTTTGCGTGTGATTTCCCAATAAAAAACCACCCAACCGGGTGGTTTTTGTATGTTCTGGAAGATCAACCCTCGGGCGGCGTTTTGCCGGCCTTGCCGCAGGTACAGCTCTGCCCGCAGCTTGCGCAGCTGCCGCCGCAGCCGGAGCAGCTGCCGCCGCAGCTGCAGCTTCCCTTGGAGCGGATCGTTTTCCGCAGGGCGAAGGCCGCGGCGAGCAGGATCACGCCCAGCAGCACCCAGTCGAGAATACCCATGGCCGCGCCCTCTCAGCCCCAGCCCAGCGCCAGGCCGAGCAGCCGCAGCAGCAGGGCGGCCAGCCATGCGATGCCGCACTGCCAGAGCACCACGCCCACGGCCCAGCCCCGGCCCAGCTCCCGCCGGATGGAGGCGATGGCCGCCACGCAGGGGGTGTAGAGCAGGCTGAACACCAGCAGGCACCCGGCGGAGAGGGTACTCAGCGCGCCGGCAATCCCGTCCGCAAAGAGGATCTCCAGCACGGAGACCACGCTCTCCTTGGCCATGAAGCCGCTGATGAGGGAGGTGGCGATGCGCCAATCCCCCAGCCCCAGGGGGGAGAGCAGCGGGGCGATCCAGCCGGCCACCAGGGCCAGGATGCTGTCATGGGAGTCCGCCACCAGGTTGAAGTGCAGATCGAAGCTCTGCAGGAACCAGACCACGATGGTGGCGATGAGGATGACGGAGAAGGCCCGCTGCAGGAAGTCCTTGGCCTTCTCCCAGAGAAGCTGCAGCACGCTCCGGGGGCTGGGCAGCCGGTAGTTGGGCAGCTCCATCACGAAGGGGACGGCCTCGCCCTTGAAGAGAGTGTTCTTAAAGAGCAGCGCCACCAGGATCGCAATGCAGATCCCCAGCAGATAGAGCCCCGTCATCACCAGCCAGCCGGATTTTGCAAAGAAGGCGCTGACGAAGAAGGCGTAGATGGGGAGCTTGGCCGAGCAGCTCATGAAGGGCGTCAGCAGGATGGTCATCTTCCGGTCCCGCTCGCTGGGCAGGGTGCGGGTGGACATGACCGCGGGCACCGTGCAGCCGAAGCCGATGAGCATGGGCACGATGCTGCGCCCCGAGAGCCCGATCTTCCGCAGGAGCTTGTCCATGAAGAAGGCCACCCGGGCGATGTAGCCGCTGTCCTCCAGCAGGGAGAGGAAGAAGAACATGACCACGATGATGGGCAGGAAGCTCAGGACGCTGCCCACGCCCTCGAAGATGCCGTCGATGATGAGGCTGTGGATGGCGGGGTTCACGTTCCCGGCGGTAAGGGCTCCGTCCACCAAGCCGGTGAGCCACTCCACCCCGGCGGCCAGCAGATCCTGCAGCCAGGCACCGATCACCGCGAAGGTCAGGTAAAAGACCAGCGCCATGATGCCGATGAAGACGGGCAGAGCCGTGTATTTGCCCGTGAGGATCCGATCCAGCTTCTGAGAGCGCAGATGCTCCCGGGTCTCCCGGGGCTTGCGCACGCAGCGGGCGCAGACTTTTTCTATGAAGGCGAAGCGCATGTCCGCCATGGCGGCGCTGGGATCCAGCCCCCGCTCCTTCTCCAGCTGGAGCTTGATGTGCTCCAGCATCTCTTTTTCGTTCTCGTCCAGCTCCAGCTGCCTGAGGATCAGCTCGTCCCCCTCAATGAGCTTGCTGGCCGCAAAGCGCACCGGCAGCCCCACCCGGCGGGCGTGATCCTCGATGAGGTGCACCACCGCGTGCAGGCAGCGGTGCA
The DNA here is from genome assembly GCA_900319635.1 of uncultured Eubacteriales bacterium. Taxonomy (GTDB): domain Bacteria; phylum Bacillota; class Clostridia; order Oscillospirales; family Oscillospiraceae; genus Limivicinus. Next base: position 28,517 of record ONPF01000016.1, on the reverse strand, counting down.
CAGCGCCGCCGGCATCCTCCGCGCCGCAGAAGTCCTGGCGCAGGGGCTTCTCCTGATAGCGGGCGATGTGGACCGCGTGCTTCACCAGCTCGTCCACGCCCTGGTTCTTGGCCGCCGAGATGGGCACCACCGGCACCCCCAGCAGCGCCTCCATGGCGTTCACGTCTACGGAGCCGCCGTTGCCGCGCATCTCGTCCATCATATTGAGCGCCACCACCATGGGCACGCCCATCTCCAGCAGCTGCACGGTGAGATAGAGGTTGCGCTGGATGTTGGTGGCGTCCACGATATTGATGATGGCCTTGGGCTTCTGCTGCAGCACAAAGTCCCGGGAGACCAGCTCCTCGCTGGAGTAGGGGGACATGGAGTAGATGCCCGGCAGATCGGTGATGAGGGTCTTGGGATAGCCGCGGATGACGCCGTCCTTCCGATCCACGGTGACGCCGGGGAAGTTGCCCACATGCTGGTTGGAGCCGGTGAGCTGGTTGAAAAGGGTGGTTTTGCCGCTGTTCTGGTTGCCCACCAGGGCAAAGGTCAGCGTCTCCGTCTCCGGCAGGGGATCGCCGGTGCCCTTGGGGTGGAACTTGCCCTCCTCGCCAAGGCCGGGGTGAAAGCTCTCCCGCTGGCGCTGCTCCTCTCTGGCCTCGTCCGCCGGAGCGTCCAGGGACTCTGCCTGGATCTTCTCCGCGTCCTGGAGACGCAGGGTCAGCTCATAGCCGTGGATGCGCAGCTCCATGGGGTCGCCCATGGGCGCCAGCTTCACCACGGTGAAGGCCGCGCCGGGGATCACGCCCATATCCAGAAAATGCTGCCGCAGGGCGCCCTCGCCCCCTACGGAAAGAATACGCCCGCTTTGCCCGGGCTTGCAGTCTCGAATGGTCATAACGACCTCCCGCATATTTCGTGTGATTATTGCGTTAGCTAACGTAATTTACCACAGATCCGAGAAAACTGCAAGACACTCCGCGACCCCTTGGGGCGGAATTCGACATGCCGGGAGAAAAAAGTGGCGGCGGCAAAGAAACTGTGCTATACTATTCGGGAATTTCCAAAGAGAAGGAGCCGAAATGAACGAAATCATCGCCATCCTGGCCGAGGAGCTGAAGACCCGGCCGGAGTATATCGAGAATGTGATCCGCCTGCTGGACGAGGGGAACACCATCCCCTTTATCGCCCGCTACCGCAAGGAGCAGCACGGCGCCATGGACGACACCGCCCTGCGCACCCTGGAGACCAGACTGCAGTACCTGCGGGGCCTGCAGGAGCGGCGGGAGACGGTGCTCTCCGCCATCGAGGAGCAGGGAAAGCTCACTGAGGAGCTGCAAAAGGCCATCGCCGCCGCCAGGACCCTGGCGGAGCTGGAGGATCTCTACCGCCCCTATAAGCCCAAGCGCCGCACCCGCGCCACCGTGGCGAAGGAAAAAGGGCTGGAGCCCCTGGCGGAGCTGCTGTATCGCCAGGCTCGGGACTGCCCGGCGCCGGAGGAGGCGGCAAAGGATTATGTAAACCAGGAAAAGGGCGTCAATACCGTGGAGGAGGCCCTGGCCGGCGCTTCCGACATCATTGCCGAGGAGATCAGCGACGACGCGGCGCTCCGCAAGCGCCTGCGGGAGCAGCTCGGCCGGGAGGGACGGCTCAAGTCCCAGGCTGCCACCGAGGAGGACTCGGTCTACCGGCTGTACTACGACTTCTCCCAGCCTATCTCCCGCCTGCAGGGCTACCAGATCCTGGCGCTAAACCGGGGAGAGAAGGAGAAGCTGCTGAAGGTCGCGCTGGAGCTGGAGCACGACCGGGCCATGTCCACCGTGTACCGCCAGGTGGTGATGCCCGGCACGAAGGCGATGGATTTCATCAAGGCCGCCGCCCTGGACGCCTATGACCGGCTGCTCTTCCCCTCTCTGGAGCGGGAGGCGCGCAGCGAGCTCACGGACAGCGCCAACACCGGCGCCATCGGCCAGTTCGCGCTGAACCTGCGGCCGCTGCTGATGCAGCCGCCGGTGAATGGCAAGGTCACCATGGGTCTGGATCCCGGCTACCGCATGGGCTGCAAGGTGGCGGTGGTGGATGGCACCGGCCGGGTGCTGGACACGGCGGTGGTCTATCCCACCTACGGCGAGCGGCAGAAGCGGGAGGCCATCCAGAAGCTCTCCGGCCTGTGTCGCAGGTGGGGCGTGGAGCACATTGCCATCGGCAACGGCACCGCCAGCCGGGAGACCGAGCAGATGGCGGTGGAGCTGATCCATCAGGAGAACGAGCGGGGTGCAAGCCTCAGCTACATGATCGTCTCCGAGGCGGGGGCTTCGGTCTACTCCGCCAGCCCTCTGGGGGCGGAGGAGTTTCCCCAGTTCGACGTGAACCTGCGCTCGGCGGTGTCCATTGCCCGGCGGCTGCAGGATCCCCTGGCGGAGCTGGTGAAGATCGAGCCCAAGGCCATCGGCGTGGGGCAGTATCAGCACGACATGCCCGAGAAGGAGCTGGACGCCGCTCTGGATGCGGTGGTGGAGGACTGCGTCAACGCCGTGGGCGTGGACGTGAACACCGCCTCGCCCTCCCTGCTGCGGCGGGTCTCCGGCCTCACGGCGGCCACGGCGAAGAACCTGGTGGCCTATCGGGAGGAAAACGGCGCCTTCGCCAATCGCAGCCAGATCAAAAAGGTGCCGAAGCTGGGGCCCAAGGCCTTTCAGCAGTGCGCGGGCTTCCTGCGGGTGCCCGAGAGCAAAAACGTGCTGGACAACACCGCCGTGCACCCGGAGTCCTATGCCGCGGCGGAGGGCCTGCTGCAGCTTGCGGGCTACACCCTGGCGGATGTGAAGAAGGGCGCCATCCGGGAGCTGCCGGACCGGCTGAAGGCCTACGGCCGGGAGAAGGCGGCATCCGAGCTCGGCATCGGCCTTCCCACCCTGAACGACGTGGTGGCGGAGCTTCTGAAGCCGGGCCGGGACATCCGGGACAGTCTGCCGAAGCCCATCCTGCGGACGGACGTGCTCTCGGTCTCCGATCTGAAGCCCGGCATGAAGCTCACCGGCACGGTGCGAAACGTCATCGACTTCGGCGCCTTTGTGGACATCGGTGTGCATCAGGACGGCCTGGTGCACATCTCCGAGATCGCAGAGCGCCGGGTGAAGCACCCCTCGGAGGTGCTGACCGTGGGGGACGTGGTGCAGGTGCTCGTCCTGGACGTGGACGAGAAGAAAAAGCGCATCAGCCTCTCCATCAAGCAGGCAAAGTGAAGAAAACGCAGGCGGAAGGCCGCCTGCGTTTTCTTCGTTGCCAAGCGGGGCGAGGCATGATATAATAACAATTCAGAATAAAAACGAAAGCAGGGATTTGCTTATGCATACAAGAGAGAATACCCGGCAGATCAGCGTGGGCGGGCTGAAGATCGGCGGGGGAGCCCCCGTCACCGTCCAGTCCATGTGCAACACCAAGACCTGGGACGTGGAGGCCACTGTGCAGCAGATCAAGGAGCTGCGGGCCGCAGGCTGCGAGATCGTGCGTCTCGCCATCCCCGACGAGCGGGCGGCCCTGGCCATCGACAAAATCAAGGCGCAGGTGGACGTGCCCCTGGTGGCGGACATCCACTTTGACTACCGACTGGCGCTGCTGGCGGCGGAGCGGGGGATCGACAAGATCCGCATCAACCCCGGCAACATCGGGGGAGCGGAGAATGTGCGCAAGGTGGCGGAGGCCTGCAAGGCGCGGCAGATCCCCATCCGCATCGGTGTGAACGCCGGGAGCCTGGAAAAGCCCCTGCTGGAAAAGTACGGCCACCCCTGCCCGGAGGCCATGGTGGAGAGCGCCAGAGGCCACGTGGAGCTTCTGACCCGCTTCGGCTTTGAGGATATTGCCCTAAGTCTCAAATCCTCCACGGTGCCGCTGACCATCGCGGCCTACCGCATGGCGGCGGAGGTTTTCCCCTACCCCCTGCACCTGGGCGTCACCGAGACGGGCACCGAGTGGAACGGCACCATCCAGTCCGCCGTGGGCATCGGCGCCCTGCTCTCCGAGGGCATCGGGGACACCATCCGCGTCTCCCTCACCGCAGACCCGGTGAAGGAGGTCACGGCGGGCATCGCCATCCTGAAGGCCGCCGGCCTGCGGAAGGGCGGGGTCAAATTCGTCTCCTGCCCCACCTGCGGGCGGACGGAGATCGACCTCATCGGCCTGGCCGAGCGGGTGGAGCCCCTGGTCCGGAATCTGGACAAGGACATCACCGTGGCCGTCATGGGCTGCGTGGTGAACGGCCCGGGGGAGGCCCGGGAGGCCGACTTCGGCATCGCCGGCGGCAAGGATAAGGGCCTGCTGTTCAAAAAAGGGCAGGTCATCGGCACCTACGACTACGACCAGCTGCTGGATCGGCTGATGGAGCTGATCCAAAAAGAGTGAAAGAATGAAACCCCTTCCGTCTCGCTCGCTTCGCTCCCTCGACACCTCCCCCATAGGGGGAGGCAAGAGACAGCGACGTGCTTGCTTCCCCCTTTCTGGGGGAAGTGGCCGAAGGCCGATAGGGGGATTCCAATCCGTGCCGCTTCGCGGCACACCATCATTTCTTCATGAAGCGAAGCTGAACTTCATTCCTTCATTCGGCGTCAACCGTCTTCATTTTCCGACCAACGGGAGGAACCCTATGCCTGATTTTACCCCATTTTTGACCATATTCCCCGGCTGCGCGGATCTCAGAAGCATGGCGGGCGGGCTGGACAAGGCCTTCGTCACCGACGTGCAGATCGACCTGCAGGAGCGGAGTATGACCGTCTCCGCCCGCTTCGCCGCCATGCCCTCAATGGTTGACATAACTACATTAACCGAGCGGCTCAAGCAGGACTACGCCCTGGAGGGCGTGGGCATCGAGCCGGACTATCCCCGGACGGTGAAATCCAGCACCGCCGCCATGGCGCCCGGCCCCGCCGGTTCCTTCGTACCGCACGGCGACGTGCTCTTCGGCCGGGCCATCAAGCAAAAGAGCGTCCCCATGAGCACCCTGAACCTGGAATCCGGCCGGGTCACCGTGGAGGGGGACGTGGTGGCCGTCTCCAGCCGCACCACCAAAAACGGCGGCGCCGTGCTGGGCTTCGACCTCACCGACCGCACCAACTCCGTGCGGGTGTCCCGCTTCCTGCGCTCGGAGGACGACCACAGCATCCTCGCCGCCGTCGCCCCCGGGGATCACCTGATCGTCCAGGGTGAGATCGTCTGGTCCAAGTACGACGACGATATGATCCTGGAGCCCCGGAACATCATGAAGGGCAAGAAGTTCGTCCGCCCGGACAACGCCCCGGAAAAACGGGTGGAGCTGCACATGCACACCCGCTTCTCCGCCCTGGACGCCCTCACCGACCCCGCCGCCATCGTCAAGCGCGCGGCCTACTGGGGCATGCCCGCCATCGCCGTGACGGATCACGGCGTGGCCCAGGCCTTCCCGGACATGTGGAAGGCGGGAAAAAAGCACGGCGTCAAGATCATCTACGGCATGGAGGCCTACTACTATAACGATATGGACGGCAACTCCGCCGTCATGGGCAAGTCCAAGCTCCCGCTGGACACGGAGTTCGTGGCCTTCGATATCGAGACCACCGGCCTTAACGCCAAGGATGACCGCATGACCGAGATCGGCGCGGTGATCTTTTCCGGGGGCGAGATCAAGGAGACCTTCAACACCTTCGTAAACCCCCACATGCCCATCCCGGCCAACATCGTGGAGCTCACCGGCATCCACGACAGCGATGTGGCCGACGCGCCGGAGGAGAAGGAGGCCATGGAGGCCTTCCTGCGCTTTGCCGGGGATCGGCCTCTCATCGCCCACAACGCCCATTTTGACGTGGGCTTCATGACCGCGGCCTGTCTGCGGCAGGGCATCCGCTTCTCCCCGGTGTTTCTGGACACCCTGGCCCTCAGCCAGGCACTGCTGCCGGAGCTGAAGCGCTTCAAGCTGGACATCGTCTCCAACCACCTGCAGCTGCCCCAATTCAACCACCACCGCGCCTCGGACGACGCCCTGGTGGTGGCGAGGATCATGGACAAGTTCCTGCCCATGCTGCGCCAGCAGGGGGCCAAGACCGTGGACGACATTGAGACGGTATACCACACCCTGCGCCGCACCGACGTGGCCAAGACGACCCACATGGTGCTGCTGGTGAAGAACCGGAAGGGGCTCAAGAACCTCTACGAGATGATCAGCCAGTCCTACCTGAAGTACTACCACCGCACCCCCAACATCCCCAAGAGCCTGCTGCAGCAGCACCGGGAGGGGATCCTGGTGGGCTCCGCCTGCGGCATGGGCGAGCTCTACGGCGCGGTGATGCGGGGCGAGCCGGAGAAAGAGCTCAAGAAAATCGCCTCCCTCTACGACTATCTGGAAATCCAGCCCATCTGCAATAACGGCTTTCTGGTGGACAATGGCCGCGTCAAGGACGTGACCGTGCTGCAGGACTATAACCGCACCATCCTGGAGCTGGGGCGGAAGCTGAATAAGCCCGTCATCGCCGCCAGCGATGTGCATTTTCTTGACCCGGAGGACGAGCAGTACCGCAAGATCCTCCAGGCGGCCAAGAAGTTCTCCGACGCGGATCGGGACTGCCCCATCTTCTTCCGCAACACCGAGGAGATGCTGGCAGAGTTCCAGTACCTGGGGGAGGAGACCGCCAAGGAGGTGGTCATCACCAACACCCGCGCCATCGCCGATCAGGTGGAGGAGATCGAGCTGCTGCCCAAGGAGCTCTTCCCGCCCCGGATCGAAAACTCCGCCCAGCAGCTGCGGGATCTGGTCTACGGCAAGATGCACCGCATCTACGGCGAAAACCCGCCGGAGATCGTGCAGAGCCGGGTGGACACGGAGCTCAACACCATCCTGGATCACAACTACGACGTCATTTACATGTCCGCCCAGAAGCTGGTGCAGAACTCCCTGGAGCACGGCTACCTGGTGGGCAGCCGAGGCAGCGTCGGCTCCTCCATCGTGGCCTACATGTCCGGCATCACGGAGGTCAACTCCCTCCCGCCCCACTATGTCTGCCCCAAGTGCTGCCACTCGGAGTTCATCACGGACGGCAGCTACGGCTGCGGCGCGGACATGCCGGAGAAGGACTGCCCCGACTGCGGCACGCGGATGAACCGGGAGGGCTTTGACATTCCCTTCGAGACCTTCCTGGGCTTCCCCGGCAACGAGAAGACCCCCGATATCGACCTGAACTTCTCCGGCGAGTACCAGGCCAAGGCCCACAAGTACACCGAAGTGCTCTTCGGCTCGGACCACGTCTTCCGCGCCGGCACCATCGGCACCCTGGCGGAAAAGACCGCCTACGGCTATGTGAAGAAGTACCTGGAGGAGCGGGGCATCCAGGCCACCAAGGCGGAGGAGAACCGCCTGGCCTTGGGCCTTGTGGGCATCAAGCGCACCACCGGCCAGCACCCCGGCGGCCTTGTGGTCATCCCCCAGGACATGGACGTGACGGACTTCTGCCCCGTCCAGCACCCGGCGGACGACCCCAACAGCGACATCATCACCACCCATTTTGAATACCACTGCATGGAGGCAAACCTCCTGAAGCTGGACGAGCTGGGCCACGATGACCCCACCATGATCCGCATGATGGAGGACATGACCGGCGTGGACGCCAAGACCATCTCCCTCTCCGACCCGGAGACCATGTCCATCTTCACGAGCCCCGCGGCTCTCGGCCTGCCCGACGACGACCCCATCATCGGCAAGACCGGCTCCATCGGCGTGCCGGAGTTCGGCACACCCTTCACCCGCCAGATGCTGGTGGACACCCAGCCCCACGCCTTCGATACCCTGGTGCGCCTCTCCGGCTTCTCCCACGGCACGGACGTGTGGGCGGGCAATATCCACGATCTGATCGTAAACGGTGTAGCCGACGTAAACCAGACCATCGGCTGCCGGGACGACATCATGATCTATCTGATCCAGAAGGGCATGGCCCCGGCGCTGGCCTTCAAGACCATGGAGGCGGTGCGCAAGGGCAAAGTCAAGAAGAGCGGCGAGTTTCCCGGCGACGCCGAGGAGCAGATGAAGGCCATGGGCGTGCCGGACTGGTGGATCGAATCCGCCCGGAAGATCGCCTATCTGTTCCCCAAGGCCCACGCGGTGGCCTATGTCATGATGGCCTTCCGCATCGCCTGGTTCAAGGTGCACAAGCCCATCGCCTTCTACAGCGCCTATTTCTACCGCCGCAGCCAGAAGGGCGGCTTTGACGCCGGCATGATGTGCACCGGCACCGACGCCGTGCGCCGAAAGATCAACGACATGCACCGCCGCAGCGACCTCAGCGCCAACGAAGAGGATCTGCTGGTGACCCTGGAGGCGGTGTACGAGTTCAACATGCGGGGCTTCTCTTTCGCGCCCATTGACCTCTACAAGTCCGATGCCTTCAAGTTCCTCCCGGTAGGGGAGAAGCAGCTGCGCCCGCCCTTTGTGTCGGTGGCGGGGCTGGGCGAGACCGCGGCGGAGGATCTGGCGCGGGTCGGCCGGGAGGGGCGGCAGTTTATCTCCATCGAGGAACTCTCCGCCGCCTGCCCCAAGGTCAGCCAGACCCACCTGGAGACCCTGAAGGCCATGGGCGCCCTGGGCGACATGCCGGACTCCAGCCAGATCAGCCTCTTTGAGCTGTAAACCCGATAACAGATCCGTAAGGCAAAAGACCCGCCATGCTGAGCCGAAGCGCAGCGTGGCGGGTCTTTTCCCGGCAAAAGCTTGCCGGCGCGTCATTTGTTCCTGATGTTATACATTATCCCGCTGATGGTGAGATAAACGAAAAAACAGAATAACGGCAGACTAAGAAGCAGTTCCATTTTCCACCTTCCTTTACAGGATCTGAAATTTGTTCTCCAACAGCTGCCCGTCAACGAATACGGACCGTACCGCAACAATGAGCCCTTCTCTGCTGTCGTGCTGATCTTTGTGACGCTGCTCTGCTGCCAGCGCATCCTGCTTGCTTTTGCAGAGCTCAAGAACCCGAACCGCATCGCCCTTGATCTGAATGACGCCGTACTGCGCCGAATGTTCCCTTTCTTCCTGCATGCTGCAGTCCTCCTTTGCTTGATGTTGTCGACTTTCATGCCGCAAGCATATTCTCGCATTTTCCGTGTCCCATAAACAGGACTTCCAACACTGCCTTTGTTTTTCGCTCTTGCCTCGGCCTCGCCTTTGGGTGTAAAATAAGAAAAAAGTCAGGGAGGCGACTTCCATGAAAATCACATTTCTCGGCGCGGCCCATGAGGTCACCGGCAGCATGACGCTCATTGAGGTGGGCGACAAAAAAGGCTTGGTGGACTGCGGCATGGAGCAGGGGAAGGATCTCTTCGTAAACGAGCCCCTGCCGATCCGGGCTTCGCAGCTGGACTTTGTGCTGCTGACCCACGCCCACATCGACCACGCGGGCAAGCTCCCGCTGCTGTACAAGCAGGGCTACCGCGGCCCCATCTACGCCACCGCCGCCACCTGCTCCCTCTGCGACATCATGCTGCGCGACTGCGCCAACATCCAGATGAGCGAGGCGGAGTACAAAAACCGCAAGGGGCAGCGCAGCGGCGCGCCTCATGAGGAGCCCCTCTACGATCTGGACGACGCCATCGGCGCCATCGGCCTGCTGCGCCCCTGCGACTACGGCCGGGTGCTCCAGGTGAACGACTGCGTCTCCCTGCGCATGACGGATGTGGGGCACCTGCTGGGCTCCGCCGCCATCGAGGTCTGGCTCCGGGAGCGGGGCGAGACGCGGAAGATCACCTTCTCCGGCGACGTGGGCAACCTGAGCCAGCCCATCCTGCGGGACCCCCAGTTCGTGGAGGACACCGAGTATCTGGTGATCGAATCCACCTACGGCGACCGGCTGCACACCGAGGAGCGGGTGGACTATGTGCAGGAACTGGCAGCGCGCATCCAGGCCACCCTGGACCGGGGCGGCAACATGGTCATCCCCTCCTTCGCTGTGGGCCGCACCCAGGAGATGCTCTATTTCATCCGGGAGATCAAGGAGCGGGGCCTGGTCACCGGCCACGGGGATTTCCCGGTCTATGTGGACAGCCCCCTGGCCATCGAGGCTACCTCCGTCTTCCTCCAGTGCGACACCCAGTTTCTGGACGAGGAGATGCAGCGGCTCATCCGCGCGGGCGTAAACCCCATCGTCTTCCCCGGCCTGGAGCTCACGGTCAGCGATCTGGAATCCAAGGCCATCAACGACGACAAGACCCCCAAGGTCATCCTCTCCGCCTCTGGCATGTGTGACGCGGGGCGGGTGCGGCACCATCTCAAGCACAATCTCTGGCGGCCGGAGAGCACGGTGCTCTTCGTGGGCTACCAGGCCGTGGGTACCCTGGGCCGCATCCTGGTGGACGGCGCCAAAAGCGTGAAGCTCTTCGGCGAGGAGGTGCAGGTGCGCGCCCAGATCGACACCCTCCCCGGCGTCAGCGGCCACGCGGATAGGGACGGCCTGCTCCGCTGGCTCGCGGGCTTCCGGGAGAAGCCGAAGCTGGTTTTTGTCAACCACGGCGACCCGGAGGCGGCTGAGGCCTTTGTCAAATGCCTCAGCGAGGAGCGAGGCTATCAGGCCTTCGCCCCCTACAGCGGCACGGAGTTCGACCTGCTCTCGGGGCAGTTTGTCCGGATCACCGAGGGCGTCCCGGTGGAGAAGAAGAGCGGACAGACCCGCAGGGTCAGCCCCGCCTTCACCCGGCTCATCGCCGCGGCGGAACGGCTGCTGGCGGCCTGCCGCAGGCTGGAGGGGCATGCCAACAAGGAGCTGGCCGGCCACGCCGACCGGATCGAAAAGCTGGCCGAGCGGGTGGAACGGGACGCGTAGTGCGTAGGGGCGATAGCCGAATCGCCCGCCGACCCGCGCCCTTGTCCACAGATGGAGCCAAGCCCCGCTCCTACGGCGCAGCTCGGCGGCCCCGTAGGGAGCGATCCCCAGATCGCTCCGTCGTCGGTTGCCTGTTATCCCCGGAGGCATCTGGGGATGCCTCCCTGCGGCGTCCTGCATCTCCCCACCCCGGCGCCCAAATAACAAAACGATTACAAAACATAACATTTTTGCAATAAAACGGCTGGATTCAGGGGAATCCGGCCGTTCTTCACAATTTTTCATAATTCTCTCGGTTGACATAATTTTATTGCCGTGATAGTATAAATTGACAAAGAATCTCAGGGGTGAGAACATGAGCAACTTGGAGTTTCATCCGGAACGCGCCATCGGCGAGGGGCTGCTGCGCCTGGACAAGCAGGAGCTGCTGCAGTTTGTCTCCCGGCTCTGCCTGCATCTGAAGGCGGAGGTGGGCTCCCGCGCCTATCGGGGCGGTATTTTTCCGGATAATATATGCGTAAATGACCAGGGCGAGTATGCCATCGGACCGGCAAAGCTGGAAAAGTGGTCCGGGCAGGAGCTGGAGTTTGTGGCGCCGGAGCTCTACTGGCACGGCGAGAGCAGCCCCGCCTCCGACGTCTATTCTCTGGCGCTGCTCATTTACTACGGCCTGGGCGAGGGGAAGCTGCCCTTCGAGACGGTGACCTCCAGCGGCCAGCTGGCCCGCATGAGCGGCAAGACCCTCCCCGCGCCCAAGAGCGCCGGCAAGCGCCTGGCGGAGGTGCTGGAGAAGGCCACCGCCTTCAAGGCCGCCGAGCGCTACCAGAGCCCGGAGGAGCTGCAGATCATGCTGGAGAGCTGCATGGACAACAAGTATCTGGGCGGCGCCTCCGGAGCGGAGACCGTGTTCAAAAAGGACTCGGAGCAGCTCAGCGACATCGAGCGCATGATGGTGGACATCATCGAGCGGGGCGAGGAGGAGAAGGACGCGCCGGAGGAGCCGGAAGCGCCCGACCCCAGCCGCAGCGTGGAGGAGATCGCGGGACTTGAAAAGCCGGAGCCGGTGCTCCAGGAGCCCGAGGACGTCAGCGCCATGGTGGAGGAGTTCTTCGGCAGTCTCAGCGAGCAGAAGCCGGAGGAGCCGGAGCCGATCCCCCACGAGGAGCCGGAGGACGTCCGGGTCTATGAGCCCAGTCATGACCGCAGGGATCGCCAGCCCATCCCCATCCTGACGGAGGAGAAGTACCCGGAGCTGGCGCCGGTGGTGCTGCCTCAGCAGCCCCGGCCTGTCCGCGCCCGGCCCCAGCAGCAGACGGAGAGCGAGCCGCAGGAAACGGCGGAGCAGGCGGTGAAAAAGCGCCGCAATCTGCGCCCCCTGGCGGTGGTGCTGATCCTGTGCCTGTCCCTTGTGGCGGGGGCGCTGGCGGTAAACCTCTTCTGGCCGCGGAGCGAGCGGGCCACCCAGATCAATCCCACCCCGGATCCCCAGAGCTTCTATGCGCAGCAGCCCGATCCCCAGGCGCAGCCCGGGGAGGCCGAGGAGCAGAGCCCCCAGGTGGTGGCCGTGCCCGACCCGGTGCCGGCGCAGCCCCGCTACACCGTGGTGCGCTCCGACAGCACCTGGCTGCAGGCGCAAGCCGCCTGCCGGGAGCAGGGCGGGTATCTGGCGGTGATCACCAGCCGGCAGGAGCTGGATGAGGTCACGGCCCTGGCCGAGCAGCAGGGGATCCTCCATCTCTGGATCGGCTGCCACCGGGAGGGCGACATCCTCGTCTGGGAAAACGGCGAGCCGGTGGAGTTCCTGCTCTGGGCGGAGGGGGAGCCCTCCTATGAGTGGGACGGCGTGGCCGAGGACTATATCATGCTGGACTACGAGGACGGCGCCTGGGTCTATAACGACAACAGCAACGATCCCGTCTCCCTCTACCCCAACCGTTACAGCGGCAATATGGGCTATGTGCTGGAGATCGGAAACTAAAGCTAAAAAGCGCACGGACGGCGGTCAAGGAAAAGACCGCCGTCCTTTTTGCGCCTTTTCAGCCGGAATAACAGAAGAAGTGCGTCTATCACGACAAAAGGGAAACTTTTGTGCAAACAGCACAAATTTGCCAAGAGATTAACAGGCTTGTTACAAACTTGTCTAGGAAAAGCGCTGTTTTTTGGCCTTCGTCTTGTAGACATTTTACGACGAATTGTGGTAGAATGCTAAACGTATGAATTTTTAACGAGGTGAAGCTTATGTCCCGCACGTTTAAAGGCGGCGTTCATCCCAATTACATGAAGCGGCCGGATATCCCGGTCTCTGTGATTGCGCCGCCGCCCCAGGTCGTGATCCCCCTGATCCAGCATATCGGCGCGCCCTGCAAGCCCCTGGTGCAGAAGGGCGATCTGGTGAAGATGGGTCAGAAAATCGGCGAAAGCCCCGCCCCCGTCTCCGCCCCGGTGCACGCCTCCGTGTCCGGCAAGGTGGTGGCGGTGGAGCCGCGCCCCCATCCCCTGGGGGATATGATCATGTCCGTCGTCATTGAGAACGACGGGCTGGATACCCCCGATTTTATGGAGCCTCTCACGGAGGAGCAGCTCAAGGATCAGGACGCGATCCTTGCGCGCATCCGCGAAGCCGGCGTGGTCGGCATGGGCGGCGCCATGTTCCCCACCGCCTTCAAGATCAGCGGCGGCATCGGCAAGGTGGATAAGCTCATTATCAACGGCGCCGAGTGCGAGCCCTACCTGAACGGCGACCATCTGACCATGCTGAACTTCCCCGAGCAGCTGCTGAAGGGAATCGAGCTGGTTCGCATCGCCAGCGGCGTGGAGAAGGCCTACTACGGCATCGAGGTGAACAAGCAGGACGCCATCGACCTGCTCAATTCCCTCCATCCCGAGAAGTACGGCATCGAGATCGTGCCCGAGAAGGTCAAGTACCCTCAGGGCGGCGAGAAGATGCAGGTCAAGGCCGTCACCGGTCGGGAAGTCAAGCCCGGCGGTCTGCCCTCCGGCGTGGGCGCGAACGTGGTCTCCACCCGCACCTGCTACGCCATCTACCAGGCCTGCTACGAGGGCAAGCCCGTCATCGAGCGCATCGTCACCGTGGCCGGCAGCGCCCTGAAGGAGACCGTGAACGGCCTCACCCGCGTGGGCACCCCCTTTGGCTACCTGGCCGAGCAGTGCGGCGGCTTCGTGAAGACGCCCCGCAAGATCGTCCTGGGCGGCCCCATGATGGGCATCTGCGCCACCAGCTTTGACGCGCCCACCATCAAGGGCACCTCCGGCGTCCTGTTCTTCACCGAGGAGGAGGATCGCCATGTGGAGGAGCCCACCTGCATCCGCTGCGGCAAGTGCATCACCGTCTGTCCCATGAAGCTGGAGCCGGTGTTCATGTACATGCACTACGCCAAGGGGGATTATGAGAATCTGGAGAAGTACCATGTGATGGACTGCTTCGAGTGCGGCAGCTGCTCCTTCAACTGCCCCGCCCGCATGCCCCTGACCCACGCCTTTAAGACCGCGAAGCTGATGCTCCAGGCGAAGGCCGCCAAGGAGAAGGCAAAGGCGGAAGCCGCAAAGGAGGCGAAGAAATGAACGAGAAGAAAGAACGCATCATTCTTGACGTAGCCTATCAGCCCCAGGTGCGTACCGGGACCGATACCCGCCGCCTGATGCTGAACGTGATCCTGGCGCTGCTGCCCGCCGTGGGCGTGGCCGTGTGGCAGTTCGGCCTGAACACCCTGGTGGTCATCGCCGCCTCCGTGCTCTCCGCCGTGTTTTTTGAGTGGGCGATGCGCAAGCTCCGCAAGCAGTCCAACACCATCGGCGATCTCTCCGCCGTGGTCACGGGCCTGCTGCTGGCGCTGACCCTGTCTCCCTTCGTGCCCTGGTGGGTGCCCGTCATCGGCAGCTTCTTTGCCATCGTGGTGGTCAAACAGCTCTACGGCGGCATCGGCAAGAACTTCCTGAACCCCGCCCTGGCAGGCCGCGCCTTCCTGCTGGCCTCCTACACCACCCTCATGGCGACCTTCAACACCCCCGCCCATACCGGCAGCGCGGCCATCGACGCCATCACCACCGCCACCCCCCTGAACCTGATGAAAAACGGCGGCGAGATGGTCTATTCCCTGAAGGATATGTTCCTGGGCCTGATCCCCGGCGCCATGGGCGAGATCAGCGCCCTGGCGCTGCTGATCGGCGGACTGTACTTAATTCTGCGCAAGGTGATCTCCTGGCGCATCCCCGTGTCCTACATCGGTACCGTCGCCCTGCTGACGCTGATCTTCGGCGGAGCGGGCATGAGCCGTGTGGACTTCATGCTCTACAACGTTCTGGGCGGCGGCCTGCTGCTTGGCGCCTTCTTCATGGCCACCGACTATGCCACCAGCCCCGTGACCCTCAAGGGCCAGCTGCTCTACGGCGCGGGCTGCGGCGCCATCACCGTCCTGATCCGCTACTTCGGCAGCAACGCCGAGGGCGTGAGCTACGCCATCCTGCTGATGAACCTGTGCGCCTGGGCCATTGACAAGGGCTTCCACCGCCACCAGTTCGGCGTCAGCAAGGAGGACATCGCGGAGGAGAAGGCCGCAAAGAAGGCGGAGAAGAAGGCTGCAAAGGAGGCTGCGAAATGAATAAGATTTTGAAGCTCGCCCTTGTGCTGTTTTTGATCTGCGCCATCGTGGCCGGCATCCTCGGCGTGGTGGATCTCGTCACCCGGGATCGCATCAAAGAATACCAGACCAACAAGACCAACAGGGCCAGAGCCGCCGTGCTGGAGGTAAAGGTTCCCGAGGGCGAGGAGCAGTATGTTGACATCGACCTGAAGGCGCTGAACATTCCCACCACCGTCACCGCCAACGGCCAGGATGTGGAGATCCTCTCCGCGGCCCAGGCTGCGGACGCCTCCGGCTATGTGGTGGAGACCAAGTTCTCCGGCGCCCAGGGCAGCATCGTGATGATCGTGGGCGTGAGCAATGACTTCACCTGCACCGGCATCTCCATCACCCAGCACTCCGAAACCCCGGGTCTCGGCGCCGTCGCCGCCGGCGACACCCAGAAGGGCCGCGACTTCCGCGCCTCCTTTGAGGGCGTGGACGGGAGCGTCCAGCTCAAGGATATCGACGCCATGTCCGGCGCCACCATCACCTCCAAGGGCGTGACTGCCGCAACCGCCGCCGCGATCCAGTTCGTGGAAGCCATGGTGGCTGCGAAGTAAGGAGGAAATGCCATGAATTTTAAGAGACAACTCAAAGAGGGCGTTATCACCAATAACCCCATCCTGGTTCAGCAGCTGGGCATGTGCGCCACCATGGCCATTACCACTTCGCTCTTCAACGGCCTGGGCATGGGCCTCTCGGTGCTCATCATCCTGACCTGCTGCAACGTGGCGGTCTCCGCCGTGCGCAAGTTTATTCCGGACGAGATCCGTCTGGCCATCTTCGTGGTCATCATCGCGGGCTTCGTCACCATCGTTGACCTGCTGCTGCAGGCCTTCATCCCCGCGCTCAGCGAATCTCTGGGCGTGTTCATCCCGCTGATCGTCGTCAACTGCATCATCATCGGCCGTGCCGAGGCCTTCTGCCAGAAGAACCCCATCGGCCCCTCCTTTGTGGACGGCATCACCCAGGGCCTGGGCTACACCGTGGTGCTGGTGATCATGTGCGTGATCCGCGAGCTGCTGGGCAGCGGCCGCTTCGGCGGCGGCCTCATCGACCTGGCCAAGGGCATCACCCTGGACGGCACCGGTGAGGGTATCCAGATCTTCAATTCCGACTTCGGCGCCTCCATCCTGACCCTGCCTGTGGGCGGCTTCCTCACTCTGGGCTTCCTCTTCGCCGCCATGCAGGCCGCGCTGAAGAAGGCCGCCAAGAAGAAAGAAGCGGCTGCAAAGAATACGGAAAAGGAGGATGAAGCGGCATGAGCGTAACCAAGTATCTGGAGATCGCCATCGGCGCGATCCTGATCAACAACTTCATTTTCTCCCAGTTCCTGGGCTGCTGTCCCTTCCTGGGCTGCTCCAGCAAGGTGGAGACTGCCACCGGCATGGGCCTGGCCGTCGTGTTCGTCATGGGTCTGGCCTCCGCCATCTGCTATGTGGTCTATGATTTCCTGCTCGTCCCCCTGGGGCTGGAGTTTTTGAAGACCCTGGCCTTCATCCTGGTTATTGCCGCTCTGGTTCAGTTCGTGGAGATGTTCCTGAAAAAGGCCGTCCCCAGTCTGTACTCCGCCCTGGGCATCTACCTGCCCCTGATCACCACCAACTGCGCGGTGCTGGGCGTGGTGCTGCTGAACGTGCAGAACAGCTACAACTTCCTGGGCTCCGTGATCTACGGCATCACCGGTGGCTTGGGCTTCATGCTGGCCATCGTGCTCTTTGCCAGCGTGCGCGAGCGCATCGCCTACGCCGATTATCCCGAGTGCTTTGAGGGCTTCCCCATCTGCCTGGTTTCCGCCGGTCTGGTGGCGCTGGCCTTCATGGGCTTCAGCGGGATGCAGATCTTCTAAGGAGGTAAGGATATGACGATACTCTATTCCGTTCTCGTCCTCGGCGTGCTCGGCGCTGCCTTCGGCGCGCTGCTGGCCTTTGCCTCCAAGATCTTCCATGTGGAAGTGGATCCCCGTCAGGCCGCTGTCCGTGACGCCCTGGCCGGCGCCAACTGCGGCGGCTGCGGCTATCCCGGCTGCGACGGCTACGCCGCCGCTGTGGCCAAGGGCGAGGCGCCCTGCAACAAGTGCGTGGCCGGCGGCGCGGCGACTGCCGCGAAGCTGGCGGAGATCATGGGCGTGGCTGCCTCCGATGCGGAGAAGCAGGTCGCCTTCGTGCCCTGCTCCGGCTGCACCGATACCGCTGAGCTCCGTTTCAACTACACCGGCCCCGAGGATTGCCGCGCCGCCATGCTCTTCGGCGGCAAGAGCAACAAGCTCTGCACCTTCGCCTGCATCGGCATGGGCAACTGCGCCAAGGCCTGCAAGTTCGACGCCATGCATGTGGTGAACGGCGTCGCTCAGGTGGATCGTTCCAAGTGCGTGGGCTGCGGCGCCTGTGTGGACGCCTGCCCCAAGGACATCGTGAAGCTGATCCCCGAGAAGCAGAAGATCATGGTCGCCTGCCGCAACCAGGACAAGGGCGCCCAGGTCATGAAGATCTGCAAGGTGGGCTGCATCGGCTGCATGAAGTGCCAGCGGGAGTGCCCGGCGGACGCCATCCATGTGGACAATTTCGTGGCGAAGATCGACCCCGAGAAGTGCATCCAGTGCGGCCACTGTGTCGAGGTCTGCCCCCGCCACATCATCACCACCCTCAAGTAAACAGTAGATTTGATCGCAAGACGCCCCTGCCGAAATCGGCAGGGGCGTTTTCATGCGCAGACCCGCGTTCCCGTGCAGGGGCGATAGCCGAATCGCCCGCGGACCTGCGCAAACGTCGGACAGGCGGGCCGTTCGTGAACGGCCCCTGCTGTGGAGACCCACGTTCCCTTGTAGGGGCGATTCATGAATCGCCCGCGGACATGGAAGGATGCCGTACCAGCGGGCGACCACAGGTCGCCCCTACGGAGCAGACCCGCGTTTTCCCGTAGGGGAGGGGCTAAGTGCCCTTTAGGGTATGCCCCTCCCGCCGACCTGCACCCGTGTCTGACAAACGGGAGGGGGCAAGGCCCTCCCCTACGATTCTCCCCCGTTCCCCGCAGTGAAACTCCTTCTTGACAAATACCCACATGGGGTATATTATACAGGCGAAAGGATGTGATCCCATGGAGGAGAAATGCTGCTGCTGCGCCCCGGCGGAAGGGGAGAAGCAGGAAGCTCACAAGACCCGGCGCCGCACGCCGGAGGAATATAAAAAGCTCTGCAACCGTCTCAGCCGCATCGAAGGGCAGATCCGGGGCATCCGCCGGATGCTGGACGAGAGCGCCTATTGCCCGGACATTCTGACCCAGGCCGCCGCGGCCAACGCCGCGCTGAACGCCTTCTCCCGGGAGCTTTTGAGCCAGCATATCCGCTCCTGTGTGGTAAACGACCTGCACGAGGGGCATGATGAAGTGGTGGACGAGCTGCTGGACACCCTGGGCAAGATGATGAAATGAGTTTTCAGTTTTGCGTGTTCATACTAACACCTAATAGAAATCTTTGAATCTGACCATATATCTCCATTATGCTCTGCGGGAAGCGCCTCGCCTGTCACAATTCTGCCTCGGAAATCTTTCTAAAGCTTTCTATCAGGTATTAGTATCAGTGTTCAGGAGACGGGGGATGCGGATTGCCACGTCGCCTCGCAATGACACCGTAGGGGTGAGAGTATTCGCCCGCGCCTCCCCGTTCCTCGTAGGGGACGGCGCCCTCGACGTCCCGATTTTGGTTCCCCGCCGGGGGAAGGCAAAGAGGAAAACCCCTCAGTCTGGCCTGCGGCCAGACAGCTCCCCTTTGGCAGGGGAGCCTATATGGAAGGTGATTGCAATGCAACAATACAACGTCACCGGCATGAGCTGCGCCGCCTGCTCGGCCCGGGTGGAAAAGGCGGTGAACGCGGTGCCCGGCGTGACGGCCTGCTCGGTGAGCCTGCTCACCAATTCCATGGGCGTGGAGGGCACGGCGGACGAAAAGGCTATCGTCGCCGCGGTGGAGGCCGCGGGCTACGGCGCCAGCCCCAAGGGCGCGGCCAAGGCTGCCGCCGCTCCGGAGGAGGATGCCCTTGCAGACCGGGAGACGCCGAAGCTGAAAAAGCGGCTGCTCTCTTCCCTGGGCTTTCTGGCGCTGCTGATGTACCTCTCCATGGGGCACAGCATGGCGGGCTTCCCGGTGCCGGCCTTTCTGGAAAATCACGTGGCCATGGCCCTCACCCAGATGCTGATCGCCATCGCGGTCATGCTCATCAACAAAAAGTTCTTTACCAGCGGCTTTCAAAGCCTTTGGCACCGCGCGCCCAATATGGACACCCTGGTGGCCCTGGGCTCCGCCGCCGCCTTTGGCTACAGCCTGGCGGAGCTCTATCTCATGATCGCCGCTCAGGGGGCGGGGGAGATGGAGAGCCTGCACCGCTACGCCCACAACCTGTATTTTGAGACGGCGGCCATGATCCCCTGCCTCATCACGGTAGGCAAGATGCTGGAGGCCCTGTCCAAGGGCCGCACCACCGACGCCCTCAAGAGCCTGATGAAGCTCAAGCCCAAGACTGCCGTGCTCTGGGTGGACGGGGAGGAGCGGGAGGTGGACGTCGCCGCCGTCCAGGTGGGGGACGTGTTCGCGGTTCGACCCGGGGAGGCCATCCCTGTGGACGGCGTTGTGCTGGAGGGGGAGAGTGCCGTGAACGAGGCCGCTCTCACCGGCGAGTCCATCCCCGTGGACAAGGCTCCCGGCGACCGGCTCTCCGCCGCCACCATCAACCAGTCCGGCTATCTCAAAGCCCGAGCCACCCGCGTGGGGGAGGACACCACCCTCAGCCAGATCATCCGCATGGTCTCGGACGCGGCGGCTACCAAGGCGCCCATCGCCCGCATCGCGGACAGGGTCTCCGGCGTGTTCGTCCCGGCGGTCATCGGCGTCGCGCTGCTGACGCTGGGGATCTGGCTCATCGCCGGCAAGACCTTCACCTTCTCCATCGCCCGGGCCATCGCCGTGCTGGTGATCTCCTGCCCCTGCGCCCTGGGCCTTGCCACCCCGGTGGCCATCATGGTGGGAAACGGCGTGGGCGCCAAAAACGGCATTCTCTTTAAGACCGCCGTCTCCCAGGAGGAGGCGGGGAAGATGGACATCGTTGCCCTGGACAAGACCGGCACCGTCACCGCCGGGGAGCCCCGGGTGACGGACGTGCTGCCCGCCCAGGGCTTGAGCGAGAGCGCGCTGCTTCTCGCCGCCGCCTCCCTGGAGCAGTATTCCGAGCATCCCCTGGCCAAGGCCGTGATGGCCTTCGCGGAGGAAAAGCAGACGGCGCCTCAGCCGCTGGAGGGCTTCCGCGCCCTGCCCGGCAACGGCCTCACCGCGCAGCGGGAGGGAAAGACCCTGCTGGGCGGCTCCGGCAAGTTCATGCAGAGCCGCTGCGCCGTGCCCCAGGCGCTGCGCCAGGAAGCGGACAGGCTGGCCGCCCAGGGCAAAACGCCCCTGTTCTTCGCGGAGGATGGGCGGCTTCTCGGCATCCTGGCCGTGGCCGATACCATCAAGGAGGACTCGGCATCCGCAGTCAAAGAGTTACAGAACATGGGCTTGACGGTAGTTATGTTAACCGGAGACAACGCCCGCACGGCGAAGGCCATCGGCGGGCAGGCGGGGGTCGACCATGTGATCGCCGGCGTCCTGCCCGACGGCAAGGAGGCCGTGATCCGCAGGCTGCAGGAGAGCGGCAAGGTCGCCATGGTGGGCGACGGGATCAACGACGCCCCGGCTCTGACCCGCGCCGATCTGGGCATTGCCATCGGGGCGGGAGCGGACGTGGCCATCGACGCGGCGGACGTGGTGCTGATGAAGTCCCGCCTTTCCGATGTGTCCGCCGCCGTGAGCCTCAGCCGGGCAACGGTGCGCAACATCCACGAGAACCTGTTCTGGGCCTTTTTCTACAACATTATCTGCATCCCCCTGGCCGCGGGCTTTTACCAGGCGCTCTTCGGCTGGAGCTGGGAGATGAACCCCATGATCGGCGCGGCGGCCATGAGCCTTTCCAGCTTTACCGTCTGCATGAACGCCCTGCGCCTGAACCTGTTCAAGCTCCGGGATCCCCGGCATGACCGGCCCCGGAAGAAGACCATAGAGATCCCCGCTGAAATCTTTGAAGAAAAGGAGAGTAGTACCATGGAGAGAACCCTGAAGATCGAGGGCATGATGTGCAAGCACTGCGAGGCCCGCGTGAAGAAGACCCTGGAGGCCCTGGAGGGCGTGGAGAGCGCCGTCGTCAGCCACGAGGCCGGCACCGCCGTCGTCACCGGCACCGCCGATTTCGAGACCATGAAGGCCGCCGTGGAGGCGCAGGACTACAAGATCCTGGGCATCGAGTAATACGGATACCCGATAGAAAGCAGTCCGGCGTGTACGCATCGCTCCGGACTGCTTTTTTGCCCCGTGCCCGGGGGGATTTGCCTTGACGGGCGGTTTTCCGTATCGTACAATATGCGCGAAAAGGACGGGGCGGTCCTGCCCCGGGCAGAATCCGGAAGAATGGGAGCTTGCAGCAGATGACAAAGAAGAGCATACCGGAACAGATCGAGATCCGCGGCGCGAAGGTACACAATCTCAAGAATGTGGACGTGGACATCCCCCTGCATCGGATCGTGGGCATCGCGGGGGTGTCCGGGTCGGGGAAATCCTCCCTGGCGCTGGGCGTCCTCTACGCGGAGGGCTCCCGGCGGTATCTGGAGTCCCTGTCCACCTACACGCGCCGGAGGATGACCCAGGCCTCCCGGGCGCAGGTGGAGGATGTGCGCTATGTCCCGGCGGCGCTGGCGCTGCATCAGCGGCCGGGCGTGCCGGGCATCCGCAGCACCTTCGGGACCATGACGGAGCTGCTGAACAGCCTGCGGCTCATGTTCTCCCGCCTCTCGGTGTACAAATGTCCCAACGGGCATGACGTGCCGCCCACGCTGGATGTGGCCGCCGAGCGGGAGATCCGTTGCCCGGTCTGCGGCCAGGTCGTGCCTCCCATCGGCGCGGAGGAGCTGGCCTTCAACAGCGGCGGCGCCTGCCCCTGCTGCGAGGGGACCGGCGTTGTGCGCACGGTGGATCGCAGCACCCTGGTTCCCGATGAATCCCTCACCATCGACCAGGGCGCGGTGGCGCCCTGGAACAGTCTGATGTGGTCACTGATGACGGACGTCTGCCGCGCCATGGGGGTGCGGACGGACGTGCCCTTCCGGGAGCTCAGCGAAAAAGAAAAAGAGATCGTCTACGACGGTCCCATGGAGAAAAAGCATATCTTTTACCGCGCCAGGAATGCGGAGAGCGTCAGCGCCGGCGAGATGGACTTCACCTACTACAGCGCCAGCGCGACGGTGCGCAATGCCCTGAACAAGGTAAAGGACGAGAAGGGCATGAAGCGGGTGGAGAAGTTTTTGAAGGAGGATGTTTGCCCCGACTGCGGCGGCACCAGACTCTCTGCCCGCGCCCGCAGCCTGCGGCTGCGGGGCATGTCCCTGGATCAGGTCTGCAGGCTGACGCTGGCGGAGCTGATACGCTGGGTGGAGGGCGTGCCCGCCTCCCTGCCGGAGGAGATGCGCCCGATGGCGGAGAGCATCTGCGAGGCCTTCCGCCACACGGCGCGGCGGCTGGTGGATCTGGGACTCAGCTACCTGTCTCTGGATCGGGCGGCCTCCACCCTCTCCACGGGAGAGCGGCAGCGGACGCAGCTGGCGCGGGCGGTGCGAAACCGCACCACGGGGGTGCTGTATGTCCTGGACGAGCCCTCCATCGGGCTGCATCCGTCCAACCTGGAGGGGCTGAACGGCGTGATGGACGATCTGGTGGCCGACGGCAACTCCGTCGTCCTGGTGGATCACGACACCCAGGTGCTCTCCCACGCGGACTGGCTCATCGAGCTCGGCCCGGAGGCCGGTGCCGGCGGCGGGCGGATCATCGCCCAGGGGACAGTGCGGGAGCTGGAGCAGAACCCGGCCTCGCGGATCGGGCGCTTCCTCTCGCCGGCTTATCGGGAAGAGCTGCGCCCGCGGGCGGAGCCGGAGCAGCTCTTCTCCCTGGGCCAGATCCGCATGGAGACCGGCGCGATCCACACGGTAAAGCCCCTGTCGGTGCGTTTTCCCAAGGGCAGGCTTTCCGTCGTGACCGGGGTTTCCGGCTCCGGCAAGACCACGCTGATCCTGGAGAGCCTGATCCCGGGCCTTGCGGCCGCCATCGGCGGAAGGCCGCTGCCGTCCCATGTGAAGGCGGTGGAGGCCGAGGGGATCGGCCAGGTGAAGCTCATCGACGCCACCCCCATCGGCATCAACGTCCGCTCCACCGTGGCCACCTATGCCAATGTCCACGACGAGCTGCGCAAGGTCTACGCCCGGACGAAGGACGCGAAGGAGCGGGGCTGCCGGGCCAGCGATTTTTCCTACAACACGGGCGATCTTCGCTGCCCCACCTGTGACGGAACGGGGCAGATCAGCCTGGACGTGCAGTTTCTGCCGGACGTGGACATTCCCTGCCCGGACTGCGGCGGCTCCCGCTACGCCAAGGAGGCCTGGCAGATCCGGCGCGTCCGGAAGGACGGAAAGGGCGTCTCCCTGCCGGAGCTGATGGCCTGCAGCGTGGACGAGGCGCTGCGGGACTGCGACGATCTGAAGACGGTGCAGAGCCGCCTGCAGGTGCTGCATGACCTGGGCCTGGGCTACCTGACCCTGGGAGAGGAGACGCCGGGCCTCTCCGGCGGCGAGGCCCAGCGGCTGAAGCTGGCCAGCGAGATGGGCAGAGGCCAGGCGGACTCCGTCTTTGTGTTCGACGAGCCCACCATCGGGCTGCACCCTCTGGACGTGAGGACGCTGCTGGCGGTGTTCCAGCGCCTGATCGACCGGGGTGCCACGGTCATCGTGATCGAGCACGATCTGGATGTGATCCGCGCGGCGGACTACATCGTGGATATGGGACCGGGGGGCGGCAAAGACGGCGGTGAGATCGTGGCGGCCGGCACCCCGGAGGAGATCCGGAACAGCCCGGAGAGCATCACGGGCCGCTATCTGTAAAAAGTACTGAACGGGAAGAAGCTCAAAGCTTTTTCCCGTTCAGTACTGCCTCGGCAAGCCGATCCCCCGCATAGCGGAGCTTGAGAGAAAAGAAGGGCGCCCCCTCGTCCAGCAGCCGGAGGAAGATCTTGTCTCCCTCCCAGATGGGGAGCGTGAGCAGCCGCTCCCGGTCGATCCACTCCAGCACGCCCTCGTCACAGTCCTGCCGCAGCCGCCCTTCCCAGGCGTCTGCGGTGAAGAGGTGCATGTACTCCGTGCCCCACTGGTCGGATACGAAGGTGACGATGCCCCGGTAGCGCCAGCGCTTGAGCGTGAGCCCGGTCTCCTCCCGGACCTCCCGCAGCAGGCAGTCCTCCGGGCTCTCGCCCTCCTCGAACTTGCCGCCGATGCCGATCCACTTGTCCTTGTTTTCGTCCACGGTCTTTTTGACGCGGTGCAGCATCAGGTAGTCCCGACCCTGTTCGATATAGCAGAGCGTTGTATTGCGCATAGCATTCACCTCGCAGACAGTGTATCACAAATCCCGCCGAAGAAAAAGCTTGACTTTTCCGTCCGGGCTTTTTATGCTGAACCAGAGGAAAACAGCCGCCTGCGGCGGCAAAAGGAGAGAACGATGGAAATTTTATCGGTTTTTGACCCCGCGTTTCGCCCCTATGGGCGGATCCTGCCCGGCTATGACACGGCGGAGCTCTTGACCGCCATAGAGCAGATCCCCCTGCCCGAGCAGGGCACCGCCTATCGCCCCGGCATCGAGTGCCTGGAGGCCTGCGGCGTTTTCCGGGAGCTGCGGGAGCGGGCTTACGGCGGCATGCCGCTGCAGCTGGGCATGTGCTGGGGGCGGAATACGAAGCTGAACTGCCTGGAGTATCACCGGGACAGCGAGATCAATATCGGCACACACGATTTCATCCTGCTGCTGGCGCGGCGGGAGGAGATCGGGGAGGACGGCGTGCTGGATACGGCCAAGGTGCGCGCCTTCCGCGTCCCCGCCGGCGCGGTGCTGGAGGTCTACGCCACCACACTGCACTTCGCCCCCTGCCATGTGGAGGCGGAGACCGGTTTTCGCGTGGCTGTCGGTCTGCCCCTGGGCACCAACACCGAGAAGCCGGACATCACGCCCCAAAACGGCGAGGATCGGATGCTCTGGGCGAAGAACAAGTGGCTGCTGGCCCATCCGGAGGCAAAGCAGGCCGCTCTCGGCGCCTGGATCGGCCTCCGGGGAGAGAATATAGACCTGAACAAGTGAGAAAAGACCCACCGGCTGTGGCCGGTGGGCCTTTCTTTTGCTCAGGGCTTCTTTTTTCCCTTTTTGGCGGGCTGAGCCTGCACGGGCTGCGCCGGGGGCTGGGGCTTTTTCCATCTTTCCAGCATGGCGGCGCTGACGGCCGCGGTGAGCGGGATGGCCAGGATCATGCCGATGCTGCTGGCGATGCCGCTGACCACCTCCACCGCGATGTAGGCGGAGGGCAGCAGCTGATAGAAGGACAGGCCCAGGGAGTAGAGATAGAGGATCAGGGTGAAGGAGCTGCCCAGGAAGGCCAGAATCAGGGTGTTCGTCATGGTGCCGACCATGTCTTGCCCGATGTTCATGCCGGAGCGGAACAGCGCCCGGAAGCCCAGCCCGGGATTGGCGGCGTGAACCTCCTCCAGAGCGGAGGAGATGCTCATGGCCACGTCCATCACCGCGCCCAGCGCGCTGATGACCACGCCGGCCGCCAGCAGACCCTTGATGCCCAGAGGGACGCCGTCCGCCCGCAGCTGCATCAGATAGCCCACGGCCTCGGAGCCGGTGTTGTAGCCGTTCACCCGGCAGATCGCCTGAGCGAACAGACCGAAAAGCAGGGCGAAGGCCGTGCCCGCGATCGTCCCCAGCATGGCGCAGAGGCTCTTGCGGCGCAGGCCGCCCAGGATGGTGAAGCTGACGACGGTGATGTAGGCGCAGACCAGGAACACGGTGAGCACCGTGGAATGACCCCGCAGCAGCAGCGGGATCAGGATCAAAAAGAGGCACAGCACCATGATCACCAGGGAGATCAGGGACTTGAGGCCTGTTTTGCGCCCCACCAGCACCGTGACCAGGAAGAAGACCCCCACCACGATCAGCAGCGGCGTGATGCGGTTATACTGGAAGACCTCCACAAAAACCTCGCCGCTGGCGTAAGTGGAGATGATCAGGGAGACGCTGTCGCCCTCCTTCACCGCGCCGCCGTACATAGGATAGACGTAGTTCTTCGCCGAGAAGGAGGTGCCAGCATACTGCCCAGTCTCCGCCTCCACGATCAGATCCTGTACACCCCGCTGAGAGCCCTCTGCGACGGGGTCGGAAAAGCAGGAGTCGGACAGCAGCGCCGTGACGGTGCCGCGCTCGTATTCCACATAGTCTCCGGCCAGCTCCGCCGTATCACGCTCCTCCCGCAGGGCGAGGCGGACGCCCAGAAACAGCAGGGCAGCCAGAAACAGCACCAGCAGGGAAGGCCAGCTTCTTCGCAGCCAGCCGAATATGCTTTTTTCGGGGACGGCTTTTTTCATACCGCGCCTTCTTTCTCGGGAGAGATCCATTTACAATTACACCATACAGCATAGCAAGATTTGAAAGTAGTGTCAAGCAGGAGCTTCCTGCCGACAGATCACGTTTACATAAAACAGAACTTCGGGAAAGCGTACAAAAACGGGCGACAAAATCCGGCAAAATTCCCCATGGCTTTTTCAAAATAGTTCTTTTCCTGCAAAGGGGACTTGTGCTATAATTACTCTGTAAGTTTGTGCGCAGGGTGAGCGCACAGAAATAGTAGAAGGAGGTCACTTCATGAAGCAACGGAGGACAAGCAGATTCCTCGCAATTGTCCTGCTGGTCGCCATGACGCTCTCGCTCATGCCGACCTCGCTGGCCTATGCTGAGGAGTCCAGCACCTGGACGCAAACGACACTCGACCAGATCACGGCCGAGGATACGGTTGCGATCACCATGACTGCAAATGGCACGACCTACGCATTACCCACCGCGGCGGTGACAAACGGCGCCCCCGTGGCGGAGGTTGTCTCGCCGGACGGCAGCACGCTGACGCTGGGCAGCGCGGCTGACTACGGCTGGACGATCACGCCGGGCGAGGGCGGCACCTACACCATCGCCGGACCCAACGGCGGCATCAATCTGATCAACAACAACAAGGGCGTCCGCATCAACGGCGCGTCCGCGACCTGGACCTACGACGCCAATGTGGCTCGCTTCCAGACCGCCGACACCTCCGGCAACCAGCGGTACCTGAGCGTTGCGGTTCAGCTTGACACGCCCGACTGGCGCTGCTACAGAACCGACAGCAGCTACTCCGTCGGCACCACCACCCTGTGGAAGCTGACCGGCGGCGAGACCCCGGATCCTACCGATCCCCCCGAGCCCACCGAGCCCCCGGTGGTGACCATCACCCCCATCGGTGACGTGCTGGCCGCTGCCAGCGGCAGCTTCACCGTCCAGGGCGTTGTCACCATGGTGGACGGCAAGAACGTTTACGTGCAGGACGCCACCGGAGGCATCTGCCTGTATCTTCCTGCCGCGGCCACGGACATTGAGCTGGGCGACACCCTCATCGGCACCGGCACCTATGCCAGCTATAAGGGCCTGCCGGAGCTGAGCGGCGCCACCTATGAGAAGTCCGAGGGCATGGAGCTCACCGCCAAGACCACCACGCTGGGCGAGCTCAGCACGGCTGACGTGTGCACCTATGTGTACATCGAGAAGCTGACGGTCGTCGCGGTGGAGGGTACCACCATCACGGTCATGGATGACGCGGGCGACAGCCTGCAGATCTACAAGGCCGTCACCGGCGACACCACCTATGCCGAGAACGACATCATCAACTTCACCGGCGCTGTGGGCATCTTCAACAACCTGCAGCTGCGCAACACCAAGGCCGAGGAGATCACCCGCTGGGTCGCTCCCGAGGCTCCCGTGGATCCGGGCCTGGTGATCCTCTTCACCAACGATGTGCACTGCGGCATCGAGGACGGCTGGGGCTATGCGGGCCTGGCCGATCTGAAGAAGAGCCTGGAGGCCGAGGGC
>ONPF01000051.1 GCA_900319635.1 uncultured Eubacteriales bacterium | reverse complement strand
TTTTTCACACCTACAACTTTAACGCAAAACGAAGCACCAGCCAAGTCCTTTTTGGACCTAACTGGTGCTTTTGTTATTCTGCGCTATTTTGCAACGCGCCCTTTTTTGTCCCTGTGAATGCGCATTTCCACCGCGTGTTTTTGCCGATGCGGAAGGGAATTTCCGGCCTGCGGGGAAGGATCCTCCGCAAGATCTGCAAGAGCACAGCGGCGCTGCCGCGGCACCGGGCTTAAAAAGACACGGCTTCCGCTGCCCGCAGCTGATCGTTGCGGGATGATCAGGCAAGCAGCTCCGTCAGTGCGCCGCCCTTGCTTATGGCGCCGCTCTGACGCGCCAATTCCGCCAGTTCCGCTTCCAGCGCATCGGAGAAGTCAAGACCGGTGACCTTGCGCTCCTCAATAAGCCGCGCCTCAATCTCGCCGGGCATGAAGATTTCCTTCACGCCGGTGGCGGTACGGCTGTTTTTGATGAGCGAAGCGTACAGCGCGGCGTGCTCCTTGAAGCGGTCGACGTCGATGAAGTGCGCGATGTCAAGCAAAATCACGGCAAAGCCGGTCTCCTCGGGGCGCATATCCTCGACAAACGGGATCTCGGGGCTCGTGAGCGCGTCGGACAGCACGCCGCCGAACATGTCCACGAACACGGCCAGACCGTAGCCCTTATGGTCGCCCATGGGACGGACGCAGTAGGCGGCATGGGGGTCGGTGGTGGGGTTTCCGTCATAGTCGTTGGCCCAGCCGGCGGGCATCTCCTTATTCTCCCGGCGATAGGCCTGCACCTTGCCGATGGCGACGCCGCTGGTGGAGACGTCGATGACGATGGGCCGGTCGGGATTCGTTGTCGGGCAGCCGAGGATGATCGGATTCGTGCCGATGAGCCGATCCGCGCCGCCGTAGGGCGCCATGCAGGGATAGGTGTTGCTGACCACGATACCGATCACGTTGTCTTCCGCCATGCGGTGGCCGTAGTAGCCGCCGCAGCCGATGTTGGCGCTGTTGCGCCCCACGCCGGCCGCAACGCCATATTTGCGTGCGCGCTCCAGCACGGCATCGTAGACCTTGTTCACTGCCACGATGCCGGAGCCGCCGCCGCAGTCAAAGGCCAGGGAGGCGCCCGATTCCTTCACACAGCGGAAGTCCGGCTGCGCCACGAGAGCGCCGGCCATATACTGCCGCAGATAGATGCACAGGCGGGACAGCCCGTGGGAATAGGTTCCGGTGAAATCCGAGTGGGTGACGACGGCGGCCAGCGACGCGGCGTCTTCTTCCGAAACGCCCTGCGCCATGACCAGGCGCCGGATGAGGGTGATTTCCTGCGCGTATGAAAGATGAATCATGGGGATACCTCCTGTATGATATAGATTTGTATTCGCTGCCAATTTGTTTTTCCCCTCGAGGGCGGGCTTATCCGATCAGGATATACCTTCCATTTCCATGTCCAGCAGATCCGCCGCATAGAGACGTCCCGTCTCCAGCGGACGCCCGGTCAAAAGCCTGGTGCAAAGGGCCGCCTGCAGCCCGCCACGAACACCATCTTCGTGCGCAAAAGGGCGCATTCCCGCTCCGTCAGGGCGCCGAGATTGCGGAGGTAGCGTTCCTCCATGGCTCAGCCTCCTCCTATCTGCGGAAAAAGGAAGCGGCGGGCAGCCTCTCCCTTCCTGCTTTATTATCTTACGATCCGATGCATTCGTCAAGGCAAAGCTTCAATAAAATATCAGAGTAAAGTGTTCAAATTGTCTGCTGAAAGACTTGTACAGAAAACGGAAAATCGTTATAATACCAATCATGAGATGGATGGATCTGCTTCTTCGGCAACGCCTGCCGGGATATGGGCAGGATCATCGCAGAGGTGCAGGTGTTTCCATTCAGGTGATACCCCTCAGGCGCTTCGCGCCAGCTCCCCTTTCAGGGGAGCCTGTATGGAAGGAGAACCCCTCAGTCACGGCGCTTGCGTGAGACGCGCCGCACTACGCGGCCAGCGCCATGGACGGCATGGCCCTGCAGATCGCCTCCGGCAGCGCGGATGCCGGCATGGGCATCTATTCCGCCGCCAGGCTCTACGATCTGGATTTCCGGCCCATCTGCGTGGAGGAGTATGATCTGCTGATCCCGGAAGCGATTTGGAACACAGGCCTTGTCAGGCAGCTGATCCGCACGCTCAAAAGCAAGGCCTTCCGGGAACGCATCGAGGCCATGGGCGGCTATACCCTGGATCGGCTGGGCGAGATCATCGACATTTTTTCATGAAAGAAACACTATCCTGCCACACGCCCATCACCGCCCTGGGGCCGATTCCGGAGCGGGAGCCGGTGCGCAGGCTCGGCGATCCCGACTGGCCGTTTCTCGCCGGAAGCTGCCAGAGGGCACACGATCTGGTGGAGTCCGCGTCAGCCGGGGCGGAGCGAATCGGGAAGGAGGCAAGCACATGAAAGACACATACGGAAGAGAGATCAGCTACCTGCGGCTTTCCGTGACGGAGCTGTGCAATCTGCGCTGCCGCTACTGCATGCCGGAGGACGGCGTGTTCAAAAAGCGGCACGAGGACATGCTGACCCACGAGGAGATGGTACTGGCGGTCAAAGCCGCCGCTTCGCTGGGGATCACAAAGCTGCGCATCACCGGCGGGGAACCGCTGGTCAAGCCAGACATCGTCGCCCTTTGCCGGGAGATGGCGCAGATCGAAGGGATCCGGGAGCTCTGTCTGACCACAAACGGAACGCTGCTGCCAAAGCTTGCCGCGCCCTTGCGGGAGGCGGGGGTCGATCGCCTGAACATTAGCCTGGACACCCTGGATGAGTCGAAATACCGCAGGATCACCCGGCGCGGAGAGCTGTCCCAGGCACTGCAGGGAATCGAGGCCGCACTGCGCGAGGACTTTCAGAAAATCAAGATCAACGCCGTGCTGATCGGCGGCTTCAATGACGACGAGATCCCGGCGCTTGCCGAGCTGACAAGGCGCTATCCGGTGGATGTGCGCTTTATCGAGCTGATGCCCATGTACGACAGCGGGGACTTTGGCCCGGAGGCCTTTATCCCCTATACGGTCGTGACGGAGCGGCTGCGGTCGCTTGAGCCGGCTGCGGCGGACGGCGGCGTGGCAAAGCTCTACCGGCTGCCCGGTGCGCAGGGGAACATCGGCCTTATCAGCCCCGTCAGCGCGCACTTCTGCGCCGCCTGCAACCGCATCCGCATCACGGCGGACGGGAAGATCAAGCCCTGCCTGCACTCCTCGGAGGAGATCTCCATCAAGGGCATGAGCCTGGAGGAGATGGAGCGGACGATCCGCAAGGCGATCCTGGAAAAACCCCGGTGGCACGGAGAGCTGTCTTACAGCGAACGCAGCCACGCGAACCGAAATATGAATCAGATCGGAGGATAAAAGCCATGAAGTACACAGCGGCAGTCATCACCGTCAGCGACAAGGGCGCCCGCGGGGAGCGCGTGGACACCAGCGGCCCGGCTGTGAAGGCCATGCTGGAGGAGGCCGGCTTTGAAGTCGTCTATACGAATATCATCCCGGATGAAAGGGAGCAGATTGAGGCGGAGCTGATTCAATGCGCGGATGAGAGGAAGATCGCCCTGGTGATGACCACCGGCGGCACGGGCTTTTCCCAGCGGGACATTACGCCCGAGGCCACGCTGGCCGTCGTCGAGAGAGAGACCCGCGGCATTCCCGAGGCCATGCGCTGGGCAAGCCTGCAGATCACGCCGCGAGGCTGCCTGAGCCGCAGCGCGGCGGGGATCCGCGGCAAGACGCTGATCGTGAATCTCCCCGGCAGCGAGAAGGCGGCAAAGGAGAATCTGGCCGCGGTGATCGAGCCCATCGGCCACGGGATGGACATGCTGTTCTCCGAGGGCTCCAGCGATCATCAGCACCACCACCATCATCCTTGAAACGGGAAGGGCATCGTGCCCATAAAGCAGGAGACGGCTCAAGCTGTCTTCCGAAAAAAGTTCCCATTCTTGCGTAGATTGAACGTGAAGGGGGGACTCCCATCCCCCCTTCACAATCCCCCCATGCGTGTCGGTACCTTGCCGCATAGGCGAAGGGTTGTCTACAGTCTGAGACGGCTCATGTCGAGCCGTCTCCTGTTTGCTATGAAAAGGGCGGAGCTTGTTTTTCCCGATCAACCTCCCGCCACGGCAGGGAAGAAGTACACCGTATCCCCGTCCCGGAGCTTTGTCCGCGGATTGGCCAGGACGCCGTTGACAGCGACCAGACAGCCGCGCGGCGTGATCTGCAGGCTTGCCCAAACGCAAGCCCGGTTTTCCCCGGCCGGGCCGATGACCACCATGCCGCAGCGCAGGGGCTTGCCGTGGGCGGCATTCAGCGTCTTCTGCAGCGCCTCCTGGGTCTCGGAGACCTTCATACCCCAGAGTTCGGCGGCGTCATGGAAGCGGAACTCTCCGTTTTCGATCTCCACCCAGGTCGGCTTTTCGCATTTGCCCCGAATGATCAGCGCGTCCAGCCCCGCCTTTTTCAGATAGTGCCCGAAGTTTCCCCCGCAGTTGGAGGAGGACGTGATCCCTGTCAGCGGGGAGAGGGATGAAATGTCAAAGCGGTTGGAGGATGGCGCGCCTGTACCGGTCAGCGGCCCCGTGGCGATCACGATCAGATTTTCGGGATCGAAGGCGGTCTCCTTCCCGCTCAGCTTGTCATAGAGGATTTTGGAGGCCATAGCCTTTCCGCCGATATACAACTCCCGCTCCAGGTCTGTTCAGATGTAGTTTTCGACCTTCCTGGCGCTCAGATCCAGCAGCAGAACCTTCCCCATGTAACCGCAGTAGTTCGTCATTTGGCTTGATCTCCCTTCGCGCTTGCTTAATCATATACCAAAATACAGCGCTTGAAAAGCGAAAGTTTTCTATATGTGATTTCGTGAGGCTTCTTATTATTTGGCACAGTTTATGGAGCGGGTCGATTGAAATGACCAGCGACAAGTGCTACACTACGGACAAGCGAATACGCTTTCCGAGCAAGCGGTGGACGAGCCTC
The DNA here is from genome assembly GCA_900319635.1 of uncultured Eubacteriales bacterium. GTDB lineage: Bacteria > Bacillota > Clostridia > Oscillospirales > Oscillospiraceae > Limivicinus. The sequence goes on along the minus strand of ONPF01000051.1, from coordinate 3,132 downwards.
TTTCCGGGAGAAAAACGCGGCGCAGCAGGTGTTCTTCCTGCACCGGGGAGAGCTGATCGAGCAGGGAAAAGCGGACATTGTTCTGTCGAAGCCCAGCCAGGCGGAGACGAAACAATTTCTTGATTTCTACGGTATGTATTTGAATAAAGGAGAACTTGACGATGAGTGCAATGAAAAAGGCATATTATCGCAGCTTCCAGGCCGTCTTTAACGTGGGGGCCCGGTGCCTTTCCTGGCGCCGACCGATCCCGGTCTCCGGCGTGGGCAGCATCCGGAAGATCCCGGAGCTGCTGAAAAAGGAAAAGGTCTGCAAGGTCATGGTCGTCACAGGCCCGACTGTCGGCAAAAAGCTTGCACCGAAAATCCTCACAGAGCTGGACAGGGCTGGGATCTCCTACACGCTGTTTGCCGAAGTTGAGGCCAATCCTTCCGTCAACACGGTCAACCGGATCCAGAAGCTCTATCTGGACGGCGGCTGCCAGGGCTTTATCGCCATCGGCGGCGGCTCGCCCATGGACGCGGCCAAGGCCGCGGCCGCCCGGGTGGTGCGGCCGAAGACCGAAGTGGGCAAGATGGCAGGCCTGCTGCGCGTCGGGAAGAAGATCCCGCCCTATATCGCCGTGCCGACGACAGCCGGCACCGGATCGGAGACCACGATCGCCGCCGTCATCACCGACACCGAGACCCACCACAAGTACGCGCTGATGGATCTGCACCTGGTGCCGAAGTACGCGATCCTCGACCCGGAGATGACCCGGGAGCTGCCGCAGAAGATCACCTCCACCACCGGCATGGACGCGCTGACCCACGCTGTGGAGGCCTATGTCTGCTGGACCTATAACACGCAGGAGAGCATTCGTCTGGCGGAGGAGGCCGTGTGCGAGATCTTTCAATATCTGGAGCGAGCCTATAACGACGGGAATGACATGGAGGCGCGCACCCAGATGCTGATCGCCTCCTACAAAGCGGGCTTCGCCTTCACCCGGGCGGGCGTGGGCAACGTCCACGCCATCGCCCACACCCTGGGCGGGCTGTACAACACGCCCCACGGCCTTGCAAACGCCGTGATCCTGCCCATCGTGCTGGAGGACTACGGCGAGGCGGTGGAAGAAAAGCTGGCGCACCTGGCGGAGCTGACCGGCGTGAAATTCACCGGCACCGACGCGGAGAAAGCGAAAGCCTTCATCGACGAGATCCGCGCCATGAACAAGCGCATGAACATTCCCACGGGCTTTGACTTCATCAAAGAGGCGGACATCCCGCAAATGGTCACCTGGGCGCTGGCGGAGGCCAACCCCGTCTATCCGGTGCCGGTGGTCTACGACAGGAAACGCTGCGAGAAGGTCATCCGCCGCATTATCGCTGAGGCGTAAAAGCGATCGATCATCCCCGATGCGCAGGAAGGGGCCGCTGCAAAGTTTTCTTTTTGCAGCGGCCCCTTTTTCATGATTGTCTTATACTAATACCTGATAGAAAGCTTTAGAAAGACGCAGAGCATAATGGAGATATATGGTCAAGGGAAGCAACGAAGCATGGCGCAATTCTGACCGGAAAGATTCAAAGATTTCTATTAGGTGTTAGTATTAGCGCTCGATCACGTCCACAACTTCTCCGATGAACATGGTGTGGGGCGGGACGCGGGTATAGATCCAGTCTGCCACCTCAGTCGGCACCTGTTCAAGCTCAAACTGGTGGGAATAGAGCTTTTTGCAGACAAAGGTCAGCTCCGCCTGCCTGAAGTCCACGCCGTGCTCTACGGCCACTGGCTCCAAGGCGGTCAGCGCGACCTTGTCGCCGTCCCGGCCGGATCTGCTGCCGAGGATCCCCAGATCTTTCCGGTATTCCTCCGGGAAGAAGCTGACGGTGAAATAGTCGTTTTCTTCCAGATAGCTGTGGGTGTACCGCGCCGGGGAGACGTAGACCGTCACGATCGGCTTTCCCTTGTGGGGCGGCCCCCAGATGGTGCCCAGGCTGCCCCAGCCGATGGTCATGGTGTTATAGTCCTCCAGGCTTCCCGCAGTGACCAGCGCCCAGCGGTCGTTGAACATCGAAAAAACATCGTACTTTTTTTCAGCGAAATCCATGCTTCCCGCTCCATTCAAAAATGAGATCCGTGCAGCCTTTTCAAAACACGCTACAGACAGAGTACCGCAAAACCCGAAGGAAAGCAAGTGCGGATCGGAAAACTGCCGGTGGGAGGTATCTGCCCAATTGACTTTTGCGCTTTTTCCCTTTACAGTAGCAACAGAATCGGCAAACACAGGAGGAACTATGAAGCTCTATCATGTAAGCGACCGGAGCATCCCCAGTCCGGATGCTCACTACGGCCGGGTCAACGCGGACTTCGGCCAGGGCTTTTATCTGACGCCGGAGCGGGAATTCGCCCTCCGCTGGGCGGGGGAAAAGGCTGTTTTGAACAGCTACGAGCTGGAGCTTGACGGTCTCCGGGTGCGGCGCTTTCAGCGGGACGCGGACTGGTTTTCCTATATTTTCCGCAACCGCCGGGGCCAGGACAGCCTGGACGCGGACGTGATTCTGGGCCCCATCGCAAACGACACCATCTTTGACACCATGGGCGTGCTCAGCAGCGGCTTTCTTGCGCCGAAGGAGGCGCTGGCGCTGCTGCGCATCGGCCCGGCATACACCCAGATAGCCCTCAAAACGGAGCGGGCGGCGGCGCAGCTGCGCTGGCTCGGCGCCGAGCCCATCGCCCGGCTGGACAGCGCTTCCCGCAGCCGGGAGCAGGAGGAATACCTGAAAGCCCTGGGGGAGGCCATGGCGGAGCTGCTGTAAGCGTATTACCTGTGGAACCAGCCCTTCTTTTCCCAGGGCTCCGCCGTCACCGCCAGGCAGGTATAGCCCGTCCCGGCGATGGCCGCCCGCAGGGCGTCCTCGTCCACCGGCTCCTCGGTCACAAAGCTGGCCTCGCCGGTGCGTTGGGAGGAGGATACCTTCTTCGCTTCCGGAATCGTTTTCCGGATCACGTCGTTGATGTGCGCCTCGCACATGGAGCACATCATGCCGTCGATTTTCATACTAAAATCTAATTAAAAGGTAGCAATATAACAAAAGATGTGGTAAAGTATAGTGGGTGATGAAAGATGGCATGCAGATACCACTATACAGAAGAAC